>DATHDG010000019.1:0-59620 GCA_035319125.1 Dissulfurispiraceae bacterium | reverse complement strand
TTACTCCAGGACCTCGGTGACAACACCTGCGCCTACAGTCCTTCCGCCTTCCCTGATCGCGAATCTCAACTCCTTCTCCATCGCTATCGGCGCTATCAGTTCCACCGTTATCGTTACATTATCACCAGGCATCACCATCTCTATCCCATCAGGCAGCTTCGCTACCCCAGTCACGTCCGTCGTCCTGAAGTAAAACTGCGGCCGATATCCATTGAAAAACGGGGTGTGCCTTCCTCCCTCTTCCTTCGTCAATACATACGCCTCTGCCTTGAACTTCGTGTGAGGTGTTATGCTGCCAGGCTTCGCCAATACCATTCCCCTCTCCACTTCGTCCTTGCCTGTCCCCCTGAGCAACACTCCAACGTTGTCTCCAGCTCTCCCTTCATCCAGCAGCTTCCTGAACATCTCTACTCCCGTTGCCACTGTCTTCCTGGTCTCCCTCAATCCTACTATCTCTACTTCTTCTCCTACTTTGATAATCCCTCTCTCTACTCTTCCGGTTACTACTGTGCCCCTTCCTGATATGGTGAAGACATCTTCTATCGGCATCAGGTAGGGTTTGTCTATAGGTCTCTCAGGTGTCGGTACATATGCATCTACCGCATCCATGAGCTCAAGTATGCTCTTGTATTCAGGTGCGCTCTGCTCTGTTGCGCTGCTCTCCATCGCCTTGAGCGCGCTGCCCTTTACTACCGGTATGTCGTTGCCGGGAAATCCATACTTGCTCAGCAGTTCCCTGACTTCCAATTCTACCAGGTCCAATAGCTCCGGGTCGTCTACCATGTCCACTTTATTCATATATACTACTATGTAAGGCACTCCTACCTGCCTCGCAAGCAATATGTGCTCTCTCGTCTGCGGCATCGGTCCGTCGGCTGCGCTTACTACCAGGATCGCTCCGTCCATCTGCGCCGCTCCGGTGATCATGTTCTTTACATAGTCTGCATGGCCAGGACAGTCTACATGCGCATAGTGCCTCTTGTCTGTCTCATATTCTACATGGGCTGTGGCAATGGTTATTCCCCTCGCCTTCTCCTCAGGCGCATTGTCTATAGAATCATATGCCCTGAAGGTCGCCTGCCCCTTGAACGCCAATACTTTCGTGATCGCTGCCGTCAATGTCGTCTTGCCATGGTCTACATGCCCAATTGTTCCCACGTTTACATGCGGCTTCGTCCTCTCAAACTTTGCCTTGGCCATATCTCCTCCTTAAAAAATCAAGCATCCTTAATCAGCAAATCAAATCTCAGCAACTTCTCACAAAGCCCATGACCGGAATCGAACCGGTGACCTCTTCCTTACCAAGGAAGTGCTCTGCCGACTGAGCTACATGGGCGGCAATATTAAGCATCAATACAAACTCGCTCAGGCCCGCTCTGCGGACCAATATTTCCCGGGCGGCAACACTAGGCCACTTAAAATCATTAATGGAGCGGGAAACGGGATTCGAACCCGCGACCCTCAGCTTGGAAGGCTGACGCTCTACCACTGAGCTACTCCCGCACACCGCATATTGAGTGATGTTCAATTCATAATGCGAATGATCACTCAATATTCAACTTCCCCATCACCCATTACTAATATGGTGGAGAGGGAAGGATTCGAACCTTCGAAGGCAGAGCCAGCGGGTTTACAGCCCGTCCCCTTTGGCCACTTGGGTACCTCTCCAAGCTTCACAGTCCTGAAGCCACCGAAGGGATTCGAACCCCCGACCCACTGATTACAAATCAGTAGCTCTGCCAGCTGAGCTACGGTGGCGTCAACTTATTAATATAAAGGCGATATAATATAATTGTCAACTTAAAAAAAGAACGATATAGGCAAAAAGCCTCCGCAATATTTTTTGAGAAATATGCTATAAGATTACCTTGTTTAACGGGTACTCCACCAGACCTGAAGCACCAGCTGATTTAAGTTTAGGGATCAAATCCCTAACAAGTCGTTCATCGGTAATCACCTCGAACGCATACCAATCAGTCTCTGACAGGGGAGCGATCGTCGGCGAATGCATGGCAGCAAGCAGACTGAGCACCTTCTTATAGGCACTTTGTGGAACATTCATCTTCAAACCGACTTTTTCTTCGGCAGCCAACGCCCCCTTCAGCAGAAGAGCTATACTATCCATTTTCCTTCTCTTCCACTTGTCCTGCCACGCCTTTTTATTTGAGACAAAACGAGTAGATGATTCAATAATTGTTTCGACAATCCTTAGATTATTGGCTTTCAGCGATGTACCGGTTTCCGTCAATTCAACTATTGCGTCTGCCAGATATGGAGGTTTAACTTCAGTTGCACCCCAGGAGAAGTCAACCTGCGCACTAACACCTTTTGACTTAAGATACCTTTTGGTAAAACCGACAAGCTCCGTTGCAATCCGCTTTCCTTGCAGGTCTTTTATGCTCTTAATTTTGGATTCCATTGGGACTGCAACAACCCATCTGACCGGACGAAAACCTTCTTTTCCGTATTGCAGTTCGGCTACCTGCATGACATCTGCATTATTCTCTTGAATCCAGTCAAAGCCGGTGAGACCGCAGTCAATATGGCCATCTTCAACATATCTGGCCATCTCCTGGGCACGTATCAGCATCGACTGTATCTCTATATCATCAAAAACAGGGTAATAAGAACGCGATGACACTGAAATGTGATAGCCCGCTTTTCTGAAAAGCCGTAATGTTGCTTCCTGAAGGCTACCCTTGGGAAGTCCCAATTTCAACAGATTCCTCTTATTATTCATCATATTATCCCCTTCAAATGTATCTAATCATAACAATTGAGACGTTTATATTAAAGTTTTGGAGTTAATAAAGTCAAATATCAGAAAGGATTCAATGGAATGTCGAATATTAATTGATTTGCACGTAAACGGCCGTGTTGCAATTGGCTGAAACAATGACAACCAGCGGAGCTAGCCGCTACAACTTTAATAACTGATAGTCAGTAAATAGATTGTGCGCAGTATAACGCTGCCTAGATAATAAGCTTATTCACAGCACCAAGAAGCTCTTCAGGTGAACAAGGTTTCGTAAGATACTCGTTTGCTCCTTGCTTGAATCCCCAGAATTTGTCATGATCAAGTTCCTTAGTCGTAAGCATTATAACAGGGATCGTCTTGTATCGCTCGCTGTTTTTGATTTCACGACAAACCTGATAGCCATTCTTACGCGGCATAACAACATCCAGGATAAGCAGGTCAAAATTATCGTTCCTGATTCTATCCAGCGCCTCTTCACCATTGGTAACCATTGATAACGAGTGGCCCTCAGCCTTTAAGACCGTTTCCACATATTTTGCTACCGTTAAACTGTCATCAGCAATTAATATCTTCGCCATTCTCCCCCGCCCAACGCAAATTCCTATTTGCTTTTAATCTGCACTAAAACAATCTGCATTACTATACAGTTGGCGATTAATGCAGTCAAGAAAAAAC
Organism: Dissulfurispiraceae bacterium; assembly: GCA_035319125.1. Classification (GTDB taxonomy): domain Bacteria; phylum Nitrospirota; class Thermodesulfovibrionia; order Thermodesulfovibrionales; family Dissulfurispiraceae; genus Fen-1308. Next base: position 56,187 of record DATHDG010000019.1, on the reverse strand, counting down.
TGTTTAAGCAATAAAAAAAGGAGAGCGGATTGGACCGCCCTCCTTTTTGGAGTTACATTTCAGAATGATTTATAAGCCCAGATGCGGCTTTGCGCCTTTTTCTATTTCGCGGCGTGCAGCCATATCCATAAGGACCTTTTCGGTACCGAACTTACCATACTCGTATTTCCTGAGTTTCAGGTCGGACCTTGCCTTATCGATGAAGCCGAGAGTCATCTCGAGTATTTTCTCGACCTTAGGTTCAAACACAAAGCATCCTCTAAACCGTTCCATCCAGACGTTGGTCATGAGGTCGGTTACTCCGGGGCTTGCCGAGAAGATATTGTCACCGCCGAAGATAACCGGACATCCTGATGCCGCACAATAGCAAGCTATCGCAACAGCCTTTTCAGACATCCATTCAGGAGCTATGCCTACGGCAGGCATTCCCCCGATCTCATCCGAAAGTCCGCCTTCTGTTGCCATCGCGCTGGCTATGGTCAATATCCTGGAATTATCGACGCACGAGCCAAGAGCAAGAATCGGCGGCATGCCGGTAGCCTCGCATACCTGACGCAGGCCGGGGCCTGCCAATTCATAGGCGGCTTCCGGAGTCATATGACCTGCCATACTGCATGCATGTGATCCGCAACCCGTCGTGATCACCAAGACGTCATTTTTGATCAACTCGGTGATCAGATAATTATGATTGGCGGTCGCCGGGAACCTGGTATTGTCGCATCCGACAACAGCTGCAACACCGCGGATTCTTCCTGACATAATCGCATCGTTAAGCGGCCTAAATGATGCCCTCCACTTACCGCCAAGCATGTATTCAATATATTCATGGGAGAAACCCGTTACCATCTCGCTTTCCTTACCCTTCCCGCGGTATCCCTCTTTGGTCCTGTTCGGGAAATTGTCGCATGCTACCTTCATAATCGAACGGGCAAGCTCTTTCGCCCTGGTTTCGTCGACCAGCGGCATATGCATTGCCCCCGGCATTTGAGCCTTGACCGATGTGGTAATTATTTTGGTGTGGAACTTCTTGGATACATCCGCCACAGCCGGCATGATGCACTGGACGTCTACCGTCATTGCATCAACCATGCCGGTCAATATTGCCAATTCCTGGTTCGTAAAGCCGCCCAGTGTAGCGATACCGTGCCTGACAAGTATTTCATTGGCCGTACAGCACATGCCTGTAAGGTTTATGCCTTTCGCGCCTTTAGACTTGGCATAGTTCACGATCTCCGGTTCGGTCGACACCTCTACGAATTTCTCCGCCAGATTCGGCTCATGCCCGTGCACAACAACATTTACCATGTCATCTTCGAATACTCCGAAATCGGCACGCGCCCTCAACGGCTTTGGAGTTCCATAAAGTATGTCGGTGACATCAGTAGCTATCATAGAACCTGCCCACCCATCGCTCAGGGCTGTCCGAAGTCCGGTCAGCAGCAGGCTATCGGCATCAAGGTCAACACCTGTATGGGTCCTGTGCATTGCCTCAACAACCTCACGTTGGACTCCTCTCGGAACGATCTTCCATTTTCTCCAGCGTTCAAGGGTTTTAGCTGGGGCACGCTTAGCGTAATTAATTTCACCACTCTGACGGGTAAAGTCCTCGATGAGCTTATGTGCCACATCCTTTGCAACATCGTTTACAGGCCTTCCCTCGAATTCGATTTCGAGTATGCCGGCAACCTTATAAAGCTTACGGACATCCTTGATCTCGAAATCCTTGGTATGGCCCTCGGCAACCGCCAGCAGCAAGAGTGCCATATCCACTCCATGGTCCGAATGTGCGGATGTACCGGCTGCTATCATTCTTACCAGATTTCTCGCCGCAACAGTATCGGTTGTTGCGCCGCAGATACCGCGCGCATCTTCCTTGCTTGTAAGCCGGCAGGGGCCCATGCTGCAGTTCTTGCAGCATGCTCCGGTATGCCCGATCGGGCAGGGCTTCATGTTCTCGGACCGGTCAAAACATGTCTGAATTCCTTTTCCCTCCGCCCACTGCAGTATTTTCTCTGCGTCCGTATTCGCAGGTCTGATTTTGGCTTTCTTTTTCTCTTCTTTTTTCTCCATATATTCCTCCACTGAACAGGTTATAACGTTTAAAGTCTTGCAGCCTACCCGTTCTATGTATTACAGAATCGGAGGCATCTCCAATGCCGGATGGCCCACTTTGGTAAGATGTTCCAGAAGCTTCTCGGCATCCTCACAGATTGTCTCGTCGCCAATTTTATCGAGCAGATCAGGGACTCCCTCTTCGGCAGCCCTCTTTTTGAAGACCTCTTCGATCCTCTCCTTCAATGATTTCGGCATCCAGACGATTCTCTTAATGCCGCCATCCCCCTGGAGGAACTTTCTGCTGGCTACAAAGTTGACTCCTACGCCCATGAACCCTGGGGTCTGCGCTCCGCCTCCGACCGAACCTGCAAAGGTCGAGAACTTCATGCCGACCGGCGTCATTCCGGGATATCCACGATGCACAAGCATAACCCCATTTGCCTCAGGTATAATTCCGACAATACACTCGAAGCAACCGCATGAGGTCATCGGATTGTCCATGATCGTGTACATGTTCACTGTTTCCACTGCTCCGGCAGTGGCCTTGGAGATGTATTTATCGACCCCGGTAAAACGCCCCATCTTGGGGTCAAGGACCTCTTCTTTTTTGATCGGCTGGTTTCCGCCGGTGGGGTCTATCTCATTTGCCGCTTTGCAGTCGAGCCAATTGAAAGCCCCGCAAAGACCGAGACGCTCCGGAGACACAACACAAACATGGCTCGGCGCAAAAGATTGACACAACAGGCAAGAGTAAAATTCTTCGACCGCCTCATCAGTCAGGCTGCCAAGTCTGGCATCGCGCTCGGCATATGCGGTCTTTGCTTCCTTAAGCTTCGCTTTGACTTCCTCTGCATCAAGGAATAGCGTGACCTGCACTTTATCAACGATAGACTTAAAGCGATGGTGCACCATAGTCGTATGGATGATTCCCAAATGCTCGAGCGTAAAGCCGGCCTCTTTAGCCTGCCTGCTTATTCTCACCCAGTTAACATCGCGCTGACCCATATGCCAGATGCTTTGCGCTTCATTGATATCGGAGTGAATCTTCCTTTCAATGACTGACTCAAAGTCTTTCTGCATCTTGCGGCCTGCGACTTCTATCATAATGCCCAGCGGCAGCTGTCCGCCCTTCTCAAACAACTCCTTCCAGTTGTCCGGCTTTATGATAACCTTGTTATCTTCAATTTCTTCCATTTCCCTCATGCGGACCCATTCGAAGGCTGGTGTTCTGTTTCCTCCGAATTCGATGAAGGTGTCTTCCTTTCTTATCCTCTCACCTTCGAAGGCCGGCCCGTATGCAACAGGGATAGGTGGCTTTTCGATTGTGATCTTGAGACCTCTGACCTCGATCGACTTCTGAACGATTTTGGCGTGGTCGAATTCTTTATCGACATGTTCATACGTACATACACCAGTAGGTAGAATCACAGGCACGTCAGTGTCGCAGATGGCAGGGAAGCCCATGTTTATTGCTCCGGCGCCTGTAGCCCATTTAATGCTGTCCATCGGACCAAGCGCAACTGCAAATGCGAATACCCTGTCTTTCTGATAAAGCAGATGGCCTTTGAAATCACCCGGCTTCTTGCCGCCGAAGATCAAGGACGCCCTTATTGCCCAGTCGGCAGCATAAAGTATATGTTCCGTATCAGGGCCAAGAGGTACTATTCTTGAATCCCAACCCAATTCAATATTCTTGCGCAATAGCTGCCTGGTGAAACTGTCACCATTAGATTCCCCTGCGAGAAATGTGAGGATGTTCTTTTCCTGGAGCTCTCTCGCAATGTTCACCGCTATGTCGTCACTCGGTGCCGCACCCAGTATGCAGGCAAAACCCGGCATCGTGCCGTCCACGAGCTGGATACCCAAATTCCTCTGGATCGTATCTCCGATGAACCCATTGAATACATAACCTGTCTTAGGGTCTTTAGCAGGCTCCATACCGTTTATGTACCTGAGAGCAAGAAGGATCTCTTCCGCAAACAATGTTGCCATGCCGCAGTCAAGAGTCTCGCCCAGATAGGGAAGCCACATTTTATCTGTGGGTTCGTCGTGGAGGAGTTCCTTGGCAAAACCGAGCGCTGTTTCCATGTCGCCAAGTTTCTGCACCTTGAATGCCGTCATGGCATAGATCATCGGCAGGAAAAATGCCGTGTCAGGGAATTCAAACGGTAAGTCTTTTCCTTTTTCGGCGATGGTTTTCTTAAGCAAGTCTTCAGTCCGGGTTATGAGATCCTTCGTACCTCTCACAACCTCAGTTGCGATAATTTTGGACATCCTGACCTCCTATAGTCCGTTGTTAAGGAGACTTCAGTTTGTACGCGCCTTCAGGAATGCAGGCAGACCGTTGGCCTCTCTCGGCCCAACAGTTATCTTCCAGCCTGGTAGCTTGTCCTCTATAGAACCACTCAGTATCGCGACGTAACCGGGGATGATTAACTCCTTATGGCTGATTTCTTTTTCTACGCCGCTTTCCTGAATGAACTGGGCAATCTTCGATGCTGTAAATTTACCAGCCGCCCAACCCGTCAAAACCGAAAGGCCTTCTGTATCAAGGACGGCAAGCCTTACGGGAACTTTGCTGCCTTCTATTTCTCCGGAGACTATAAAGTATGTGAGCGAGAAGTTTGAAGTTATGAGCAGCGGAGCATCGTTTGACGGAGTGCCTATCTTGTATATATCCTGCTTTACCTGCAACGGCACCTGCGGGTTAGTGTAAATATTCTGCCTCAGGACGAACAGGGCCAGACTCTTCCATCTGTCTATGCTGCTGAGAACAACGATGGATGAGTATTTAGCGATACCTAGAGATGCAATAAGTATCTCCAGCATCGAATTGTCCCTTTGAGCAAACGTTATGATGGGATAACCTACGGACTTATTCCCTTTCTTTAATGCGGCCCTCCTGATATAAGTATTGTCTCTAAGGATCTCTTTGGCGGTGCGCGCTCCGGAATCAAGGACCATGTCCTCCACACCTAGGCCTTTGATCTTGTCAGTAAGGGCTGTAAGCCCATCGAGGCCTTTCGCAATAACGCCGAGCGAAACTTTGTGATTCTTGGCTACATTTGCCATCGCATCGGCATTGGCATCATTTGCTCCATAAATGAGGGGTTTGTTTGCAGCGACTAACTTTGCAGCAGCTTCAGCCGCAGCCGGATCTGTCGTAGACAGGATGAGAGGCACGGACGGCGCTTTAGCAGCAAGCGTCTTTACAGCTGCCTCGAATTTGGCTGTATCGCCTGATGCATTGCTCACACATATCGCATCGATCCTTATCTTCTGGCCAACTCTGTCAATCTCTGAATTCAGAACCTGATCAGCAACGGCATTGAGTTCATCAGCAGACATCGTGTCTTTAACTTCAACAGCAATAGCGCATGGATTGACGAATGTCTTGTCATGCCTGAACATAACTGTCTCTTCGCCCATCTTCACTGCTTTATCTCCTGCCCCTAGTACGACCGGTCTGATCGGAGGAGCAGAGGCTTCGCCAAGCACCTTCTTTGCCTCTTCTGAGACATCAGGGCACAGATCTAGAGAAGCTTGTCTCTGTGCAAGTTTCATAGCAAAGGCGAGGCATGTCGGATGGCCACACTTCTTGCAGTTGGTTTTTGGAAGCAATTTGAATATTTCAACGCCAGATAAAGCCATTTTTATTCCTCCCTCTACATTAATTCATCAATGAATTTTTCTACAGCATTGATGGCTTCAGGGTGTCTCATGATTAGAAGCTCAGAGCCTGCAATCATCAGAGCGCATGCTGTCACTGCTTCCCAGGCAATTGCCCTCTGCTCGAGAGTTCCGCCGATAGGAAGTTCAGCTTCAGTGGCAATCGACTCCTTGGCTTTCCAGGAATTAATTCCAACATCGGCCAGCATGGGCATCTGCATCGTAACGTCATTTTGTGTCAGTGCTGCAAGCCTGATGCGTTCCATGACCGAATAAGTGTAATCCAGGCCGTATCCAAGTGCAGAACACATCGGGTCGGTTACTAGATTCTCTTTGTTATAACCCATCTGGGTTATTAAAATATTGAGCTGCTTCGAAAGGTTGATGTCGAGCTGTGACATGGCAATTAATTTCAAATTATTTGCCATGCAAGCAGCTACAATGGTTTTGTAATTTTCTTCCTGGGCTTTGCCGAGAAAGCAGTTTTTATCCTTTGCCGCTTCCGCTGCCGCTACAAGTACAGCTGCATCTTTTTCAATATGGTTACTGCCGAGTATGATCAACGGGACGGTGATTGCAGCAAGCACGTCCTTAACCGTCTTGGCAGCATCTTCTGGTGACCGGTTCTCTCTGTCAGGATGGGTCCCGACCAGCCTTATTGCGATCGCCCTTGCGTTCAGTTTGTCCTGACAGAACTTAGCCCAAGTAACAGGATCACTAGATACCCCTTCATAAACCTTCTTGATAGTTTCTGGCCAGTCAGCAGGTGGAACGTCCTGAATCTCATAAGCCACAACAGGCCTGTTAGGCACGTCCCCTTCGAACAAGTGGAATGGAAGGACATTCTCTCCTCCAAAAGTGATCTTCTTGTCCAATCCCGCATCTACTGCAAAGACCTTACCGGCAAATGTTTCATTCGGTGCTGTAAATGCCATATATTCCTCCATTTATTAGTCATGCATCGGCTGGGTACGACATAAAAATCAGTGCAGCTGAAATAAAATGCCTTACATCTCCAGATACGAATGTGCATACAGGGTTTTGCCCATTATCACATCGAAAGTCTTGGCGGTCTCATTTACTTCAGCAGCATCGGCAATAGCCGCAGTCAAGCCTTCATACAGCAATAACGTTAACAAATGCTTATTCATTATATGTCTAAGATTCTTAGGCATACCGTTGGATATATTGCTTAGGCCGACTACTGTCTTCATCGGGGGATCGTTAAGCTCTTGAAACATCTTTACAGATTGGATAACCTTTAAAGCCTGGTCCTGGGTAGTTGCCATCTGCAGGACAAGCGGATCGAGATAAAGGTCTTCGACCGGCATTCCATATTCCATGGCCCGGGCCATTATCTCAGAGGCTATAGCTGCCCTTTCCTCGGCATCAGCCGGAAGACCTCCCTTACCGACAGTTAGGCCGATCAATTGGGATTTATACTTCACAGCAACTTCCATAATAGGAAACCTCTCGGGGTCATTGGATGTAGAGTTGATCAACGGTCGCCCCCATTGGCTATTATGGACCTTCAACCCAGCCTCGATCGCTTTGACATTCGTCGTGTCGAGACAGACTGGCAGGGGCACTACCTCTTGAATAGTCGTGACCATCCACTCCATCATCTTCTCACCGCCGTCTTCAGCCGGGCCAATATTGGCATCAATCATACCCGACCCTTCCTTCCACTGCCGTACAGCAATTTCTTGAATCGGTCCCTTGTCGAACTTCATCATTGCTTCACGTACACGTTTGGCGATAATACTGAGCTTCTCCCCGATGATTAACATGTCTCCTCCTTTCAAAGGTGGGATTGCCTGTTTCGGCTTACATTATTATAATCATTTTTCTTGCAAAGTAAAGGCATATATCATATAATTATAAACTTATTATAAATATCTATAATTTCAGGCGATTTTTGCTCTAGAGACCATCATTTGCGATGCAACTTTTCGTAGCAATATCTATGACGTGGTCGTATTTCAGACAGGACAAAATAGACAAGTAGCAGAACACAGAGAAATGTGTTCTGCTACTTTAAAGGATTATTTAATTTTATGGAATGCGGCAAGATTCCAGGATGCTGAACAACGCCCTGACTGAGAGAGCCTCTTCCGGAAGGTCATAGACCGGCCGCCCCTGCAAATCAAACTGTGCAATCATATTGTCCTGCGGCACAAGCCCAGTCAGTGACACACCAACCTTTTCAGCCATCTCCCTGAGTGCATGCTCAGCCCCATCGGTCACACGATTGATTATAACTGCTCTCTTGACGACATCCAGTTTGAGTTCTTCGACAAGGTCATTGATCCTTTTCGCGGTAAGTATTCCCTTCATGGTGGGATCGCTTACTATGAGCAATAGATCGACCTTATGGGTCGTGCGCCGGCTTAGGTGTTCCATCCCGGCTTCATTATCGATGACAACATACGGATAGGTTTCGGACAGCTTGTCGGTGTATTTTCTTATAATATTGTTTGCCGCGCAGTAACAGCCGGGGCCTTCGGGCCTGCCCATAACGATCAGGTCGAAGCCTTTCGCTTCTATCACCGACTGTTGCACCTCATAGTCGAACATCTGCTCCATTGACATGCCGCCTGGCCTGTCCGCACCACTTCTCACGGTATCGAGCGATTCTTCCCGAAGCCTTCCGACCGTAGTATGTACGCCCACACCCAGCGCTTCGTTCAGGCATGAGTTGCTGTCAGCATCTACTCCGAGTATAGGGCCTGTCCTTTTGCTCGCCAGATATTTAATTGTAAGACCTGCCAGACTAGTTTTCCCGGTGCCGCCCTTTCCCGCAAATGCGATGGCGTATGCCATAGATCCTCCCTATGTTTATAAGGATGCTTTATTCCGCGTCCCGTTTAAGACATCCAATATTTCCGGCATGGAACTGACCAGAAAATCCGCGCCTCTCAGCGTATCGGCAGGCCGATATCCATATGTAACCGCTACGGTCAATATGCCCGCTGCCCTGCCGGCGTTAATATCATACGTACTATCGCCAACAATCATTGCCTCTTCATGCCCGATGCCCAATCTTGAAAGAACATAATTAATCGGTACTGGAGAGGGCTTTCTTTCGGCAGTGGTATCGCTGCCTACTATCAAGTCAAAATATCTGCTTAATCCCAGATGTTGCAGGGCTTTGGCAGAAAGATCTTCTCGTTTATTTGAGATAACGGCTTTACGATATCCAGCCAGCGCCTCCAGCGTGTCTACGACTCCAGGATATAAGGTTGTATTGTCGATCAGATGCGCTGAGTAGTATTCCAGGAAGCGATCAATCAGTAGAGTCCTGTCATACCTAAGTCCATGAGTATCCATAATCTTTTCAAAAAGCCTGGTTATGCCTTCACCGATCAAAGAAATTGTTTCAGGCACAGTCACAGGCTGAACATTGAGGCCGCTAAGCGCATAGTTGATTGCATGGCAGATGTCAATGCTGGAATCGATCAGCGTGCCGTCAAGATCAAAGATAATGACTTTGATCGCCATGCATTTAATGTAATCGATTGCAGCCAAAAAGCTCAATGCGCCTTTACTGTTCTGTTATAATCGTAAATGGATTTGTATCTTATCGATGGGCATTCATATTTCTATCGTGCGTTCCATGCTATCAGGGATCTGAGCAACTCGAAAGGATTTCCGACAAACGCCATTTATGGCTTTACTAATATGCTCATGAAGCTGCTCAGGGAGAAGAAACCGCATGCATTGGCAATAGTGCTGGATTCTCCTGTCCCCACTGAAAGACACCGGATATACGAACATTACAAGGCTCAGCGTCCTGAAACTCCGGCTGCACTGGTAATGCAAATACCTCATATGAAAAAGATCATTGAGGCGTTCCGCATTACTTTTTTCGAAATCCCTGGGGTTGAGGCTGACGATGTGCTGGGCACCCTGGCAAAAAAAGCCGCAGTTCAAGGATTCGATGTTTTCATTGTAAGCGGAGACAAGGACATGATGCAGATAGTAGAGAAGACCGTCAAAATATACGACCCTATGAAGGAAGCGATCATAGGCCAAGCTGAGGTCATTGAAAGATTCGGGGTGCCGCCATCAAGAGTTGCGGAGGTCATGGCTCTAACAGGAGATGCTGTAGATAACATACCCGGAGTCAAAGGGATCGGAGAGAAGACAGCAAAGGATCTGATAACAAGTGTTCACAATCTGAAAGACCTGATTGAGCATCCGGAACGGATACGAAGTGACCGCGTCCGCAAGATGATAACTGATAACATCGACTCAATCAAGCTGAGCGAAATACTTGCGACTATAGATATAGATCTCAAGATCGAGGTGGATATGCAGCAATTGTCTGTCAAAGAACCTGACTGGCCTGCACTGCTCAGGATCTTTTCAGATTTTGAATTCACAAGTCTTGTCAAGATGGTACCCTCTTCAGGCTGGCCGCAGCGGGCTTCTTATATGACCATCTCTGACGCTCATGCCCTTCGAAATTATCTGGGATTGAATCAATGAAACAGAAATCGCTTTTTGACGACTTCGAAAGCAATTCTCAATCTGATCCGGCTTTGATGCCGAATTTGCAACAAACGCAAAAAAGTCCGCATCAGCTTAGCGAAATCTGCTTTGATGTTGAGGCAACCGGCCGCAATCCGATATCTGACATTGCTGTCGGCATTTCATTGTGCAAAGAAAAAGGCTTCGCTTGCTATGTGCCTGTTCGTCATGCTAACGGCTCGAACGTACCGGATACCTTTAGCATCATTAAGCCGATATTTGAAGACGCGTCTATAGACAAAATCGGCCACAATCTCAAATACGACACCTTGATCTTGAGAAAAGAAGGTATCAAAACAGCTGGCAAGCTCTACGATACCATGCTCGCCTCGTATCTGCTGAATCCTAACCGCTCGGAACACAGCCTTTCTACGGTCGGACTTGAATATCTGCACCACAAAAAAAGGCCTTTGTCTGAAGTACTTGGGAAACTACCCGACTTTTCCAGGCTGCCTATAGATGAAGCAACCAGCTATGCGGCTGAGGATGCCGAGCTGACCTTCGAACTAAAGGATATACTATTTCAGAAACTGGAGGCCGAAGGGCTGACATCGCTTTATTTCGATATAGAGATGCCTCTTATTAACGTTCTGGCCGACATTGAAGAGGCCGGAATAGGAGTTGACACCTGGAGACTCGATGAACTTTCCAAAGAGCTTGAATGCCAGTTAACTGCCTTGCAGACAACAATCTATAGCCTTGCCGGCGAGGATTTCAATATCAACTCCCCAAAGCAGCTTGGACGTATCCTATTCGATGTTCTTAAACTCAAGCCCGGGAAAAAGACAAAGACCGGTTATTCTACGAATGTCGAGGTTCTGGAGGAACTGGCTAAAAGCCATAGGCTTCCCGCCGAGATCCTGAATTACCGTACATATTACAAACTCAAAACAACATATGTGGATGCACTTCCTAAGCTTATTAATGAAAAAACCGGACGTATACACACATCATTCAATCAGACTGTAACGGCGACCGGCAGGTTGAGCAGCAGCGATCCAAACATGCAGAACATACCTGTCCGCGGTGAATGGGGCTCGAAGATAAGGGGTGTCTTCATTGCTGCAAAGGATTCAGTACTGATTTCAGCCGATTACTCTCAAATAGAACTGAGAATTCTGGCGCACTTGTGCAAAGACAAAGGCCTGATAGAGGCATTCAGAAAGAATGTCGATATCCACACAAGAACGGCTTCAGAAATATTTTCGGTTTCACCAGACAAGGTTACATCAGATCAGCGCAGAGTCGCCAAGACCGTTAATTTTGGCGTCATTTATGGCATAAGCCCCTTCGGACTTTCTGAAGCACTGGGCATATCTCCGAAAGAAGCTTCGGCAATCATTGACAACTACTTTGACAGGCACCGAGGCGTGAAAGATTATATTGACATGACTATTCATACGGCAAGGTCGAGAGGATACGTACAGACTCTGCTGGGCAGGAAGCGGCCCATACCGGATATTAACAGCTCAAATAACAATCTCAGGATGCAAGCTGAACGCATGGCGATCAACGCGCCGGTGCAAGGTACTGCCGCAGATTTAATAAAGATAGCAATGATCAGGATTTGGAAAAGATTGAAAGAAAGTCACCTCAAAACAAAAATGATACTTCAGATACATGATGAATTACTTTTTGAGGTTCCTGATAATGAAGCCGGCACAATCTCCGGGCTCATAAAAGAAGATATGGAAGGTGCACTCAGCCTTTCTGTTCCTTTGATCGTTGGAGTCGGCAAAGGCCACACTTGGGCTGAAGCGCATTGAAAATTCTGACAAAGTCATAGTCCCTATCCCCGTTTGTATCATATTAAGTTACAGTTTCGTGCTTTAGTTGTAAAGTCTGCTGAAATAGCGGATAATTAATAACGTATACATCTCCTCAGAGGTTTCTGGACTGTAGATTTGCTCTGTGGGCAACACTTGTGTTTTGAGCTAAATAGTGTCTTAATCCGGGAGACAATGAGTGAAAACGAAAAAAGCTGTCAAACCTGACACTGGAGCTTCCGCAGAAGCTGCCCGGAAAAAATGCGCTCAAATAAGTGCAGCTTTATGGAACTCCACCGAAACGCTCCGCCGGATAATATACTCTATGCCGGCCGGTATGAGCATCTCCTGCCAAAAGAGTGGTGCCTTTATTGAGGTCAACGATGCATTTCTTGAGATATGCGAGTACGGCCGTGATGATGTAATCGGACATACATCCGCAGAATTAGGGTTATGGTTTGAGCCGGAACGCCGCAACCACCTTATCGAATCTATTCGCATTAAAGGTTACGCAAAAAATATGGAGATGGAATGCCGCCAAAAATCCGGAGAGATCATAGATCTGCTGATTTCTGCCAAAGGCATTTCAATCGACAATGAAGAATGCATACTGGCGATATGGGTCGATAACAGCTCGCAGAAGAAAGTGGAGCAGGCCTTGATCGAAAGTGAGGCCTTGTACAAAGGGGTTTTCTTAACTTCACGAGACAGCGTCAGCATTGTGTCAGCTAATGAGGAGCTGATAGATTTCAATGATGCATCTCTTAAGGTATTGGGATACGATAGCCGCGAGGAGCTGTTAAAAATACCGACCATAGCGCACTTTGCAAACCCTCTGGACATGCTGGCCGGACTTGAACTTCTAAAGAAGGAGGGATATGTTCAGGACTATCCACTTCAGATCAGGCGACGAGACGGATCAATAATCGATGTGCAAGTAACGGCAGCTCTTCTGAAAGACGCTGACGGGATTATAAAGGCCAGAATTAACACCATCAGGGATGTAACAGAAAAAAAGAGGTTTGAAGAACAGCGCCGGATACTGCAGGCACAGCTCTTACAGTCTCAGAAGATGGAAGCAGTGGGTCAGCTGGCTGGAGGAATTGCGCATGATTTTAATAATATCCTGTCTATCATCATAGGTTTCGGGTACATTATACAGACGAAACTCGCTCCTGATGATCCCATTCAGGCTGACCTGGTGCAGATATTGGAATCCGCTGGTAAGGCTGCTGAAGTAACTCACAGCTTGTTGGCATTCAGCAGAAATCAGATAATAAACCCCTTGCCTTGGGATATCAATGACTTGATAAGAAAGTCGTCAAAGCTTCTAAAGAGGCTGATAGGGGAAGATATCGATTTTATCGTGAATCTGACTAATAAGGACTTGATATGCCTTGTTGACGCGGCTCAAATCGATCAGGTTATTCTGAATCTGGCTACAAATGCCCGTGACGCCATGCCCGATGGGGGCGTCTTAACAATAAGCACAAGCTTGATTGCTCTGGACGAAAAATTCATTTTGACACATGGATACGGGCAGAAGCAGTCATACGCGCTTATCAGTGTTATGGATAGCGGAATTGGAATAGACAAAGATACACTGAACAGAATCTTCGAGCCATTTTTCACGACAAAGCCAACAGGGAAGGGCACTGGACTCGGACTTTCCATGGTGTACGGCATTATGTCTCAGCTCGGCGGACATATAGAGGTAAAAAGTGACGTCGGAGAGGGAACTACGTTCAACATTTATTTGCCTCTCGCGCAAATAAATGAGGCTATTGCCGCTGTCGACACCAAAGCCGTTCCTCTTACTGGAAACGAAACCATACTTGTTGCTGAAGACGATGAAAAATTAAGGGAACTTTATAAGGCCATACTCTCAAAACAGGGATATAGCGTGATTCTGGCAAATGACGGGGACGATGCAATAAGGCAGTTCGTAAATAACAGGGATAAAATACGGCTGATATTATTAGACATGATCATGCCCAAAAAGAGCGGCAGGGAAGTTTATTCCGCGCTGAAAAAAATAGGCGCCTCAGTCGAATTTCTTTTTGCCAGCGGCTATACGGCTGACCGATTGGACAAGTCGTTCCTTCAAACAGAAGGCATACATTTTATTCTTAAACCTGTTATGCCAAAAGATCTGCTGATAAAAGTCAGAGAAATCCTGGAAACAATCAAATACACATAACCTTAAATTTACTGCACCGTACGCCCATAAACTCAGCAGGCAAAGTGATAGTATTACCACGATTCCACAGCTACATGTTAATCGCCTTTATCAGATCTGCCGCCTCCGGTCATAATCTTCTGCTCAACATCAGGGTACAAATGGATATGGACCTCGACTTTGTTGCCATTCTTAAGAAAATAGTTAATATACATCACATCTTCGCGACCGTATGTTGTAGGCATATATAACGGTCGTATCTCATATCCTATAGTCCCGCCGTCAGGAGCGACGATTCTGGCTGTCCGGCTTCTCATAGACGATGGGTTCCATCTCACGAAATCTTTTGCAATCGCTACAGCGTCTTTACCGGACACATCCTTCCTGATCCGATATGCCCACTCGGGCGCATATATGTCCAGATTATATTTGCCTTCTGTCGGCACAAGCATGGCGGCTGTTGCTATATCCTCGTAATGATTCGCCCCAAACAGGAACACCGTGTAATTTCCGGTAATTTCCGAATCGGAAGCGTCCTTTGTTTGAATATAATTTTGATTCAGAGCACATCCGACCAAACACACAAAAATTAACAAAAAACATAAGACAGACAGCGCAATTCTCAACAAAGCTTTCATATCAACTGCCTCCGGCGTAATGGTGCTTGATTTCAGAGCCAGTTTCAGTTTATCCAGTTCAGCTGAAAACCACAAGGTAAGGTATCTATTTACAACTTTTGTAATAGCTTATTGAAAATTGGATGCAGCTTGTCATAAGTGTCGCGTATATGCTCCGGGATCATTCTGACTTCGCCCGTGACTGCCATAAAATTAGAATCTCCACCCCACCGGGGAACTACGTGTACATGCAGAT
Organism: Dissulfurispiraceae bacterium; assembly: GCA_035319125.1. GTDB lineage: Bacteria > Nitrospirota > Thermodesulfovibrionia > Thermodesulfovibrionales > Dissulfurispiraceae > Fen-1308. Next base: position 41,112 of record DATHDG010000019.1, on the reverse strand, counting down.
GCTCTTCAATCCCCGCACCGGCTGCTTTTCCAATGTTGATCCCGATGTTAAACCCCTCTGGATGGAAGGCTTCCCTTAAGCATTCCACACAATATTTAGTTATGCGCATCAGGTCGCTTACGGTATCAGCATCCAGACCATCGAAAGATGAGGTGTGAACATATGGCAGAACCATCAGATGCCCGTTATTGTATGGAAATTTGTTCATCATGACAAAAACATTCTTGTCGCGATAAAGGATTAGATTATCCCTGTCATTGTTTTCCAGGGGCTTTATACAGAATATACAGTAGTCCTCCTTCTGGCCCAAAATATATTCCATTCGCCACGGCGCCCAGAGAACCTTCATTGCCCGCCCTCCTCCAATTTCTTGAGGACGGCCTGAGCGTCCTCCCATGTAAGCCACTTGTCTTTGGGATTTCTAAGAAGGTATGCAGGATGAAAGGTCGGCATAACCGGTATGGATCTCCCGCCCGCTTTGAACTCAAAGAATTTACCTCGTTCCCTCGTTATCGAAAAAGACGTAATCGGTCCGCTTCTGCCGGACAGGAAAAAGGTCGATATCCTGCCAAGTGCTACAATAACCTCCGGTGAAACAATCTCAACTTGCCTTTGCAGAAATTGAGAACATACACGGCTTTCGTCTTCGCGAGGATCACGATTCTGTGGCGGCCTGCATTTAACTATGTTAGCAATGTAGACGTCTTTGCGTCCGAACCCGGACTTCTCGCCCATCTTGTCAATCAGCTTTGTAAGCAGTTGACCTGCATCACCAACAAATGGCCTTGCCTGAATATCTTCCTCCCTTCCAGGGGCCTCACCGATAAACATAATTCTTGCATCGGCATTGCCTTCACCAAACACAATGTTCGTCCTGCCTTTGGAGAGAGGGCATCTGGTACAGTCACCTATCTCCTGGCGCAAAGCCTGCAATGCTAATGCCTTATCCTGAACCGCAATACAAGCTGTTTGATCTTCAGCATGTCTAACAAGGGTATCGGATTGTTCAATAGGTTGAATAGGAATCAGATCAAATCCTATTGCCTTGAAATAGTCAAGAACTTCACAGATATTGCCAACCAAATCCGGTCTCATCATTAGCTATCTCTCGCCCCATTTCAGTTTAGTCCTTAGCAGATTAAAATAGTCATGTCCGCATGGGGTAAATATCTTGGTGGTATTATTCGACTTCTTAACCTCGATCACATCTCCCTGCTTCAGGGGTAATCCCACCTGTCCGTCAATGGTTAAATAAACGCTTTCAGTTTCTGATTTGAGCGCAATCCTGATATCGCTTTCATCGGGCAGCACAATTGGCCTGTTTGTCAGCATATGAGGGCAGATTGGAGCTATCACTATGCTGCTTAGCGTTGGATATAATATCGGCCCGCCGGCTGCCAGATTATAAGCTGTAGAACCCGTCGGCGTAGATATGATCAATCCGTCCGCTCTGTATGTAGTTACATAAGATGCCTCAACAAAGGTTTCCATTTCTATAATCCTGGCCATAGCGCCCTTGTTGATGACAGCATCGTTAAGTGCCAGGAAGCACCCGGCTTCCGCAGACTCGCGGAAAACATGAACGTCCAGCATCATTCGCTCTTCAATCGGGCTTCTTCCATCCAGAACCTGCTCAAGCGCGCTAAAAACCTCGTCCTTATTGATCTCAGTAATAAACCCAAGTCCACCCAGATTCACCCCTAAAATAGGCACTTCTCTCCCGGCAATAAGACGGGCTGCACTAAGCATAGTCCCGTCGCCTCCAAGTACCACCACAATTTCTACAGCATCGGGGATATTCTCACGCTCAAAGCCCTTTTGCCCCAGAACAGAAGCCGGCACTGGCTCGAGAAAAACCTCGCACTTTCTTTCCTGGAGCCATGGCAACATGAACTTAACCATCTCGATAGGTTCTTTCTTGCCCGATTTGCATATAATGCCGATCTTCTTCATTATGCTCCCCTTACACCGGCCAATGCGTCCATTTCTTTCGCATCTATACCGGCAATGGTTATATCCCTCACCTCTTCATCTACATGCCGCAAGGTCACACGTATTGCTGAATCCGGCAATTCTCCAAGCTTCTCAGCCCATTCGATCACAGCTATACCATCTGATTCAATATATTCCCAAATTCCCATATCTTCTGCGCAAAGCTCCGACGCCAGACGGTACAAGTCAATATGATAGAAAGGAGGTGAAGTGTCATATTCCGCGACTATTATAAAACTGGCACTCCCTATCTCCCTTGCAGGGACCCCAAAAGCTGTCGCAAAACCTTTCACAAATGTCGTCTTGCCTGCACCAAGATCGCCAAAAAGGCATACTGCTGCTGCCTTCTCTTTTGTCTTAAGCAATACCCCAAGCTTGTAACCGAGGCGTTCAGTCTCTTGCGCCGAATGAGTAGTCATATGCATGTCCATCGCATGCGTCCCGGTCTGCCATATATCAGGCTATGATGTTCCTATGCTCAGCCCCTGAATGATGTCAATCTTGCCAATGATGCCGATTATCTTTCTGCCTTTGACAACAGGAATTAGATGGACTGATTTTTCCGACATTATGGTGGCTATCTCATCGACAGGACTCTCTTCGCTGACCGTCACTACGTCCTTGCGGTAAATATCCCCGATAGTAACGGCAGCCATGTCCTTGATCTCCTGCTCAATTCTGCTTTTACTATCGAGCATAATGTAGGCATCAAAAAGCCTGACTATAGTCGGGATATGGAACTTCTTGTTTTTCCTTATAAGGTCGTTTTCAGTTACGATGCCGACAAGATTTCCTTCTGCATCTACAACTGGAGCGCCGCTGATTCTTCGCTCTACTAATATGCGAGCCAAATCCTCGACTGTCATAGCGGGGCTGACAGTTATTACATCTTTAGTCATTATATCTCTTGCTTTCAGCATCTTATCTCCTTGTCCAAGTCCGTTGGTCTCAATACTACACTATATTACGGCACAACAGCACCAAAATCAATTTCCGCGCTCACAGATGACCGCGCCAGGAGATCGTCTCTTTTTTCAATGAATCAGGTGTCTGTTAAACTGTTATAATTAAACTAGCCTCAAAAAAACATATGAAACTCGTGGACATAACATGGGACAAGAAGAAAGATCGCATGATGAAGCTTCTTATGAAATAGCCTATTTGCGGGCTGTCGTAGCCGATCTGGAGAATAAAAGCCGGCAATCAGAAGAGCTACTTCAGGTTGTTACGGCTCAATACCGGCATATAACTGAAGTTGTTTCAGACTATATCTTTAGCGTTCACATGGTCGACGGCAATCCCGTGGAAACGGTGCATGGCAGGGGCTGCCTTCTTATCACCGGATATTCTCAGGATGAATTTGCTTCCAACAATTTCCTTTGGATCAATATGGTATACGAAGAGGACAGACCGTTTGTCCTCAAACATGTAGCGGGCATCATATCGGGCAAGGAGACCGCTCCTTTCGAACATCGGATAGCCAGAAAAGATGGAACATTAAGGTGGGTAAAGAACACGCCGGTATGTCAGTATGATACTGAAGGCAAGCTAATAGCTTATGACGGACTCATCCAGGACATTACTGAACGCAAGCAGGCACAGGAGGCACTCCGGAAGAGTGAAGAGAAGTATCGCATAGTCGCGGACTTTACATGCGACTGGGAAGAATGGATGGGTCCGGACGGGCAGTTTTTCTATGTGTCGCCCGCATGCGAAATAATTACGGGCTATCGCCCGGAAGAATTCCTTTTGAACCCTGACCTTGTAACTATGATTGCTCATCCCTCTGATCAAGCTATGGTGGCGGCTCATTATAATGACTCATTGTCGGACAATCACGAGACGCACCACTTCGACTTTCGCATTATTACAAAGACAGGAGAAGAGCGGTGGATCAGCCACAGCTGCCGGCCCGTTTTCGGCAGCGATGGAAAGTGGCTCGGGCGGCGCGCCAGCAACCACGACATAAGCAGCAGACATGCGTTGATCGAAGATCTCATGAAGGCAAGGGAGTCCGAAGCAGTCGGCATGATGGCTAGAGGCATTGCTCATGATTTTAACAATCTTCTTACGGCAATTCTTGGCAACATCTCGGTAGCAAGAAAAATCGCCCCTGCCAATGAGAAGCTAAACACACTGCTGGCTAACGCTGAAGAGGTTTCTCTGCATGCCGCGGAGTTGACCCAAAAACTGCTCAACTTTTCACGGCGAGGCAAGCCATCCAAGAAAAAGTTGAACCTTGCTGATCTGATCAGGAGGAAAGTGGTGCCTGCTGTTGCCGTTGATGAATTAAGAATAGAATTAATGCTTTCCGGCAATCTGCATCAGATCGAAGCTGATGAGTCGCAATTAAATGAGGCCTTGGCCAGCATCTTAATGCATTGCAGAGAAACGCTCAACGGCAAGGGGCTGTTGAAAATATCCGCTTCTAACGTGACCGTGAAAGACAAGGATGGTCTTAAGGTGCATGCAGGCGACTATGTCAGAATTTCAGTAACTGAAAACGGTATAAGCACCGCCAGCGACAGCGCCGCTAAGATATTCGACCCCTTGTTCGCTTTTAAGGACATCGGCGTGTCCCTCAAAACCGGCTTAGATCTTGCCATCACTCATTCCACCGTAACAAACCATGATGGAGTTATTACAGTAAGTTCCAAGGCTGGAGAGGGAACAGCTTTTGACATATACTTGCCGGCAGCTAAATTATAACCAGGGAATTACCGCGCACCGTTGTACCCGAATCTCGTCTCAAAAATCGGCGCTATAAGATTGTCCACTGGTGCATAGTCGTCAGTAAGAAGCACAGAATAATTTCTGTCAACATAATCGTTCGTCCTTGAATCCGGCACTATGCTGGAAGTCGTACGTCCCTCGCTTTTGAGAAATGCGGCAAAGCTGTCGATATCAATAATGTTATTGCCGGTCAAGACTATGAATGTACTGATACCGGTTTTTTCCAAATCAGGGCTGATGGATATAAGATGGACATTGCCCTTTCCAAAAACTTCACGGAGAGTTCGTATGTATGAGGGCAAGAACGACCCTTTCTGGAAATTATCTATGACATTTGTCAGTACAATGCCGTTAGGTTTCGTTATTGATTTGATCTGCTCTGCAAATTCTTTTGTCGTCAGATGGTATGGTATGGACAAATCGTTGTACGCATCTATGAATACCAAATCGTATTTGTCCCGACAATTCATGACGAACCATCTTCCGTCTTCATTGAACGTCCTGATTTTGGTCGCCCTGGGAAGAGCGAGCTGATCATAAACTATTTTAGTTATCTCAGGATCGATTTCAACCACTTCATTATACGACTGTGGATAGTATGCCTCCATATACCTCGGGAATGCATATCCGCCACCGCCGATGGACAATGTCCTGAACCGTGCATCTTTTGCAAGCCGCCATTTAAGGATATCGGCGTATATCAGCTCATATTCATATTCCAAATGCAGGGGATCTGCCGTATCCACATAAGAATGGGTCAGATGATCCAGAACCAGGGATTTAAGAATCCTCTGTCCCCCTTTTCGCGTCGCCTCCTTCACTTTGATGGTGTAATAATTACTCTCTTTATAAAGCAGTAGCCCCTTTTCTAATGAGGGCTTGTAGGCATAGTCGTAATATCCTCCGACCAGCAGGGCCGGCAATGCGATGACCCCCAAAACTGCCTTGCGTTTGCATACAAAAGCCCCGTAGGCAACTCCTGTCAGCATGAGAATGAGGCCCATTAAAAGCATAATCTGCCTCGTGCCGATCCACGAGATCAGGAAAAAGCCAGCTGCAAAGGTGCCTATTATAGAACCGAGTGTAGATATGGCGTATATCTTGCCAACAATGTGGCCCACCCTCTCCATCTTGCGGAGCGCAAGCTTGATTATTACCGGAGAAATCATGCCGAGGATGCAGCTGGGGATAAAGAAAATGAGCGAAGTAACAAGCAGTATCCGCATCATCAGAGATGTATGAAACTTATATGATGCTATTAGATTGGTTACCGGCGCTATTAGTAATACAGCCATGCCGGAGACGACCAGCAGCCACGCAAGTGTTTTAACATCAGGGAACCTGTCAGCCAGCCTGCCTCCCAGATAGGCCCCGATGCTTATGCCTGCAAGCACCACGCCGATTATGCTGGTCCATGTATAAAGCGAGACTCCAACAAACGGCGCAAGTATGCGCCCTGCCACAATCTCGATCACCAGGATGCAAAAACTGGCGATAAAAGTGATGATATAAGCAGAATATATGTTCATAATGCATCTGTTACATTTCAGACAATACTACTTTACAAATGAGCAGCAGTAATCAGAGAGCTCCTTTACCTTCAGCTTAAAGCTGGCATTAGCAGGCACGTTGAATGCGTCGCCGCTTCTAAATGGCTTCCACACGTCCGAATCAGGCAACAGCACTTCCATATCACCAGAGAGAATTTCCATAATCTCGGCATCTTTTGTAGTAAACTCATACTCGCCCGGATGCATAATGCCAAGCGTCTTCTTTGAGCCGTCCTGAAAAAGGATGGTCCTGCTTGTTACGCCTCCCCCAAAAAATACATTTGCTTTTTTGACTACGGTAACACACTTAAATTCCGACATCTCTTTTCCTCCCATGCATTCTCGAATTCAAGACTCTATCAAAAAAACCTGATTATGTGCAATATGTAATGCTCTGATTTAACCGGGCGCCGAAGAAATAGTGTAGAATTAACCATGACTATACCGGTGACAAAGGCTTCCGGAAAATCTGAGGAGTTTGACATAGGCAAGCTGGTCAACTCCCTCGTAAGATCCGGCGCTCCTGAAGATGTTGCTTGGGACATAGCAGGGAAAGTATCCACGCAGGTGACGCATTCAATGCACACGCATCACATCTTCAGAATGGCAAAAAAGCTGCTCAGGCAGTACAGTCGCTCCAGCGGCATGAGATATTCCATAAAGAAGGCGATCTACTCACTGGGGCCGACCGGCTATCCCTTCGAGAAATATGTTGCGCGTATCCTTAAGGCATATGGATATTCCGTGGAAGTAAACAGGATAATTAAGGGGTTCTGTGTGACTCATGAAGTCGATGTGCTTGCCACGCTCGACGACAAAAGATGCATGATCGAATGCAAGCACCACGCAGGCGGCGAAAAGCCTGCTGATATAAAAATAGCACTCTATGTTCATGCCAGATTCGAGGATATACGGAAGGCCTTTGATATCGAGGAGCACAGAAATTCGCATGTGCAGGAAGACTGGCTCGTGACTAACACACGCTGCAGCAGTGATGCCATCAAATTTGCAGAATGCGTGGGACTGAAGGTTCTAAGCTGGCGCTATCCAGAAAAAATGGGCCTCGAAAAAATGATCGAGGGAAAACGTCTTTATCCCATAACTATCCTGCCGGCAGCCACTAGAAATACTGCTCAGACTTTAACATCTCGCGATATCATTCTTGTTGATGAGATATCATCCATGGATGTTGAATCCCTTATGCGCGCCGGCGGACTTGACAATCAGACTGCAACCTTGCTGAAAAGACAAGCGAATGAGCTTTGCAGTTCGGCATCATGCCCCGTTTCGTGATCACACCTCCACGCCGCGCAATTATTTCTCCTTATTGCGGAAAGCTGATCCCTAAATTTGCACTTCCACAAAGAAATGATCAACCGTATTCCTGATATTTCAACATGATAATGAATGGCATGACATATGCAGTTCTATTGACAGAAGGCAGGTGTCTAAGATGAAAGATAACTTGGATAAAATGAAGGAAATCGTTTCCATACTGATGGAAAGCACTCTCTACTTCGATTTTTCGCTAAACGAGAGGAAACAGGTTGTTGCCGGCCTTATTGACAGAATTGGACCGGCAATTCACTCTGACAGGCCGGAGTCTATCCATTGATTTATACCCTGAACGCGCCAGTTCTGACAAGCTTCGGCCATTATAGTTTCAAGAAGATAGGCCCTGACCAGGCAAGGGAACTGCTGTCAGACGGTTTTATATCGGCTGTAGGCCATAAAGGGACAGCTGAAGTAATGAGCGAAATCATTGGCATAGAAATACCATTCAATCGAATCCCTGTTCAAATGCGGCCGGGCGACCAGGCTGTTGTCCTATGGCTGCTCGAACGCCCCCAAGAGGGCCATGTCTACTCAGTCGAAGAACTCGACCGCGTTCCCTGCGAACTTGGGCTATTGAAAAGAATCAGCTGACTTTATATCAACACTATAATTCCATATTGCCTGCCTGTATCAGACTTTCTAATCCTGTATGAATGGAATCTGTCGGGCATGCAGTGGGTGCACTCATCCGATATCCATATATTAATTGCTGCAATCCCAGCGTTCACTGCCTGCAGTCTGTTTGCCTCGGGCAGGTCGGCATAGATGTTCCTGCCGACAGCAGTTATGCAGGACTCTGCTGCAGCATCGGCAATTGCATCGGCCACATCTTTTCCTACAGCATAACAACTTCCCTTTATACTCGGGCCAATGGCCATTAATATATCTTCTGGCTGGGAGCCGAAACGGCTTTTCAATAGCCTGACTGTCTTACTAAGTATGCCTGCAGCCGTACCCCGCCAGCCCGCATGCACAGCACCGACAACATTATTTCTAGTATCATACAGCAGGATAGGCAAACAGTCAGCAACCCGGACCCCCAGGGCAAGACCTTTACGCTTTGTCACTACAGCATCAGCGACCACAGGTTTTTCTCCGCCATCGACAATTACAATCTCATCCGTATGTTTTTGCATGGGTAGATATAGATCCTCGGCGTGCAGCAGTGCATTCATGCGCACAGACTCGTCAGACAATGCTTTAGTCGTAAAATATGCGATTACAGGAAAACCACTGAAGATAGACGGCACGATAAGATCTGGCATTATTTGCAAATCCAAGTTGTTATACCAGACAGCGAAAAGCTGCCGGGAGATAAGCGATAATGTCAGATGCAATCAGAGAATGAAGACCAGTTTCTGATGCTGCCCGGTCTCCAGCCAGACCGTGCAGATATACGCCAACCGCAGAAGAATGAAGCGAGGACAATCCCTGCCCTACCAAAGACGCTATTATTCCTGTAAGTACATCTCCAGCCCCTGCTGTTGCCATCCCTGGATTCCCTGTCGTGTTGATAAGCAGATCTCCATCCGGTGCAGCAACGATTGTTGGAACTCCTTTCAAAACAACGGTAACACCTTTATCGTTAGCAAATGATTGGGCCGTGCCCATGCGGTCTTTTTCCACTTCAAGGATACCGAAGCCTGATTTACGCATCAGGCGCGCCATCTCTCCGGGATGCGGCGTTATAATTATGGGGGATTTGGCGTTCTTCAAAATGGCTCCGCCATCATTGATGGCATTCAAGCCATCGGCATCGATTACAAGAGGGATAGTCGAAACCTCTACAAGTCTTTTAACAATTGCTTCTGTATCGGATGAAACACCTATGCCAGGTCCTATAGCTATGATATCCGCCTGTTGAACAGCAAAATCTAAAATATGATCAACTGCGGCGCAATTGAGAGTGCCGTTACCATTGTCAGGCAGCGGCAGCGTCATTTCTTCGGTCACCCTTGTCTGAAAAATATCAATCAAGGTTTCAGGCACTCCTATGGTAACAAGCCCGGCGCCTGCTCGCATACAGGATTTAGCCGTCATGATGGCTGCCCCGGTCTTGCCTCTAGAGCCTGCGATGATCAGCACATGGCCGTAGTCACCCTTATATGAATTGCGTGGTCTCTCCGGTAGAACTGATAAGGCGTAGCCCTTATTGATAAGCTGAGCTCTGACCAGGTCCGATTTAAGCAGCCCCGGCTGGAATCCGATGTCAGCAACATGAAGAATCCCGGAATATTCAGCGCCCGGGAAAAGAAAATGCCCTCTTTTAGGAAGCCCGAAGGTCACCGTATGGCTAGCGCGAATAGCATCACCAAGTATTTCTCCTGTATCTGAAGATATGCCGGACGGCATATCCACCGAAACTACAGGCACTCCTGATTCATTAACTGATCTGAATAGTTCTGCTGTAGGTCCGCTGATTCCCCTGCTTAACCCCGTCCCAAAGACAGCATCAACAACAAGTGCCCCATGCAGGTCAGCTCCGCTGAGTAATTGCTTAACTTCAACCCGCAATCCTCCGTTTGTAACAATCTGATATTGGGCTTTACAATCCTGACTCAGGCTGTCTGGTTTCGCCAGCATAACAACCTTAACTTGAAATCCTCGGTTATGCAGGTGTCTGGCAGCAACCAACCCGTCACCGCCATTGTTGCCCCGACCACATAGCACCAAAACCTTCCTGCCCGTGATTATCTCTGCAACCTTTTCTGCAACAGCGGTCCCTGCCCTTTCCATTAAAACAGGCGACGGAATTCCAATGTCTTCAATTGTTATCCTATCGATTTCCCTCATCTCGGCAGAAGTAGCTACTTTCATAAATCGCTAAAGCCTGTGAAGAGCCAGAGATTCGACTTGAGGTATGATTGACATAAAAGCCTCGACGACTTCAGGGTCGAAATACTTGTTTGAGTTAGCATTTATGTGTTCACGAGCTTCAGTCGGAGAGACTCCCTTGCGGTACGGTCTGTCTGACATAAGCGCATCATATACGTCAGCAACCGCGATAATCCTTGCCCCAAGGGGTATCCCGTTGCCGACAAGTTTATGGTAACCCGTACCGTCAAACTGTTCGTGGTGATAAATAATATACGGCAGTATCTGGACCACATTGCCGCCCAGAGGTTTCATTATCTCGGCACCGCGAGTCGTATGGGTTTTTATATGTTCCCGCTCCTCTTTCGTAAGCTTGCCAATCTTCTGCAGCACTTCATTGCTAACACCAAGTTTTCCAAGGTCATGCAGAAGTGCAGCGACGCGAATGTTTTCAACTTCCTGCTCCTGACACTTCATGGCCTGTGCTATCATCACAGCAATCGTCGAAACCCTGTTAGAATGACTCTGGGTTTCCTTATCAATGGAATCGATAATCAGCGACAGCATTTCGACAATGCCGCGATATGTCTTCTTGATCTCCCTGAGCGCCCGTTCCTTCTTTTCATAAAGATGACCTATGCAATATCCGGTTATTACAAGGAATCCGCCCCACGTGCTTATATCCAGCCATTTCGACATTGGATCCTGTGAAACCGCAAGGAATTTGTCAGGATGTGTCAGGGACATAAGAGTTACAATTAGAACCGATGCCGTTGCCGACAGCGTTGCATACCTTTTCCCAAAAAAGAAAGCTCCTGCTATAACCGGAAGATAAAAAAAGTTTAAGAATGCCCGCTGATTGGGAACGAAAAAAAAGACAAAGCCAATTATGGCAACAAGTAGAAAGACTATAACAAGATCTTTATCCACCCTGAAATATGCCGCGATTTTCTCTCTTTTTCTCAAGCGTTCGCCCACAAAATAATCCTCACAACCATGATTCAGATATTCAACACGTTCAAATTGTTATAACATATTATACAAATCATATGAAATAGTTGTAGATATTAGTGATTTGAGTGAAGCTGGGATAGAACGCTCAACAGGCCTTCTGCGTTACTTTGCCGAGCTTATGATGCAGATAAATAGATGTAAATACCTTCGCATTCCGCGGACTTATTTATCAGCATCCAACAATGGCTCGGCGCTAAGGAAGTTCCGATTTAACCTCGCCGTCCCTGACAACAATGATGTATGAATAGTTGAACCGTTCATGTCTTGGAACGTCTTCCCGAGAAACCGTGATATCGATATTCTTCAAGCGCCTGAATCTGTCCGTAACCGCCTGAATTAAAGTTCCGATAGCCTTGTCCATTGACAGGTCCCTGATAAGCACGCTATGCCTGCCTTTGTTATGCTTGATCTCGATATTCTTCAGGCAGTGTATTCCTGACTCGAGCATATCCATAAGCGCTCCGATGATTTTCCTATAGCTGGACGCCCTTTCGCGAATAGATTGGCTTACACCGGTGACATTATCACTCATATAAACCTCCATTACTGCCATAAATCCTTATGAATAAATACTCGTTAGTATTCTTCAGTTATCATCGTCTCCGCAGTAATCAGTTTCAGTCCCTATGCTCAGTTCAGGCCGACTAATCATGGCAGAGGCAATAACCCCTTCAGCAGATTTAGAGGGACGTTTCCTGATGTCTTGGTCGTTTGTCAGCCGACTTGCCCTTGGCTGTCGATTTTGACGCCGCATGTTTCTTACTGGTTATAGTTGCACTTCTATTTGCAGTCGCCTTCTTAATACTTGGATCTGCAGCAGCTTTCACAGGCCGGGCAGAGACATCGGGTGCTGCTTTAGATTGCAGGGATAACACAATCATTTCCGCTTCGAACCAGTGTTGAAGATCTCGTCCATGAATGCACCCGTCCTTCTGAAACAGCTCATATGCAATTCTTTCAATTTCGCACCTGTCTTTCATCTTAACCCCCACCATAAAATTTCAAAGATGTATCCGGATGTATTCCAAACGCTTGTTAATTACACGAAATCTGACTGTCCGCTTCAATGACGCTTGGCACCATTTGCGCAATAGCGCCGTCCATTTCACCTATTCTGAAACAACTGATCAGCATCTTTTTCTCATCTGATGTAAGCGAGCTTCTTTGAATTCTGTCCTCAAATCTGTCAGGACCCAGATGACGAAAGGCGTATCGCGCAAAGGCCATGATTTTTCTTATATCATCGTGCCGTCCCTTATGACAGAGATCTGCGACTTTTTGCATAAATCGTGAGTTGTCCAGATAAATCCTGCCCAGGAACCATACTTCCATTTTTTTCATTTTCTCAGCGAGCATGAGAGTCAAGCTTGGATCTTTTTTACGCAGGTCTTTCTTCTCGATTAGATTGTCGATCGCTGAAATCAGTTCAGGTATCTCAAAGCTTGTCGACATTAAAGATCCCCCTTGATTTATTATTTAAATGGAGTACAAAAGGCTTCCAATCATTGGCCTTTCATACCCATTCTTGAATGCGTAGTCGATATTTGCGGCTAGACTCTGAATGGTAAATGGCTTTTCAATATATCTTGAGACGCCGATGCCGCGTAATCTGCTATCGATCTCTTCGCAAGCCAGACCGGTCATTACCAGAATCTTCATGTTCGGATACAACTTTTTCACCTCGCTCACCAGTTCACACCCGTTCATCACAGGCATTTCAACATCTGTCAGAACGAGGTCAACTTTTTCCTTGGCAAGCACCCTTAAAGCTTCTTCTCCGTGTGCAGCAGTAAGGGGAGTAAACTCTCCCGGTAATGCCTGGCAAAACGAAGACAAAAGCCGCCTCATAATTGGGTCGTCATCAACGATCAGCATTTTCATGCAAATGGGATTGCAAATTGCAAGCCAATCTGCAAAGGTTGTGATAATGAGGAATTACTCCATTAATTCAGATGATTAAAATTGGATGATTTCTTTTACAGTCACTACCGGCTCATTCTGAGCGGCTCATTATGAGCCGGCATATCAAGATGACCCGTATTCCCTGATTCGGCGTTTTAATGTAGCAAGCGACATTCCCAAGGCTTCAGCAGTTTTTGTAACATTGCCGGAGAAGCGATTAAGAGCCATCATGATATGCCTCTTTTCGACCTCATCCAGCGTCATCAGTGGCTTCTCCGATACTGAACCCATCACATTGTTTTGATACTCATCTTGTTTAAATTGGCCAATAAACTCGGACGGACGGATGTCAGTCCGGCCATGCAGCATTAATGCGCGCTCCAAAACGTTTCTAAGCTCACGCACATTGCCCGGCCAGTTATAATTCATAAGTTTTGTCAGCTCCGAGGCTGAAAGCTCCACCTCATTTTTTACAAGTTTCTTTAACAAATGATGACACAGCTCGGGTATGTCTTCAATCCTGTCTCTGAGGGGAGGAATGTGAATCCTCATGATGCCAAGTCGAAAATAAAGATCCTTCCTGAAAGAGATCCCCAGCGCCTTTGCAAGATCGACATTCGTGGACGATATGATGCGAGCCTCCATGTCCCTCTCGACAACCCCTCCAAGCCTCCTCAGGCGCTTGTCCTCAATGACGCTCAGCAATTTCGACTGAAGATGCATTGGCATTTCGCCTATCTCATCAAGATACACGGTCCCGCCCTCGGCCATCTCGAACAGGCCTCGTTTGGCAGCCACCGCGCCGGTAAACGCCCCTTTTTCATAACCGAATAACTCAGCTTCGATCATACTTTCAGGCAGGGCTGCACAATTTATGCATACGAACGGCCCCTTATTGAGTTGGCTGGAATAGTGAATAGCCTTTGCAGTAAGGTTCTTGCCTGTACCGGTTTCTCCGGTTATAAGCACCGGTGCTTCAGATCGAGCCGCAATATCTATAAGTTTGCAGAGTTCCTGTATCGATGCACTCTTGCCGGTAACAGAAATCCTGGCCGAATCCCGGACGATCTGCTCTTCCATGCGATCTACGATCATCCTGTTCTTAATTGTCCTGTCTATTGTAAGCGGAAGCATTTTAAGATAATTGCGGTCGCTGTCTTTGATCAGATAATCGCTGGCTCCGGACTTCATTGCATTAACAGCTATCTGTTCACTGCCCGCGCCGGTTACGATAATAACCGGAACGTCCAGTTTCATCTCAAGAAAATCAAATGCATTGCCGTCGGGCAGATTATAATCCGATACGATGGCGTCAAACGACTCATTATTCAATAACGCTTTGGCCTCGGCAACTCTGCTTACAATCTCTATCTTCCATGACAGACCCTCAGAAGCGACAAGCCTTCTGATGGCCATCTGGTCGATATAATCATCTTCAATGAAAAGACACCGGATCATCGTTCTTTCATGTTCGCAGAAGCAATCTTGGGTATTGTAAAGAAGAACCTGCTACCAAATCCGATCTCTGAATCAACCCAGATCCTGCCACCATGCATTTCTACAATCTTCTTTACTATAGCTAGCCCTATGCCCATGCCTTTCTTCTCTCCTTCACCGAAAAGCGACTGAAAGAGCTGGAATATCCTTTCATGATGTTTTCCGGCGATACCGGGGCCGTTATCAGCAATACTGAATATCCAACCATCTTCATCTTCCTTGCAGCTGATTCTAATCTCACCTTGCTCATTGTCCATGTGTTTAATTGCATTGTCAAGAAGATTCTGAAAGACCTGCCCTATACGGACCAGATCGCATTTTATTACAGGCATCCGGCAATCAATCGCAATGCGAATTTTTTTGGGGCATGAAAGCGAATAGATAATCTTGTTAACCAAGACGCCCAAGTCAACTTCGACCATGTCCATTCCCTGACGGCCAACCTTGGAATACTCCAATATCCCATCGATCAGCCCGCGCAGATGATCAATCCTGCTATTAAGCAGCGCTATCTTTTCCCTTCCGCCTTCGCCGAGTTCAGCACCATGATCCTGCAGCACCCATTCAGAAAGTGATTTGATCGCACGCAGCGGTGCCTTCAGATCATGTGAAATAATATGCGCGAAATCATTCAGCTCTTTATTGATGCTTTCAAGCTCTATGATAAGCTGAGCCTGCCTTTCAGCGTAATTCTTCCTCTCGTTTATCTCCTTATCAAGAGCCATATTGACATCCATTAGTTCTGCAGTCCTTTCTACAACCCGAGTCTCCAGCTCATTATGCGTCCTGCGAAGCGCCCGCTCTGCCCGTATGCGCTCCGTGACATCGTGTGCGACATGCACACTGCCTATTAACCGGCCTTTATCGTCACGAAGCGGGGTGGCTGTAACAACAAAGTCGCCGCCGAGACGGTCCTCATGGATTTCAACTGAATGCGGCAAGCCATCTTTTATAACAGCCGAATGCGGGCAGAAAACAGGCGGGTTAAGCGTCCCATGCACAGCTTCGAAACAGGTAAGCCCGACGCATTCCTCACGCGATTTGCCAAGCCTTCGTGCCATTGAGTTGTTGACCTGGACGATCCTGTGCTGGGTGTCGAGAATCGCGATCAGGTCCGGCACACTTGCAAAAGTTCTCTCCCATTCCTCTTTTGCCTTGATGATTGCCTGTTCCGCCCGCTTGCGTTCAGTAATATCATTGCCGAACCCGATATTCTGAATTAACTTCCCCTTCTCATCAAAAGTCATCACGGAATTCCATGAAATTATCCGCTTGTCTCCGCTGCGTGTCGTGAGGCTCATTTCATAGTCCCTGACCTCGCCTTTTTTAAGATCGACGAATAACTGCTCCACCTGCCTGTATTCCTCTCCGGGGTAGAATACTTTCCACCAGTTTTTCCCGATCAATTCTTCAGAACTATAACCGGTGATCATTTCTCCGGCCGGGTTTATGAAAATTGTAGTTCCCTCACCTGTTATGCCACAGATAATGGCAGGAGTTCCGTTTATGATATGGGCTGAAAAATCCTTTTCATCTCTGATCTGTTGCTCGGCTTTCTTACGCTCTGTTATATCCTGAACGATACCGGCCATCCGGCGCGCCTGTCCGGTTTCATCAGTACGATGGCATCCGGCAGCCCATATCCATCTGACTTCACCATCGGCACGGCGAATGCGGCACTCGGAATTCCAATCGCTTTCGGCCAGAATGGCCCGGCGAAACTTGGCATCCACATCTTCGCGATCTTCCGGCAATATGTGCTCCAGAAACATCTCATAGGTCCACTTCGGAAGCAGTCGATCATAGCCGAATATGCGGTCATGCTCGAGAGAACGGAAAGTCGTATGGTCCGCCAGATCCAGGTCCCAGGCTCCGGTGTGGCTTGTTTCAAGGGCGAACCGAAGCCGGTCTTCGCTCTCCAGCAGGGCATCGACAACTCGCTTCCGCTCAATAATGTCCCATGCAACGTCGGCAAGATATCCGACCACATCGACGTCACTTTCATTATAAAGCGACGGCTTGTTGCCGACACCGATAATTGCTACTATCTTGCCTGAACGCATAATCGGCACAACAAGTTCACGCGTTACTTCCGCATGGCCATCGGGCAAACCTTTCCTGTAGTAAAGAGATATATAATCGTTGTGTATAATGGGCCCGCGCTGGCGGATGCAATCGACCCATACGCCCGCGTCTTCGACATTGTAGTGCAATCCCTTTCCATGCATGGCACAAAACTCGCTCAGCGTTCGCGTGGACCATGCCTGAAGCAAAACCGTTTTCTCGTCTTCTCCCACCATGTGATAAAACCCGATCGGACTATTCACGATTTCGCCGATCTCATCCAGCGTCTTCTGCATGGTTTCCTCCAGTGAGTGTGTGGACGCAAAGTCCAGCAGATGTACTCTGGCGAGCAGCATAGTCTCATATCGCTTGCGCGCGGTGATGTCCCTGAAACTGACAACAACGCCTTTGACCTTATCATTGTCCATAATGGGAGTGACGGAGTACCTTATCGGGAAACTCGTCCCATCCTTTCTCCAGAAGATTTCGTTCTCTTCGAAATGTCCAGTCCCATCCATAAGGGCTTTGCTGATCGGGCACTCGGCTTCCGGATAGGCACTTCCGTCGGTGTTTGAATGGTGCAGCACGGCATGACTGTTTCTGCCTATAAGTTCTGCAACTTCGTATCCAAGCATTCTTGCCGCCGCAGGATTTATAAAAGTGTGGTTGCCATCGGTATCGAGTCCGTATATTCCCTCGCCCGCCGAATTCAATATGAGTTCATTTTGACGGAGCAGCTCTCTTTGCCTCTGCATGCTCTGTTCAAGCGATGCCGCCATTGAATTGAAACTCCTTGAGAGGTTCCCTATCTCATCCTGTTCCGTCTCGAAATCGGTCCTTGCGCCGAGATCACCATTAGCCAGTTTATCTGTTGCTTCGGTAAGGCCTTTCATCCTGCGCATGATAAACAAATCAGCGGCAAACGATGCAATCATTGCAAGCATGGCCACTGAAATCATCCAAATGATCATGTTTGTCGCGAGATCCCGCCTGACCTTTGCAAAAGCCATTTCCGGCGAGACACCAAGACAGACAAACATCCTGCCATTTGTCCCTTCGACCGGACAGAATGAGAAAAAGCGGGTTGCCCCGGTCAGCCCGGATGTGAGAACCGTTCCGCTTTTCTGTGTCAGGATCAACTTCACGATACCTGACTGCGATGCGTTTCTGCCTGCCCAGTGTTCCGGATCGGGGGAGCGCGCCATAACGGTCCCATCCCGGTCCATGACAAAAATAGACGATCCTTCAGGTATTTTCAGCTTGCCAAGCTGTTCATTGAACCAGTCGAGATCGATGGCTGTGCTCACTACGGCGCTTAGACGGCCATCTTTGAATACCGGCAGAGCCCCGTTAAGCACCGGCCTGCCGATTATGCGTCCGATCTGATAGCTGCCCACTGTGAATTGATGTGTTCTGACAGCCTCTTCAAACCAAATGCGGTCCGACACGTTTATCTTCTTTTCCAAAGGCAGGGCGCTGCAAAATATATCTCCGTCGGTGTTGGCGGCCACAAAATTGCCGTACATCGGGAAACGGGCCTTCAGGCTCGAGAAAAAGGCATTACAAGCCGCTGAATTCTGATTCTGCAAAGATGGCAGCTCCGCAAGCGCAGCAAGCAACTGACGGGAACCTTCGACAAGCTGACCGACATTCGAAGACGCAAACCGGACAAACTGTAACGACGCGTCTCTCGCTTCAGTCTCGCCTTCAATCCTTTGCTCCGAAGCAGTATAAAGCAGAATGGCCAGCACCGGAGCTGCCGAGAGGAAAACAAGAATCATTATGCGGGAACGCAAGCTTAAAGAAGAAAGGAATCTTTTTATTCCCACGATCGACCACCCTTCTTCCTGAAATGCGACTGATACTCTCGACTGAATTCTGAATAAAGCAGGATGGCAAAAGCATCTCCATTCCTATTCCAAGTTTATCACATGCAAGAACTTAACATAACACAAATTTTAATTCGAAGAGTTGTCTTAGCTGGTGGCTTAGTTCCGGCACCCGCGAAGTTTCCCGAATGTTGTATTATCGTACGATTTGCCGCTTCTGACCTCAATCAAATCGCGACCGAAACGACAGCGGTCTAACCGCAGTTGAAAGATGCCCGCTTCACCTGCTCCCTTGTAACCATGGCAGTCCATCAATCGCTTTCAGATGCAATCTGGATGTCCGCATATGTACATAATTATTTAGGATGGCATTATTTCAGCACTGATATCAGAAGGACGTCCGAAATAAAGTGACGATGTAACTATAATATCCGCGCCCGTTGATGCATAATCCCGAATATTGCCCTCGTTTATTCCACCTGCGGCTGCGACCAGTATCCTGGGAGCCATGGCCTTTACCGTTTTAACTATCCTGGCTATTTCAATCACATCCAGTTTGTCCAGTTGAAGGATGTCAACGCCGGCTTCAGCCATTCGCAGTGCATCTTTTTCAGATTGCACTTCAACAGCTATCTTATTTTCGGCCAGTCTGTGATTTAACTTTGGCAGTCGAGCCACAAAGCCTTCTATTCCTCCAACAAATCTCATATGCTCTTTGAAAATCAATACGGTTTCTGACAGCCCAAGTCTATGTGGCAGGGCACCACCGCAAATTATCCCTTTCATGGCAATTTTTCTAACGCCGGGGAGGCTCTTTCTTGTTGTAACAACGATAATATCAGGATTGATTTCCAAGGCGGCATCCACAAAGGCTTTAGTTCTGGTGGCTATTCCGGATGAATACTCCAGCAGATTTAAGCAAATCCGCCACGCCTTGTGAATGTCTTCGGCATAACCCTCAGCTTCAAGAAAGACCTTTTTATCCTCCACTGCTGTTCCTGATGGAAGAGAAAATATAGCCTTAATGTTAAACCTGCTGAGTATCCTCTCAACCTCTTCGGTGCAGCAGACTACGATGTCCCCTCTTGGGGCAAAACTGATCCTGCCCTTCATCTTCGCTATCGACAGCGCAAAGGATGTGAGGTCCCCGTATGGAATATCTTCTTCAATAAGCCTGTCTATATCACCTTCTGTAAAGAATATCATACCGCCTCCACAACGTATCCAGGTCATGTCCCTACGATTATGAGACTCTTAACCTTCCTGTTGCATAAAATTTCCGGCGACAGGATTTGAGGGATGAATCAAAATCTTTAAAGCGATACCTATGAAGATTTTCATATCCATAAATTCATCGGAAACAGTAATTCACAAATTATTAAATCCTGCAAAGCTCGATTAATATGAGTTCAGTATCGCATTTTAAAAGACTTTGAGGAGTTCCTACTATCCTGATTATGGAACGTCAGGGTATCAATAAGTCAAAGACGAAACTGTCCAATGGATCGAAAATTATCCAGGTACTCCTTAATATCGCAATCAATTATTTCCCCCATTCGTATTTGCCTTCTTGTCTCTGACATTAAATTATCTATATCCTGAAAAAACGTGAGATTTTGCGCTTCCCGCAAAGTTGTCTTAATGACGCTGTCAATTCTACCATTCTTAATCACTATTCTCATATCTGCCATCAGCGCAAGGATAGGATCGTGCGTTGAGATCAGCACTATCTTATCTCCCGTAATTAAAAGATCAAGCGCCTTTCTCCTGTCTACACCGGCATTTTCGATTTCGTCTATTACGACCACCGGCAGAGGACTGAGAAGTGCTGTATCGGAAATCATCAGAGCGCGTGACTGCCCGCCGCTCAACTGTGTAATGGGGATGTCATATTGTATGCGCTCACCAGCCAGCGTGTTAGCACAGGCAATAATTTTATCCACCATCTCACCGGTGTCGGGTATCATTCTGCTTTCCGCATGAAGCGTGACAAATTCTCTGACTGTAAGATCAACGACAAAATTCATATTTTGCGATAGTTGAGCTACCAGTTTGTGTTCTGCAGAAAAGCGTTGCTCAGATTCTGGAATACAATTGTTGATTAATATCTTTCGGCCCGTCGGCGTGTCTCCCTGAGCCAGGCATTCAATATCGGCAAGAAGGCGACTTTTGCCTGATCCGGTCGTTCCAACTACAGAGACAACATCACCGGGGCGCAAGGTCGACCTGCCGTTTCCGGCTTGCCGTCTTTGTCATATCCTCCAATTATAGTCAGAGAATCCAACTTGTGTTTAGAGGAATTCCTGATGCTCTCCATGCCCAATACAAACTCCGAGAAGTGCCCCAGCATTTGCGTCCTGTCAAGTCCGCAATCCTCCAGAGAGGTATCAGGCAACCCCTCTATTAATTGATAGGCACTTAAATGGCTGTCTATCTCACAAATACCCAAATGAAGGAAGAAATCTCTTGCATGGGGATATGAAACAAAGAGGTCATCCAGCGCAATGGAGATGATGCTTTCAATTTGCATGATATTTAATCACCACACCATCTTGCGGACGTACCCGCGCTGATGGTCTTCACCAATCTTCGTTTCACCTAAACAATAGGAGCATACGGCTGCCGGCATAGAGAACCTCAACATATGCCCATTCATGCTTTGATGTGCCATGGCAGTGCTAAACTTCGAGGCAAGTTGAGCTGCGCCCTGGCCGGTTACCCCATTTATTCCCATGATAAGTGCCTTGGGGTTGGCCTGTTTGACTTTGAAGGTAAAGATTTCCCGTTCAGCCTGAGACACAATATCGACTTTCGTTATTACTACAATGTCGGCCAGTTTTAACATCGGTCCAACCTTCAAGGGCGTATTGACTCCGGAAAGACAATCGATGTCGCACACGGCCAATGCATCTTTGATATGTGGAGCACATCGGTTGCACAACCCGGCACTTTCAATTATCAGAATATCCAGCTCCGCATTTATTCCCCACTGTATGCACTCCTCGATATTGCTCACAAAAAAATGATCGGGGCACAGATTTCCCGAGAGTCCGATTTTGAAGGGTATATTTTTCTTTTCGTATGCAAGTCCATCGACGGCAGCCATACAGTCAAATTTTACCACTCCGGTTTTAACGCCATCGCATCTAAGGTGATCAACTGCCCTCAGTATGACCGATGTTTTCACGGACGAGGGCGGACCCGACATGGTAATTACGCGTATCATGATTCTCTTTTCCACTCCTGCTGTTTTTTCCACTCTGCAATAAAATATTCATGCGCCTGGTCTTTCTGAGCTGCTGCATCATTTGATTTCAGATAGTCCCAACCCAGCCTCTTGAATCTTGCTTCTTCAGGGAGATTATTGTCCACGAGCGGATTAAGCGCCGGGAGGCAAGAGCGGGCACTTTTTTTGCCCAGTCCTTCTCCGGTGACATAGTTGATAAGCGGTGCAAGTGTCTCTATTTTTTCTTTTTTGGCCAGAAGATACAGAGGGCTTGTAAAAACCCCGTCGTCAGGCCAGACTATCAACACATCCTTTTTTGTGCAAAGCTTGGCAAAAAACCATGGAATAATATAAACGCCAACCCCTTTAGAGTCCGATGACCCGGCTATACGGGCCATCTCTGCCGAATGCAAGGCTAACTTCACATTTGCTGCCAGTCGAGATAGTCCTTCCGACCCGTATTCCTTATAAAAATACAGAAGAGGTGTCTCCGCCACTTGTTATTCGTCCCATTCAGAGCAATTTTACCTTTATACTGAGGGTCTAATAAATCACCCCATTTTCGCGGTACCGGAATATGACCGAGCTTTCTTTTGTCGATGAGCATGACGTGAGGCATTACAGCGTACACTGTATAAGCTTCATTCGGGTCCCTGAAGCCGGCAACTTCAAAGATGCGGTTAAGCGGCGCGGTCCAAATACTCTTAAAATACTTTATATCGACAAAGCGATCGACAAAATCCTTTCTGAAGAAGTCTCCAAATCCCAACGACGCTATTACGTCAGGCAGATTGTCTATATTTCTAGCTTTCCAGACAGAATCATACTGATCATCGTTCCCGCATCCAACCGGAATGTGACAATTCAGTTTAATGCCGGATGATTTAAAATAGTTGTTGGATACTTTGTCAATGCCATCTTTAAAGTTATGCTTAAAGACGCAAGCTGAATAGCCGAGGAAGTGCAAATGTTGCGGTGCACTTCCTTTAGTTATGCCGGGATTGAGCAGCAGCTGTTTCATGAGAGTTCTCCATCCGTTATTCGTATGGAACATTCCGTGGCGGTGCCGTAATGCTAAAGGCGTAAGTATATCGTTTGTTTCCCGATGTCCATAGATTGCAGATAATCAAGATTCGTAATAAGCGGATTCATAATTCCCCCCGGTGTCAAAAGCTATGACTGCATTAACCCCCTGAAATTATCGTTCACAATAAAAAGTGTCCTTGCGGTCCAAATTTTGCAGCACAAGCAGCTGCGATAGCTTCCATGCATTCACCTTGTCATCATATTCAGTCAAGGCACTTTCTCCGGCACCAGTAAGTAGAAGGGAGGCGCTATTTGTCCCAACCAACCGGACCAGCGGCTGATCTGATGTCCCATTCATTTGGGCAATCAGATACGTTGCATGTTTCACAGTGACACCTACTGATGTGGCTGCCGTCTTTACCGAAGATCCTCTAGCGATTTGTCGCAGGAGTTCAGCTCGGTTAGGCCCAATTAAAGCCCCATGTGTCACTTCGACCATTAGACAGCCACCATTTAAGATTCTTCCATATTCTCCATTCATGTTACCCTCCGTCTCGCATAACGCCGAGTCTAACCTTTGCCAAGGCATTAGTGCATACAAATGCATGTAGCGTGCCAACAACTCAAGATCGCTCAATTGGATTAAAAGAATGGTTCAATTTAGACGAATGTAAATTCAGCTCAACAATATAGTTACATAAAATACATTAATGTATCAATGATAATCATCTCCGTCCGCGGCCGAGCTCCGCTTGAGCGAAATAAGCAGCTGCCTTACGCAAAATCTCATTACTGCGCTTCAGTTTCCGTTTCTCTCGCCCCACGCCTTCAGACACTCCCGCTCCGTGCTTGTCAGACCTCCCCGAATCCACTCGTCAGCCGCACTGCACGCTCCCGAATCTCAGGCGAAGACTTTGTTGTCTTGTTCATGGCCCTATCCTCTCAATTTGTAGAGCCTCCTGTAAACCCGGGGGATTCAGTCGTTTTTTGTCATGAAATCTTTAATTGGCAGGAGAATTTGAATAATAACTTATTGAATGAGAGGTGTTTATTATAAAAAGATTCTTGATATCGACGACACAGTCACATAATTTGATATGCACGATAACGTACAGGAACGCTGAAATAGTGCAGCTATGAACAATTTATTGTCTCCTTTTATCAGATTCGGTGTCCGCTTGTCTTGGATTTGTCATCTATTTTTATACATATGTTCTGACCAGCGTGACGGGAATATGCACATGCTGGAATATGCACTTAAACGGTTGGCGTCAAATTTATGACCCTTATTGGTGATGTAGGTCACAGAATATATAAATTATTATGTTTTATGCTTTTTTCGGCATGATTACACGTTTTTTTGCCGATTGTTTGGGCTATACTTTAGATAGTTGAAATCATTATAAGGAAACAGGAATGCTTGAAAATGCCATAGCGAAAGGGTTGAATTCACTGGCCGGCTTAACAGGGCTGCACTTTCACTTGTACGATGACCTGCAACTCATACTTGCAGCCTCTACGCCCAAAGATAAACTTCTGTCACTGGTAAATTCGAATCCGGAGATTCATGGCCTTTACAAGAAATTCCTTGATACGCAGCTCAAGCTTTCGATAATCAGACAAGAGCCGTTCGTTGTCAAAGGCCTGACCGGACAGTATCATGCCTTCATCCCTCTTCAGGCTGAAGGGAAAAATCTGACGGCGGTTGCCGAAGCCTTTTATATGGACAAATATGATTTTAAGCGCTTCTATGACAGTGATTACGGACAAATGACCGGGGTTTCCGGCAAAGCGGAAGAAGAATGGCTGAAGGTCATCAGGATCTGCTCTGATGCGCAGATTAAATCCATACTTAGCCATGCTAAATCAATACTTCAAACCATAGTCTCGTCTGAACTTAACAATGACCGGCTAAACAAATACAGCCAGCAGTCAAGGACGATAATAAGCATAATGTCGGATATCAATTCCGATTATTCGGTAAGGAATCTCTATCAGATAGTTGTGGATGCAGTGATCTTTCTCTTTGACATAGATACGGCTGCTTTCTTTGTCAGGAAAGATGGCCAATATCGCCCCGAAGTTATGGAGGGCAGAGGCAAGCAGGCGATTAAGGATCTGAACATTTCGGTTGAAAATAGCTTTATAAGCAAAGTCACCTCAGATGAAAGTTCCATAACCACCATGAACAGCCATGAACTGTTGCATGCGGGATTTCCGGATAGTATTAATAACGTCACACTATTTCCTTTTACAACGGAAGCCGGGCTGTTGGGCATTCTGGCTATTTTCAATTCTCAGCTTGACAAACAGGCATGCGAATCCATAGCCAACCTTTGCAAACTAACAGCTTATCTGTGCGGAGTAAGGCGCAGGAGAGAAGAGATCGACAATGTATCTGACCAATTAAGAGCTCTTTCAATACAGGCATCGTCCCTGTATTCTCTTTATCACGAGCCGAGCCGCCTTTTTGAGGGCATCGTCAGTGAAGCCGCAAATCTTGTAAATGCTGAAAAGTGCTCGCTTATGCTGCCCCATAACACGGAGACTCTTGAGGTAAGGGCTGCGACTGGAACCAGCCGCTGGCTTATGGAAAATGTAAAAGTTCGCAAGGGTGATGGCATTGCCGGAAAAGTTTATGAAAAGGGTCTTCCTGCCCTCATCAACGGAGATGACACTTTTAAAAACTACGGCGCGACTCCCAGATCCCATTATAAAACTTCTTCAGCACTGAGCCTTCCTCTTATGATGGCAGGCGAAATCATCGGCGTTTTAAACCTGAGCGATAAGCGTTCAGGAGGCGCTTTTTCCGAACATGACATTTCAATGCTTTCTCCGTTCATACTGCAGGCTGCAACTCTGTTAAAGCTCTGCGTATGCAATGACACTCTCGAAGAAATGAAAAAACTTTCGATGACAGATGCTCTGACTAGCCTCTTCAATAGACGTTATTTTGATGTCCGTCTAGAAGAAGAATTCCTGAGAGCCAAGAGATATAATCTTACTCTTTCTTTGGCAATAATGGATGTAGATGATTTTAAATCATTCAATGATAGCGAAGGGCATGTGGCCGGCGATCATATACTCAGAGAGGTTGCTCATATCATGACTTATGCAGTACGGTCTCACGATATCCTTGCAAGAATAGGTGGCGAAGAGTTTGCCATCATCATGCCCCAAACCTCAAAAACAGAGGCTTTTAAGGTCACTGAAAGAATCAGGGAAAGCATAAAGAGTAATATTACGCGGACCTGGAAAAAATACCCCAAAAGCCAGCTGACTATTTGTGGAGGTATTGCGACTTTCCCCGACTGCTGTTCTTCCAAGGACGATCTGATCAGAAATGCCGACAGGGCATTATATCAGGCAAAGAAACTTGGCAAAGATCTCACAATATTTTGGAAATAACGACCCGAATGGAATTAACTTATTGCACCTAACACGACGCCGGCATTAGGAGCAGTCCTTTTATCAAAGCTTCTTCTCAATAGTCCGTTTATTTCTTGTTCTATTCAATTCTTCAGTAAAGCTCTGCTTTCACCAATAGTTGAAGCTTTCAAGCCAATGGCTACATGATGTATTAACCTGCCCAAAATATGCTTGATCTCCGATAAAGTCTGAACTAACGGTAACATGCAGAATATTCATGAGCCGATATTTTTTATATAATGAACATTGGATAGCCCAGATTTATTGTCAAAGGAGTCAACATGGTCATAGGCGTGCCAAAGGAGATAAAGACACAGGAGTACCGCGTCGGCATGACGCCTTCAGGAGTTGAAGAATTAAAATCTGACGGTCATATTGTGCTGGTTGAGGCTAGAGCCGGAGACGGCAGCGGATTCCCTGATGCGCAATACCTGAAGGCAGGCGCAAATATAACCGACAGAAATTCTCTCTTCTCAGAATCGGAGCTCATAGTGAAAGTCAAAGAACCATTGCCTGCAGAGTACAACTTGCTTAAAGAAGGCAGAGCGCTCTTTGCATATTTACACTTGGCGGCCAATAGAGAGCTTACCGAACTGCTCCTCAGGAAGAGAATTACTTCGCTGGCCTATGAAACGTTGCAGAAAGACGGCGCCCTTCCCCTTCTGCAACCCATGAGCGAAATAGCCGGACGCATGGCTCCTCTCGTCGGTGCATATTACCTGCAAAAACCCCATGGTGGCACCGGTGTGCTTCCCATGGGAGTTGCTGGGGTAAAACCGGCAAAAGCAGTAATATTGGGAGCAGGAACAGTCGGATTCAATGCGGCCCGGGTCTGCATAGGACTCGAGATGGACACCGTTGTTGCAAACAAAAGCGTATCCAGACTTGAGAGACTTAACGAGTTCTTCAGTGGGAGGGTCAAGACTGTATCCCTATCCGACACAAATATAAGGAATGAGATACAGGATGCCGATATCGTCGTTGGCGCCGTACTCGTACCGGGAGGGAAAACCCCCTTGCTAATTACGCTGGAGATGTTGGGTTTGATGAAAAAAGGGGCCATAATTGTGGATGTCTCGGTAGATCAGGGAGGATGCGTCGAGACTGCAAAACCCACAACTCATGACGACCCGGTTTATACGATCGATGGAATAGTGCATTACATGGTAGCCAATATGCCGGGGGCTTACCCGAGGACATCTACCCTCGCACTCACAAACGCAACTTTGCCGTACATTAAAACCATCGCATCACTCGGTATCGGAGAGGCGACAAATAAAGATACAGCTTTAACAAGCGCTTTGAATACTCATAAGGGCCGGATCGCGCACGAAGAGCTGGCACGAACCTTCACGGGTTGACACAGCGCTAAGCAGATTACGAAACAAAACGGAATATGGATTATCATGAATGAAAATCTAATGGATTAAAAAACTACAGTTTCCTTCTGTCAGCCTGCCTGTTCCTAAGCCCAAGGCGACCTTCCAGATCATCTATGAACTGGCGCGCCGTTCTTCCTGAAAAGTTCCCATGCTCCAGCGACCACTGAACTGCCTGTTGCTCAAGCATGGTAGGGTTGATATCAATCTTCCTTAGGGAAATGTAATTCCTGACAATAGTCCAGTATGTATCTATGTCGAAATTGTAAAATCCGAGCCTCAATCCAAAGCGGTCGCTAAGTGAAAGTTTCTCTTCCTCGGTTTCGGACGGATGGAGTTCCCCGCCTTTAAATACCGGCAAATTATCTTCAGCATGCTCCGGAATCAGATGCCTGCGGTTAGATGTTGCATAGATGACCATGTTATCAGGCTTCACTTCAAGGCCTCCTTCCAACATGGCCTTGAGTTGGCGATATGACATCTCTTCTTCTTCAAACGCCAGGTCGTCACAGAAGATCACGAATTTTTCTTTCATATTGCTCACAATACTGCCCACGTCGAACAAGTGTCTCAGTGCATCGCGCTCCATCTCGATCATGCGCAATCCCTTTTTCCCGTATTCATTCAACAGGGCTTTGATGGCCGATGACTTGCCGGTACCTCTAGGACCATATAATAAGACGTTGTTGCATGGCAGACCCGCCAAGAATTGCTCTGTATTTTCCTTCAACCGCAAAATTATATCTTCGATACCCTTTAGTTCTCTCAGCCTTACAGGATCAGGCTGGGCAATTGACTTGATGCTGAATCTTCCGTCAACGGACTGCACCTTACAAGCCGATCCCTTATAAAAAACTGACTGATCTATTTCAGGAGCGAAACTATCTGAAATCTTTTTTAAACTTTCGTTGATTTTTTGCAATTGAAATGCCACAGCCTTTATATCAAAGTCTCCGCTCATAATCACAACCCCCATTTGCGAGTTATTAACGGTAATGTCATGCAGTCACAGTCAGACATGATGGTGGAAATCCAACAAGTTTTACTTCCGGCATCAGGACAACTCCAAATGTTTCGAACACCTTCTTCTGCACATCAGCTGCAAGTCTTACTATTTCCTCCGCCTTCGCACCTCCATGGTTCGTCAGGATAAGCGAATGTTTAGGTGAAAGACCGACCGAACCTTTGCGATATCCTGGTGAAAAGCCAGCCAGCTGAATCAGACATGCAGCTGATATTTTAATATCCCCAGATTCTGTCGGCCATGCCCAGTTGCTGCACCCCCCGGACCTATCAACAGCGGCTTCGACCTCCTTAAATCTTTCAGCATTGACCATTGGATTCTTAAAAAAAGAACCGGCGCTTTTCAACGAATCATATCCATTACGGACAAGCAGGCCCTTAGCATCCCTTATTTCGATCACCGCATCGCGGACCTGTTTAAGCGTAACGTCACGTCGGTCCTCAAAATGTCTCTCCAGTTCTCTGTATTCTATAGTAGGACTAGCTTTTGGCCGCAATTTAAAAGTGACTCCGGTGATGACATACTGCCCAGCACAGCTTGTATTAAAGATGCTTTTCCTATAGTCAAAACCACAGGCTTCTCTGTTCAAATATGCAGCAGCGGAGGTATTGACTTCAATAACTCTGACCCCGGCAATTGTTTCTGACACTTCTTGCCCGTACGCACCAATATTCTGGACAGGAGACGCCCCCACCGTTCCTGGAATACCGGCAAGGCATTCGACTCCCTGCCAGTCCTGTGCCACGCAATAGTCTGCAAACTGCTGCCAATCCTCTCCCGCCCCAATATACACTAAAATATTTTCATCCTCTTTCCTGCTTCTCAGGCCCATTATGCGGTTAAGGATTACCAACCCGGTAAACCCCTCATCGCTAACAAGCACATTGCTGCCGCCACCAAGAACAAATATAGGCACATCACGTTCTCTTGCCGCAGATATCGCATATTTCAGGTCGTCTTCGCTTGCAGCCTCAAGAAAGTAGCGTGCAGGGCCACCAACTCCGAAGGTTGTGAGATCACGCAGAGAGTAATTTTCTTTTAATATATTCGCGGATGGTGTCATCGGCTTAATTATTATAGCATTGGTCAGTTTTCGCCATTACCGTCGCCGTTTCCCCGCAACTTCTTGACAGCCAAAAACCAGACCAGCAGAGCAATAGCTATTATCGCAATTAGTATCATCAGCGCTTTCTGGGCTTCTGCGACGTCCTGCTTAATCAACTGAAGCGTACTGCCGCCCCAGAAACCTGCACCGACCATCAATGTCATGGTAAAAATTGAAGATACTGCATCTGCAATAACGAAGCGGCTTCGCGGCATTCTCAGAATACCGGCAACAAGGAAGATCTGAGATCGAATCCCAACTAAATGGCGGCCAAGAAAGATAACAAGCACACCCCATCTCCGAAAAGTGCTTTCCAGGCTGGCCTCTCTCCGGGCCGATATGATTTTGCGAAAGCGTTTGTGAGCGACTACTTTTCTGCCATATTTCCTGCCCACGTGATAGAGGAAATAATCGGTGATTACCATTCCAGATGCCACAATGATTAGCGCCGGGGTCGGCCTTACCACTCCATGGGCTATCATGAATCCGCACAGGATCAAAATTGCATCCTCCGGAAATGGGAACCCAATCACTCCCAGCACAAGCAGAACAAAAAGCCCGAAATACGGAAACTGCTGAATCAATGTTGCATCCATGCTAAAGGCCTGCCTCCTTGCTTCGACCAGTCTCGCAATTTTTACTAATTGCCATGCTGCCCTGCTTTCTAGTATAGTTGAAAACTGTTTTAATCCGCATACAAAAACAAAATCCCGCAGGAGGTCAGCAGATGATGGAGCTATTGAGAACACGCAGAAGCATTCGCAGATATTCGGATAATCCAATAGATAGAAAAACTGTCTCATTGCTTATCGAATCAGCACTAAGGGCGCCTTCATCGAGAGATATAAAACCATGGGAGTTTATAATCGTGGATAACGCCAAGCTGCTGTCGGAGCTTGCTGAATCAAAAGAGCACGGATCTCAGTTTCTTCGCGGAGCAACACTCGGAATAGTTGTATGCGCCGACAGCGGAAAGTCTGATGTTTGGATCGAAGATTGTTCGATCGCATCCATATTAGTACAGATGATGGCGCATTCGCTTGGGCTGGGCAGCTGCTGGATTCAGATACGAAACAGGAAACATAAGAATAACAGGACCGCCGGGCAATACGTTCAAAAGATATTGGGACTGCCAAGGCATGTTAAAGTCGAGTCTATCATCAGCATCGGCTACCCGGCTCAGAAGAAGAAACCGATAGCAAAAAGCTCTCTTAACTACGAAAAAATACATCATAATAATTACTCGATGCAATATTGCCTGAAAAGAAAGTAATCTGCATATTACAGAATTTAAAGATCTTTGAAATAACCTTGTGACAATACTAGACCCTGGATCTCAGGTCATAGCCAACTGATGCGCATATCCGGTTCACCTATGTCCGTCACAGTTAAATGTTTCAGGACAGTTCGGTATGCAATTAATACGCATGGGCAAATATTTTGATTCATACCGTTGTCATGAATATTATGGATCAAATCGGTTACACTATATTCGTTAATTTTACTAACCCAAAGGAGAACCCAGATGCCAGAAACAAAAGCAGTTATCGAAACAAAATTTGGCAATATCGAGCTGCGTTTTTTCTCTGATGTTGCGCCAGGCCATGTGAACAATTTCATTGAACTCGCCAAGAAGGGGTTTTACGATGGAACTACTTTCCATCGCGTTATCCCGGGTTTCATGATACAGGGCGGCGATCCGAACTCTAAAGATCCGGATAAGTCACGCCACGGCATGGGTGGGCCCGGTTACACAATCAAGGCTGAATTTAATGAAAAACCTCATAAGCGCGGCGCCTTGTCAATGGCTCGCTCCGCCCATCCTGACAGCGCGGGATCGCAGTTCTTCATCTGCGTAGCCGACGCTAACTTTCTTGATAGACAGTACTCAGTGTTCGGAGAAGTGGTTGCAGGCATGGAAGCAGCTGATGCAATTGTGAATCAGCCGAGAGATGCAAGGGATAATCCGACTGAAAGAATCGAAATGAAGGTTTCTGTAGTTCAAGAATAGAAGTTGATCTTATTGCTCTGAAAGCCGGGTTGCCTCTGCTGAAACATTAAGGCAATCCGGCTTTTGCATCAAAAAGAATGATCCTTATCAGGAAATGTCCCCTTTTCAACTTCTTCTTTGTATTGAATAATCGCCCGCAGTGCCTCGTCCTTCAGATTGGCATACTGCTTTGCGAATTTTGGCATAAACCTTTCGAAAAGGCCCAGGACATCGTGCATCACTAACACCTGGCCATCGCAATGCGGGCCTGCGCCAATTCCGATGGTTGGTATTGAGATCTCGGATGTTATACGTCTCGCAAGTTCCGCCGGAATTGCCTCAAGCGTTAAACAAAACGCCCCCGCATCCTCAAGTATCTTTGCATCTTCCATTAACCCCTGGGCTGCCTCTTCTGTCTTCCCCTGAACTTTATATCCTCCCATCCTATGCAAAGCTTGCGGCGTCAGTCCAATATGCGCCATTACAGGGATTTCAGCCATCGTCATAGCCCGGACCCTGTCAGCCACCTCACGGCCACCTTCAAGTTTGACAGCCTGAGCGCCGCCCTCTTTGAGAAACCTCCCGGCATTGCGCAGAGCATCCTCGACGCTGATCTGATACGACAGATAAGGCATGTCTGCAATAACCATAGCATGCGTAGCTGCCCTTGATACAATCTTAGTGTGATAGATCATTTCATCCATAGTGACTGCAATAGTATTGTCAAGTCCCTGCACAACCATAGCGAGTGAGTCGCCGACTAGTATCGCATCGACGCCTGCCTCGTCAGTGATTCTGGCGAAGGGGAAATCATATGCCGTAAGCATTACTATCTTCCGGCCATCTTTTTTCCTATCAAGCAGACTCTGTACCGTAACCCTCATAAAGGTCACCTCTCCGACATAGATTTCATTGTACGGACGGATTTCAGATAGAGCTGCAAGTTTCTGCCGCCCTCCCATTCGTTCATGACCGGCACAAAAGCAGCATCGACCAGAGCACCCGGCTCTGCCATGTCAATCATGCTTCCGAGTCCAAACCCTATACCTTCCATCCCTTTTCCGTTCTGCTTTAAATATACTTTCAGATGATTGTTGCCTACAATGCGGGACTGATAGATTTCCAGGCCTTTGGCACCGAACAGAGGCTCCTCGTTTCCGCAGCCGAAGGGCTCCAAGCGCGCCATTTCCTGAATAAAAAAAGCATTCACATCAGAAAGCATAAGTTGCGCATCAATACTGAGCGCAGGCACCATGTCTTCATGCTTCACAGTTTCGAGCACCAGCCGTGACATCTGTGTTTTGAAAATATCTATATCTGACGCAGCCAGTGTCAAACCGGCTGCCTGCTTGTGACCGCCGAATGCGTGCAGTACGCCGCTGCAGCGGCACAATCCCTCATGGATATCAAAAGGAGGAATACTCCTGGCTGAACCTTTTGCGATCCCGTCTTTGACGGATAGCACAAAGGATGGCTTGTACAGACAGTCAGTGATTCTTGCCGAAACAATGCCTAGGACTCCGCAATGCCATCCTTCTTTTGCCACAACTATTGCTCCCATTTGATCTATGTTTTGGCTGTGCAGCATCTCCATAGCCTCGCCATATACTTTATCGCCTATTTCCTGTCTGCGAGTATTCAGCCCGTCCAGCCATTCAGCAAGGCGAGTGGCTTCATCACCGGATTCGGTAAGCATGAATTTGACAACATCACCGGCATAATCTATCCGGCCTGCAGCATTAATACGGGGAACAAGCATATAGTGCAGTGAAGAAGCCCTTATTGGTCCAGACGCAATGCCTGATATCTGCTTTAATGCCCTTATCGCACGTCTATTGCCAGTCTGGATAAGTAACAGCCCCTCCTTCAGTATTATCCTGTTGTCGCCAATGACGGGCACAATATCAGCGGCCGTTCCTATTGCTGCCAGATCAATCAGATCGATGACTTTATCAAGATTATTGCCATTAAGTGCCTGCGCCAGCTTGAAGGCCACGCCAGCTCCTGACAAGTTGGAAAATGATGATTCATAAGACGTCAGCTTCGGATTAATTATGGCAATTGCATCTGGAAGTATTATGGTACGTGCCGGCCCTTCATCTCTCATTGGTTCATGGTGGTCAGTCACGATAACGTCGATGCCGTAAGACTTTGCTGCTGCTATTGCGTCAAATGATGTGATGCCGCAGTCAACGGTAATGATGAGCGACGCCCCGGCTTCTCTGGCTTTATTTATTCCTTCTGCGCCGAGACCGTACCCAAACCTTCTGTCAGGTATATAATA
This sequence comes from Dissulfurispiraceae bacterium, assembly GCA_035319125.1. Taxonomy (GTDB): domain Bacteria; phylum Nitrospirota; class Thermodesulfovibrionia; order Thermodesulfovibrionales; family Dissulfurispiraceae; genus Fen-1308. The sequence continues at coordinate 6,919 of DATHDG010000019.1, read as the reverse complement.
GAGCGGCTTTGTGCCCAGCCTGCCCAGGGCATCTACAAGAATAGCTGTTGCAGTCACCCCATCAGCATCATAATCACCATGAATGATAATAGTCTCGCCCGCATGTATGGCTTGTAATATGCGCCCAACGGCCGGCCGCATACCAGAAATATCAAACGGATCGCTCAGCATAGTTATGCGGGGATTGAGAAATGAGTCCAGCTGATCAGCTGTCTTTATGCCCCGGTTGATTAGAACCTGAGAAAGGGGAGAGGGCAGCCCTGAGAGCCTTGAAACATAGTCCACATATTCCTGGTTTGTCCTGTTAACAAACCAGCGTGACTTCGACGAGGCAAAGGACATCCTTCACTCCCTTCAGGAATTACACAACGCAGAGTTGCCTCATAAAAACATGCATCTCCAAGTCAGCTTTTCTTGGACACAAGAGGCTGCCTGTTCTTGCCCAGCAGAATTACGACCGGGCTAGCTACAAAGACAGATGAGTATGTTCCAACTGCAACACCCAGAAGCATGGCCAGTGCAAAATCATGAATAACTTCTCCGCCAAAAAGAAACAAAGCAAGCGCGCTAAAAAATACTGTCAGCGATGTAACGATTGTTCTCGAAAGGACTTCGTTGATGCTCCTGTTGACCACAGCATCAATGGGCTCCCTTAGGTACCTTTTCAGATTCTCCCTGACACGGTCAAAAACCACAACCGTATCTGTGAGAGAATAACCGGCAAGCGTCAGCAATGCAGTCACGAGTATGAGATTGATCTCCTTGTTCAACAAATAGAATACACCGAGAACCGCCAAGACGTCATGGAACGTTGCTATTGTAGCGCCTATCCCGAAGCGTATCTGGAACCTGATCGCCACGTAAATAAGGATTCCCAGAGTGGCCATACCTACAGCCCACAGAGAGTCCTGCCGAAGGCGCGAGCCTACTTTCGGGCCTATTTCCGTAGTTGAATCGACGACCGGCTTCTTGTCTGCGAACTTCGCATTAAGCACCTGATTAATCACCTCGCTCGCTCCGCCGAGTCTCTCCTCCTGTTTCTTCACTCTGATCAGAATTTTGTTTTCAGTAGGAAGATCCTGCAGATCGAAATCCTTAAGGCCGCCCGTCTCAAGTGCCTGCCTTACATCATGAAGGGCTACTGTCTGTCCGAATTTGATCTGGACAGCTGTGCCACCGGCAAAATCAACGCCAAGGTTGGCATTACCCAGAACTATCTGAACCAGTGCAAAGACACCAAGCGCCGACATGACTCCGGACAAGATAAAGGCATACATCTTCTTGCCCATGAAATCTATCTTAGTATTCTTTATGAGTTCTATCATATGCTCAACCCCTTTGCCTCGCCTCTGGATTGAATGATGTCGAAGATCGTTTTTGTGCCTATCAGCGCCGTGAAAAGATTTATCATAACGCCAAGACTAAGAGCTACCGCGAATCCCTTGATGGGTCCGGTCCCGAATTGGAAAAGGACGGCCGCGGTGATCAGCGTAGTAACATGAGAGTCGAATATGGTCCAGAAAGCTTTTTTGTATCCGCCTTCCACAGCAGCGCGCGGAGTCTTGCCGGCCCGCAGCTCTTCACGCATTCGTTCAAACATAAGCACGTTGGAGTCAACCGCCATGCCGATAGCCAATATGATGCCCGCAATGCCGGGTAATGTAAGCGTTGCATTAAGGGCGGCCATTGCTCCCAACAAGAGCACGATATTCAATATGAGAGCGAAATCGGCAATCATACCCGAAAGCTTGTAGTAGAATATCATGAAGCACACTACAAGTATTGTTGCAACAATACCAGCCATCTTTCCTGCATCGATAGAGTCGCGTCCAAGCGAAGGCCCGACAGTAAGGTTCTGCAGGGTCTTTAAAGGTGCAGGAAGAGCACCCGCCCTCAGCACGATAGCAAGGTCTTTTGCTTCATCCAGTGTGAAGTTACCGGTAATCTGAGCATCACCTCCGCCGATCCGGTCCTTTATGCGCGGAGCAGAGTATACATTGCCGTCCAGTATAATCGCCAGCATCTTCCCGATATTAGCGCCTGTGACATCTTCAAATATCTTTGCCCCGGCGGCATTGAACCTCATTGATACATAAGGCTCGTTGAACCTCTGATCAATGTTGACCTTGGCTTCTGTGAGCGTGTCGCCAGAAAGTAAAACCTCTTTTTTCAATAGGTAGGGGGTTTTTTCGATAAGCTGATGAGTCTCTTTATCCATCACATTATGGAAAAGAATCTGGTCACCATCCGGGATTCTGCCCTTGAACTTCTCAAGAAATTGCTGTTCTTCGCCAGGCAATATCCTCGACGGCAGTTCAGCGGCAACAGGTGATTCGGCATCAACCAGTTTAAACTCCAATTGCGCCGTCTTTCCTATGATATCGACAGCCCTCTTCGGATCTTTCACTCCCGGAAGTTGCACGACTATCTCATTGGCTCCCTGCCTTAGTATTGTTGGCTCTGCAACTCCGAACTGGTCTATTCGGTTTCTGATTATCTCCAGAACCTGATCAGTCGCCGCGTCCTTTATCTTCTGAGCTTCTGCGGCGGAGAACCGGTATTTCAGCGATCCTGTGCTATCTGCCAGAGAAAGAGCCGGGTACATATCCTCAACCACCTTGCGCACCGTTGAATCAGAAGGTGTTACTACAACAAAGCTTCCCTCTCTTTTTACACTTCCTTGTATATTCTTCCTCTGAAACGCACCCGCTATAGATGTAGCAGCACGGTCAGTTGCAATCTCTACCGCTTTATCGCCTTCCACCTCGAAGACGAGATGCAGCCCACCCTGCAAGTCAAGCCCCAGTACTATGCCTTTGCTCGGTAAAGTCTTTGTCCACCAGTCAGGCATGTTCTGGAATACAGGGGTATTAGGAAGAAAGAATATAACTGCAGCTAAGACTGTGGCGCCGATCAGCATTACTCTCCACAATATGCCCTTCTTCATCTATATGTGATCCTCCAGCTCGATGTTATGAAATATGATCAGACTATTCTTGATCTGAACCCGTCCGCACTGTAGTTATGGAATTCCGGCTAACCCTGATCTTGACGTTTTCAGCTATCTTGACAGTTACTGTATTTGTCTCAACGCCTTCAATGACACCATATATGCCGCCTGCTGTAACGATCTTATCGCCCTTCTTCAGGTCGTCCAGCATTTTCTTGACCTCTTTGGCCTTCTTCTGCTGCGGACGTATCAGGAGAAAATAGAATATGACAAATATCAGGACAAGTGGAGCCAAATTCATTATAAGTGCCTGCATACCACCTGCTTGTCCTGCTGCACCCTGAGGTGCAGGGCCCATCGCATATGCATCGGTTATCAGATCAAATATCATTTGAAACCTCCTCATCATAAACCACAGAAATTATGGCGATTTTTTTCGATCTATATAGTAACAATCTCTCCTTGAAAATCGCAAGCAGATACAGACTTCACAATGCAAGACACAGATTGAACATTAAACATTCATGCGAACATATACTTTTTGAAAAGATCGAGCCCCTTCTTATGCTCTTCGGTCAGTTCGTAATCAAGCATGTTCCAGTAAGCAATTATCTCGTCTCTTTGTAAAAAGTTCTTTATAGACGACTGGTCAGCGATTTTTTCCAGATTCAGAAGCGCTTGCTGTTTGGCCGCCATAAGGTCTGACACGAATTTCTCAAATATGTCATGCCGTGCGTCTGTAATATCATACACTTCCTTCCTAACGATCCACAGGGCAAAAACAAAAGGCAGACCGGTTTTTTCATACCAGACCTGGCCGAGATCGTACCTGTACATATAACCGGCAAGTTCGGCAGCGCCTTTGTTTTGCATAGACCCATACATAAGTGCTTCGTCTCCTATCAGAAGAAAAGCATCGGCGTTCGCTAAAAAAGGATTTTCTGAAACCTTCGATGAGTATTCAATGCCATAAAATCTCTTCAGCACAACGTCGAGCAGTGCAACGGATGTCGCCGACTGCGAAGTCACGCATACAATACCCCCGCCGAGCCGCTCGATCGGCTTTGTGCTGAAGAGGAAGATCGATCCGACAGGCCCCATAGAGCTAACCGAAATGCCTTCGATAAACCGGTAAAGCGAAGGATTTCTCAGATATTCGACTGACGACGAGGGGCTGAGGTCGATTGTGCCTTCTCTGAGCATGTCGTTCAAACGTGATGGCACGCCATCAATAAATTCGTACAATGAGCAGTCGAACTCTTTTTCGAGTGTTTGGAAGATCGGGAACAGGTTAGCAAAAGGAATCCTGCCGATCTTGAGTCTTTGATCGGCCATTATCCCTTCACGACCCCCATCGGCCGCAGCCGGGCGACCTTCAGTGCAATGCCGGCATTGTGGACCACGTCAACCACGTTCGTCACATCCTTGTAAGCTTCCGGCATCTCCTCGGCAAGTATCTCGCGTCCGGCGGACCTGACAAATATGCCCTTGTCCTCAAGCTCACGCCTGATGGCCCTGCCCTTCGCACGCCTGATAGCCTCGTGCCTCGACAAAATCCTGCCTGCACCGTGGCATGCGGAGCTGAATGTCTCAAGCTTGCCTTTTTCTGTTCCCACTAAAATAAAAGACGCACGCCCCATGTCACCAGGGATGATTACAGGCTGGCCGAGATTCCGGTAGATTTCAGGCAGCTCCGGATGTCCAGGTGGAAAGGCCCTTGTCGCCCCTTTGCGATGCACCACGAGCTTTCTTTTTCTTCCGTCTATTACATGCTCTTCGACTTTGGCGATATTATGCGCAACATCGTAGACAAGCCCCATGCCGAGCTGGCCCGGTGAAATCCTGAAAAAGGATATAAAGGCCTCCCGCGTCCAATGCATGAGGCATTGCCTGTTCGCCCAGGCATAATTGGCGGCTGCGCGCATGGCTGCAAGATAGGCTTGGGCTTCCTTGCTTTTGAATGGCGCACATGCTAGCTCCTTGTCCGGAAGTGCAATGTTATATTTTTTCAATGCACCAGCCATGACCTCAAGAAAATCCGTGCAGACCTGGTGGCCAAATCCACGCGAACCGGTATGTATCATAACTGTAACGTGATCCTTGAAAAGTCCGATTGCATTAGCCACCGCATCATCGTAGATTTCGTCTATGTATTGCACTTCTATGAAATGATTACCCGAGCCCAGCGTGCCCTGTTGTGCCCTTCCGCGTTCATAAGCCTTATCGCTTATGAGACTGGGATCAGCCCCTTCAATGCATCCTCCAGACTCTGTTTTATCCAGGTCAGCAGCTGTACCGTAACCTTCCTCAATAGCCCAACGTGCGCCCTTGATTAAAACCTTCTTTTCATCAGCCGGCCCAAGCCTGATCCTGCCCTTTGAGCCAACACCTGCCGGAATTGCATTATAAAGAGCATCAATCAACTCTCCGATCTTAGGCGACACCTCACTCCTTTTCAGATTGCTCCTCAGTAGCCTTACCCCGCAGTTGATATCGTAGCCCACGCCACCCGGAGAAATAATCCCCTCATCGAGATCGAAAGCAGCGACACCCCCAATCGGGAAGCCATACCCTGTATGGATATCGGGCATGGCCAGAGATGAGCCCACAATTCCAGGTAGTATTGCAACATTTGCAACCTGCTCTATGCAGCTTGGCTCAAGGCCTTTTTCCAGGACTGCATCAGCGAAAATTATGCCGTTGGTCCTCATGCCGGGCTTATAGTCGTTGGGGACTTCCAGCCTGTTGTCGTCTATCCTTCTAATTTTTTCGAGCGACATAATAATCTCCCAAAAAACGTTGCGCTGCATAGGCAACCACAGATGACTGCCCTGCAATTCATATATCAAATATCACTTCAACTACACACTGTTCAGCCATCTTCGCGATTCGGATATTGTGATATGTCGCCGCCTTTAAAAGCAATCTCTGTTCGTGCAGCGAGGGATCGAATTCCGCCCCATAAACGAAGGCCCTGAGCGAGTCTTCGGAAAATGCTACAATGTCGATTCGGTTTCCGATAAAGTTATAGGTGTCTAAATGGAAGATCAGCTCGTTCAGATATCTCACAAGCAACCCTTCCGAAGAGTCGGCCTTGATCGCTATCTCGACCAACCTGTTGTTGCCGATCTTGCTGAGATCGGTGACAAGACTGAACATCCCGATCCCGGCATTGGCCCACGCCTCTGCGCAATCGCGGCCCCAGGCCCTGATGCCGACATCTCCGGATATGTCGATCTGCTCGTAATCCATAATTACATAATATCATACGTCATTCATCCGGCCGTTAGCCGGTTCAACAGACACATCCCCTGCTCCTGATGGTTTCCTGCTAAAGTGACGCTGCTGTATAATTAGTCAGTATGAGCCTTTTCCTGCTTGTTTTCTTTTTCCTTTACGGAGGCCTGCATTTCCATGCCTTCCTCAAGGCAAGGGCTGCCTTCAATCTCGGTCCGCACTCGGCCGCAGCACTGGCCCTTTTCCTTGTAATAATGGTGCTGGCGCCAGTTATTATCCGCCAAGCCGAAAACGCGGGGTTCGATTATTTTGCCAGGGGTCTGGCATGGGTGGGCTATACCTGGCTCGGCATAATCTTTCTCTTTTTTTCCGCATCGCTGCTTGTGGATATATACCGCCTGGTTGTTTATCTTGCGGTAAGCGCATCTCATAATGACCTCTCTTATTTTGTTCTTTCCGCGAGGCAGATATTTTTCATTCCCTTTTTTGCGGCGCTCTGTATTGCAGCATATGGCTTCAGCGAGGCGCTTAACATCAGGACAGAGCATGTCGTTATTACCACCCCAAAGCTGCCTGCCGGCATCGACAGAATCAGGATCGCGCAGATTTCAGACGTCCATCTCGGTTTGATCGTAAGAACAAAGCGGCTTGTACTTATACTTGACAAGGTTAAAGAATCAAATCCTGATATCCTGGTGTCTACCGGAGACCTTGTTGATGGCCAGATAAATG
>DATHDG010000018.1:0-38332 GCA_035319125.1 Dissulfurispiraceae bacterium | reverse complement strand
AGGCCGGCAGGTAGGACGATCCGGGAGCCAGAAGACCTGCCTGATGTGAAAGAAAGAAGTCAGAAGCCAGGCGTTTTGCTTCTGATCGACTCCTTCCCGCGGATGGAAGGTGGGGATGAAGAAACAGGGTGCAATCCTCAGGGCGTATTAGCTCTGGGGATTTTTTATTTTAAGGAGGCGGCGATGACACAGCTTGAGAGGGCGGCAAAGGGCGAGATCACGGGTGAGATATTGCAGGTCGCTACAGATGAAATGCTTTCGTCGGAATCGATCAGAGGCCGCATTGCATCGGGACAGATCGTGGTGCCAGCAAACCTTAACAGGAAATCAAGGATCGTCGGCATCGGCAAGGGGCTGCGTACCAAGGTCAATGCCTCCATCGGCACCTCAACCGACATCGTCGATATCGACATGGAGGTCGAAAAAGCTGTGACAGCCGAGAAATACGGCGCAGATACTCTCATGGACCTGAGTGTGGGCGGAGATATTACAACTATCAGGCGTGCCGTCATGGACAATATCACATTACCCGTCGGCACTGTGCCGCTCTACGAGGCCTTTTCGCTCGCCATCAGGAAATACGGTGCCGCCGTAAAGATGCCTGCCGAACTGCTCTTCGAGATAACCGAAAAACAGTGCGAAGAAGGTGTCGCCTTTATGGCGATCCATTGCGGCATTAACCGGCGCACGGTCGAGATGCTCAGGAAGCAGCACTACCGCTACGGCGGTCTTGTATCGAAGGGCGGCTCATATATGGTGGCGTGGATGGAGCACAACAACATGGAAAACCCTCTGTATGAGCACTTCGACAGGGTTGTTGAAATAATGAAGAAACATGATGTTGTCCTGAGTCTCGGCAACGGCTTCCGCGCGGGGGCGATACATGACGCAAACGACCGCGTGCAGATGCAGGAACTGCTCATCAACTGCGAGCTCGCCGAGACTGGCCGCGAGATGGGTTGCCAAACTATGGTTGAAGGTCCAGGTCATATCCCAATCAACGAAATCGAGGCGGTGATCACCCTTCAGAAGAAGATGAGCGGCGACGCACCCTTCTATATGCTCGGCCCGATCACAACCGATATCGCACCGGGTTACGACCACATAACCGCTGCTGTCGGAGCTTCGCTGTCATCCGCCTACGGGGCCGATTTCATCTGCTACGTGACTCCGTCCGAACATCTTGGATTACCTTATGCCGAAGATGTGAAGGAAGGACTGATCGCATCCAGAATCGCCGCCCACATCGGAGACATGATAAAGCTGAAGCATACCGAGAAGGACAAGCTGATGTCGAAGGCGAGAAGGGACATGGACTGGCACAGGCAGTTCGAGATCGCGATCGACCCTGAAAGGGCTATGGAGATCAAGGCGAAAAGAGGCAACGGAGACGAGCACTCGTGCACTATGTGCGGGAAGTTCTGCGCTAACGAGATGCTGAAGGGCATGTTCGATACAGCAATGATCAAGACAGACAAGCAATGAGCGGAGGCAAGATCACCTTTATACTGGGGGGGGCGCGCAGCGGCAAAAGCGGTTTTGCCCTCAAATGCGCGTCTGAGTTAAATGGCAGCAAGGCCTTTATTGCTACTGCGCAGGCCTTTGACGATGAAATGAGGGACCGCATTGAACAGCATAAGAAAGAAAGGCCTGTTGAGTGGAAGACTTTCGAGTCCCCGCTTTTAATTCCCAAGCTTATATCTGATGTCGGCACACGGTATGGGGTTGTTCTGGTTGACTGCCTGACGCTTTGGCTCTCCAATCTTCTGATGAATGAAGTCGATATCGAGGCAGTGATAGAATCGCTGCTGCTCAGCGCCGCACATTGCCCCGCTGCGCTTTTTATCGTTTCGAATGAAGTAGGTATGGGAATCGTGCCTGAAAATGCTCTGGCAAGGAGATTTCGTGACCTGGCAGGCACCCTTAATCGCCGTACTGCTGAAATAGCTGATGAAGTATATTTGGTAGTGGCAGGGATACCGGTGAAGATAAAATAAAGGAGAAATGTATGGACCTACTGAACAAAACGTTGAAGAAGATCGCGCCGACAAATGATAAATATGCGCACACAGCACAAAGGCGCTTAGACAACCTAACAAAGCCGATTGGTAGCCTTGGCAGGCTTGAAGAATTCGCGCGCCGGCTTGTTGCCATTACAGAGACCGATAGTCCTTCCCTCAATAAGAAGGTCATTTTCACTTTCGCCGGTGACCATGGGATAACGGCTGAAGGTATTTCGGCATACCCGAAGGAAGTTACGCCGCAGATGGTGTTCAACTTCCTCCGTGGAGGCGCCGGAATAAATGTACTCGCCCGACATGCCGGCGCAGAGGTAGTGGTTGTCGACATTGGCGTCGATTATGATTTCAATAAGACAGATGGTCTAATAGATATGAAAGTCATGCGCGGCACAAGGAACTTCGTCAATGGTGCTGCAATGACTCGTGACGATGCTATTCGCTGCATAGAGGCCGGAATATCACTGGCAAACGACTATGCTTTGAAAGGCTATAGTATATTTGGCACCGGAGAGATGGGAATCGGCAACACTACGCCGTCGAGTGCCATTGCGTCTGTCCTCACGGGGCGCGCTGTTGCAGACGTCACAGGCAAAGGCACCGGCATCACAGACGAGTCTTTGGTTAACAAGATCAGAGTAATCGAGGAAGGGATCAGAGTTAACAAGCCGGATGCGAATGACCCGCTTGATGTTCTTGCAAAAGTGGGTGGGACCGAGATCGGCGGTATAGCAGGGATTATCCTGGGAGCAGCTGCAAGCAGAATACCTGTGGTGATCGACGGCTTTATCTCCACGGCTGGCGCGCTCATTGCATATTGCCTCGAGCCGAAGACTGCAGACTATATGTTCGCGGCCCATAACTCAGTCGAGATAGGGCATAAGGCCATGCTCGGCAAGATGGGCCTGAAGCCGATACTGGATCTCGATCTGCGACTTGGAGAAGGCACGGGCGCAGCGCTGGCGCTGCTTCTTATTGAAGCCGGGCTTAAAATTTACAAGGAGATGGCGACCTTCGGCGAAGCCGGCGTGTCGTCGGAGATAATAAATTGAGAGGTAGGGGCGAACGGCTTTCGCCCCTACGAAATGAGGTTTATGCGTTCAATCTTGTTAGCCATTCAGTTTCTGACCATACTGCCGGTGAGGGTAGGCGGAGATATTTCTGACAGGGATATCGCCCGCTGCTCATCGGCCTTTCCTGTTGCCGGGGCTCTGCAGGGACTCATTCTCTTCGCTGCGGCCGCAGGCCTGAGCATGACTTTTCCTGCTGATATTGTCAGCGCATTTATAATCACGATATCTGTCCTCCTCAACGGCGGCTTTCACCTTGACGGCCTTGCCGATACCTTTGATGCTTTTGCGGTTAAATCTACCGGTGATGGAGCCCTGGACAGAGAAAGAAGATTGAGTATAATGAAAGACAGCACAACAGGAGCAATAGGTGTTGTCGCAATAGTTACCATTATTTTGATGAAATTTGTGCTTACCAAGAATATCATTTCATTTCAGTCGCACCTTTCCGCGCTTATGGTCATCTCCTTAACACCTGTATTTTCTAAGTGGATTATGGCGCCGGCTATGCATCATGGTGTGCCTGCAAGAAAAGATGGGCTTGGCAAGATAGTTATCGGCCCCGGCACACCAAATATGTTGATCAGCTCATCCATACTCACTCTTACTATCTTCGGCGCAACAATTGTTTTGCACGCTGTCCGTCATGTCGGGTTATACGGATGGCTCATCCTTTGCCTTTTCCCGGCCGGATACATGCTTAGCCTTGCTGCTGTTTGGCTGTTTAAAAGGAGGTTGGGCGGTCTCACGGGGGATACACTTGGCGCTCTCAGTGAGATAGGAGAAATACTATACTTGACCGGTGGATACATATGGTTACAACGTTATATCTGATCAGGCATGGAGCAACAGTAGGCAGCGAGGAAAAAAGATACAAGGGCAGTATAGATGTTCCCATGTCAGAGCAGGGCATCGAGCAAATTAAGCGAACTGCCGATTTCATAAGATCCATTATTGGTGATACACAACTATCGACTGTATATTCATCTCCTCTTTCTAGAGCGATAAGGAGCGCTGAAATACTGGCCCAACCGTTTGGATTGACACCGACTGTAGTGCCCGATTTCCGGGAACGACATTTTGGCAAATGGGAGGGCATGACATTTGATGAAATAAGACAGCAATATCCGGATGAATTTGAAGCCTGGGCACGGGATCCTCTTAACCACCAGCCTTTCGGCGGGGAGAGTACGGCAGCTGTTCGTGACAGGGCGGTAATGGCGCTGGAACAGGTACTGTCAAGTCATAATGACGGGGGTGGGATAGCTATTGCAGCGCATGGAGGCATAAACAGGGTAATTCTCTGTCATGTAATGAATATTCCTTTGGAGCATATTTTCAGGCTTGAACAAGGCTATGGTGCGGTGAACATAATAAGCTTTCATGATAAGTATCCTGTGGTAAAGCTGCTTAACGGAGGCCCTAATGTCTAAGGCTCTGATGGTTCAGGGTACCGGTTCCGGTGCGGGTAAAAGCCTGCTGGTCACTGCATTCTGCCGAATCCTGAAAGATAGGGGACTCAATGTCGCACCTTTCAAATCTCAGAACATGGCACTTAATTCCTTCGTCACCGCCGATGGAGGTGAGATTGGAAGGGCTCAAGCCCTGCAGGCTGAAGCCGCGCGGCTCAAACCAACAATAGACATGAATCCGATACTGCTTAAAGCGCAGGGCGAAAGCGGCTGTCAGGTAATCATACACGGCAGGGTGCACAGCAGTATGCAAGCAAGGCAGTACTATGCATTTAAGGAGTCGGCATGGAAGGCTGCCAAAGCCTCCTTTGATGTACTTTCCAAGCGACATGATTTGATCATAATCGAAGGGGCCGGCAGCCCTGCAGAAATCAATCTAATGGATGTGGATATCGTCAATATGAAAGTAGCAAAATACGCCAAAGCACCTGTATTGCTTGTGGGTGACATTGACAGAGGCGGAGTGTTCGCTTCTCTTTACGGTACGGTGAAACTCCTCGGCAGAGACCGCAGATGCGTGCGCGGATATGTTATCAACAAGTTTCGCGGCGACATTGATATCCTCAAGCCAGGGTTGGACATTATACATGAGAAGACAGCGATACCGGTGATAGGAGTGCTGCCGTACTTCGACTGCTCGGGCCTATCCGAGGAGGATGGACTCGCATTAACACAGAAGTCAGATGTAAGAAGTCAGAAGTCAGGAGTGAAGGAAGTTAAGATAGTTGTGGTCAGATTGAAGTACATCTCGAATTTTACCGACTTCGACGCGCTTATGCATGAGAACGATGTCGAGGTCGTTTTTTCTGATAACCCTGCTGACATAGAAAATTCCGACATCGTAATAATCCCTGGAACTAAGAACACTGTTAAAGACTTGCTGTTTCTGCTGGAGCGGGGACTTGATCTCAGCATTAAGAAAGCTCATGCGAAGGGTATCATGGTAGTTGGGCTCTGCGGCGGATACCAGATGCTTGGCAGCAAGATATATGACCCGGAAAGAATTGAGAGTACATTTGCTGAGATGGACGGACTTGGCTTACTCGACATCGAAACGAGCTTTGAAAATATAAAGAATACATGTCAGACCGATGCAGTGATAATGAGCCCGCAACTTGAGGATTTGTTTGGCATTAAGTCGTCCGGCGAAGAATATAGACTTCGCGGATACGAAATCCACATGGGAACGAGCAGCGGTGACATAGGGCTTTTCAGGCTAAAGCGATTGGCAGGTGATAGTGAAGAGGTGTTAGACGGTTCAATGAAGGGATGCTGCTGGGGCACTTACCTACACGGTATCTTCGACAACGACTCTTTCAGGCGCACAATGATTAACAGCATCCGGGCAAAAAAAGGCCTGAACGCTATAAATGACGGCCTAAATTATGCAATGATGAAAGATGCTGCGGTCGACCGCTTAGCATCGATGGTTAATAACAATATAGATATGGAATTTATCGGCAGGCTTCTCAAACTATGACCGACATATTGATACTTGCCGCAGCTTTCGGACTTGATCTGCTTATTGGAGATCCGCGCGGGCTGCCGCATCCGGTCAGGATCATCGGGCATGGTATAAGTATCATGGAAAATGAGATCCGAAAGTTTGTCGGCACAAAGAAGCTTGCGAGGGTCGGGGGAATCATACTTACGGCTTCAGTGGTAGGCTCAGTATTCATATTGTCATATGCTGTCAACTTGTTTATTCGTGAGAGCATTAACGCTGGAGGCATATCAGCTTTTATAGCAATCACTTTTGCAATAGTGCTTGCAGCCACTACAATTGCGGTAAGGGATCTTCTGGATTCTGCCAGGGCAGTCATCTCGGCGATAAGGGCCGGCGCTATTGCAGAAGCAAGGGAGAGCCTCGGCATGATTGTGGGCCGGGATACTGCAAGCCTTGCTGATAAGGGTATCCTGAAAGCCACAATAGAAACACTGGCTGAAAATCTGTCGGACGGCATTGTTGCTCCGCTGTTCTATTTCTCGCTTGGCGGATTGCCTCTGGCAATGACATATAAAGCGGTCAATACTTTAGACTCCATGGTCGGATATAAGAACGAAAAGTATATCGACATAGGCTGGGCTTCTGCTAAGCTTGATGATTTGGCAAATTATCTGCCCGCACGAATTTCGGGATGCCTTATAGTGCTTTCTGTTTTGATCCTTTATTTCTTTGTTCGGGCTCATGATGCAATCGCATCGACCTGCAGGTCATTCGTGATAATGTTGCGTGATGGAAGGAAACACTCCAGTCCTAACAGCGGTATTCCAGAGGCTGCAATGGCGGGGGGGCTTGGCGTAATGCTCGGAGGGCCTTCGACATACGGCGGAGTCCTCATAAACAAACCGACTATCGGCGACGAGCTGGCTTCCGACTATATCGCTGCTGCCGATAAAGCCATCATAATTATTTTTATCTCTTCCCTGCTTGGGCTTGTGTTTTCGATCTTCATCATGTTTCTTAGGAATACGATATGCTAGGGCATGGCGGAAATGTCTATGAGGCTTCCAGGGAACTTGGAATCCCGGTCGACCATATTACAGATTTCAGTGCTTCTATAAATCCTCTTGGCACTCCGATGAGTGTCGTGAAGGCATTACAGCTGCGCCTGGGACAACTGCGTCATTATCCTGATATTTCGTCAGCTCAACTGGCTGAAGAGATCTCCAAGTCGGTCGGGGTGGGACGTGATATGATCATTTGCGGCAACGGCAGCACGGAGCTCATATATCTGGTGGCTAGGGCATTACTACCTAAGCGTGTTCTCATTACAGCTCCCTCATTTTCCGAATATGAAAATGCGGTGAATATATCTTGCGGATTAACGCGACGCAGGAAATTGAGGGTAAGTCACTTTTCATTGCATGAAAAGAATGATTTTAGATTAGATGTAGATGCATTTATCGAAGCAATGAAAGGATGTGATATGGCATTCATCTGCAATCCAAACAACCCTACAGGTTGCGCAGTCAGGAGGGCTGATGTGTTGCGCATAGCACGAGAAGCTGAAATAAACGGATGCTGCCTGGTCGTGGACGAGGCTTTCATAGATTTCATCCCGAAAGAATCAGTGATTAAGAAGGTTCCAGAGCATCCGTCTTTGATAGTTATCAGATCCATGACAAAGTTTTATGCACTGTCCGGATTGAGGCTTGGATACGCAGCGGTTAATCCTCAATTACTTGAGATTATCAACAGACATAAGGAACCATGGACAGTTAACAGCCTGGCTCAAGCGGCTGGAGTTGCTGCATTGCAGGATCGTGAGTACGGAAACAGGACATTCAAATTGCTGGCAAAAGAAAAAGCTTTTCTTGAAAACGGGTTCAGACGCTTAGGCATGCGCTGTATTCCTTCGCAGGCAAATTTCTATCTAATAAAAACTGACGCTCCGTATAATATATCCTTAAAGCTGCGCAAGAATGGAATATTAGTGCGGGATTGTTCCAATTTCATCGGACTGGACAGCTCCTACATGCGTGTGGCTGTTAGGACGCGAAGCGAGAACTCAAAATTGCTTAAGGAACTGGCATCTTTATGAGAGGAATTGTCATATCAGGCACTCACAGTGGCTGTGGTAAAACTACAGTGACATTGGGTGTACTGGCTGCATTGACCGGCAAGGGGACTTCTGTGCAGTCCTTTAAGGCCGGGCCTGATTTTATAGACGCCGGCATACATCGACTGGCAACAGGCAGGCAGGCGATCAATCTCGATCTCTGGATGTGCGGGGATGATAATGTTCGAAGTTCTTTTTGTCGGTATGGCCGTTCTGCTGAGATCGCTGTTGTAGAAGGAGTAATGGGACTATTTGATGGGGCTAATAGCACTTCTGCGCTGGCATGCATACTTGGACTTCCTGTGATACTTGTGGTGGATGCTTATGGAATGGCTGAAAGTGCCGGAGCGCTCGTTCACGGATACTCTGCATGGGCTGCGTCCAGCGGTTTAAAACTCGTGGGAATCATATTTAACAGAGTGGGTTCTGAGCGGCATTATGAACGACTTAAAAGCTCTGTGCATGATGATATTGAAGTTTTGGGTTATCTCCCAAGAGATGCAGGCATAGAAATACCATCTCGGCATTTGGGATTGAATACTGCAGACGAGATGCCGATGACCAGAGTTCAGGTGGAGGCGCTTGCATCTCAAGTCGAAAAAAGCGTTAACTTGGAACGCCTATTTGAGCTGTCGGATTTGGATGAGGAAGAAATCTGCAAACGCTCTGTCTCTCGGCCTGGCCGTGTCGCTCTAACTATGCGCATAGGCATAGCCCGTGACGTCGCATTTTCTTTCTACTATGACGAAAATCTAGACCTGCTTCGTGAGGCCGGCGCCGACATCATTAGTTTCAGCCCTTTGTGGGACAACCAGCTTCCAGCTGATCTTAACGCTATATATATTGGTGGCGGATATCCGGAGCTACATGCCGGGCAATTGTCGGCTAACAAGCCCATGCTTGAAAGCATCAGAGCGTGGGCTGCAGCAGGCGGACCAGTTTATGCTGAATGTGGTGGGCTGATGTATCTTTCGAAAGGAATACATGATTTTAGCGGCCATTTTTTCGAAATGGTCGGGATATTCCCATTTGAGACTGAAATGCAGAAACGACGGAGCGGCCTCGGCTATCGCGAGATAAGATTGAGGGAAGAGTGCATCTTGGGACGCGCTGGTGCGACGCTGCGGGGCCACGAGTTCCATTACTCTTCTGTTCTGTCTGGCCCGTCCGGCCAGGATATGGCATCATCGGGTTTGAAAAAAGTTTATGATGTCGTCGATGCGCAAGGAGACTTATGCGGGCCTGAGGGATTCAGCATTGGGGGAGCGCTGGCAAGTTATGTTCATGTTCACTTCGGAAGCAATCAAAGGACTGCGCGCCAGTTCGTTAACTTCATAAAGAAAAAAGCATGGACTGAAAGGACATAGCAATGGATATTATTACAATGGCTTCCGAGGAGGCGCTCAAGTGACAACATTCAATACTGCAGAGAAAAAATCAGAGCGGATAATAATAATAGGGCATGGCAGCCCGCGCAAAGAAGCAAATACAATAGGCGCGCTTGCTGATTCCATTCATGCTGAGCTGCATCCGGGTTGCGGAAATAACTGCGTGAGGGGAGCCTATCTTCAATTTTCAACTCCTGACATTGAAACGGTTATCGCAGAAAGCGTTTCGGAGGGTGCAGCGCGGGTTATCCTCCATCCTTTTTTCCTGAATTCGGGTATGCATGTTACTAAGGATATCCCTGATCTGATATCAGAAGCGCGGCTGAAATATCCAGGGGTTGAGTTTATTTATACTGAACCTCTGGGAATGCATGAAAAGCTGATAGAAATCGTAAAGGAGCGGATTTCTGCAAGCCGCGGATATGCTCCACCGGAGATTGAAAGACGGAGCTTTGAAATAATAGGAGAGGAATTCGACCTGAGCGCATTCCCGTCTGAGCAGCTGCCGATTATCAAGCGCGTTATTCATGCAACTGCTGATTTCGAACTCGGACTTTCGTTGAATTTTCATCCGGATGCCGTACGGGTTGGCATTGAGGCAATTCGATCCGGACGAGATATTCTTACAGATGTCGAAATGGCCAGGACCGGCATAAATAAACATCTTCTCGCAAAATGGGGCGGAAAAGTTATATGTGGCTTGACAGACATCGCGTCACATGACGAAGCGTCGATGCATGGCAGATGTGCGGCTACGCGTTCAGAAAAAGGAATCGAGCAAGCCTTTAAAGGGAATAATAATATTGGAGTCATTGTTGTCGGCAACGCACCTACTGCTTTGCTGAAAGTTATTCATTTATTGACTTCCACTGATGACGATCAAAAAGAAAAAAATCAGCCGCATGAACGCCACTGTGCGCTGGTAGTCGGTGTCCCGGTCGGATTCGTAAAAGCGTTCGAATCGAAAGCCCTTCTTTCAGCGCAGGACTTCCCGTTTATTACAAACCTGAGCAGAAAAGGCGGTAGTACGGTCGCCGTAGCAATTGTGAATGCATTGCTCAGGATGGCGGAAGAAAGATGAAAGCAATCGCGCCATTGATGATAAAGGCATTGTTTGCATGTATGGCTGTTTCTGTTGCGGCGGCAGGAGATGCCTATGCCATGCATATTTCCGAAGGCCTGCTGCCGTTTGATTGGGCAGCCTTATGGTCCGGGCTTGCGGTCCCTTTTGTTGCGTTCGGTCTTTACAGGTTGAGGAAGATGTCCGAAGCCGATCTTTCGTTCAAACCGCTGGTCGGCCTCATGGCGGCGGTGGTATTCATAATCTCGTGCATGCCCATACCTGTGCCGACTGCGGGGACCTGTTCTCATCCTTGCGGCACGGGCATTTCAGGGATACTCCTCGGCCCCTCCGTAAGCGTTTTGATAACCGCAGCAGCCCTTCTTATCCAGGCCCTCTTTCTCGCCCATGGCGGGTTGACAACGTGGGGCGCAGACATAGTGTCAATGGGAGTCATGGGATCATTTACCGGATACCTGACCTTCAGGGCTTTGCGCTCGTTAAGGGTTAATATGGCAGCCTCTGCCTTTGCAGCCGGACTGTTTGCTGATTGGGCGACTTACATTACGACATCGCTGGAACTCGCATCCGGAGTACGGGGAGATTCCGAATTTTTGCCGCTATTCTGGCAGATAGTTATAGCATTCGTGCCTACGCAGCTACCGCTCGGAATACTAGAAGGCGCAATCACCGCGAGCATGGTCGCGCTGCTTTACAAAAAGAGGCCCGACCTGCTTGTGAAGATGAGGGTTATCAAAGCGGAGGAAGCGCTATGAGAAGAAATAGGTCGGAAGTCAGAATCCAGAATCGGGGAGAAATGAAACAAAGAGGCTATTCAGCAATAGTTGCAGTTATGATCCTGATATTCAGCTTCTGTTCCTCTCTTTCCTTCGCGGAAGAAAAATGGCCTGGCGTCGATGAGTCCGTAGTAAATAAAATCGCCAAGGAGCATGGCAGGGAGGCATGGGAGCCGCTTATCAATACCGATCAGGGTGATCTGCTTCTCTTTGTTTTCCTTGTTGCAGGCACTATAGGAGGATTCGCAGCGGGCTATTACTGGCGGGTGTTGATGGAAAACAGATCGGGCACAAATCGAAACAGGCAAGCCTAATGGAAATCTTTTCGGAATACTTCAAAAAGGAGCACTTGCTCTCGCGCATAGATGCAAGGGTCAAGCTGCTTGTCGCCGTCGCAATGCTGGCGTTCGTGCTGAGCTATAAAGGATTCACCTTTCCGCTAATAGTTTTTGTACTCGGTATCGGGCTCTGTATCATGATGAAGATTCCTCCGAGGGTCCTGGCGCTGCGTTTTTCAGAGCCGCTGTTCATCGCATGCGTGGTCATCATGCTGAAATTTTTCTTCTCCGGAAAGAACATTATGTTTTCATTCAGCATTCTTGGATTCGATATGGCGGGGCATAAGGACGGTCTTGCGGATGGATTGATGATTGCTTGCAGGATTGCGGGTGCGGTATCCGTTGTGGCGGTGCTCGGTTTCTCCACTCCTTTTACGGAACTGATTGCGGGCCTGTCATGGATGAAGGTGCCGAAGGGATTCATAGAAATACTGCTCTTCGCTTACCGATACCTTTTCATGCTCCTTGAAGATGCCCTTGTCATCTACAACGCGCAGAAAAACCGCCTGGGCTATTCTTCGATAAGGCGCGGCCTCGGCTCATTCGGTACGCTGGCAGGGACATTGACTCTCAAGGCATTTGAAAGCAGCCAAAATATAACAGTGGCAATGCTCCAGCGCGGCTACGACGGAAACATGCCGACTCTGAAGCACGAACCGTTCAGGACGTCGGACGTGGCTTGCTCCATTATCTTTATCATTCTGATGGGGGCCGTTTGGAAAATGTGACAATGCCGAATTCGGAGCAGACAAGATTGTCAGTTTCAATCAATTCTTTTTCCTATCCCGACGGAACACGGGCATTATCGGCAATTTCGCTCGAGATAAAGATGGGGGAATTTGCCGGTATACTCGGCTCCAACGGCTCCGGGAAGACTACCCTCCTGAAAATAATGGACGGCCTTATTAGGGACTTCAATGGTACTGTCCTGCTTGACGGACTCGATATCAGGAAGCTCTCGCCTAAGGACATTTACAGGAAGGTCGGCCTCGTATTTCAGAATCCCGATGACCAGCTCTTTGCATCATCGGTATTCGAAGACGTTGCCTTTGGACCGGCCAACATGGGATTTTCGTCAAAGGAGATTGCGGAACGGGTCGGCAATGCGCTCACCCTGGTCGATATGTCCGAATACGCCAGGAAATCGATTCACAATCTCAGCTTCGGGCAGAAAAAGCGGATCTGCATCGCAGGCCTGCTTGCAATGGGACACGAGATATTGCTTCTGGACGAACCGACGGCCGGCCTCGATCCGATGGGCGAATACAGGATGATGCGCCTCCTGCAGAAACTGAACCGCGATAACGGTGTGACGATAGTAATGGCAACTCACAGCGTAGATCTGGTGCCGCTATTTCTTCACAGGCTATATATTATGAGCAAGGGCAGTATCATCAGAGGGGGAACACCCGAAGATGTTTTTACAGCGCCGGAAGAGATGTCGAGTGTTAAGCTCAGGCTTCCTCATATAGCTGAGCTGATCCACACCCTGAAGCATGAAGATAAAATACCCTTCGATAAAATTCCTCTTACTATCGGCGAAGCCAGACGTGAAATATTGAAGGTGGCATCGAGAGAAAAAAGATGAGGAGAGGATATATACAGGTTTATACCGGAAGCGGGAAAGGCAAGACCACTGCTGCGCTCGGACTTGCCGTGAGGGCGGCCGGCGCCGGCCACAGAGTCTATTTCGCCCAATTCATCAAAAAGAGGGTTTGCAGCGAGCATAAAGCGCTGGCGCGTTTCAGCGACCTTATAACGGTTAAGCAGTTCGGCACGGGGTTTCTGGAAGGGCCGGAGCGGACCGAAGCGGAACGGAAAGCAGCTGCAAGAGGATTCGACGAAATCGCGTCGGCAATCCGCTCATCTGAGTTCGACGTAGTGATACTGGATGAAATCAATATTGCGATCAAGGCAGGGCTCGTTGAGGTCGGACAGCTTCTTGAACTGCTCGAATCGAAGCCGTCGCCGGTTGAGGTGGTGTTAACCGGACGATATGCCGATCCCAGGGTTGTTGGGATTGCCGATCTTGTGACAGAAATGCACGAAATCAAACACTACCATAATAAGGGTGTTAAAGCACGTACCGGTATTGAGATGTAAATGAGGAAGGGAAGGCTCAGATCGGGTTACACAACTGGTGCGTGTGCGGCAGCTGCTGCTAAGGCAGCCCTGCAATTGCTCGAAGAAGACTTTCAAATAAAACCTGCAGAGGTCTCTATCCCATTCCCGGACGGCAGCAGGGCAACATTTAGAATTCATGGGTACGGCAAAAGAAATGATTCATGTTTTGCTTCAGTGATTAAGGATGCAGGCGATGACCCTGATGTAACTAATGGCGCAGAAATCATTGCCGACGCAAGATTTCATTATTGCTGCGGAAACGAAAGGATCATAATTAGAGGGGGAGATGGAGTGGGAGTAGTGACAAAGCCTGGACTTGCTGTCCAGGTGGGCTCTGCAGCTATAAATCCAGTTCCTCAGAAAATGATCCGGGAGGCTGTGTCTGAAGCTATGTGTAAAGCAAAGGCGCATTATCCCGAGACGGAGCAGAATTTCAATTCACGTCGTTCTGTGGAAATTACAATCTCTGTTGCAGATGGCAAATCGCTTGCACTAAAAACGCTAAACGGAAGACTCGGTATAGTGGGCGGTATTTCCATCCTGGGCACAACAGGCGTTGTAAAACCTCTTTCTGCCGAGGCATGGACTGCTACAATTGCAGCATCCATGGATGTTGCAAAGGCAACAGGTCTTTCTGAAATAGTTCTTTCAGCTGGCAGGGCCTCTGAAAATGCCCATATTAAGAAATACGGTCTGCCTGAGGAATCTTATGTGATGATGGGTGATTATCTCCAATTCTCCCTGAATGAGGCTGCGTCCAGGCGATTTGCAAAAGTTCATATCTGCGCCCAATGGGCTAAGATGCTCAAGATCGCAATGGCAACTCCACAGACTCATGTCAGGCATGGTGCTATAGATGTTTCGCAGGCTGCCAAGTTTCTTGAAGGTTTGGGCACAGAATTGCCGGAAAATATTGCATTTAATACTGCGCGAGAGATATTTGATTGGCTTATGTTAAATGCTTTAGATAAACAATCAACACTGATCAAGGTCTGCAATGCCGCAAAATTATATGCCTTGAACATTGCAGACCAGGTGTATATCAGTGCAGTTCTTGTTTCTTATAGCGGAGAAATTATTGCCTGCAGTTCATAGTTGTATCATTCTGCCAGGCTTTCTGGACTGCAGCCTATTTGATTCTTTTCTTAACTGCTTTTGCCGCGGCCGCAACCTTTTTTATGGTTTTCTTTTCTGCAGCCTTGACTGTTTTTGAGACTTTCTTTTCCGCAGCTTTAGCTGCCTTTACAACTTTCTTGGCAGCCTTCTTAACGGTTGAAGTTGTCTTTTTAGCTACGGCTTTCTCCGCCGCTTTGGCAACTGACTTGGCTTTCTTGACAACTTTTTTCTCGGCAGCTTTTACTGTCTTTACAGCCTTCTTTACAGCCTTTTTTGCTACTGCCATTATGCAACCTCCCTGAGCATTGGTTAATTATGTTGTATTCAACAACATCTGCTTGACAAAAATTATCGCCGAACTCCTCTGCTATTGTCAATCAATATTTTATTGCAACATCAAATGCTTACACATCCGCCATCATTTTAAAGGCCTTGCAGATCCTTTGCTATCAACACTTCACGGCTGAATGGCGCTATTGTGCTGAAGCTATTAATAAATTAATTCTTCACAATTTATTGCTGAAGGCTTACAATAGAAGCAACTTCTATTAGGTAGGCATAGCTGACAACACATGGCGCGTATATTTGTCATAGGCATCGGATATAAACCTCTCGATTTAAGATCCCGCGAACGTATATATACCTCTGATGCGATACTTGCATCCGCCAGGCTGTACGATGTGTTTTCGCGCTATGAAGAGTTTGCAGCAATCAAGAGTAAGATAAAGATCATCAACAATATATCTGAGACAATGGATTACATTAAAGATGCGCTAAACGGCGATAGATTGATGACCATTGCACTTCTTTCATCCGGTGATCCGATGTTCTTCGGTATCGGCAGAAGGGTCTTGCAGGATTTCGGAAAAAATGAATGTGAGATTCTTCCTGACATGTCCAGCATGCAGCTGGCATTTGCCCGCATCAAACAGTCTTGGGATGATGCTTTGATGATAAGTTTACACGGAGGTCCTGACGCGAATCGACGCAGGAAACTTGAATACACGCTAGGCGATCTGCCAAAACTTGTGTTGGAGCATTCAAAGATAGGAGTGCTCACTGACAGAATCAATAGTCCTTCGGCCATTGCTCAGAGGTTGGCTTCATCATGCAATGCTGAATTGATGTCTGATGTCAGTATGTATGTTTGTGAGAAAATCGGATACCCGGACGAAAAGATCACAAATGGTACACCGTCGGAAATAGCACAGCATGCTTTTTCAGATCCAAATGTTGTTATCATAGCTAATAAATCTGCAGTGCAAGGAAGCTCTGGCCGAACACTTATCAATGGGCCAGTTGCCTTTGGGTTGACTGAGGACGAGCTGGCCCATTCGCGAGGATTGATCACTAAGGACGAAGTTAGGGCTACTGTTCTTCATAGGTTGAAATTGCCATTCAGTGGAGTGCTTTGGGATATCGGTGCGGGTTCCGGATCGGTATCGATTGAGGCTGCGCGCCTTTGTCCTGGACTGAAAGTTTTTTCGGTGGAAAAGGAAGATGGCCAGATTGCCAATATGCTTCTCAACCTTGAGCGATATGGCCCCGCTAATGTCGAAATCATAAAAGGCACGGCACCGGAGGCGCTCTCTCAGCTGCCTGCTCCAGACAGGGTTTTCATTGGAGGCAGCGGAGGAAGAATGGATGCCATAATCATGCATTGTGCAAAATTGATGGCCGCCGGTATAATTGTCATTAATGCTACTACGCTTGAAACGTTCACATGCGCTTCTGTCGCCTTAAAGGAAAATGGATATTCGGTGGAGGCCACGCAAATATCCATATCAAGGATGAAGCCCCTCGGCGAGGGGCACTTCTTTTCAGCTCAGAACCCTGTGTTTGTGCTGAGGGGCGTAAGATAACAGATCACTTATTTAGGATCGCTCTGTGAATTGAACGTATCGATTTCTCTTTAAGGCACGATCGCGATTGTTGGAGTCATGATAATAAGATAAAATATTAAAATGGCTGTTGGTTCCGGTAAGGTTATTCCATTCAGGATAGTCATCGATACACTCGGCGCTGGGTCTATTAAGATTGTTAATGATCTCGGCTCCGTTGCAATATTTTTCATGCTTGCCTTTATGAGGATTTTCCGGCGAAAACAACTGGGTGAAATTATTCAGCAGATATACCACATTGGCGCAAGATCATCGAACATAGTTACGCTTGTAGCACTCTTTGCCGGTATGGTGTTAGGGTTGCAGCTTTTTTATACATTAGTAAAGTTTGGCTCGGAGGGCGTGCTTGGATCTGTTGTGGCCCTGACTCTGATCCGTGAGCTTGGGCCTGTACTCACAGCGATAATGATTACGGCGCGCGCAGGTTCGGCTATGGCGGCAGAAATAGGTATACTGCGCATCTCTGAGCAGATAGATGCCTTATATACTATGCGCATTGACCCTCTCGGGTTTCTGGTTAGTCCCCGCGTCGCAGCTGCGCTTATTAGTTTTCCACTGTTAACTGCGTTCTTTGATCTTGTCGGAATCTTAGGCGGATATCTGACTGGCGTTATCTTGTTGGGGGTTAACAAGGGGGCCTATTTTTCTCGCATTCATTCGTATGTGGATTGGTCGGACATACGCGGCGGCTTCATAAAGTCAGTTGTATTTGCGGTTATTGTATCTATTACTTGTTGTTACATGGGCTATTTTACACATCTGCGCAGTGGGGTTTATGGCGCCAAGAGCGTCAGCATTTCGACAACATCAGCTGTAGTTATTTCATGTGTACTGATACTAGTGGCTGACTATATAGTTACATCATTTCTCATGTAGGGGTTTGCATGGATGCGGCGCTTATTGAATTCAGGGATGTAAGTAAAAGATTTGACGGGAAAACGGTCCTCGATAAGACAAACCTGGCTATTTATGAAAACCAGATAACGACCATAATAGGCAAGAGCGGAAGCGGAAAAAGTGTCTTGCTGAAACATATAATCGGCCTGCTATCCCCTGACGAGGGAGAGATTATATTCGGGGGAAGGTCTTTGCGCGAGATGACCAGGGTAGAGTGGGATCGTTACCGCAGCAAGATCAGCTATATGTTTCAGAATAATGCCCTTTTTGATTCCATGACAGTCTTTGATAACATAGCCCTGCCGTTGGAACAGACCACAGGCCTGGCAAAGAAAGAGATTGAACGCAAGGTAATGTCCAGGTGTGAACAGATGGATCTTACCGAGGCTGTCTACAAGTATCCTTCGGAGCTTTCGGGCGGGATGCAGAAACGCGTGGCCCTTGCTCGCGCTCTTGTAACCGATCCGGCAATAGTTCTTTTTGATGAGCCGACAACCGGGCAAGATCCTATCAGGAAGAATATCATTCTCAGTATGGTCGCCCATTACCGAAAGCAGTTCGGCTTTACGGCAATCCTGATAAGTCATGATATACCCGATGTTTTTTTTATTTCTGACCGAATCCTGTTACTCTGGGAAGGCAAGATTGCGTTCTGCGGTAATTATGAGGAGTTTTCACGATTCAGCCATCCTATGATCGACGAATTCCTGCAGAGTATTGAAGGGCTGCGCGATGAGCTTACAGGGCTGTTATCCAAAGAAGTTTTCAGGTCGAGATATAATGCTTCATTTGGAAGGGGCTGGACAAACAGGGGACTTACTGCGATACTTTTCAGTGTGCATATGGAGCGCTTGTCGGAAGCTCTCGGACACCAGGCTGCATTAGAGGTCTTAAAGGCATTGGGCGAATATTCTGATCGATATTTCAATCCTATAGGAGGATTTTCAGCACGCTACAGCCGGGAGAGGATTTTGACAATACTTCCGCATACAGGCATTGAAGAGGCCGGCAAATTACTGATTGAAATGGCCCGGAGCCTGGAGGCTGAAGCTCTGCCTGCTATTCAGGCTTCGGCAGCTGCGAGAATCGGGGTTGATGCATGTTTTGAAATATCAGTCAGCGCCGGCATTACAGAAGGGAGTTCGGAGACTGACATGGAATATCTTATAAGCAGGGCCGAGACGAATCAGATGATACTGGCACGCTACAAATGCAACAGGGAGGAATCTCTTATATGAAGAGATATCGGGTGGAAACAGTTGTCGGGATTTTCGTTCTGATCGGAATCATATGCCTGGGATATATGACAGTCAAGCTGGGGAAGGTTTCTTTTTTCGGCAATAACTACTATTCTTTATTTGCAGATTTTACCTCTGTGTCTGGACTGAAGGCAGGCAATGCTGTAGAGATTGACGGCATTGATGTGGGAAGAGTCGAAATGCTGAGCATTGATCAACAAAAGCAGATGGCCGTGGTAGAATTAAAGATAAAGAAGGGTATCAAGGTCTATGACGACGCTAGCGCCGCTATAAAGACATCGGGGCTTATAGGCGACAAATATATTAAGATAGATCCAGGAGGGTCTGGAAATATTCTGAAGCCTGGCAGCAGGATTTCCGAGACAGCGTCACCGATTGACCTTGAAGAAATGATTGGGAAATATGCTTTTGGCGACATAAACAAGAAAACAGATAAGTAAGTATCGGATAAATCGGCCGGAGGTTGAGATGAAGAAATTAATAGCGATTATTGCAATGACTCTTTGCATGACTTTTTTGTCAACGGCTTTTGCAGAATCGCCTATGGCAACGATTAAGGATCACGTCGACAAGGTCTTGGAGGTTCTTCGGGACCCTTCTTTAAAGTCTGAATCAGGGAAGAAGGCAAAGACGAAAAAGGTCCGCGCAATTGCAGATGGAATGTTCGACTTTACGGAAATGTCCAAAAGAACACTAGCCCTTAACTGGCGCCGATTCAGCCCACAGCAGCAGGCCGAATTCGTCTCGCTTTTTAAAGACCTGTTGGCTGATACTTATGCCGATAAGATCATGTCATATACTGATGAAAAGATCAGCTTTACCAAAGAGATCAAGCTAACTGAAAACACTTTTGAAGTACAAAGCATCGTACTAAGAAAAACTCAGGAGATTCCCATTAATTACAGGGCGTTAAATGATGACGGGAAATGGCTTATATACGATGTGGTGATTGAAGGTGTGAGCCTGGTTAACAATTATCGCTCGCAGTTCAGGGAGGCATTGTCGAACAAACCCCCTGAATCTCTGCTCGAAACACTGAGAAAAAAGGCCAGCAAGGTTTGATCTATATGCTTAAACATTGGTTGGGGTGAATTCAATGAAATCGTCGCTAATTGTGCTGCTTGTTCTGCTTTTTTTCTTATCTTTCGCAATACCAATGGGTTATGCCTTTGAGGCTGTTTCGCAATCGGAAACATTTGGGAGGCCGCAACCCATTGATGTTACCGAATTTACAGAAGCACAAGAACGCCTTGATGAACTGATGATTGCATTGGCAGATAAAGATTCGGCTGAAGAACGATCGCAAGGTGCAGGACAGGCAGAGGATGAAAGAAATATTGACGAAAACCAGGCAGGATCACCACAGATTGCGGATCCACTGGCTCCGTTCAATAGGGTTGTATTTCATTTCAATGATAAACTCTATTTCTGGGGCGTCAAGCCGGTAGCGCAGGTCTATTCACATATTGTGCCTGAAGAATTTCGCTTTGCGTTTGCTAACGCCTATGACAATTTATGGTCGCCGGCCAGGGTTGTCAATAATCTGCTGCAGCTCAGACTCAAGGCTGCTGGAAACGAATTTGTGCGGTTTGCTTTCAACTCATTTGCCGGCATAGGCGGTATGGGTGACATGGCGGATCAGGCATTGGGAATCAAGAAACAGGATGCCGATTTCGGTCAGACTCTTGGCCATTATGGAATAGGCCACGGCATATACCTGGTATTGCCGGTTTTCGGGCCTTCATCGATACGCGACGGCATAGGGCTGGTAGGTGACCGGCTGATGCACCCGCTGACGTATGTAAAGAACTCCAATCTTACATTTGGAGAAAAAGTCGGCATCGCCGCACATGAAAGATTAAACGCAACTTCTTTCAGGATCGGAGATTACGAGTCTTTTAAGGAAGCGGCCATTGATCCGTACGTATCTATGCGTGATGCTTTTGTGCAGAACAGGCAGAAAGCAGTGGAGGAGTCCAACAGGTAGCCCGGCAGCGGTAGTGAATGCGGTCAAAAAAAGCGTCCATAATAATTGCTGTCCTTAGCGCCGCATTCATTGCAGCAGCGGTTGCGGCGTTTCTTCTTGTCGATGTAAATTCCTATAAATCTGCCATAGAGAGTGCTCTCTCCGACGCCTTGGGCCTTGATTTCAAAATAAGGGGGAGGGTGGGCCTGGCTTTCGTTCCCCTTGGCATATCAGCCGGTGATGTGCATGTGTCAGGACGTATAGGCGAATTCCTTTCGATCAGCAAACTGACGCTAAGTTCGGATTTGAAAAGTCTGCTCAGAAGGGAGCTGAAATTTTCGGGCGGACACCTTGAAGGTCCATCGATCAGGATCGTCAGGGACTTGCAAGGCAACTATAATTACGAAAGCCTTCGACCCCCGGCATCAAAAGGTCCGGGGCCGCCCTTCGACTTAAATGATCTTGTGTTGACCAAAGGCAGCTTCACATATCTCGATCAGCGCAGCGGAGAACAGCTGACATTAAAAGGATTGGAACTTTCCGCCAGGGGACTCAAAATATCGGATACTGCTGGAGCGTTTATCAAGAATCTTTCTCTGACAGGTACCCTGTCCTGCAGAGAGGTCCTCCATAAGGATTTCAAGGCCATTGATATCAAGGCACCCGTGTCGGTTGCTGGCGGTGTTTTCAGTTTGGAACAATTAACGGCATCATCATTCATTTATAACGCATCTTCAACATCAAAGGTAACCGAACTAACCGGCGTCACCGTATCCGCCAGGGACCTTACAATATCTGATACCCCTGGCGGTGCGCTAAATGCGATCTCGTTCGGCGGAGACATTAAATGCGATAGACTGCAAAGAGGGAACCTCAAATTTGAAGAGGTCCGGTCAGGGCTTAAGGTCCATGACGGACTGTATATATTAGAACCACTGACTCTGCAAGTGTTCGGAGGGAAGGGCGGCGGCAGCGCAGAAGCGAACATATCGGGCGTTGACGCAAAGTACAAGATCAACCTGAAAATATCAAAGCTGGACTTCGAAGAATTTGCGGGAGCATTCGGCGGTAGAAAGACAATTGATGGGAGGGCTGATCTTGCCGCGTCATTGCTGATCAGGGAGAGAAGCAGACGCCCGCTGCTTTCGGGCATTGAGGGCATCTTCTCCATCGCGGGAGAACATCTGACTGTCCATTCCATGGATCTGGATAAAGTCCTCACGAAGTATGAGACGAGCCAGGAGTTCAATCTTGTTGATCTCGGGGCCTTTTTTATTGCGGGGCCTCTGAGCACCGCTGCGCTGAAGGGATACCGTTACGGCGACCTTTACCTTCAGACCAAGGGAGGCCGCGGCGTCATAACAAAACTTGTGTCCAGCTGGAAGATAAAAGACGGCAAGGCCGAAGCTGTCGACTGTGCCTTATCCACTCCCCATCACCGTGTGGCGCTTAGAGGCAGGCTGAACCTTGTTAGCGAACATTATGAAAAAGTCACAATTGCAATTCTGGACAGCAGGGGCTGTGCCAAATTCAAGCAGCCGATTAGCGGCCCTTTTGGCAACCCTGAGATCGGGACGGTCAGCACGATCGAATCCCTGGCAGGGCCGATCATCGGTCTTTATTCGAAGGCGAAGCGACTGCTTGAAGGCGGCAAATGCGAGGTGTTCTACAATGGCGCAGTCCCGCAGCCCCATCCATAGGTCACAATTCTTCATAATTCCTTCGCACCGTGCACGCAATCATTTGGTATCCTCGAATCAAGAAGATAAGGAAAATCAGATTCAGAGGAGGAAAGAGTTGAAAAAGGCATTGTTGATAATTGGTGCTGTGACAGTAATGCTGGCCGGCTTTGCCAGCCAGAGTTCAGCTGGGGTGAATGTTCATGTCGGATTTTTCGCGCCTCTCCCTGCAGTTGTAGTGCCTGCTCCGGTAGCTGTTTACCATGAACGCGTTGTCCCGGCGGTAGTTGAAACCGATACATATTATCGTAATGTGCCGGTCGGGTATCATCGTGTTGTGTATGAAGAGCCATATTGGCGTCATCACAGATGGCATCATGACAGATACTGGGATCGCCATTACGACAGGCATAGAGACTTTGAAAGGCATTACGACTATCACTAGCAGATAGATTTACAGAAGCACTGCGAGGGGCGGCTCAAGCCTCCATCGCAGAATATTGCCGCCGCGATCCATAACCTAGTCACTATGATTACCGACAAGTTAATCTGTTGACAAAAAGACTCATCTGCACCATCATATAGGATCAATCTGTAAAGGAAAGGGATTCTCCTCTTGAATAACTAATCATGACCGGAAAACTTTACGTGGTTGGTGTAGGGCCGGGCGACCCGGACTTGCTTACAATCAAGGCAGTCAAAATCCTCCAGAATGTATCATGCATATGCGTGCCCAAGGGGCGTGAAGAAGGAAGCAGCCTGGCACTGTCAATAATCGAAAGCATTGTAGATCTCAAAGGGAAGAATATTGTCGAAGCCTATTTCCCGATGAAAAAAACACGCTCAGAAGCTGCAGATGATGAATTGGAGTGTCGCTGGAATGAAACAGCGGTTAGGATTCAAGAGGCGCTTGAGAACGGAAACGATGTGGCTTTCATTACTATTGGTGACCCGACTATCTACAGTACATTCTTTTACCTTTACGATCGGCTTATAGCCCTTATGCCTAATCTTGATATCGAGATTGTTCCGGGTGTATCGTCAATCACCGCAGCATCTGCCCGCTCCGGCATTTCGCTCGGTCTGGCCGACGAGAAGATTGCAATTATTCCTGCTACGTATTCGGGAGACATCGGTAAAGTTTTTTCAGAATTTGAGACTGTCGTGCTTATGAAGGTATATAAGGTATTCGACAAGATAATGAGATATCTGGCGGATGCTGGTCTTATTGAAGGCGCTATTTATGTATCGAAGGCTGGTATGCGCGAAGAAGCCGTCATCAGAAGACTCGGCGACGTCAAGAAGGAAGATCTCAGCTACTTTTCTCTCATCATTGTCAGGAGACGATCGAGATTATGACCGATGACGACCTCCATTATTTCAGAAAGTGGTTTGTGTCCTATTGCAGAGCATTCTATCTCAGTGACGAAAAAGAGCAGAAGAACATTGAGTTAAAAGAACTGCACACCCTGCAAGTCTGCAAAAACATCATTTCCATTGCTCAAGGGGAGTCACTTAATTCAAACCAGGTGCGCATTGCAGAGGCGGTTGCTCTATTTCACGACATAGGACGCTTTCGGCAGTATGCACAATATAAGACCTTTAGAGACAGCCTCTCTGAAAATCACGGACTTCTCGGCTTTTCCGTGCTGCAAAATGAAAAAATTCTAGACCGGCTCCCGTCACATGAGCAGGCTATAATATTTGATGCCGTAAAGTTGCATAACACTTTCTCCATTGCTGATATAACCGATGTGGAAACAATTCGTTTTCTAAAACTTATACGTGACGCCGACAAGCTCGACATCTGGCGGGTGTTTATCGAATATTATGAGACGCCGGAAAATCAAAGGCCTGAAGCTGTAGGACTCGGACTGCCTGATGTATCGTATTATTCAAAAGATGTGTTGTCCAGCCTGAAAGGCCGCAAGGTCGTCTCTCTTATGCAGCTCAAGACATTGCAGGACTTTAAGCTGCTGCAACTTTCGTGGGTTTTCGACCTGAATTTCCGCACATCTTTTATTCTTCTGAAAGAAAGAGGATACGTTTCTGGTATCTCATCAACTCTTCCTCAAACCGAAGAAATAGTCGCTGCTATTTATATCGTAAGGTCTTACGTTGAGGAGAGGCTTAATGGCTAAGGTGTTTTTTGTCGGAGCGGGTCCTGGAGACCCTGAACTTATAACTGTCAAGGGTGCCGGTTTGTTAAAAAGCGCGGATGTGGTCATATTCGCAGGCAGCCTTGTGAACAGAATGCTTCTGGTAGGATTGCGTGCGGAGCTTTATGACTCAGCCCCTATGAATTTGGAAGAGATAATAGGTGTCATGGATCGAGCTGTTAAAGATGGGAGAAATGTTGTAAGGCTGCACACTGGCGATCCCTCTTTGTTTGGGGCCATTTCAGAGCAGATTGAAAAGCTCAAATTGCTTGGAATCGACTATGAAATAATTCCAGGGGTGTCATCAGGTCTCGCTGGAGCCGCTGTTCTCGGCCAGGAGCTTACTATACCTGAAATCAGCCAAACCGTCATATTTACGAGAATGGCTGGAAAGACACCAGTGCCGGAAGAGGAAAGCATTGGAAAGCTTGCCGCTCATAAGGCTTCGATGGTGATATTCCTGAGCGTGGGAATGATCGATGTATTGGTGAAAGAGCTGCTAAGAGGATATTCGGATACCACGCCAGTAGTAGTAATAGAGAAGGCGACATGGCTGGAGCAGCGGATTGTGCGCGGTAATATCCGTGATATTGCCGCCAAAGTGAAAGAAGCCGGTATATCTAAGACAGCCCTTGTCTATGTGGGCGAAGCCCTTGGTGCTTCAGAAATCCCGACAGGAAAAACGTCTCTGCTCTATGACAGAGCATTCAGTCACGGATTCAGGAAAGCCTCGGAATGAACTTTGGCGGAGGGAATGTGAAAGGTGGCTACGGCAAGGCGGCTACTGTCATCCTATTCATAACAGACAAGGGACGCTCGCTTGCTGCCCAGATAGGCACTTTCCTTCCGGACTCGGAAATTCAGGAATTCAATGCCCAGTTGATCTCTCAACTCTGGCCGAAGCGCAGGGCTTTTATATTTATCATGGCTTCCGGCATTGTTGTCAGGACTATTGCGCCTCTGCTCAGAGATAAGAAAACCGATCCGGCAGTTATAGTGATAGATGAAAAAGCCAGGCATGTTATAAGTCTGGCTGGAGGTCATTTGGGAGGAGCGAACGAACTGTCGCGGTTAATCGCCTCACGGCTTGGTGCGGAGCCGGTGATAACAACTGCATCAGATATAAACAATCTGCCTTCGATTGATCTGTGGGCGCAAGCCAACGGGCTGGCCATCGACAACTGGGATGCTGTGCCCAGAGTTGCGACAAGGCTGTTAAACGAGCAGAAACTTACGGTTTTTTCGGAGGTTGACATCGTATTGCCGCATGGATTTGCGCTTGAGCTGGACCCAGTGAATGCTGACATTCTTGTAACGAAGAAACAGCGTGTGGAAATTGCTGGATCATGTGTTAAAGATCAGCTGTTCTTGAGGCCGAGAAATCTGGTTATCGGCATTGGATGTAATAGCGGCACTCCGGCTGACGAAATCGAGAATGCTGTCAGGATGACACTGCTTGAGCACAACCTTTCATTTCTGTCAATTCATTCTCTTGCCACTATTGACATCAAAACCGCCGAACCGGGTCTTCAGGAGTTTGCAGCTAAATACAGCTTTTCAGTTCTGTCTTTTCCAGCTTCCAGGCTTAACGCGGTTACGGGAATAACAAAGTCAGAGGCTGTATTCAGAGCCACCGGTGCGTATGCTGTTTCAGAACCGGCGGCAATGCTGGCTGCAGGTGTCGCAAAATTACTCATACCGAAGCGAAAGTCTGGCAATGTTACAGTTTCGGTTGCCTTGAAGGAGGATGCGGTGAGAAATGCCGAGAGGGCCGGGCAGGCAGGAAAAATCCATGTAGTCGGCATTGGACCCGGCAGCCACGAGCATATCACGCCAAGAGCAAGACGGGTTATAGAAAAATCGGATGTTGTTGTTGGGTATGATACATACTTAAAACTTATCCCTGATCTGATAGCGGGCAAAGAGGTTTTTTCAACTGGGATGACTAAAGAGATATCCCGCTGCCGCAAGGCCGTGGAACTAGCCCTTGAAGGTAAGAGAGTGGCTGTCGTCAGTGGCGGAGATCCTGGAATATACGCTATGGCCGGTCTTGTGTTTGAGATTTTGAAAGATACGGATGTTCATCCTAAAACCCTACCTCCTGTCGAAATCGTGCCCGGCATATCGGCGCTAAATGCAGCCGCAGCGTTGCTTGGCGCGCCTTTGATGCATGATTTTGCCTCGATCAGCCTTTCGGACAGGTTGACCCCATGGAATCTCATAGAGGAGCGGCTGAATGCCGCGGCGTCCTCCGATTTCGTGATAGTGATCTACAATCCGAAAAGTAAGGGAAGGGTGGAACATTTCAGCCGGGCAGTCAGTATAATCGCTAAGCACAGAAAACCGGAAACACCGGTCGGCATCGTGAAAAGCGCTATGCGGACAGGACAGGAGATCATAATTTCAGACTTGCGCGGCGTGCTTGATCAGGACGTCGATATGCAGACTACTGTAATATTCGGCAACTCTAAAACCTATGTCTGGAACGGCCGTATGCTGACCCCCAGGGGATATGAATCAAAACTCTGAGGCATCGCAGCCTTGCGCATTCCTGTGGGATGAATCATTTTTATGGGGTCTAATGGCTTATGAAGCCCTCCTGACGGCCGGGCTCGATTTCGACATTATCAGCTCCGATGATGTCAGGGCGGGTAATCTGGGCAAATATACCATGGTTTTTGTTCCTGGTGGATGGGCTTCAAATAAGCTCAAGGCGCTAGGGAATGAAGGAGTGAAAGAGGTCAGGCGGTTCGTGGAGAACGGTGGAAGCTATCTGGGTTTCTGCGGCGGTGCAGGTCTTGCAACTTTAGATGGTATCGGACTGCTTAACGTAAATCGTATGCCGACAAAACGCCGCGTGCCCAGCTTCAGCGGAAAAGCCTGCTTCAGTTTCACTGATCATTCAATGTGGGACGGTGCGTCTGGACCCAACTTTCATGTATGGTGGCCGTCACAGTTTTTGATTGCCGACCCCTCAATTAAAGTCCTTGCAGCATACGCTGAAGCCCTGCCGGAATCCTACAGCTCTGACTTGAATGTTGGCGATGTCATGAAATATTATGGCAGCTGGTCTGCGCTCGAACATTCCTATGGGATCAATCTGGACCCGGCTCGCCTGAAAGGGCAGCCTGCTGTGGTAGAAGGCATATGCGGCAAAGGAAAGGTGCTTTTATCACTCGTCCATTTTGACACGCCCGATGATGCTGATGGTAGAACTGTTCTTGTGAATCTGTGGAAATATCTTGCCGATGCTATGCCCGTCAAGTATAACAATTCAGGACAAAGCATTATGCAGCATGCGCTTTTACAGCACCCGGCAGCAGATCTTGATGGAGCTGTTGATGACTTGATAGCTTTTGGAGAAAGGCATTTTCTCTGGTTTTGGCGTAATAGGTTTCTATTGCAGTGGAAGCGGGGCATCAGGGGCCTGGAATATTGCACGTTGCGCGGGATGATAAAGGCGGTGGCGGCATATTCACACGGTATTTATTCGGATGACCCTTCCATTCATCGGCTATTGCAACCTATACGGGATATCTTTCCAGCCTTTAAAGAGAAGGCTGAGCGCCTGCTTCTGCACGAGAGGATGGCTTTACAAAATGGTCACTTAATCACATATGACAAGACTGACGATCCACATGTCAAAGCACTGCGCGCAGAGTTATTCGCCAATTCAAAAAGTTATGGCGGTCAGTTCAAGGAACTTCTGGATGAAATCGATAAGCTGGTCTTATATTTGCTCAGAACGGTCCATAAATAGATCTTTTGTAATGATCTATGCGAGCCTGCAGATGCTTTATAAGTGCGGCCGCAAAGATCTTGGCAAATGATGGGATTCAGTAAACTATCATTAGTTCACGTATCTGAACAGCTTTGATAGATGTCACATTCACCTCATCTCTTAGATCGTATCCCTTAAACAGAATGCCTTTCGACTAGTTAAACCGGAAAGCACGTAAGATGATCATTGATTAATGGAAGAAAGGAATCCTAAAAAACATTAAATATCCGTTAAGTGTGAAGACTGCGCCGATCGAAGCAGCAATAAGAGCAACATAAAAATTTGGACGGGATGATGAAACGATGGATATGGATGACATGACTATGGCAATTTGTAGCATCACCTCACCGTAGTCGAAGTATGGATCTTTTGCCCTGTTGATATCTCGCTCGCGGTCCAGTTCTTTAGCCTTCTGCTCTATCTCTTTTTTTTCATCGGCATAACGGACTGCTTGATCACTGACATAGTTCAACCGTGCCTGGAAATTTTTTATGGAATCCGGCCTCATAGTCTCCTTGCGCTCCAAAAGCTCGGCTTCCAATCGGGTCTTTTCGAGGCCGTATATAGATTCACGAATAACCTTGGATTGATAAAATGCCCATTGATCAGATGCTTGCTGCTGCGCTAGCAACATTTCTTTCATGGCGTTGTTGCCGCCGAGAGAACAAATGGCAAGAAAAACAGCAAATACCGCAGTGCAGAGCGCTACTTTTTTCGTAAACGTATTCTCTCCTTTCTCTTGCAGTTCCTCCACGTCAGGCAGTTCGACTTCAGCCATATTCATACCCTCCTAATAATGCAATTAATAAAGACTAAAAAATAAAGAGTCTATAGTAGAGCTCATCCTCTGCAAACAATATGATTGCGATAGTCTGACCTAAGCGGCATAGATAAATTAATATTACAGAGGTGTTGATAAGTTTTCAATGGGCTTCACAATCTTTATCGAAAACACCTGACATGATTAATCTATCACTACTTGATTTACAATTCTGACTTGCTATACTTATCTTGATATTTAAGTTGTTTGTTCTATAATAGATGCAGTCGTTAAGAGTATGCCATGCTATAATGAAACAATCAAGGAGGGTATATGGGTATTTTTGACAGTCTGGGTGAATTGTTAACGCAGGTTAGAAGCGGCAAGGCGTCGGAATCTGAAGTGCACGCGGCGTACGATCAGGTGTCACAGGGCGTTCCGCAAGACAAGCTTTCCGAGGGTTTGACACATGTTTTCAACTCAAATGATACTCCTCCATTTGAGCAGATGGTATCGGGACTATTTGGCAAATCCAGTTCAGACCAGAAAGCCGGTCTGATCAACAAGCTTCTCGAAGCACTTGGCCCTGCGGGCGTAAGCCAGGTGCTTGGCAGCACGGGCGGACTCGGCAATTTGGGAGGTCTGCTGTCTGCCGGAAAGGTAACGCCTGAGCAGGCTGATCAAATATCTCCTGACGCTGTGCAGTCCCTGGCTCAACACGCAGCCAAACAAAATCCTTCAGTAGTTGATACGGCAGCCAGCTTTTATGCGCAACACTCAACTCTGGTTAAGGCCATAGGCGCCGGCGCGCTTGCATTACTTATGCATAAAATCTCGCAGTCACGGAGTTGATCATGGGTATAATATCTTGGCTTATAGTCGGCTTGATAGCAGGATGGCTTACCGGCAAGATTATGGGTGGTCCGGGCAAGGGCATGTTGATGGACATCATAATAGGTTTGGTTGGTGCCTTATTAGGTGGCTTTATGATGGGCTTCCTTGGTTTTAAACCTGAGGGCGGATTTATCTATACGATTATAGTCGCCGTTATCGGCGCTGTTGTTCTTACATGGATATTCAGGAAGGTGACCGGCTCGAAGGCATAGGTACTCTATCAGTCGCAACTGATTAGCTATAACGCACAGGGTTTAGGAACGAAAGAGTCAATGTCTAAATCGCATGTATCATCTGAAGCTCCTTTGAGTTCAGAGCAGCTTCTGAAGATTGATGCTTATTGGCGTGCAACCCTCTACTTATGTGTTGGCATGATTTTCCTGAAAGATAATCCACTTCTGAAAGAACCGCTGAAGATTGATCACATCAAGAAGCGTCTTTTGGGGCATTGGGGATCCGACCCGGGGCAATCGTTGGTTTGGGTCCATTTGAACCGCCTGATAAAGAAATACGATCTGAACATGATCTATATCTCAGGTCCAGGTCACGGATCACCAGCTGTGCTGAGCAACGCTTATCTGGAAGGTACCTACTCGGACGTTTATCCTGACAAGAGTCAGGATGAAGAGGGAATGCTCAAATTCTTCAAGGAATTTTCTTTTCCCGGGGGGATCGGCAGTCACTGTACGCCTGAAGTCCCCGGCTCGATGCACGAGGGAGGTGAGCTAGGCTATAGTATTTCTCATGCGTTCGGCGCTGCGTTTGACAACCCTGATCTGATAGTTGCAGTCATGGTAGGGGATGGCGAGGCCGAGACAGGCCCGTTGGCTACCGCCTGGCACTCCAATAAATTTCTTAATCCGATCCGCGATGGAGCTGTGCTTCCTATATTGCACCTCAATGGTTATAAAATTGCTAATCCGACAGTGCTGTCGAGGATCAGCCGGGAACAATTGGAAAGCCTGTTTATTGGATACGGATACAAACCTTATTTTGTAGAGGGTTTCGAGCCTGATGCAGTCCATCAGATGATGGCCGGCGTGCTTGATACTGTTATAACTGAGATCAGAAATATACAGCATGAGGCGCGCACCAAAGGGATTACCGGGTATCCTCAATGGCCTATGATAGTTCTCCGCACTCCCAAAGGTTGGACCGGACCAAAAGAAGTGGATGGGCACAAGGTGGAAAACTTTTGGCGTGCTCACCAAGTCCCGTTACAGATTCATGAAAACATTGCCCATCTGGAGCTGCTGGAACAATGGATGAGGAGTTATGAGCCGGAGAAATTATTTGCCGACAATGGCAGGCTGATACCTGAACTGCGTGAACTGGCACCAAAAGGCAGTCGTCGCATGAGCGCTAATCCAATTGCAAATGGAGGCCTTGTACGAAGGTCGTTACGCTTGCCTGATTTTCGAAAATACGCGGTCCAGGTAATAAAATCCGGTGCGGATAGTGTAGAAAACACTTACATCCTTGGAAAATATCTGCGGGATGTTATGCGGGGCAATATGGAAAATTTCCGCGTATTTTGCCCGGATGAGATCGCTTCCAATCGACTTACCGCACTCTACGAAGCGTCAAAAAAGATGTGGATGGAGGAACTTAAGCCGGAGGATGCAGACGGCGGCGAATTATCCCGCGATGGCCGGGTGATGGAAATGCTCAGCGAACATACCCTGGAAGGCTGGCTCGAAGGATACCTGCTAAGTGGACGCCATGGCATCCTGGCTTCTTATGAAGCCTTTATTCATGTGATCGACTCGATGTTTAATCAACATGCGAAATGGCTGGCGAAAAGTAAGGCTATTCCCTGGAGATCTCAAATTTCATCACTGAACATACTGGTAACTTCTACAGTTTGGCGGCAGGACCATAATGGATTTAGCCATCAGGACCCGGGCTTTCTGGACGTGGTTACCAACAAGAATCCTGAAATCGTACGTATTTATCTACCTCCTGATGCAAACTGCCTTCTTTCGGTGATGAATCACTGCTTACAAAGCGCGAATAATGTGAATGTGATAGTTTCAGACAAACAGTATCACCTTCAGTATCTAAGCATAGATGAGGCTATTCAACATTGTACAAAAGGGATAGGTATCTGGGACTGGGCCAGCACAGATCAGGGCGGCGAGCCTGATGTGGTGCTGGCGTGCGCCGGTGATGTCCCGACAATGGAAGCCCTTGCCGCAGCTGCCTTGTTGAGGGAACATTTCCCGGATCTGAAATTGCGATTTATTAATGTCGTTGACTTATTCAAATTACAGCCCCAGTCAGAACACCCTCATGGGTTATCATATCGAGACTTCGATAGCCTTTTCACAAGCAGCAAGCCGATCATTTTTAATTTTCATGGTTATCCGTGGCTTATTCATAAACTGGCTTACCGCCATACTAATCATGGCAATCTCCACGTGCGGGGCTATAAAGAATATGGAAACATCAATACGCCGCTTGAACTAGCCATCAAGAACCAGATTGACCGTTTCAACCTGGCGATCGATGTTATTGACCGAGTTCCCAAACTTCAGGATATGGGGGCGCATGTCAAAGAGTGGCTGAAGAATGAGATTATCGAAAATAGCAACCACGCTTACGAATATGGCATAGATAAGATCGAGTTTACTGAGTGGAAGTGGCCTTATGACTCAAAGTGAGCAGGTCGAATGCTGGTTCCATTTAGAAATCAGAGTGAGTGCGCCGTTTTTTATTTCAAAGAGTAATGGCGAAAAAATAATTGTTTGACCCATTCCACAATAAATAGATAAAAAACTACCATGCCACCCAGGAACAAGAAAAAGAGCGGTGGAAGCGGCTCAAACCCCAGATAGCCCGCTAAGGGCGTGAATGGAAGCATCATTGCCGCAGCGACCACTGTAAGCGAGCAGCCTGCAAGCAGAGCATTAGGGCGACTCTTCAACGGATTCCGTTTTGTGCGAATAACAAAGATGACCAGCACCTGCGTGGCCAGGGATTCAATAAACCATCCAGTATGAAATAACGCTTCACCGGCATGAAAAATCTTAAGCATCACATAGAACGTCAGGAAATCGAATAAAGAGCTTACAGGGCCGACAGCAATCATAAATTTGCGAACAAAGTCTATATCCCATTGTCTCGGACGGACTAGATATTCTTCGTCTACGTTATCCAGCGGAATCGGAATTTCAGAAAAATCATAAAGCATATTATTAAGCAGTATCTGAGTCGGCAGCATAGGAATAAAAGGAAGAAACAAAGAGCCCCCTGCCATACTGAACATATTGCCGAAATTTGAACTGGTGCCCATCATTATATATTTCATTACATTTCCGAAAGTACGTCTGCCCTCGACTACTCCGTCAAAAAGAATTCCCAGATCGTGTTCCATCAGTATCATCTCCGCAGCATCTTTTGCAACATCAACCGCGCTGTCCACAGAGATACCTATGTCTGCTGAATGAAGCGATGGGGCATCATTTATACCATCGCCAAGATAGCCGACGGCATGCCCCCTCTTTTTGAGTGCAAGAATGATCCGGTTCTTCTGCGTTGGATTCACGCGGCAGAAAAGATTGACACTTTCAACACGAGCCATTAGCGCTTGATCATCCATATTTTGCATCTCGGCCCCTGTCAGAATGCCCATCACAGGCAGATCCAATTCTCTGCAAACATGCTCTGTCACAAGTTCATTGTCTCCCGACACGATTTTCACAGAAACGCCGCTAGCCATGAGTTTAGCCAGAGCGTCTTTCGCGCTCTCCTTTGGGGGATCGAGAAATGCAGCAAACCCGGCGAATACAAGATCAGCCTCATCACCTACAGTTGCATGAGAATGCCCGGCCTCAACATTGCGCCACGCTACTGCAAGCACGCGAAATCCATCGCGGCTCAGGGCTTCGAACAGAGATTTGATCGAGGTCATGTTATCCTTGTTCAGAGAGCGCAGATCATTTTCCCCATCGCCTTGATATTGATTGCAGAGACGCAGAATATCTTCAGGAGCGCCCTTAACAACAAGAATTCTTGCATGCCCATTGTCGACAAGGACTGAAACCCGGCGACGTTCGAAATCAAATGGGCATTCATCTATTTTATTCCAGCCGGATACGTCTATTTCACTGTGTTCAAGGATGGCATTATCCAATGGGCTCTTTAGCCCTGTTTCAAAATAGCTATTGAGATACGCTAATTCCAGAACCCATTTGCTGTCGCGCCCAAAAACGTCCACATGCTGCTCCAGTCGAATCCGGGCTTCGGTCAGAGTGCCGGTCTTGTCGGTGCACAGTACATCCATGCTCCCAAGGTTTTGGATCGCCGCCAGCCGCTTGACAATCACCTTATTTGCAGCCATGCGTTGTGCCCCTCGCGCCAGAGTTACAGATACTACCATTGGGAGCAGCTCGGGCGTTAGTCCCACCGCAAGAGCAACTGCGAACAGAAAGGATTCCAGCCATGGCCTATGGAATAAAGCGTTTATCATAAGCACGAAAAGAACCAGCAGAATGGTAATCCGCATAATCAGAAGCCCAAAACGACGAGTCCCCTGCTCAAAAGCTGTTGGAGGCGCTTTGGAAACAAGATTGCCGGCAATGCCCCCCAATACTGTCTTTGATCCGGTACAGCAGACTAGCACCTTTGCAGAACCGCTAATCACAGATGTGCCAAGCAAAACAATATTATTTGCAGACAGCATATCACTGCTTTCTGTCAATTCCCCAGGGGCTTTTTCGACCGGATAGGGTTCGCCTGTAAGGAGCGCCTGATTGACAAAAAAGTCCTTAGCCTCAAGGACACGCCCATCTCCAGGCACAAGATCTCCGGCCGCAATATATACGATATCACCGGGAACGAGATTGGATATCGGAATGTCTTTGCGTATTCCTTCTCTTAATGCCTGGGCATGTATTGCCACTGACTGACGCAAGCGTTCGGCTGCTTGTCCGGCTCTTTGTTCCTGCACAAAATCTAATGTTACGCTTATGAAAACTATCACAGAAATAATGCCGAAGCTTGTGACATCACCGGTAACGGCTGATATAGCACTGGCTGCCAACAGTATGAGTACAAGTGGATTAAGAAACTTGGATAAGAATTGCAGATAAAGAAGCTTTTTCTTTGTGGGCTGAAAAGTGTTGGGACCGAATCGGGCAAGCCTTACGGCAGCCTCATTGTCCGACAGCCCTTTTTCAGTGACGCCCATACGCTCGCATAATTTGTCGGCTTCATAATGCCAGAACGCAGCGTCTTGATCGCAAGTATCCGCCATAGACAGCTAACTCCTTTAATGCATCAATTATGTGACCGTATGGTTTTAGCTTATTTGTGAATAAACAATTATATCATTATTGTAAACTTTAACCTCAAAACAAATATGATCATCTTTCTGAGATATGTAAAAAATATGCAAAGACATCAGCCGTGTTCTATTAATTCCAAAAATGCGGGTTTCTGGTCATGAAGAGAATACCTGCGCATTCACAATGGATGCTGAGTGAAGCATTTCTGCAGGCCGTTTAGGAGCATTTTCGGTATGTTGTCCGGAAAGCGTGTGCAGGCCACAGCCGATGGAATAGATAGGTTGAGTCGGCTCTTCCAGGTGGAGGTGACTATGTCAGCATGATAAATGCATCCGCCGGGCGTAGCCCGGCGGATGCATACGGTACTTCTATCCCATAATTCTGAGCCGGATTTTGTAGCGTTTTCTTAGGTTGTTGAACATGGTAAGGTCGATATCTCTTTGCCGCACCACTGGTCCGATGGTTAGCGAAAAATCGTAACCAACTTTTTCGCGCAGCACTTCTGCCTTGCCATGAGCTCGTTCATGTGAATTACCGCTTCTGTTGAGAAGACCATTGATAGCCTTCATGAACTGCTTGTCCGGGTCATCAGCACTGTCTTGCTGTCCGTCGGGCGGAGAAGGGATTATGGATCTGGGTGTCGACGATTCACCGAGGATGAGTTTTGTGCTGTTATAAACATTAATGATCTCGCCGTCATTATCAATGCATATGGCAATAAGCCCATGATCGGAATTAACGCTTTCAACGCCCTTGTGACATTGCCGGAATTGCACGATGGTCTCAATTGCCGAGGGATCCTCGATCCGGCCACTTCCCTGCTGCGTGCCGCCTGCAGTGAAAACGTGTCTGATATTCCCCAACTTAAGCTCAACATCTTTATCAAAGCTGAGCTCGCGAATCAGCTTCTGTGCGATCTTGATCGCCTTGCCTTCATCCAGCAGGTTGGGATTGTTTGAAGGTATCCTGCCAAAATGCAGATTCAGGGCTCCGTTAGAGTTCAGGCTGATCTGCATTTTTTTGTAAAAAAGGGTTCTGTTTCCAGTTTCATCGAGCTCTATGGTTTCAGAACTCTTTTTTGTAAATTCGATATCCTGGGCGATCTTAGATATTCTCTCGTCAGTAAAGAGTCTGTTATCCAATATGACAGCATTCAGTCCTTTGGGAGCGTCGCTTCTGTAAGAAAAACTTCTGTTTGGCAGCGTGCCAATCCATTGCCACTGATACCAGCCCTTGTTTACCGGGTTTTTTGTGAAATATCTTTCGGTATTTAATCGACTGATTGCATCGGCCTGGTTAGAGCCGACCGCCATGGCCACCGGAAC
Source organism: Dissulfurispiraceae bacterium (assembly GCA_035319125.1). GTDB lineage: Bacteria > Nitrospirota > Thermodesulfovibrionia > Thermodesulfovibrionales > Dissulfurispiraceae > Fen-1308. Next base: position 1,477 of record DATHDG010000018.1, on the reverse strand, counting down.
CTGACTATGACTTATGCGCCAGCTTGAATCCAGAAACGCCTGCGCAAAATTCTTGCCTTTATTCCATTCATCCCAGAAGTATTTGCCATAATTAGGATCATCCATGCTGGTGGTCTCATAGCCAAAAAGCATGCGCAAACCGCCCTTGTTGGGTCCCCACCATGTTCTGACCGGATTGTCGGGGCCCGAAACGCGCAGGGAAAAACATGTGGACCAAAAGAGATATCTTAGCTCTTCATTAGCGAAGGCCATGTTATTTGAATATGCCCAATCTCTGTTATCCCATTTTGCGCCAAGCGGAGCCTGGAATACGCCGTTTGAATCCATATTGCCATGACCCGAGTGATAAAATACCATGACCGAATCCATTCCGTAAGTATCCTGCCAGTTGTCGTAAGTTTCCTCGTATTCCCAGACCTTAACTCCGGCATCTTTAAGCCAGAAGTTAGCAGCTTTTCCCGGGAAAGATGTAGGATAGTCGAGGAATCCCTGTGCATCTTCATGGGTGTAAGTGAGACCGCTGGCACTGGAAAAATGCTCCAGGCTGTTAGCACCGTAAAAATCGTTTGAGCCGGCAATTACTGCCTTGATCCCTTTCAGTTTAGCCTCTGAAGATTCTGCGAAAGGCTCTGAAAGCTTCATCCTCGTGAATCTCATGTTGGTCTCCTTCTTGTGTATGCCTGCACCGGGCATTAACACTTACGTACCGGCAGGCGGTGCCCTGCGTGTGACTGTGCCAAAAGGGAGAATTCACCCTTGGCGCCGGTAAAGAAGTTTCTACGTGATGCGTGAAGTAAATTCTGCTGCGCAATTGCAGTAAGGATCAGAACGTATCAGGTCTACGGGGAAATCTGCTTTTATGGAGATAGTACTAACTTTTATTGACACTTGCAATTGGGGAAAGTGCTTAAATAGCATAGCGGAAATCTTTATGGATCAAGTTGCTTGGAAGCCGGAAAAGTTGCGTTATGGAATGCGAAAAGGCTTAACATTCAAGTTGCCTGACAGAGCTCCTCTTTGATATACTAAAAATTCCGGCGGCGGTGTAGCTCAGTTGGTAGAGCATGCGACTCATATTCGCAGAGTCCGGGGTTCAAATCCCTGCACCGCCACCATTTTTGTGTTACTGGGACAATTAATTGGCAGTAACTGCCAACATTAGGTTCCTTTTACTAACTGCCAACTTTAGGTTCCCTTCCACGTCACTGTGAGTGACCAGGTAGTTTAGCCAGGCGAACAAATTATGAGTTATGAAATTCCCGTTCTTTAACTGTAAATCGGCACGGCAATTTGACCCTCGTTTGGGCCAAATCGGCTTTCAAACTTGACCCGTCTTGCAACGCTATAACTGCCTATGAACAGAACATATTTGCTAAATTTTAGCGGGTCATTGTTCAACGCCGATCCCGGGTCAATTTTCGACGCCGATTTACAATGAGTGTTTAAATCAGAACTGGTTTATGAGCATGGAACATGC
>DATHDG010000017.1:0-11066 GCA_035319125.1 Dissulfurispiraceae bacterium | reverse complement strand
AAAGAGCTAGCCGCAAAGCCGAGCACAAACAGTGCTGCGAGTGCTACTACGAAGTATTTTTTCACTTCCTAACCCTCCAATGGTTAGTTCAGTTTACTCCGCCAAGGGCGGAGGTGCCAAAACATTTGAAACGCACTGCTTCTCTTCCTTGCATCACCCCCTTCTGTTGCTTGATAAAAGCACTCCGAAAGGAGCAGCCAAAAAGCATGGTTCTTTTTATACCATGCTCCGGTATCTTTGTCAAGACAAAAAAGACAGAAATACCGCTTTGATTTAAGCAATAAATATGCCATAGTATATGCATATAATTTATAAGGAATTATTGCAGGTTGTTAAAATTCATAGTGTGGCTATAGCGCAACAGTGTGTGAAAAGAGGCAACAATGAGACAGGAGACAGAAGCCAGGAGTCAGAATTCAGGAGGACGGAAGTTAGGAGCCAGAAGCAAGGATTGAAGAGCAATAAGCATTGAGTAATTTGCTGACTTCTTCCAGCTGAGACATGCTGACTGCATTATCGGCATAATTCAGGTCTTGAGCAAGAATCAAATAATAGCGGCATTCTTCAAGGGAACCCTGCGCGATATTCATAAATTTGGCCTTGTCGGCTCTTGTTTTCTTCTTAAAGCCTTCAGCAATATTTGCCGGCACAGATATGGCTGCCCTTCTGGGCTGGGATGTCAGGCCGAATGTTTCTTTTTGAGGAAAGTCATCGCTTAAGCGATAAATGGTCAAAACAAGATTATGGGCTTTTTGCCAGACTATTAAATCTTGAAAACATTTGGCTGCTGTCATTTTTCTGGCTTCTGAATTTACCTTCCCACTGAATAATAGTTGAATCCCAGCTCTTTCATCCTGGCCGGGTTGTAAATATTCCTGAAGTCGAAGAATAGCGGCTGTTTCAGTAATCCCTTGATGCGCGCGAGATCAAGGTTTCTGAACTGGTTCCATTCGGTTACGATTGCAAGGGCATCGGCTCCGGCGCACGCATCATAAGCGTCCGAACAATAAGTAACGCCTGACAAGGACTTTTTTGCATTGTCCATAGCAACCGGGTCATATGTCCTGATAATCGCCCCTTCCTCCACAAGCATCTGGATTATAGTTAATGCGGGTGCTTCTCTTATATCATCTGTGTTGGGCTTGAAGGACAAACCGAGTATGGCGACCGTCTTGCCTTTGATGTCCGGGAATGAAGCCTTGATTTTATCACCCATAAGTCTTATCTGGCGCTCATTGGCTTCAATGGCTGAATCGACTATTGCAAGCTCGACTCCGCGGCTTGATGCTATCTGTAGCAGGGCTTTTGTGTCTTTGGGAAAGCAGGAACCGCCGAACCCTGCACCTGCGTGCAGGAACTTGGACCCGATCCTGCCGTCGAGCCCCATGCCTTTGGCGACCATATTGACATCTGCCCCGACCTTTTCGCACAGATTGGCTATCTCGTTGATGAAAGAGATCTTGACAGCGAGAAATGAATTGGAAGCGTATTTGATAAGTTCAGCTGTCTCTATGTTCGAAATCACGAACGGCGTTTCCAGCAGGTATAGAGGACGATATAGATCCTTCATTATGGCTACGGCCTGCTGACTATCCGCTCCCAGGACCACTCTGTTTGGGCGCATGAAATCCTCGATTGCAGCTCCTTCCCGTAGAAATTCCGGGTTGGATACCATGTCGAACCCGACTTTATCCTGTCCAGCCCTTTTCTCAAGAGTTTCGGCTATGATTTCCCTGAGCTGCTCACCAGTGCCTACAGGCACAGTGCTCTTGGTAACAATTACTTTATAGCTTTTCATGTGACCTGCTATTTCGCGCGCGACTTCGTCAACATAGCTCAGGTCTGCGGAACCGTCACCCCGCGGCGGAGTGCCTACGGCAATGAAAATGACGAGGGAATCTTCAATGGCCTCCGCTATATCAGTCGTGAATTTGATTCTGCCCTGCTTGAAGTTTCGGCTAACGAGTTCTTCAAGTCCCGGCTCATAGAATGGAATACCGCCGCTTTTCAGGGATTCAACTTTGCCTGCATCCTTATCAACGCACGTAACAAAAACTCCGAATTCCGCAAAACATGCACCTGTGACGAGTCCGACATAGCCAGTTCCAATAACCGCGATATGCAAAGCAAGCACCTCCTGCTGTACGTTTTGTCACTATCAGGCTACTATAACGAAAATCACGAGACCAAGGCAAGGCTGACAGCAACTTATAAATGCCTCTGCACAACCCCGGTTTGCGTTGTGGTCTGCCTGTTTTTCTGCTATAGTTGTTATAGCAACTCTTCAACACATAGCGGCATTCGCAGACTCGTTGGATTATCATTCGCTATTTATTATAAGGGGACAGCATGATACCAACCGTGACAAAAAGATATGTGAAATTGCTTCTCAGAATTGCTGTCATCAGTCTTTATGTGATTGTTTGTTGCATGGCTGTGTCAATCGATGCGGCAGAACAGATAACAGTTCTGCAGGTCAAGCCAGGTGATACTCTGAGCAGTATCTGTGAACATTACCTTGACCGTCCTTCACGGTGGGGCAGGATAGCCCAAATCAATCATCTGCAGAATCCACATTTCATCATCCCGGGCAAGAAGCTTAGTGTGCCGACCCGTTTTCTCAAAAGGACAGAGTTGCCTGGAAAGGTTACATTCGTCAGCGGAGAGTCTGAGGTGAAGCCGAACAGAAAAGGCGTTTGGATGCTGCTTAAGCCGGGAGACAAGATAATGCCTGGCAGCCTGATCCGCACAGGAGGAGACAGTTCAGCTGGGTTCGAATATGAAGACGGGACGGCCGTATGGCTGAGGCCTAAAACACAGCTGGGAGTTGTTCAGGCCGAACAGCAGGCCGGCAGCACAATGATCAGACGCTTTTTTTTGGGGATAGGCAAAGCGATATCAGACTTCAAGGCTGCAACTGGCGTTGATTCGCGCTATGAGATAAAGACGCCGTCGGCAGTCGCTTCACCGCGTGGGACTACTTTCCGGGTAGCTGTTGATGAAGCAAAGACAACGCGGTCGGAGGTAATAGAAGGCCATGTGGTAATGCGCGCGGGCACAAAGAGCACGGAACTTGCCGGTGGTCAGGGAAGCGTTGCAAAAAAGGGGGCTGCTCCATCAGCACCTGAGTCCCTGCTGGAACCGCCGAAGGCGAAGGATTTTAAAGAGGTCTACAAATCCCTGCCGATAAGTTTTTTATTCGATTTGCCGGCAGGAGCATCAAATTACAGAGCCGCTGTAACGGAAGACAGCCTTGGCCGTATGGCTCTTGCAGAAAAGATTGCAGGCAAACATGATGCATTCATTGTAAGCTCACTGAAGGACGGTTCCTATTATCTGACCGCTAGCGGCATGGATGCACGGGGATTTGAGGGGCTGCCGGCAGAGCCGGCTAAGTTTAGTCTCCGAACGACACCTATGGCTCCGATAATTCAGTCACCCGGCAATGGTGCAGACATTCATGCAAACGAAGTGACTATCCGGTGGCTAAAAGTGCCTGACTCTGTCCGCTCAAGGCTGCAATTGTCTCATGACAGCGAATTCGCATCGCTGATTGCCGATAAGTCTGACATAGTCGAAACTGAAGTGAAGACCGGTCGTCTTGAACCGGGGCCATACAACTTTAGAGTGTGCGCTATAGCTGTGGATAATTTTGAAAGCGAGTGGTCTGATGTCATGCATTTCAGCATTGCCGAGCCGCCGCCGTCACCGCAGGTAGAGAAGCCTGACGTAGGAGGAGAGCAACTTCATTTTGCGTGGCGAAATATGGGTCCCGGCATGAAATACCATTTTCAAATGGCTAAGGATGAAGCCTTTTCAGGCCCTGTTATCGACGTCAACATTGATAAGCCGGAATTCTCAGTCAAACGGCCTGACGAATCCGGGACGTACTATGTAAGGACCAGCACGATTGAAACATCGGGATATGAAGGACCCTTTTCGACGCCGCAGAGCTTCGAACTGAAAGGGGGTTTCCCATATGCTGCAGGAGCTGTTTTTATCCTTATGGGCGTTATTTTTCTGATAGCAATCTGAGTATGTCGGCTCGCGTACAGATCAGCAGATATCTTGCCGGACTGTGTTTGGCCATGGCATTGTTCTGCGCACTCGACTATCTTGGAGTTTTTGTCTGGCTGAACAACTACCTTTATGATCTGGCGTTTCGCGTTCGCGGAGCTGAAAATGCATCAGGGCGTATAGTGCTGGTTGTAATAAACGACGATACGCTGGAACGCTACGGCAGATGGCCGATCCCCAGACGGTTTTATGCTGAATTGCTTGGCAGGCTGAATAATGCCGACGCTGTCGGCTTCGATATTATCATGTCCGAGCCTACAGGCGATGACGCAATTATGGCTGACGCGATCAAGCGGCATGGACGTGTCGTGCTGTCCTCGCTTTTTACCGGCAAACTTTCTGTGCTTTATCCTGCATCAGGCATTACCGGCGCAAGAATCGGGCACGTTCATCTGGAGACCGGCATTGACGGGGTTGTGCGGGAAGTGCGGAACAAGCTTGTCAGCCGGAATGCAGAGTTGCTTTCTTTGTCAGCCGTTCTGTTTGAGACGGCTACGGGCATAATCTTTCAAACTAATACCGGTCAAGATTCATGGCGTAAAGGCGCCGGTCTTGTTCAAGCAGGTCCTTTGCTTATCAATTATCGCGGAGATCCGGGCACTTATGTGCAGATGCCCATTCAGGATGTACTGGATGGAAAATGCCCGCTTTCCTCATTTGCAGGCAAAGTTGTGATTGTGGGAGTTGCAGCGTCCGGCATGGGCTCAGAGGTTCGTACGCCTTTCTTTGCGCACAGACAGCTTATGTCCAGTGTTGAAGTGCAGGCAAATGCCGTAGATACCTTGCTTTTACAAAATGCAATAAAGCCCATGCCGGCCTGGACTTTGAGGGCTACAGCCCTTCTATTGGCGTTGTTGGGATTCGGGCTGCTGATACGCATGTCTGAACGTAATGCAGTGTTGATTGCAGCCGGTGCAATTCCTGTGATCACGATACTGGCGTTTTTCTCTTTTTCCCATATGAATATCTGGGGTTCGCCGGTGCTTTTGTATATTGCAGTGTGCGCAGCCTTTTTAGCGTCATATATTTTTGTGTATGAAAATGCCGTACAAAGCCTTGACAGCGCTTGTGATGTCCTGGTCCGGCATCTGCGCTGGCACAGTCAGCATCTGAGCGGGGAGGGAAGCAAACGCGGTATCGGAGGAATGCTTACACGTTCAGGCATCCAGGAGAAGTTGACGGTCATGACTGAGGTCACCGGTCAGCTTCTGCTCGAAAAGGAGCTGGCTGACCGGGCGCTGTTTACTGAGACGCATGGTGTTATTCTTTTCGGTCCCGACAGGCAGCGCCTTTTCGCCAATGAGAAGGCTCAAACTATCGGATTAGATAACGACCTTGGTAGCCTTTCCATGGATGCCTTCATTACTTCGCTCTATCCGTTCATTACTACGGAACGCAAGGAAGACCTTATAGTCAATATCAGATCCGGCAACTGGAGAAGCCGGGTATTCTCGGTGGCGCTTCCATTACCACGGAGACGCTTTTATACTGTCGATCTTGCCAGGCTTGATGCAGGCGGCAAGGAATTCTATCTGGCTGTATTTTCCGATATTACTGAAATCAAGGAGCGTGAAATACTTAAGACCAATATCATCTCAACGGTTTCGCACGAGATCAAGACACCCATGACTTCTATCCAGGGTTTCAGTGAGATGCTGTCAGGCAAACTTGACGGAAGACTCAAACACTACGCCGAAGTTATATATAGCGAAGCGCGCTCTTTGGTGCGTTTTCTTGACACGTTTCTTGATATTGCGCGCATTGAACAGGGTCGTCAACCCTTCACAATTTCCGTTGTTTCGCTTGACAACATTATCAAGGATGCGGTCATGTCGCTTGCGCCTATTGCAGATACAAAGGATATGAAGCTTATTCTGGACCTTCCGGATGCTGAATCACTGGCCTTTCTGGATCGGGATGTCACGCGTCAGGGGCTGATTAATCTTATTGAAAACGCGATCAAGTACAGCCCTCCGGAAACGGAAATTACCGTGACGCTTGAAGATAATCCTGATCACGTTAAAATACATGTTGCTGACCATGGACCCGGCATAGCAGTGGACCATCTGGACAAGATATTCGACATGTTTTATCGAATACCCGGAAGGAGAGACGAGTACATTAGGGGAGCCGGCCTGGGGCTTACATTTGTCAAGGAGATTGTTGAGGCACAGGGTGGCCTTCTGTCGGTCAAAAGCGAGCTTGGAAAAGGTTCCGTATTCACAATGCGGTTTCCAAAGAAGAAGGCCGGTGGCAGTTAACAGCAGAACCTCTTGCGCAATATTTTGATGAGGACTCAATATGTCAGAGGGCTTCGATAAAATTAACCTTGACGATATAGATATACCTGGCAGACCTGATGTGGTGATTAAAGTGATGTCAGTGCTTGAGGACGAGTTTTGTTCCACGGAAAAGCTCGAGCAGGTAATCCTTGAAGACCCATCTATAACTGCGACACTGCTGAAAATCGCTAATGCCCCTGTATACCTGACGGGCAGGCCTATAATTACTGTTGCCGATTCTATATTATCGATAGGAATGCAAAACGTAGTTGCACTTGTCAGCCTGGCTGCGATTGCCAATCAATGCCTCAACGCCAACTGTGACAAGGATTTGATCCGTCATGTGGTTGCGGTTTCGGCTGCTTCATCCATGCTGGCCGGTCATGCAAAAAAAGCCGGTGTGAAGAGGGAAGTTGCGACGGTTGCCGGGCTTCTGCACGATATTGGAAAGCTGATAATGAACATTAGCGATCTATCTGCATACAATAAAGCAAGGAGCCATGCAAAAGGCAAAAACATCCCTTTTATTGAGGCGGAAGAGTTGCTTTTAGGCATAAATCACTGCACCATAGGCGGGCTTCTTGCCGAGAAATGGAAACTGCCTGACATTTACAGGCAGGTAATCCTGCATCACCATGATGAAAATGTTAAAAAGGCGGTATTGAATGATGAGGAAGCCCTGTCTTATATTGTCAGGATAGCAGACAAGTTGGCCCTTGACGCCGGTGCAGGCACATCACTATCGGGCGAGAAGCGACTTGCTGATCTTCTGTCGTGCCTTGGAATATCCCAGTCCGCCTGCAGTGAAACGGCTGCCTGTATGACCAAGATGAGCCGGGCAAATATTTAATTTCTGTTGAATGCACTGAAACCGATATTTTCATATCAGTACGCTTTTCGGTATCCTAAATTAAGAATAAATTCGAAGAGGAGCTGACTATGATGAAGAAATTGCTGGTAATTGTAGGCATTATCATCGGGCTGATCGTTGCCGCAATCGCTGGACTTACATTTTATGTGAAAAGCTATCTGCAGAGCGACAAGCTCAAGTCCTTAATATTGCCCAGGATCGAACAGGCAACGGGAAGAAAGGCCAGCATAGATTCGATTGATGTCTCTATATTCAGCGGTATTTCTGTGCAAGGCATCCATTTGAAAGAGAAAGATGGTGCCAGGGATTTTGTTTCAGCAAACAAATTTGTCCTCAAATATGAACTTATGCCAATTCTAAGCAAGCAACTCATAATCAGCTCTATAAATGTAATAGACCCGGCTGTAAATGTAAGTCGCGATACCAGCGGCAAGTTCAATTATGAAGATATTGTCGACCATATTAAGCAGGGCCAGAAGTCAGGGGAACCGAAATCTGAAGGCAGTGCAGGCATGCCGTTCAGTGTTGTTGCGGACAAAATAGGCATCACCAATGCGAAAGTCGATTTTACTGATGCCAAGAAGGAGCTGCCGAATGTCTCAGCAGCTTCTGATGCAGAGCTGAGAGTGTCATCCGGTACCCAGCCGAACGCATTGAAATTCTCAGGGAAGGCCAACGTGAAAAGCCTTGACGTAACTATGGGATCGGTAGGTACTCGCACCACAGGCGTAATAGATTTTGATCCTGAAACGATAAACTATAGCCTAAATACCGTTATCGGGACGGAAAGCATCGATGCCAAGGGCACTGTTAAGGATTATCTTAAGGCACCCGATGTAAGGCTGGATCTGTATTCGAAGAAGCTCGATCTCATGAAACTCATGGCCATGAGCAGCGCGGCAAAGCCTGAAGAAAAAAAGGCTGCAAAGACCGGCAAGTCGGATGCTGACAAGGCAAAGCCGGCAGATGAAAAAAAGATGGATATAAAGGCTGCGGGCGAGATCAAGGTTGACACAGCAACCTATGAAGGCTATACGATGAGTAATTTTGCAATGAAATATCGATATGGCAATGGTGTTGCGAATATCGATCCGATGACAGTTAACTTCGCAAGCGGGCAGAAAATGGACCTCGCCGGAGTCATGAAAGGCGTCCTGGTATTTCACTATTTGCCTGACAAAGGTGAGGCATCCGATCAGATAAAACGCACTCTTGCCGGAAAAATGACAGTTGATCTCACAAAGATGCAGGTCAAGGAATCCAAGATAAGCGACGCTGTCGCGATGTTTACGGGACTCGACGATCTCAAGCACCCATCTTTTGACAAGGGGCACTTTGATCTTAATATCAAGGATCAGAAAACGCTTATTTCAGGACAGATGAGTTCTCCGCGCATTAAGGTTGTCCCGTCAGGAACAGTTACATTCACAAAGGCGCTCGATATGCTTGCTGATATAGAAGTGTCACCTGAACTGGCATCAAAGATGAGAGTTGCGCGCTTTACCAGTTTCATGGAAAGCAAAGACGGCTGGACACTCATACCCTTAAAGATTACCGGCACCAGTGACAAGCCGTCTGTCGGACCTAATCAGGCAGCGCTTAAGAAACAGCTGCAGAAGGGCATTCAGGGCGAGATTGAAAAGAGGCTTTTCAAGGGCGGTTCTCAACAGGGTGACAAGACTCAGAATCTGCTGAAAGGGATTCTGGGCAAATGAGCCGGCTTAAGTGATCAAGGCTATTATGCGTTCTTGGTGGCGATGCCTGTTCTTGACAGTCATCTCTCTGTGTCTGATCTTCGTCCAATCGGCACCGGCAGGCCAGCGGGTATTTATGTGGAAGGTCAGCTCACAGCAGGCAACTGCATATATCCTTGGCACCATTCATATGATGAAGGCGGATGCGTATCCGCTCGATTCGAGAATAGAGGGCGCATTTAAAAGGGCTGATGCTTATGCCCTGGAGTTCAATATCGACGACATTGCCAAGATGAATATGGACTCTATGGTCTCCGATGTCAGCTATGCCGGTGATGACACCATTCGCAGTCATATCTCGAAGGAAACCTATGATACATTACAGAAGAGATTAACAGAATATGGATATCCGGTAGAGTTGATGGTAAAGTTCAGGCCGTGGTTTCTGGCAGTGTTGCTGGAGACATTTGAATATCAGAAATTGGGTCTTAATCCTGAATATGGAATAGACAAATACTTTCTTCGCAAGGCTGAGGGCAGCAAGCAGATTGTAGAGCTGGAATCATTTAATTTGCAGATGGATCTGTTCCGGAAGATGCTGGATAGTGAACAGGCCTTGTTCCTCGACTACACGCTGCGGGGAATCAATGACATGGGAAGCGAAGTCGATGCCTTGATGAAAGTTTGGACAAATGGAGATAAGAAGCAGATGGAGGACATGGTGTTTAATCCATTGAATAAAGATAAGCGGCTGACCAGCATATTTGAAAAGCTATATTTCGAACGCAACCGAGGCATGGCATCCAAGATCGTGGAAATGCTGTCCGGCAAGGGTACATATTTCATTGCGGTCGGAGCGGGACACCTGGTGGGTAAACGCGGCATACTGGAGTTGCTTGCCCAGAGAGGATATACCGTATACCAGCAATGAAAAGTATCAAGAAAGACAGATGGCCTGTGCTGCTGGCTGCGACCCTTGTTTTGGCATCGACCGCAATTTATTTTATTCAGATAGTCCTTTTTCACAGGACAGAGGATACGCTGTTCTACCTGTTTCAGGACCTTGCGTTCCTGCCGGTAAATGCGCTTCTTGTAGTTATAATTCTCGACCGCCTGCTGAAGTGGCATGAACGGCAGTCGATGCTGAAGAAAATGAACATAGTAATAGGGGTATTTTTCAGCGAGATGGGCATCCGGATGATCTCGATGTTTCTTGGCTTTGACAAGGCCAGGCAGGAGATGCGCAAAGACCTGCTCATATCCGAGCGATGGTCTGATGCCGACTATATACATGCGGTGAAGAACGTGAAAAAAATTGATCTTGCAGTGGATGCAAGGCTAGGCAGCCTTAGCGAGATGCATGATTTTTTCGTGACGCAAAGGGCTTTTGTCCTTGCGCTGATGGAAAATCCGAATCTTCTGGAGCACGAGTCGTTCACTGATATGTTGCTCGCCGTCTCGCACCTGATGGAGGAGCTTTCGATGAGGGCCGATCTTTCCAGGCTCTCCGATAAAGATCTGCAACATCTGTCTGGTGACATGAAAAGAGCATACATGGCACTTATCAGTGAATGGCTCAGTTACATGCTTCATTTGAAAAAAGAGTACCCTTATCTTTATTCGCTTGCGGTCAGGACCAATCCTTTCAACCCTGAAGCCAGAGCTGAGATAGCCTAAAATATTTTTAGCGGTTTGTCCTCCATGTTTACCTCGATATTGAATTGTTCTCTTAGAAATAGAATTGCTTTTTCCGGTATCGCGCACGTTATGTAAACTTTCTGGTCTTTCATGCACGGCCCTCCAGCTTGTGATTGATCATATTATCTGCATTATCTGCGCATCCTGCAAACGCCGGCAAGCCTGCCTCTTGGTTGTAATTAACACAATTCTAATCTGTAATGTCAGCAACAAATATGCAAAAAAGAATTGCATCCAATAAATAGAAATGTTAAGATTTCTTAATTTTCAACGATATCTTTTATTATCTGCGAAATCAGCAAACATTATATAGGCCGAGTACGATTTTATCATGGATGTTACGGAATCAAGGGGGGAGACGTGTGTCGACAGAATAAGAAAGATGCATCTATTTATAGAAGCAATTCAATTTTTAGCCAGGTGACTAACTTATCAAAAGCTAAG
>DATHDG010000016.1:0-15677 GCA_035319125.1 Dissulfurispiraceae bacterium | reverse complement strand
GATTTGCGGAAAATAACAATGCAAGCGCGTAATAGCGATACCGACATAGGAACGTATAAGCAGTCACAGGCCCGTCTTGCTGTCAGGCATTTTTCGCAGGGCCTCTTTCGCAGCAAGCATCTGAGCCTCTTTTTTGCTCTTACCGGAGCCTTTACCATGAATTGATTCGGTTATCAAAACCTCGGCAGTAAAAACTTTCTTGTGTTCTTCGCCTTCCTGTTTGACTATTCTATATTCAGGTAATCGTCCGAACATTGCCTGGCAGCGCTCCTGAAGCTCACTTTTGAAGTCATAACCCTCGCGCTTCTCAACCACATCAGGAATCTTGTTTCTGTAAAGCCTGCATATAAGAGTCTTGACCGTCTGGTAGTCACTGTCGAGAAATACAGCACCAATAAGAGCTTCAAGAGCATCAGCAAGAATCGAACGTTTCTGCCTGCCGCCTGTCGACTCCTCCCCTCTGCCCAATTTCACATAATGACCTAGCGACAGATTTACCGACAATTCATGCAGTACCGATTTGTTAACAAGATATGATTTCATCTTCGACATCTCGGCTTCATCTAGGACGCCATTATCAGAGAAAAGCGTTTCAGCAATCACAAGTCCCAGGACAGAATCGCCAAGGAATTCCAGCCGCTCGTTATGAACAGATTGCCCATAGGTGTTTTCATGGTGATAAGATTTATGCGTCAATGCCTCGTTTAGCAGGCGGCGGTCGGTGAACGCATATCCGAGTTTTCTTTCGAGTTCTGACGAATCAGTGATATCTGTTGAAAATAAGGCAGGCATTGGTTCCACCGAATCCGAAAGAGTTGGAGAGCGCGTATTCAATTTTCAGCTCTCTGGCCTTATGGGGAACATAATCAAGGTCACACTCTGGATCAGGATTATCAAGGTTAACGGTAGGCAACACAATACCCCTGGCTATGCTCAAAATGCTGAATATTGCTTCGACCCCGCCTGCCGCACCCAGCAGATGTCCTGTCATCGATTTAGTAGAGCTAACGCAAAGTTTGTATGCATGTTCGCCGAATACCGTCTTTATAGCCATCGTCTCAAGCTCATCGCCATATTTAGTAGACGTACCGTGAGCATTGATATAATCTATCTTTTCCGGGACTATCCCGGCATCCCTGATAGCAGCTTTCATGCAGCGCGCCGCGCCCTCTCCTTCAGGCGCCGGGGATGAAATATGGTAAGCGTCGCCCGACATCCCGTAACCCGAAATTTCGGCGTATATTCTTGCATTGCGGGCGATCGCACTTTCAAGACTTTCCAGCACGAGAATGCCGGTGCCTTCGCCCATCACAAAACCGTCCCGTGCAGAGTCGAACGGCCTGCTCGATTTTTCGGGCTCATCGTTGCGCGTGGAAAGAGCCTTCATTGCAGCAAACCCGGCCACCGCAAGAGGGCAGATAACAGATTCTGAACCGCCGGCAAACATTACGTCGGCTTCACCACGCTGAATGATCCGGAACGCCTCTCCTATAGCATGACTGCCGGTTGCGCAGGCTGTAACCACAGCTGAGTTCGGGCCTTTTGCGCCGAGATGTATCGAGACATTTCCGGATGCCAGATTGATGCATACCATGGGAATGAAGAAAGGCGAAACCCTGCGGTGGCCTTTTTCAATAAGAGCTTTGTGATAATGCTCGATACTGTTGAGACCGCCGATTCCGGAGCCGATGAAAACCCCAACCCTTTCGGCGTTGTCGGAAGTTATCTTGATCCCCGAATCTTCATGCGCCATCATCGCAGCAGCCATTGCCAGATGGATGAAGCGGTCCATCTTCTTGATCTCTTTAGCGTCTATATACTGTGCCGGGTCAAAGCCCTTGACCTCTCCGGCGATTCGGACAGGAAATGCAGATGCATCAAATTGTGTTATCGGACAAATACCAACCTTACCGGCAACGGCGGCATTCCATGAGTCCTCCACTCCTATGCCGATCGGTGATATTAAGCCAAGCCCTGTAATTACAACTCTTCTGCCGGTCATCAAATCCTAGACTTTCTTGGTTATATATTCAATCGCGTCCTTAACCTTGGCAATTTTTTCAGCATCTTCATCCGGGATTTCAATATTGAAAGCCTCTTCAAAAGCCATTACAAGTTCGACCGTATCGAGCGAATCCGCCCCGAGATCTTCTACAAAAGAAGCCTCAGGCGTCACTTCCGACTTGTCAACACCCAGCTGCTTGGATATTATCTCTTTTACTTTTTCCTCAACCATTATGTCCTCCCTTTTTAAATTCTATTTTATTTACATATCGTAACGCGGCTTCAATCCCCCAGCACTTCTGCAATTACATATACATCCCGCCGTTTACATGTATGACTTGCCCAGAAATATATCCGCTCTCAGGCGCTGCGAAAAATGCGACTGCATTAGCCACATCATCAACTGATCCGAAGCGTCCCATTGGTATAGCCCTCATCATCTCTGTCTTCACATTTTCCGGAAGGGCGTCAGTCATGGCCGTTGTAATAAATCCAGGAGCAACTGCATTCGATGTTATACCCCTGGCGGCGTATTCCTTAGCCACAGTTTTTGTCAGTCCTACTATACCGGCTTTTGACGCACTGTAATTCGCCTGGCCGGGATTGCCCATAAAAGCCACTATTGAAGCTATGTTTATAATCCTTCCATACCTCTGCTTGGACATGAATCTGACTGCTTCTTTCGAGCATAAAAAAGTCCCTTTCAGATTAATATTCAGCACAGAATCCCAATCTTCTTCTTTCATGCGCATCAACAGACCATCTCTGGTGATACCGGCATTATTAACCAGTATTTCAACTTTTTCAAATTCCTTTACAGCAGTTTCAAAAATTGAGCTTACATCAGATGCCTTCGAAACATCAGCCTTAATAGCAATGCTTCTTACTCCAAAAGTTTTAAGATAATCCGCCGTCTCTCCGGCTATATCAAGATTAACGTCCACAACAACTATATTTACACCGCGACGTGCCAAGTTTTCAGCAATAGCCTTACCTATGCCGCGTCCGCCTCCAGTTATAAGAGCTGTATGACCTTTCATTACTTCAACCTCCCGGGCAAAAATCAGCTTTTGATTTTATCAGAGTAGTATACCTATTTCAAGTCCAAATATCCAAAGTGTGCAACCAAAGTGCCACTATGTTCGGCTTGATGGTTAAATTGATATCAAACAAGCAAGGCCTGTACTTTCCATATTTATAAAATGATTGAGCTATGCACAGACAATCTGATAGAAATAGCCGAGGGGAAAAGTAAAACTAAAGTTCTACTATTACATTGTCTATTAACCTTGTGTTTCCTATTTTCACCGCAACCGCTAACAGATTGGTCTTTGCATCAGCGGTCCAATCTTCGAGCGTTTCAGGGTTATAGACTCCTGCATATTGCACTTCAGTAACAAGCGGTTCAGCTTCTATTTCTGACCTAATGTTTCTAGCGACATCTAAAGGAGCAGTGCCATTCTTGATCATTGCTGCAGCAACCTGCAAACTCTTGAAAATAACCGTAGCCGCCTGCCTTTCAGCATTCGAAAGATAACTGTTCCTGGAACTCATTGCCAGTCCATCAAGATCACGCACTGTAGAACAGACAATACATTCAATGCCAAGATTAAGATCTTTTATCATACACCTGATCACTTGCGACTGCTGAAAATCTTTTTGCCCGAAATAAGCTCTGGTCGGCATCACCAGATTGAACAGCTTACAGACAACTGTAGCTACACCGTCGAAATGTCCCGGTCTGAAAGCTCCACATAGTTTGTCAGATAAACCCTTCACCTTAACCGCTGTCGTAAATCCCTCAGGATACATGGAAAACGCTTCAGGCGCAAAAAGTATGTCCACTCCAGCTTCTTCAAGTTTCCTCACATCGTTTTCAAAGTCACGCGGGTAATTATTAAAATCCTCATTAGGAGCGAATTGCGTTGGATTGACAAAAATACTGGCAACTACTACTTCATTTTCTTCTCTTGCCGTTTTGAACAGGAACCTATGGCCTTCATGTAACGAACCCATTGTCGGTACAAAACCGACTGACTTGCCTTTGGCCATCAGCCTCCTCGAAGTCTCCCTCATTATCCTTGGTATGCGGATAAATTCCAT
Source organism: Dissulfurispiraceae bacterium (assembly GCA_035319125.1). Lineage (GTDB taxonomy): Bacteria > Nitrospirota > Thermodesulfovibrionia > Thermodesulfovibrionales > Dissulfurispiraceae > Fen-1308. The sequence goes on along the minus strand of DATHDG010000016.1, from coordinate 11,570 downwards.
GAATTACTCTAAACGACATTTTGAACAATAATCAAGCATGAGGCGGGTTGAGAAGTTTGAAGCTTAAAGAGTATTATAATTCGCCTTATATATTTATTCATCGGAGGTTTTGATGGCAAGAAAGATCGTTCTCGCATATTCCGGAGGTCTGGATACATCTGTAGCGATCAAGTGGCTGAAGGAGAAGTATAATGCTGATGTGATAGCATTTTGCGCCGATCTGGGCCAAGGAGAGGATCTGCAGGCAGTTCGAAAAAAGGCACTTAGGACCGGCGCTTCAAAGGCTTATGTCATGGATGCAAGAGAGGAATTCGCAAGAGACTATATATTCCCTATGCTCAGGGCCAATGCTGTTTATGAAGGTGTATATCTGCTTGGCACCTCAATAGCAAGACCTCTGATAGCAAAGAAACAGATAGAAGTCGCGATAAAAGAAGGAGCAGACGCCGTAGCTCATGGTGCAACAGGCAAGGGAAATGACCAGGTGCGCTTTGAATTAACTTATTACGCACTTAAACCGGATATATCTGTTATAAGCCCATGGAGGGAATGGACCTTCGACTCGCGCCAATCATTAATAGATTATGCACGCAGACATGGCATTACGGTTGATGCTACGAAAAAGAAACCTTACAGCACGGACCGCAATGTGCTTCATATAAGCTATGAGGGCGGAATCCTCGAGAACCCATGGACTGAACCTCCCAAAGATATGTACACCATGATGGTACCACCTGAAAATGCACCGGATAAAGCCACATATGTCGAGATCGACTACGAAGGCGGTAATCCGGTCAAGATAAACGGAAAGTCATTATCACCCTTCAAGCTCTTCGATAAGCTAAACCGCATTGCAGGCGCTAATGGTATTGGCAGGGTCGATCTAGTTGAAAACCGTTTTGTGGGCATGAAATCGCGCGGTGTCTATGAAACACCGGCGGGGACGGTATTGCACACTGCTCACAGGGCAGTCGAATCCCTGACTCTTGACAGGGAAGTACTTCATCTTAGGGACACCTTAATCCCTAAATTTGCGGAGCTGGTTTATTACGGGTTCTGGTTTGCACCCGAAAGAGAGATGCTCCAAAATATGGTCGACTCGATCCAAAGGGATGTTACAGGCACTGTCAGGCTCAAGTTGTACAAGGGAAATTGTCTCGTAGTTGGCAGAAAGTCGGCAAAATCGCTATATCATCCTGAGCTGGCGACTTTTGAATCCGAAAAAATATATAACCAGAAAGATGCAGAGGGCTTTATCCGTCTCAATGCACTTCGCCTGAAGGTCAGGAAAATGCTGAGGGAAAAATGACAGGCGTCACACCGCCTTTGCCTGACACGCAGGATAGAACGGAAAGTCTCAAGTTCTGGCTTGCCCTGTCCTCGATACGCGAGATAGGTCCGATCACTATTAAGAAACTCCTGGCAAAATTCCATACGCCCAGAAATATCATGGCGGCATCAAAAAAGGAGCTGATGCAGGTAAGCGACGTAAAGGAGTCGCGGGCACAGGCAATTCGAGAATTCAACGCATGGCATCAGGTGGAGCAAGAAATAGATAAAATCGCAGGACTCGGTATACGAGTCGTTACCCTTGAAGATACTGACTATCCGGTCGCCCTTAGACAAATTGACGACTCGCCAGCGCTTTTCTATATTAAGGGTCAAATGAGGGAAGAGGATAGTTTTGCAATAGGAATTGTAGGTTCCAGAAATATGACGCCATATGGGAGAAAGGTTGCAGATATATTTTCATCTGAACTGGCATTAAAGGGGTTCACAATAGTAAGCGGCATGGCCAAAGGCATTGATTCCTCCGCGCACAAAGGAGCTTTGCGAGTCAAAGGCAGAAGCATTGCAGTCCTGGGATGTGGGGTCGATAAGCCATATCCTCCTGAAAACAGCGGGCTTTTGGAGGAATTATCCCAATGTGGGGCGGTTATAAGCGAATTTCCGCTTGGCACTGCTCCATTGAGAGAGAATTTTCCAAGAAGAAACCGGCTGATCAGCGGTCTTTCTCTTGGAGTATTGATCGTGGAAGCCGCAGCTGGGAGCGGCTCTCTGATAACAGCCAACTATGCGCTAGAGCAGGGAAAGGACATCTTTGCCGTACCAGGCAACATTACATCAATGAATTCAATCGGCACAAACGACATTATAAAGAAAGGGGCAAAGCTGGTGCAGAAGGTTGATGATATTATTGTAGAACTTGCTCCCTTGTTAAAAGGTATGATGAACAAAAGCGAGCAAAAAACTAATACTGAGTTGCTTACCAACCTTAATGCACTTGAAATTAATGACGAAGAAAGGGCAATATGTAGTGTTCTGGGCAGCGAAACCCGCCATATTGATATTATTTCCAGAGAGACCGGCATCGCGGCGCAGAAAACATCGGCTCATTTGCTGGCCCTTGAACTAAGAGGGATAGTCAGGCAGACCGAAGGAAAAAGATATTACATGGTTTGAACATCTTTAACAAGAGTGACGGATTTGTCTTAACAGGACAATGTTATTAATCTGTAGGCGCAGGGCTTGAAGCTCGCCGTGAGGATTGCGATGCCGAGACGATTGATGGACCTTTTAAGGGTTCTTGCAAAAGAAATAATCGAAAAGGGATATGATGCCGATGACGCCCTTAAGAAGATCAATGTGATCGATATTGATTTCATAATGGTGAAAGAGGAACTTAAAACCTTGGAACAGTCGAAACATATCGATGAAGCTGAGCTTGATACTATCAAAGCTCTCTTGGCGTATATTTTAATGAGAGACTCGGATCTTGAAGTTGAGGATGTTTATGCCTTTATTTTTGGACGAGGACGTCAGATAATCTGGAATTAACAGGTCTGCTTCAGGCAGGAGGAAGATTTTTGAAATCTCTAGTTATAGTTGAATCTCCAGCAAAGGCGAAGACAATAAATAAGATACTTGGCAGCGATTTCGAGGTCAAGGCATCAGTGGGCCATGTCAAGGATCTGCCGGCAAAAGAGCTTGGTGTTAATGTAAATAAAAACTTTACCCCAACGTATATTATTATTCCGGGCAAAGAAAAGGTCATAAAAGAACTGAAAAAAGAGGCTAAAAAGGCTGAAAAAATATATCTCGCAACAGACCCTGATCGCGAAGGAGAAGCCATAGCCTATCATATTGCGGAAGAGATCAAGGAACCTAAGAATCCCGACAAGATCTTCAGAGTGACCTTCCATGAAATTACCGCGAAATCTGTCCGGGATGCTATGAGCAAGCCGGGTACTATAAATACTGCCAAGGTTGATGCCCAGCAAGCCCGACGTGTGCTTGACCGGCTCGTTGGATACAATCTGAGCCCGTTCCTGTGGAGAAAAGTTCGCAGGGGATTGAGTGCCGGCAGAGTGCAGTCAGTCGCTGTTCGCCTCGTTGTAGACAGGGAGCGTGAAATAGAAGCATTCAATAAAGAGGAGTATTGGACAATAGAAGCTGTTCTTCAATCTCGTGGAGATATAATATCCACCTTCCCTGCCAGACTTTTCAAATACAGTGGGGTTCTGGTCGTAGACCGCGATGCTCCTGAAGGCAAGCGTTTCCTCATAGGTAGCGAGGAGAAAGCCCGGCAGGTCGTTGATAGCATTGCCGGCAAAGAATGCTTCCTTGCCCAGATTGATACACGACTTAAGAAAAGGATGCCGGCAGCTCCTTTTATTACCAGCACGCTCCAGCAGGAAGCTGCACGCAGGTTGCGTTTTCCAGCGAAGAAAACGATGATGATCGCCCAGCAGCTGTACGAAGGCGTAGAGCTTGGTACTGAAGGATCCGTAGGGCTTATAACATATATGAGGACTGATTCATTCCGCATAGCTCCTGAAGCGCAACAATGGGCAAGAGACTTCATTGAAAAGAAGTTCGGAAAAGAGTATCTTCCTGATAAACCTCCGTTTTACAAGAGCAAACAATCTGCGCAGGAAGCTCACGAAGCAATCAGGCCCACTTATGATGAAAAGACTCCGGAAAAGGTCAAGCCTTTTCTGAGCAGGGATCAATATAATCTTTATAAACTGATCTGGAACCGTTTCGTTGCGAGCCAGATGTGCCCTGCACAGCTCGAACAGACGACATTTATTATTGGCTTTAGAGACATCTCTGCTGAGATGAAGGGAACCGAGCTTCGTGCCTCCGGCATGGTCATCAAATTCCCAGGCTTTATGGCACTCTACACTGAGAGCAAAGATGACATCGAAGAAGAAGAAGGAGGTTTGCTTCCATCACTTGCAGAGAACGCTGCCCTGGACCAGAAAGAATTGAAGCCGGCACAGCATTTCACTCAACCTCCTCCGCGTTATACTGAAGCGACTTTGGTCAAAGCCCTGGAGGATAAAGGCATCGGCAGGCCTAGTACATATGCTTCTATTCTATCAACCATCCAGGATCGGAAATACGCCCAGAAACTGGAGAACAGGTTTTCGCCCACCGAACTTGGAATCGTTGTCAACGATCTCCTGGTTGATAAATTTCCGGAACTGATAGATTACAATTTTACGGCTACAATGGAAAATGAGCTTGATGACATTGAACAGGCCAAGATGAACTGGGTCAGCGTCGTCAAGGATTTTTTCATTCCGTTTGATATGGATCTCAAGTCAGCGGCAAAAGACAAGGAGCGAGTGAAACCGGAAGACATACCGACCGATATAACCTGCGAAAAGTGCGACTCTCCAATGGTGATCAAATGGGGCAGGCATGGCAGGTTTATGGCATGCTCAGGCTATCCGCAATGCAAGAATACCAGACCTCTGAACGGAGACCAGAAACCTCAGACGGCTGATGAAATGCTGAGCGGCGAGACGTGCGAAAAGTGCGGCTCTCCGATGGTTATGAAAACCGGCCGCTTCGGAAAATTCATCGCCTGTTCAAAATATCCGGAATGCAAGACAACAAAACCTCTGTCGACCGGCGTTAAATGTCCAGTTGACGGCGGTGATATCGTGGAAAGAAAATCCAAACGGGGCAAACCTTTCTGGAGCTGCGGCAATTATCCGGGATGCACATTTGCATTGTGGTACAAGCCAGTGCCGGTCCAGTGCACGAAGTGCGGCGCACCATTTATGGTGGAGAAAAGAAACAAGGACGGCGAGGTCTTCCATGTCTGCCAAGAAAAAAAGTGCGGACACAAGGAAGCCGTTAGGCAGTTGGAGGCCGAGCATAAGGGATAACTCCAAGCCTCTGCTCATCGGCATCGGCGGCGCGCACAGCTCCGCCGGCAAGACCACCCTCGCCTGCTCGTTGATAAAGAACCTTAAGCATCGTCCCGGCTGCTTCTCAATAACCTCGCTTAGTGTTGGAGCGATTAAATTCACGAAAACGGAATTATACTCTTCAGTCATCGAAGATAACGAAATTCTTAAAGAAAGGAATAAGGATACTTCACGGCTTCTGGAGGCTGGTGCCGAAAAAGTGGTCTGGATAAAGTCTCCCCGCTCTGAGCTGGAAGCACCGCTTTCATTTGCACTATCGAAGCTTGGCGGACTTGACTGTATTTTGATCGAAGGCAACAGTGCAATTGAGTTTGCGCGTCCCGATATTGTAATATTTGTTTTTGGGAAGTCGGCAGATAACATCAAGACCTCAGCGCCTGCAATTATACGACAGGCTGATATAGTCATAGCACCGGAGTCGTATTCGCTTGACAAATGTGCGCTGAAAAGTACGGCAAAGAGACTGTACCGCAAACATTATCCATATAAATTTGACGACGGTCTGGCACGGGATATAATAGCTTTCATGGAAACGATCGAAAAGAACAAGGAAATTGAACATCTGCTCAGCACTGCATCGATAGATGGCCGCGTCACATGCACCCAGGCCAGTAAAATAGCAGAAGATCTTGGCGTGCCATACGTCCGCATAGGGGCTGCCGCTGACGAACTCCATATTAAAATAAAGAACTGCGAGCTCGGTAGCATCTGATGGGCACTATATTATTCGAATTAGCTCTTACCGGATATTTTGCAGCCGCCATGATTGGTATCATAGAGCTATTCCGCGGCGGCAGGGAGTCATCAAGGCTGATGATAGTCATCTCAGCTGCCGGCTTCATACTGCATACAGCTTCAATTCTTTACCGGTTTTTCGCCGGCGGGCATCTGCCGGTAGCCAGCATGCATGAAGCCGCTTCATTCTTCGCGTGGTGCGTTGTCCTCATATATTTCTTTCTGGAGTTAAGATACAAAATAGGCATAATGGGGTCTTTTATATTGCCTTTGGTGCTTATGCTAATGCTGACTTCTGCCCTTTTGCCGCGCGCCATAGTCCCGCTGTCTCCAGTTCTGAGAAGCCACTGGCTTTGGATACATACGATTTTCGCCTTCACTTCTAATGCAGCTTTTGCCGTAGCTTTCGGAGTCGGAACAATGTACCTTATGCAGGAATACTACCTCAAGTCTAAGCATGTCAGCGGCCTTTTCAAACGGCTTCCCAGCCTGCAGGTGCTTGATGAGATTAACAATAAGCTAATTAATATCGGATTCCCATTTTTGACAATGGCTATCATCACAGGCTCTTTATGGGCAGAAAGTGCCTGGGGACGCTTCTGGAGCTGGGATCCCAAGGAAGTATGGTCTCTTATAACTTGGTTTATCTATGCGGTCGTTTTACATCTCAGGCTAACTTCCGGATGGAGGAAGAAGCGAGCAGCCATTCTATCCGTGATTGGGTTTATTGCTGTTATGTTTACATTCATCGGTGTAAATTTTCTATTTAAGAGCGCACACACCTTCCAATGAATCTCTTCGTTATAGGACTCAATCATAAGACCGCATCAGTAGATATCAGGGAGAGGCTGGCATTCAGCGGCGCCAAGCTGGAAGAAGGACTGCTGGCTCTCAGGCAGGTGCGCGGCGTAACGGAAGTCGCGCTGCTTTCGACCTGTAACAGAGTTGAAATATATGCTTCAGCGGAAAACATACCGGAAGCTGTCGATGCAGTTACAGATTTCCTTGCACAATTCCACAGTATCGGCAGAACCGAATTTGAAAAGTTCCTGTATATGAGAAAAATGTCGGAAGCTGTCCGCCATGTATTCAGGGTGGCGTCAAGTCTGGATTCAATGATCATAGGTGAACCGCAGATTCTTGGCCAGCTTAAAGATGCTTTTGAGTTCGCGCTTGCCAAGAAAACAACCGGCGTGGTCCTGAACAGGTTAATGAAAAAGGCAATATCTACTGCCAAAAGGGTCAGGACCGAAACGAGGATAGCAGAAAACGCCGTATCCATTAGCTTTGCGGCTGTAGAGCTTGCAAAAAAAATATTTACGGTACTTTCCGGCAAGTCATTCATGCTGCTGGGCGCAGGCGAAATGGCAGAGCTGGCCGCACGCCATCTGCTCAACAACGGAGTTACTGATGTGCGCGTAGCTAACAGGACTTTTGACAGGGCATGCGAACTAGCGAATGAGTTCTGCGGCTGCGCCATACGCTTTGAGGATTTTATATCATCTCTAGTTGCAACTGATATCCTCATATGTTCTACAGGAGCACCCTCATATGTCCTTTTCAGAGAACAGATGCTGCAGATAATGAAACAGAGGAAACACAGGCCTGTATTTATAATTGACATATCGGTGCCCCGGAATATAGATCCGGAAATCAACAAAATCGACAATGTGTACCTATACAATGTGGATGATCTCCAGGAAGTAGTCGACACCAATATTCTGGAAAGGAAGAAAGAAGCAGCCAGGGCCGAAACGATTATCGATGAGGAGGTTGAAAAATTTTCCCATTGGGCGTCCACTCTCGACTCGGTGCCTGTAATAGTAGCATTGAGACAAAAGGCTGACGACATTAAGAAGGAAGAGATCGAAAAATTCAGAAACAGATGTCCTGATCTTGACCAGGATAAGATGGAGGCAGTAGAAAGCCTGGCTAATGCAATAACAAATAAATTGATGCACAATCCTACTATAGCCTTGAGGGAAAGCGCTGAAGATCGCGAGATGATGACGATTGTTATAAAGAAACTTTACGGTATTGACGGTGACGATGATGAATAGAAAAATAGTGATAGGCACTAGGGCGAGCAAGCTCGCCCTGTGGCAGGCTGAATGGGTAAAGTCGGAGCTGGAACGTCTTTATCCGGGTATTACCGTACAGCTCAACAAGATCAAGACTACGGGAGATAAAATAGTTGACGTCCCGCTTGCAAAAGTTGGCGGCAAGGGTCTGTTTGTCAAAGAGATTGAAGAGGCTATGCTGAGGGGCGAAGCGGATATTGCAGTCCATAGCATGAAAGATGTACCAACCGATTTTCCTCAGGGGCTCCATCTTCCCGTCATATGCAAGCGCGAAGACCCTCGCGATGCATTCATAAGTGGTCAGAAAAACAAATCCATTGAAAACAAATTTAACAAACTAAAGAAGGGCGCAGTCATCGGTACCAGCAGCCTCAGGCGATCATGCCAGTTGCTTCACATAAGACCGGATCTGAAGATTGAGCAGCTTCGCGGCAATCTTGATACACGTATCAGAAAGCTTGACGAAGGACGGTTCGATGCCATAATACTTGCAGCTGCAGGCGTGAAGCGACTTGGATGGTCTGACAGAATAACCGAGCTTCTGTCCACAGAAATAAGCCTTCCTGCTATCGGACAGGGCGCAATCGGTATCGAATGCAGGACTGACGGCTATATCAACGATCTAATAGCTCCACTAAACGATGCCGATACGTCAGTATGTGTAAAGGCTGAACGAGCTTTCCTGAAAAAGTTGGAGGGCGGTTGTCAGGTGCCGATCGCAGCATATGCAGTGCTTCAATCCGGCTTGCTGGTAATGGAAGGCCTTGTTGGGAATCTGACGGGAGATTTAATTATCAGGGATGCAATTGAAGGAAAAATTGTAGACGCCGAACCTCTCGGGATAAAACTGGCAGAAAGGCTTCTTGCAAAAGGTGCCGGGAAAATACTGGATGAAGTCTACAGCAAATGCACGCCAAAAATTAATGGAGATATAGCGAGTTAATGGACACTATCAAAAAGGGGAAGGTGTATCTTATCGGAGCAGGACCGGGAGATATCGGCCTGTTTACTATTAAAGGTCTCAGGTGCCTCAAGAAGGCCGAGGTCGTCGTATACGACTTTCATCTCAATGCTCAGATACTCAATTACATAGACCACGATGCTGAATTCATTTATGCCGGTAAACGCGGCGGCCATCATGCCATGACTCAGGACGAGATCAACCAGGCGCTGATCGACAAGGCTCTCGAAGGAAAGATAGTCTGCAGGCTGAAGGGAGGAGATCCGTTTGTCTTTGGACGTGGCGGTGAGGAAGCTGAAGCTCTCGTGAGCAAAGGCATTAGTTATGAGCTTATTCCCGGTGTGAGTTCTTCAATTGCAGCTCCGGCTTATGCAGGTATTCCTCTCACTCACAGAAAATATTCCTCCTCTTTCGCGGTGATAACCGGCAACGAAGACGCTGGGAAGGATGGCAGCACTATTGACTGGGCACATCTTTCGAAAACTTTCGATACACTCGTATTCCTGATGGGGGTCAAGAACCTGGACCGAATATCACTGAAGCTGCTCGAGCATGGAAAGGCGCCCGACACGCCTGTGGCGCTTGTTCGGTGGGGCACCAGGCCTGATCAGAAAACCGTAACCGGGACCCTCGACAACATTTCGGCAAAGGCTGCAGCTGAGGGCATTAAGCCTCCGGCAGTAATGATCGTAGGCAATGTAGTCAGGCTCAGAGACACGCTTAAGTGGTACGAAAATAAACCTCTGTTCGGCCAGAGAATACTGATCACGCGTGATTACTCTACTGACTATGAACCGCTGGAAGATCTTGGTGCTGAAATATTTGAGTTCCCTACAATCAAAATAGTACCGGCATCCGACTACACCGAACTGGACAGGGCCCTTGCTAATATCTCGTCATATCATTGGATAATTTTCACAAGTTCTAATAGTTTCAGATATTTTATGCAACGTCTTGTTGTCACTGACAGTGACATACGCGATATGAAAGGACTGAAGATATGCGCCATAGGGCCTAAAACCTCAGACGCTGTCAGAACGGCCGGACTGAAGGTAGACCTTATGCCGGAAGAATTCAATGCCGAAGGGTTGATCGCATCTTTCATCAAAGAATTTCAGCCTTCAGTGACAAATAGACGCTATAAAACCTCCAATCTGGAAGGCATGCGTTTACTTATGCCGCGCGCTGAAGTTGCTCGAGATGTATTCCCTGAACGCGTGAGAGAGCTTGGCGGTTTGATAGACTGCCCAACAGCATATCGGACTGTCAAGCCGGAAAAGCATGGCAAACGGCTAATTCGTTTTCTCAAGACAGGCCGCATATCAATCGCTACTTTCACAAGTGCCGCCACTTTTAATAACTTTATTGATATCATTGGTGAAGGGGCAATTGATTTCCTGCAAGACATACACATTGCTGCCATCGGACCGGTAACTGCGCGCGCCATTGAGAAGAAGGGTCTTCATGTCTCTATTATGCCGAGAGAAGCGACTATCAGGGCGATGGTTGGTGAGATAATCAGATACTATGATAGATTGTGAGCCCCCTGGATATTCTATATGCAGGGCAACACACAGAAAGGAGGCTCACAATGGAATCAGATTATCAGAATAAGAGGATTTTGGCAAAGAACCGGGATGTCTTTATAGGTATCGATGTGCACAAAGAGAGTTGGCAAGTAACGATTCGTGTCAAAGGAGAGGAAATCTTCCATAGTCGTCTGCCGAGCCAATACGAGGCTTTGGAAAAACTCATCTGGCGTCTTCCCGGCTGCACCATCAGTGTTGCTTATGAAGCTGGACCCTGTGGTTTCTGGCTTTGGGACAAACATAATGCTGACGGCATCGAGGCCATTGTAGTTCCACCATCGCTTATACCTATCGAATCTGGCAATAAAGTTAAGACAGATCGAAGGGATTCAAGAAAGCTCGCTCATCTACTGGAAAGCGGGATACTGAAAAAAGTATATGTCCTCACCGAAGAGGATAGAGCTGACAGAGAGCTTGTGAGGACACGCCGGCAGATCCTTGAGCACAGAAGCGATGTGATGAGGCAGATAAAGAGCAAGCTCTTGTTTTACGGCATAAAGCCGCCATTTAGGGCCAAACAGAGTTGGTCAAAGGCATTCATCAACTGGCTTAAAGAATGCACAGTTGAAAATGAACTGCTGAGATTATCGTTTGACTATCTGATCGAACTCTACGAATATCTCACATCTCAGCTCCGTAGAATCAGCAAGCAAATAGTATTGCTCGCCAAGGGCAGAAAATATTGTAAAGGAGTTGATCTCCTTAAGAGTGTACCTGGTATCGGCACATTAATAGCTATCGAAATTCTTGTAGAACTGCAAGATGTAAAACGTTTTAGCAGTTCTGATAAGCTTGCAGCTTACATTGGCCTGACGCCATCAGAATTCTCGACAGGACAATATATACGTCAAGGCCATATTACAAGATGTGGCAATAAAAGAGTAAGGACAAGCCTTGTCGAAGCTTGCTGGCATGTCATAAATAAAGATCCTTTTCTGCAGCCAAGTATATCAGGCTAAAGAACACCAAGGGTAGCAAA
>DATHDG010000015.1:0-185729 GCA_035319125.1 Dissulfurispiraceae bacterium | reverse complement strand
TTCCACCTTTTCCGGCCTTCTGGAGGTAGCAATTACTTTATGCCCTGTGTGTAAAAGTAGTTGTACCAAATGTAATCCTATCCCCGTAGAGGTGCCCGTTACAAGCCATACTTTTTTGTTCGCTGTATTGTTCATTTCACCTTTTCCTGTTTAATAGATTGGTATTGCAACAACAATTTCCCTCATCTTCACTTTACCTATAGGTAAGGCGTGTAGGAGGGAACGACCATATCATTTCTTTCGTTAAGCCCAACAATGTTATTAACGTGTTAGCTTCACGTTTAGCAGGAAATAGCTTTCTTGTCAAGCAAAATTGACATCCAAACGAGTAAAGTGCTAATTTTTCTAACTCGTTAACATTCCAAATGGAATGAATACACACTTGGTCGTGAAACATTCCGTTTCAATATACCATCCGCCAAATTGTTACAATACGCATTGCCAAAGGATGATGAGACTGCGGTGTCATCATCTGTCAGATGATGCACGTTTATTGCCAAAAGAATCATTTCAGATAACAGAATGTTTAATGGTGTTTTGTATCAGAAAGTCACGCAAACGGCTCTTGACGGTAACTTTTCAAAATCTTCATAGATGAGACTGCCTGAGCAATGCAGAGTATCAGGTGTCATTAATATTCAGGCTTGCAGCTTTTGGGCGAACCCATGCGAGAGTAAAAAATAAACTGGAGTCCGGAGAGAAACATCTATATCGTCCAACATCGGCTGAAGGGTCTGGGGTCTACTCTTGCTTTCTTATTTAGCGTGCAGTTAGCTCACTTATCTTCTTGATTTCAACCAGCAGCTTTTCGACCTCATCCAGCGCTATCATATTCGGCCCGTCGCACTTAGCCTTATCTGGGTCGGGGTGGACTTCCATAAAGAAGCCGTCCACACCCGCTGCTGCGGCCGCGCGTGCAAGCGGTGCAGCATATTCCCGTTGTCCGCCCGAACAGCCGCCCTGTCCGCCTGGAAGCTGGAGGCTATGAGTGACATCGAAGATGACTGGATAGCCGAAGGAGCGCATGATCGGGAATGACCTGAAGTCGACGACCAGATTGTTGTAACCGAAGGTTGTGCCACGCTCGGTAAGCATAAGCTTTTCATTACCTGTAGATGTAAACTTGCCTATGATATTCTGCACGTCCCAAGGTGCAAGGAACTGCCCCTTTTTCACATTAACCGGCTTGCCGGTTTGCGCTGCTGCGACCAGGAGATCGGTCTGCCTGCATAGAAATGCCGGTATCTGGATGATGTCGAGCACCTCTGCGGCAGGTTTGATCTGTTCTATTGAATGAATGTCCGAGATAACGGGGATATCGAACTTTTTCTTAACCTCCGCAAGTAGCGTCAACCCTTTTTCGAGCCCCGGCCCTCTGAATGAGGTAACCGAGGTGCGGTTTGCCTTGTCGAATGAGCTCTTGAAGACAAACGGCAGGCCGACTGACGAGCAGATATCCCTCAGCTTTTCAGCTGTCCGAAAGGTTGAATTTTCATTTTCGATCACGCACGGGCCGGCAATAATCAGCGGCAAACTATTGCCGCCCGCGGTGATGCTTCCTATTGCGATCTCTCTCAGATAAGCCTCAGCTTACTTTTTGACCCAGGCGCCTGTGTCGGTTTGAATCCAGCGGCCCGGCTCAGCCTTCGCGCGCAGTCTTTCGGCAAAGGTTTTCTGGAACCGCGGCACTGCATCACCACCAAGATTGTTTGCTTTTGCTATCTCCTGATAAAGTGACAACCAGTCCTTGTTCTGCTGGCTTACGAGGCTGTTCAACGTAGCCTTGTCCTTGAGCGGCAGGCTTGAGGCATCTCTGACCGCTATCTGGCCGTTGTTCCCAAAGCCGAGTACACCGCTTTCGAAATACGGCTTGAGCTGCTGATATCTGTTTTTCAGAGACTCCTTTATTGCAAGTATTGCGGGCGTAGAGATATCAAGATCTTCAGCTGCATATGCGGTGGCGGGGCCGAAGGAAACCCCTTTCAGTTCGTTAAACAGCCCGCTGCCCTGCACCGGTTTTTGATCCGGGGTCTGCTGCGGCGCGGGAGCCTGCTCAGGTTTCTGCTCCTTGCCCTGTATGTCTTCAATAATCTTGTCTGCGGCTTTCTGCGCCGCGGCTGCCGGGAAATAGATATTGACAGTAACGCATGCCCCAATAAATACAAGACAAATTGCGACTGCCCAGATTAAACCTTTTCTCATGAAATCCCTCCTTATTTTATGACAGGAGCACTGCCGGACTTCCGCGACTCGACTATGCGTGTCAGCCTCTCCTGCATGTCCTTGAAGCTTATCTTATTGTCCGGATTTTGGTTCACAACGTCAACACCTCGCAGCAAGCCTTTCCTGACAAGATACTCCTTGCCGCCTGAGCGTATCTTGCCATGCACGGTAAAGGCATCATTCTTAAGCGTCGCATGTATGCCTATAGCACTGTACGGATAATCCTTGAAAAAACTCAGTATGCCGCGATTCAGCACACCCCCCATGCTTGAGCCGGTGCCCAGAACAGAGATGCTTTGTATTGCTTCTACGCTTATTCGTTGTGAGATGCCTTTTGTATCTACGGAATCAACATCGAGCACGAAGCGCGACGGCTGGCCGTAATCCCACTCGAAATCCTTAAGTGAGCCCTGGATTACTCCGGTCATCTTTCCGATGGCGATCTTCTCTGTCGCCTTTTCGAGGTTGATGTTTCTGAATGCGATATCGACTGCTATCCTTCTTGAAGCAGCCAACAATCGTTCTATTGTGATGTTGCCTGAAGTTATTTCGCCGCCGAACATCGAAATTGTTGTCCTGCCTTCAGCAGAAAGCCCGTCATGATAATAGTTCACTTTCGGATAGTACACATCCAGTGTGCCTGTGATAGGAGAGATTGTGAAGCTCCTCTGGATAGGGCGCAAGTTAAGATGATCTATCTTAAGGCCGCACGAAATCCTCCTGTCCGGAGAAAGGATATTGTCGGCGGAAAACTTAGTGATCTGTACATCCCCACGCGCCACCAAAAGGTGGGCATCCTCCGGAAGGGTGAGCCGATTCCCCGTAAGCAGAATGGGGATGCGGACATCGCGCGTCCGTATGCGATCCTTTTCTGCAGCCTTTATTTCCAGCAGCCCCTTCGCAGCTGTTCCTGAGAACGCCTTCGGATAACCGAGGTCAAACGGCAAATCGAGGCGCATTCCTGAGATGGAAATCTTCTGCGCCGGTATGGTAAGTGATTTTATATCAACAGCCATCTTCCCGTTCATATCTGATTGGGCATCTTTTCTATGGATCTTAACTCCGACCGATGCGCTTCCATCGATGCCCAAGCCAGCCAGCGAAGCGACATTCTGCTTCAAATAATCAGAGACGAACAGTTCATTAGCTTTCTGCAATGACGTTGTACCGGCATCAAATGAAAAGGTCTGCCAGCCGCGCTGACCGGATCCGGCAATCCTTATATCTCCGGCACCGAAGATATCGCTTGCAGCTGCAAACTTAAACGGCCTCTCTCCGCTTAAGCGCACATTGCCGCTCACGTCAGCATGCGTTGTCTTCCCGGAAAGATCCTTGTAATAACTGCCCCACAGGAATTCGCCGCCGGACAGCGTGCTTTTCAAATTGAAGTCGAGGGTATCTTCAGCAGTAACATAGTTAACAATGATATCTGCGCTGGCCTGAACCCCCTGAGCAGCTTTCGTACCATCCTTGGAACTCAATCCGGCGCTTTTCACTTCTACATGATGCTTAGCCTTTACAGCCAACGCCGCCCCGGAGTATGTGCAATCTATATCCGTCTGAGCCGCAGCCTTTCCTTGTGCCGGCCAGTCGCGGTATTCCGCCGGAAGATATGGCTTCACAGACTCATCTATCTTAGCCAAATCCAGCGAAGGGGTTGAAATTGAAGCACTGATGGTAAGAGGATCTTTTCGAGTCATCACAGCTGAGGCGGAGGCATCAAGCTCAAGCGCGCTTTTCATATCATCTTGCGTGTAGCTGAATGTTCCACTAATGCTGGCTTTCCCGCCACTTTCAGGATTAAATTCATGAATTACAAGATCAGCGTTTTTCACAACAATTTTGCGCTGCGATTTACTCATAACGATTTCAAACATGCCGTTCTTCAAATTGCCATTTGCAACCTGGGGCAGCTGGTCTAGTATTGACTTCTCGGATTTTTTACTCCCCCTGATGTTTACCATGATCCTGGGCTCGTCTATGACTATATTCTTGATCACAATTCTGGTTTTTTGAGTAGCTGCTCCTTCGCTGCGGCCTGCCGGTGCAGCAGGCAAAGCTCCGTGGGTCGTTTGAGTAAAAAGCCCGCAGAAAAAGGCCGCCAAAAGGCCTGCAGTTATCATCTTGAACCAGCTATATATGGCTTCTCTTTGTTCGCTCATTGTACTCAGTATATCATGCCGCATGGCCAGCCAGAGAGTCAGCGTGTATCGCTTTTTCGGAAACTGCCGTTGCGGAAAGTGCTCAAACTTATTATTATCCTAATTATTAACCTACCTAAGGGGAACTGTTCCAGATGCACCATTTATGGCTCAGCTTTTTCGGCTTTCTTGTCGGCATATTCGGCACACTGATAGGCGCCGGCGGTGGATTCATACTTACGCCGGTTCTGCTTCTTCTCTATCCGAACGACAATCCTGACACGATAACAAGCATTTCTCTTGCAGTCACTTTTGCAAATGCCTTTTCAGGGTCGCTCGCCTATGCCAGAATGAAGCGTATCAACTACAGATACGGCCTGATCTTCGCTGCAGCGGCAATACCAGGCGCAATCGCCGGCGCCTTGACTACATATTACGTGCCGCGAAGAACTTTCGATCTCATTTTCGCGGCTATGATGCTTGTGGCCTCGATCTTCATCTTTTTCAAAACGCCGCAGGAAAAGGAAGCCCATGCGTATGTTGCCCACCAGCTATCGAAGCCAAAGCTGATGCTGGGCATTCTGATAAGCATTTTTGTGGGTTTTGTTTCAAGCTTTTTGGGAATTGGCGGAGGCATCATACATGTGCCGGCCCTGTCAGACATACTTCTTTTTCAGGTGCATGTGGCTACGGCAACATCTCATTTCATACTGGCCATCGTAACCTTCGTCGGCGTCCTGGTCCATATAGCAACCGGCACATTCCATCATGGAGTGATGCGTGCAATCTTTCTTGCAGTTGGCGTTCTGGCTGGAGCGCAACTGGGAGCATTACTTTCGTCAAAGGTCCAGGGGAACACCATCATCAGGGTGCTGGCAGTTGCCCTGGCGCTTGTTGCGGTCAGGCTTTTCATGCTCTCGGCAGGGTGATTCTATTTAATTTTGCGGCCCATCTGCTCCATTAGCCTAAGAAGGCCCCTGAGCAGGTCAATAGGCGCAGGGGGGCATCCAGGTATTACGAGATCTACCGGGATAACTTTGTCGATTCCGCCTAACGAAGCATATGATTCGCCGAAAATGCCGCCATTGCAACCGCAGTCGCCAACAGCCACTACAAGTTTCGGCGCTGGCGTCGCATCGTAGGTACGTCTGAGGGCTATCTCCATGTTGTGAGTGACAGGGCCGGTAACCAAAAGGACATCCGCAAACCGCGGCGAAGCCGTAAAGTGTATGCCGAACCTTTCGCAATCGTAGAACACATTGTTCATCGCATGAATCTCCAGCTCACAGCCATTGCATGATCCGGCATCAACCTGCCTGATCGTAAGACTTCTGTTGAATCGCCTCCAGATAGCCTCTTTCAGTTCGGCCCCGATCGCCTGGATTTCAGAAGAGACTTCCGGCTGGAGCGGCTCTGTTGCGATACCGGTGCGGAATATCTGATGAAGTATCCTGATCATAGATCATGCCCCGAATATGATTGATTGAAGCTCTTGTTGCAAAGCGGAAAATCGGGGACGATATTGCCGGGAATGGCCTGTTCAAGTCCAAGCCAGCTTACGCTTGAGGGGTCTCTCACCATGCAGCGGCTGATCTCGCCCTTCGGACCGGCCTGCAGCCAATATATGATTTCGCCGCGCCAGCCCTCGACTGCCGCAAACCCGGATGTATCAGGCCATGGTGACGCAGCCTCTGCAATGATTTCCCCGGAAGGCAATGAAGCCACTATTTCCCGAATAATGCGGATCGACTCGCGCACCTCCTCCACCCGCACCCAGGCCCGTGCATGACAATCGCCGGCTATAAGCACGGGCGCGTTCACCTCTATCCGGTCATATGGCGGGAACGGGTTCTGAATCCGACAGTCCAGGTTCAGCCCGCTCGCTCTGGCGACTATTCCGACCACGCCCAGTTCCCGGGCTGTTTCGGGCTGCAAAACCCCTGTGCTTCGCGTCCTGTCTTCAAGCGATGAGTTCTCATCCATTATGATGACAAGCCTCTCGAATTCTTTGGCTATAATGTCCAGTTCGTCCACTATCTCCCTGATACCGCCCTGGTCTATGTCCACCGCCACGCCCCCCGGAATTATCCTGTCCATCATAAACCGGTGGCCGAACAGTTTCTGGTTAGTCCGTAGGATAATCTCTTTCAGCCTCATCGTCTGATACAGCATGAACGCAAAGGCAACATCGTTGCAAATAGCGCCGATATCTCCGAGATGGTTCGCTATACGCTCCCTTTCAAGAAATAATGCCCTCAGCCAATTCGCACGCTCAGGGACAGCACAACCGGTCATTGACTCCAGCGCCATGCAGTAGGCAAGACTATGCGCCACTGTGGTATCTCCGGAAACGCGGCCTGCCAGCCTGTGCGCATCGCGCCAGTTAAGCACCTCAAACCTTTTTTCAATTCCCTTATGGACGTAGCCCAATCTCTCTTCAAGGTTGATTACGGCTTCACCGACCGCCTGAAATCTGAAATGGCCGGGCTCTATTATCCCTGCATGGACTGGCCCAACAGGTATTTCGTAGATTCCTTCGCCGTCGGCTCTTGCCCACGCATAGTCGCCCTTGACTCTAGGCAGACGCTTCGACGCATCAAAATCCTTTCTTAGCGGCCAGGCATCTGACGGCCAATCCTCGAATTTTATCCATGGCCTCTGGTCCGGATGCTTGTCGGCGGTAAGCCCTAACAGGCTCTGGATCTGGCGCTCGAAGCGATACGCCGGAACAAAGTGTCTGGTCAAGCTCGGGAATACCGGGTCATCAAGAGGGACATCAGATTTGACAATAAGATACTCGCTGCCATACCTGTAGCAAGCAAAAATTCCATAGCCTCGTACAAAAGGGGTTTCGTCAGTTGCCCATTCAGCAGCCAACAGGGCGTAGGCCTTTTTCAGAAGCCTGCCGGCCTCTACGAATTTAGCCCTCGGCACTATGCACAAAGGGATTTTTTCCGGGAATTGTCCCGCCCTAAACCTTACATCTTCAGGGAGACTCTTGATCAGCGCTTCCGTCAGTACGCTCATTTAAGCAACCCCACGGCAGTATGAAACCATTGATTCAAAAAATCGGGGATATAGAGGCCTATGATCAGAACAAGCGCCATATGCAGCATGACAGGCAGGTGAGCAGCCTTCATGGGTTTCTGGTTCGGGGGGATTTCACCCGACACCATCGGCTGAACCTTGCGAAGCAATGCGGCAAAAGCCACTCCCAGCCCGAGCAAAAGCAATGGCGTCCAGAGCGGGGCATCCTTGATTGTGGCGGTAAGTATAAGAAACTCGCTGGTGAAGATCCCGAAAGGCGGCATACCCACTATGGCAAGCACGCCGAACATCAGACCCCAGCCAACCAGTGGATTACCTCTGAACAGGCCTCTGATCCTGTCCATTTGCTGGGTTTTATGCATCTGTGACGCGTGACCGACAGTAAAGAAAATTGCGGACTTTGCAAGACTATGCACCAGCATGTGCAGGAGTGCGCCGAAGGTCGCCAGCTGGCCTCCGAGCCCGAAGGCAAAAGTGGCAATACCCATATGTTCTATCGATGAATATGAAAACATGCGTTTTATATCCTTCTGCCTGAGCAGCGAAAAGGCAGCGACGAGGATTGAGAGAATGCCGAAGCCCATCATGATATCCCCGGCATGATGGCTCTGCGTAGACCCATCGACCAGCACTTTGCATCTGACAAGTGCATAAAGCGCTATATTCAAAAGCAGACCTGACAGTACAGCTGAAATCGGCGTCGGGCCCTCGCTGTGTGCATCAGGAAGCCAGTTATGAAGCGGCACAAGACCGACCTTTGTCCCGTAGCCGACCATGAGAAAAACAAACGCCAGAGATAACACCGTGGGCTCCAGATGCCCGCTCACCCTGCTGAGGTTGGTCCACAGAAGCGCCTCCCCGCCTTCTCCGAGCACCTTCTCAGCGGCAAAATAAAGAAGCACCGTCCCAAAAAGGGCCTGCGCTATGCCGACGCCGCAAAGAATAAAGTATTTCCATGCTGCTTCGATCGCTGTCGGCGTGCGGTATAAGGAAACGAGAAGTACTGTTGAAAGCGTGGCAAGCTCCATCGCTATCCACAGCACGCCAACATTATTTGTGAGCAGGCAGAGCAGCATGGCAAAGATAAACATCTGGAACATGGCGTGGTAAAACCTCATGCGCCTATGGCCCACGCGTCCATGCTCCCTCTCCTTTCGCATATACCTTCTGCTGAATATGGCCGTAGTCATTGATACGAATGATGTCAGCACGGCAAGATAGACATTGAAGGCATCGACAAAGAAGAACTTGCCTCCCGCCAGCATCGGCCCCTGCATATAGACCTCAACTGCAAGGCCGAGGCCAGCTGCGAACGTCGAAGCGGAACAGAGTATATTGATCTCCGGCGCAAACTTCCTATCCCCCGCAAAAGCCAGCGCGGCTGCGCACACAAGAGGAACCCCCAGCAATATAAGAAGCATTATGCTGGTGTCGGCCATTAGTCCTCCTCCCTCAGGCGGGCCATCTGCTCGATGTCGAGACTGTCGAAGGTCGTATGAATGTGGAAGAAGAATATTCCGAATATGAATGCAGCGATCAGAATATCCAGGGCAACACCCAGTTCCACGACCAGCGGCATACCATAGGTCGCACTTGTAGCAGCAAAGAACAGGCCGTTTTCAAGGGCTAGAAACCCAATGATCTGGGTGACCGCGTGCCGTCTCGTTATCATCATTAACAAGCCGATCATTACCGTTGCAAGGGCGATTGCAAGGGTAGAGCGGGTTATCAAGGTTGACAGTTCCCTGACCGGAGCTGTCAGGTGATAGGAGAATATGACCAGCGCGATCCCGATAAGCATGGTCATCGGGATATTAACGATTGTCTCGACCTCTTTTCGGATCTTCAAACGATGGATCAGCACATGAAGTATATAGGGCAGAAGGATTACCTTCAGCGAAAGTGTCAGGAGCGAGGATATGTAAAGGTGGTGTTTACCGGCAACGTAACCGACTATTGCAGTATTAAGCGAGAGAAAAAGGCCCTGCCAGGCGAAAAGATGAATCAACCCATAGATTCTCTTCTGCACAAGCATGCCGAAGGCTGTAAGGAGAACCAGCGCCGCCAGAAAGCTGTTTATGTGAGCAACAGTAGTTAATTCCATGTCAATCCAATATGAAAAATGCGAGCATGCCGAGCGTGGCAAGAAGAAATGCAGCCCCCAGAAACTCGGTCAGCCTGAATAGTCTCATCTTCGCCAGTCCGGTTTCTATGAGAACGATAGCGACGCCGACAACTCCAAATTTGATAATCATATACAGTAAGGCAAGCGGAACAGCCGATAATTCCTCCCTTGCAGCAATTCCCCAGGGCGCAAAGGCCGCTATGCCCAGGCTTGTAAAAAGAAACAACTTCATCATGCCGGCCCATTCAATCAGCGCAAGGTGCCTGCCCGAATATTCAAGGATCATGGCTTCATGCACCATAGTCAGTTCAAGGTGCGTAGCTGGATTGTCTACCGGCACCCGGCCGGTCTCAGCAAGAGCGATCAGAACAAACGCCAGGAAGGCAAAGGCAAGCGAAGGCCTGATTACCGACTGGCCGCTGTAGATGACCTGGATTATTTCAGACAGGGAAGTAGACCTGTTTGCCAAAGATACGGTGAAAATAGCCATGAGCATAGCCGGTTCGGCAAGGGAAGCGATCATCATCTCGCGGCTGGATCCCATGCCGCCGAACGCAGTTCCTATATCCATGCCGGCAAGTGCGATAAAGAAGCGGGCGATAGCGAATAGAGCCACTATAACAATAACATCTGCCGTCGGCGCTAACGGCAGGTCTATCGACAGAATCGGGATTATTCCACCTGCGAGCACTGCCGTGCCAAAAACAAGATACGGGGTAAAGCGGAAAATCCAGGATGCGTTTTCAGCCAGAAGCACGTCTTTTGAAAAAAGCTTCGCAAGGTCCCTGTACGGTTGCAACAGCCCCGCCGATCTGCGACCCTGCGCCCAGCATTTCACCATTCGCACCCAGCCGACAAAGGCCGGCGCAAGGCCAATAAGTACGCCAATCTGCAGCAATTCTATTATATACGGGACAACGGTCATCTAAGAAACACCAGCAATATAATGATTGTAACGAACGAGTATATAAGATACGCCTGTATGCGGCCCTGCTGTAGCTTTCCAACCTTTCTCGACAACCAGAAGCTTGCATCGACAACAGGTTTGTAGAGCCATCCCCAAATTCTGTCCCTTATGCTGATATGATAATTGATCTTTTTTGGAAAAGCCTTGTGAGCGGCCTGTGGGGCAAGTTCGACGCGCTCCCTGATACTGAAAAGGTAGCCGAATATCCTTCTTATGGGCATTGAAAAAGAGGTTGCATTGTACTGCATCCTCTGATTAATCTTCTCGAAACCACAGTCCCATATAGGCACGCGACGTATGCGCCCGGCCTTTACGTGAAGCATCACAAAGGCCAAGGCCACAATGGCCAGAATGCCAAGAAAAACTATGAGCCCGGAGTATGATGCCCGCTCGTAAGATACCGGCGTAAGCCACATCCAGCCGTACCGTCCCGCTGAGGAGGCTATCGTTGTGCCGGTAAACTGTTCAGCTATTACGTCCATCCAATCGATAAATGCAGAAGGCAAAATGCCCAGACAGAAACATGTGACAGCCGCTAAAAGCATCCCCAACCGCATAGACCAGGAAGCTTCATGAACTCTGGGATGATGCTGGCCGCGCCAGTGACCCAGAAAAGTGACGCCAAAGGCCTTAACAAAACAGGCTGCAGCGAGTGCACCGGTAAGAGCAAGCAGCGCTGCGCCCAGCGGAATCAGAAGGCGGATAAGCGGGCTAGGCAAAGCGGGGGTAAGCAGAAATGCCTGGAACGTCAGCCACTCCGAAACAAATCCGTTGAATGGCGGCAAAGCCGAGATAGATACACAGCCGATGAGAAACAGTGCCGCAGTCCAAGGCATCTTGTGGATAAGACCACCCATCTCCTCCATGTTCCGCTCGCCTGTTGCGTGCAGAACGGACCCTGCCCCCATAAAAAGCAATCCCTTAAACATGGCATGGTTCATTGTATGATAGAGGCCGGCAATTAAACCAAGAGCTGCAAGCAGTGGCAGATTAAAGGACTTGAAGATCATCGCAAGGCCGATTCCGATCAATATTATTCCTATATTTTCAACTGAATGATAGGCTAGCAACCTCTTCAGGTCGTGCTGCATCAGGGCGTAGAGAACGCCCATGACCGCCGATATCAGGCCAAGAATCAGGACAATGGCTCCCCACCAGACCGGGAAAACATGTATCAAATCAAAAGTAACCCGAACAATTCCGTAAATGGCCGTCTTGAGCATTACGCCACTCATAAGTGCCGACACATTCGATGGTGCCACCGGATGCGCCTCAGGAAGCCAAACGTGGAGAGGAATTACGCCGGCCTTTGCCGCAAAGCCGAAGAAAGACAGAAAAAAAGCTGCGGTTGCCCATTCAATCGGCAGTTGAGCAGATCTCATGGAATCAAATGTGTATCCTGAAAAGCTCTCAGCCTTCACGGCAAATCCTGCCAGAATACCAAACGACAACAGTATTGCGATAGCTCCAACATGTGCAACAACAAGGTACAAAAAAGCCGCCCTTCGATTCTCAGGCTTCTCATTTTCAAAAACAACAAGGAAATAGGAAGCTGCTGCCATTATCTCCCACGACACGAGAAAACATAATGCATCGTCAGACAGCACGACCATAAGCATCCCAGCGACAAACAGGCAATAAAAGATTACGAGGCTTGTTACCGATCTTTGGCCAATATATCCCTTTACATAGCCGATGGAATATATCGAAACAAACATAGACAGCAGACCGATAACAGTCAGAAAGAAGCCGGAAAGCGCATCAAGCCGGAGATGAAAAGGTAAATCCGGCAATCCTATCAGCAGAATCACCTGTTCATTGATGCCTCTTGCCACCGCCCACACTCCTGCTGCGGTCACCAGGAATGATGCAACTGTAGAGAGCAAAAATGAAAACTCAATTAGAAAAGCCTGCATCCTTTTCAGAAGCGGAGCAAATGCCGCGGAACCCAACAGCAGCACTATCGCTGAACAGGCAAGTGAAATCGAATCAATACTCATAGTGGCACCGTGGTGAAAATCTGGGATTCTTTCTGAGCCAGAATACGCAATATTTCGCCGCTGTACAGATCTTCTGAAATATCCGGTCGTTTAACCGCTTCGATCACTTCTTCGTCCCGGAGCAGCCTCAGCAATTTGGCCTGTATACGAAGAAAACGCCGCTCACTTTTCGGGAATATGAAAAACATGGTATCAACATTCTCGTTATCCATAGAGCCAAAGGGAATAGGCCTTTCAAGTCTGCATAGCGCAATGTACGAAAAGCGTGTGAATTGGCGGAAGGAAGCCGGATGAGGCAAAGCAATTCCATTGCCGACGGCAGTAGGGCATAATCTCTCTCTCTCCAGAATTGAAACAAACAAGCGTTTGATATCTATGTCAGGTATTCGTTCCTTCATACGCTCCAAACTGTCTCGGAGTGCTTCATCTTTGGTTGCAGCGGAGATCCCCAAGTAAATGCCTCCGCGTCCAAGGAATTCGGAAATCGAAATAGATTCTTCATCGGCGGTGATTCTTTCGTCATCAGTCTTATAGGCAAAGGCCCTCGTATCTTCCATCCAAGACACTATCTCCCTTCGATCAAAGCGCCATTGGCCACCTACTCTAAAGCAAGGAATAGTTTCATGTTGGATCATACGATAAATCGTTTTGCAGGACACATTAAGCAGTTTTGCCATATCTTTTACACTTAAGTTCATAATTGTCTAATTATGTCCAATAATGGGTATAAATGATGCGGGCTTATTTTAAATCAGAGCAACGGATTTGTCAACATAGAGTATGCGGCTTTGAATTTCACCGGATAAACAAAATGCGAACTCATCACTTTATGGCTGCCACTAGTCAAAGACACCTAGGCAGCAAACTCTATTCAATCGAGTCTAACGTAACCTCAAACGTCAAATTTTGTCCTGCGAGCGGATGATTGCCGTCGATAATAAAAGCTTCCTCGTTCTGCCCGATTATGTTGACAGAAATAGCTTTTCCATCAGCACGGTATACTGTGACTGTCTTTCCTACTTCATAAAAAGATGGGGCTTTGCTTTTAGGCATTTGAAAGATCCGTTCCTCTTTCCGCGGACCGTATCCCTGCTGAACCGGCACTTGTATCACCTTAGATTCCCCAACCGACATCCCTATGACTCCTTCTTCGAGCGACGTCATGACTGTTCCCTCTCCAACTATAAAGACCAGCGGCCCATGGGTGGTAGATGTTTCAAAGGGTGTGCCATTTTCCAACTTCAATTGATAGGATAACTTCACTTTATCGCCTTTCTTAACGGTGCTCATTAATTACCTCACAATTTAATTAAGATTTGCATAGTTCCACGTGGAACATAAATTGAATATCTTATTATTTATCAACCGAAATCGCCTGTTTCGCTCTTATTAGGCGAGTAACAGTCTCATTGACAGGCACAGAAATGCCTTTTATCAGCCCAAGCCTTACAATAGCGCCATTCAAAGCATCTATTTCCAACCGCTTGCCCGCCTTAAGATCATGATACATGGACGGATAATGTTCTTTTGTCGGTGGCACAAGCTTCTCATAAAAATATGTTATGTACTCGTCAGGTCCTTTCCATTGTAACCGAATTGAATTGGCCGCTGCGACAGAGAATACCTCTCTTATTAATGCATTCATGATTTCTCTGGTATCTCTATTCTCTGCAAGGCTGCCATAGTTGCAGTCCAGCAATGCACCCAGTGGATTTAACGCACAATTATACAATATTTTATCCCAAAGTATTTCATTAACATTAGGCGCATACGCTGTCGGAATACCTGCCTTGTCTATTTCAGACGCAATATGCCTTACAACGTCTGCAGGAATGGCATCATCAGGCTGTCCAATACGAACCTTATCAGCTATTACTGTTATTTCAGAACGTCCGGCCCCAACAATCCTTGCTCCAAATATGATCCTCGCCAGAATGGCATGTTCCTTTCCGACCAAATGAGCTACTGTTTCATAATTACCATATCCGTTCTGGGCCGACATTACGATTACATCGCGCCCGACCAATGGGGTTATCATCGAAATAGCCTGACTGGTGTCAAAAGACTTCACCGTCAGGATTATAATATCGACGCCCTGCCTCATCAATGGTTCGACACCGGCGTAAATGCCGTCCAGCACAGCTTCATGCCCGCCCCAGATGCCTGTGATGCCGACTCTGCAGGTCGAGAGAGCGGCAAGCTGCCTTTCCTTGACGAGAGCAAATACCTTATGCCCGGCCTTCTTCAGAAGAGTTGCAAAGGTCGTCCCTAACGCCCCTAGTCCGACAACAATAAAAGTCATTTTCTTGTTACCGCCATACAATATATAAATTTCAGATGTTCCACGTGGAACAGCGTGATTCAATCTGCCAACAGCTAACACTTTTGGCTTGAGTATCCTGGTTGAAGCGCGCTGTCTGGGTTCTAACGGCCGCGGAGCAGACAGGGTAAGCTCTTATTGAAGCCGGAGTTTCTCTTCGAATGAAGCCCTGTCACAACATACAAGGTCTAATTCAGCGCGCGAAAAAGGATGCTTCAAAGCAAAACCAACCCAAGAAATCGACCTATCCCAAAGCCGCTCTCACCGCCTGCACCAGCCGCCCAATCTCGTTATCCCTCACGGTCCTAGCATCAAGAATCACTGCGTCATCCCTTATTCTGGCTATCACATGCGGCGTTCCGAGCCTCAACCTCATCTCAAAGTCATTTACAGACATTGCAGCCGGAACCAAAGAGACCGCAAACGTCTTAAAAGGTATCTCAGCAAGCGCCCCGCCTCCG
The DNA here is from genome assembly GCA_035319125.1 of Dissulfurispiraceae bacterium. Taxonomy (GTDB): domain Bacteria; phylum Nitrospirota; class Thermodesulfovibrionia; order Thermodesulfovibrionales; family Dissulfurispiraceae; genus Fen-1308. Next base: position 170,444 of record DATHDG010000015.1, on the reverse strand, counting down.
GACTGAGAGACATCTTCTATGATATTAATTGCAGCTTTTTGCTTGTCATCGCTAATGGCTGACTTAAGCATTCTAGCGATCTTTCCCGCCCTCTTTCGAATCACTTCAGGCTCCTGAAGCAACATCGACACCGTTGGTATCTTATCCCTGGCGACTCCTTCGTCTAAATAATATCTCAGTGTGACTTCCAATGCAGCCAGTGTCATCTTGTCGACCCTTACCGCCCTCATTAGTGGTGTTTTAGCTATTTTTTCAATGAGTTTAGCCTTGCCAACAATAATGCCAGCCTGTGGTCCGCCAAGCAGCTTATCACCGCTGAACGTAACAATATCACAGCCGGACTTGAGAATCTCCTGAACTGTTGGCTCAATATGAATGCCGTACGGCTTCAGATCGACAAGACAGCCGCTGCCGAGATCAAACATTACAGGTACCGAATGTTTCTTCCCCAGCTCAACCATCTCTTCAACGGACAATGTCTTCGTAAATCCCAGCATTCTGAAATTAGACTGGTGCACCTTAAGCATAAGTCCAGTATTATCGGAAACAGCCTGTTCATAGTCATATGGGTGTGTCTTGTTAGTTGTTCCTACTTCCTTTAATATAGCGCCGCTCATAGCCATCACATCCGGGATCCGGAAAGAACCACCAATTTCAACCAATTCTCCCCTGGAAACAATGACTTCCCTTCCTTTCGCCAATGCTGACAAGCAGACAAGGACAGCGGCTGCGTTATTATTTACAACAATTCCGTCCTCGGCCCCGGTAATCTCCCTTAGCAATCCCTGAATGTGAGAATATCGCTTGCCCCTAGCGCCTTTGTTGACATCATATTCCAGGTTAGAATATCCGGCAGCTATAGCAGAAACACTGTGCATTACTTCTTCAGATAGAATAGATCTGCCAAGATTTGTATGAACTACAACGCCTGTTGCATTGATGACCGAATGCAGATTGATCGATGAAAGCCTCTCAATCCTATTCAGAATTTCAGCGAAAAGATCCCTGCTCTCGGTGAAGTCATGTCTGCCGGCAAGTATCGCTTCGCGATGATGCTGGATGGTTTCGCGTATGGAGCGCAGAACATACACCCGCGGATATTTCTGCTGCCACTCGGCGCCCTCTGCAGATTTTACAATCTCATCGACTGAGGGCAGGCTTGAGAGAAGCTCCTTTTTGTCCATAATAATTGCTCCCGTGCAAACAATTTGTCTTCAGGAGAGAATAAGCATGTCGACATGGCTTTGCGGCAATACCTTAAAGTATGCGCAAACACGGAAGCTTGCTGTATATAAATCACAGGCAAACTTCATCGTGCATGATACAGCTGAATTATAAAAAATAATCCATAGCATCGCAAAGACATCGAGGTATGCATACTCTCACCTGATTCTTCACAGGCCTTGCCCGCTATTTTACTCCTTTGTCGCCGTCTTTTCAAAGGCAGTGGCTTTATATTATTATACTATCTTGCGATAAACGTAACTTAACTTAAGAAAGCTTGGAGGTTGTTTATGTTGAAGAGATATCTACTTGCCCCTGGGCCGACGCCAGTCCCAGCAGAGGTTCTTCTTTCTATGGCGATGCCGATGATACATCACCGTTCGCCGGATTTTCTGCCCGTGCTGGATGCAGCCAAGAAAGGCCTTCAGTGGCTTTTCCAGACCAAGAACGATGTTCTTATCATATGCTCTACCGGAACAGGCAGCATGGTCGGATCAGTCAACAACTTCTTCAATCCAGGCGATAAGGTTGTCGTTATAAACGGCGGAAAGTTCGGAGAGAGATGGACAAAGATCTGCCAGGCATACGGGTTGAAGGTCGAAGAGATCGTCGTGGAGTGGGGATATTCGATAAAGCCTGCTGCTGTAGAATCTGCTCTTAAGAAAGATCCCTCAATAAAAGGAGTATTCGTCCAGGCAACTGAAACTTCAACCGGCGTATATCATGATATCGAAGGGCTCGCTAAGGTTGTAAAAAATTATCCGGATACTCTTTTTATCGTTGACGCCATCAGCGCCCTTGTGGCTCATGATATTAAGACTGACGAATGGGGCATAGATGTTATGATCGGCGGATCTCAGAAAGGCCTCATGCTACCACCCGGCCTTTCTTTTGTCAGCGTAAGTGAAAAGGCCTGGAAGAGAAATGAAGCATCTAAAATGCCAAGATTCTATTTTAATTTCAAAAAAGAGCGCGAAAACTTAGCCAAGAATCAGACTAACTTTACCTCTGCGGTCACGCTGATCATAGGCTTAAACGAAGCCATCAAGATTCTCCAGAAGGAAGGCCTCGATAATGTTTTCAAGCGTCATGCAACCCTGGCGCGTGCTACTCGCGAAGCTGTTAAGGCTATCGGCTGTGGACTCTACTCTAAAGAATCTCCCAGCAACTCTGTTACTGCCATAGAAGCACCTCAGGGAATTGACGGCCAGCAGATATATAAGAATCTCCGCGAGAAATACGGCATCACCGGCGCAGGAGGGCAGGACAAAGCCAAGGGCAAGATATTCAGGCTCGCGCACCTGGGTTATGCCGACACCTTTGATGTTATTACCGGCATAGCTGCTATCGAAATGGTACTTAAAGATCTCGGCTATCCCGTAAAACTCGGCACCGGTGTTGCCGTTGCGCAGGAAATTCTCATGAAATAATTTCAGTTCTGTAACGCCGACCGCAGGGGACCTATCTATCCATGATGGTACTGCGGCGGGTTTACCTATCCAAGGAGATTTAAGAATGAAGAAAGTGCTCATCAGCGACAACATTTCGTCGAAGTGCGTTGAAATCCTGAAGGCAGCAGGACTGGAGGTCGATATCAAGACCGGCCTGAAGCCGGAGGAACTAAAGGCTATCATCGGCGAATATTCCGGCCTCGTAATACGCAGCGCCACCAAGGTGACAGCAGACATCATCGAAGCTGCATCGCAACTTAAGGTTGTAGGTCGCGCGGGCTCAGGCCTGGACAATGTTGATAAGATCGCTGCATCCAAAAAGGGTGTCGTTGTCATGAACACGCCTGGCGGCAACACTGTAACTACCGCAGAACATACGCTCGCGATGATGTTTGCTGCTGCCCGCAGAATTGCACAGGCCAATGCTTCCATGGCTGCAGGCAAGTGGGAAAAGAAAAAGTTCATGGGCATTGAGCTTTTCAATAAGACACTTGGTATTATCGGGCTGGGCAAGATAGGCGGCGAAGTGGCAAAGCGCGCACAGGGCCTCGGTATGCAGGTTATCGCTTATGATCCGTTCCTGAATGAAGAGAAGGCGGCGGAGATGGGCATAGCAAAAGGCGAGATTTCAGAGATTATGAAACGGGCTGACTTCATCACCGTGCACACCCCGCTTACGGCGGAAACAAAAGGTCTTTTTAATGCTGAAACATTAAAGATCTGCAAGAAAGGTGTCGTGTTGATCAATTGTGCACGCGGCGGAATCATAAATGAAAAAGACCTGCTCAATGCCTTAAACAGCGGACAGGTGGGTGCGGCTGCCCTTGACGTCTTTGAGGTAGAGCCGCCTGTTGACAACCCGCTTGTAGGCCACGAGAAGGTCGTCTGCACTCCACATCTCGGCGCCTCAACTGAAGAGGCTCAAACCAATGTCGCCATCGCCGTCGCTGAACAAATCGTGGATTATCTTGTGCACGGCACTATTCGCAATGCGGTCAACTTTCCTTCGATCCCGCCGGACCAGGCTGCAACGCTCCAGCCATATATAACTCTATCAGAAAAAATCGGATCTTTTGCGTCACAGATATTCGATAGCGGCATTACGGGTTTAAATATCGAGTATCTTGGAGAGGTCGCCGCGCTTAACTCCTCCCCAATAACTATTGCAGCCATAAAAGGCTTGCTCTCTCCTATGCTTGAAGAAACAGTGAACTTTGTCAATGCTCCGTTCATTGCCAAGGAGCGCGGAATTGAGGTTAAAGAAACCAAGAGCAAGGATTCCGGCGATTATCAGAGCCTCATAACGCTGACCGTGAAATCGCCTAAGAAGGCAGTTAGTATATCAGGCACTCTTTTCAGTAAAAAAGAACCCTGGATCGTCAGGATCGATAACTTCAATGTCGAGATTATTCCCGAAGGCAACATGCTCTTTATGCACAACAATGACAAGCCTGGCGTAATCGGTAATATAGGTACGCTTATGGGAAAGAATAAAATTAACATCGCACGTATGCATTTCGGTAGAGAACAGACAGGGGGCAAGGCAATTTCAGTGGTTAATATCGATTCTCCGGTTAATGAAACAATACTTGATGAAATACGCAAGCTGCCCAATATATTGGATGTAAAAGTAATTAACATGTAGAATCTGAAAAGTCCCCGCAAGTTCCAATATGACTGCGGGGGCTTCTGCGTTATGGTAAGAATAACTTATTTGCGAGGTATGCAATGTCTACAGTAGTCATTGTCGGCGCCCAATGGGGCGATGAGGGGAAAGGTAAGATAGTCGATGTCCTTACACAGAAAGCCGATTTCGTTGCCCGTTATCAAGGCGGCAACAACGCCGGTCACACCGTCGTCATAGGCAACGAGAAGTATGTACTTCATCTCATCCCTTCCGGAATCCTCCACAAAGGAACGCGGTGTGCCATAGGCAACGGAGTCGTCATCGACCCGTCAGCCCTGCTGGAAGAGATGGATACTCTCAGATCAAGGGATATCGATATAGACAACAATCTCTGCATCTCGCAAAATGCCCACATAATTATGCCGTATCACACTGCCATTGAGCGCGAGCAGGAGAAGAGCAAAAAGATCGGCACAACCGGCAGAGGTATTGGCCCATGCTATACAGACAAAATAGCTAGGCATGGAATAAGGGCTATTGACCTTCTCAGGCCGGACATATTCAGAGAGAAATTGAGAGCAAATCTTTCTGTATTCAATTACCTGCTTCAGAATCTTTATAAAGCAGCGCCGTTAAACGAAGATAGGATTTTCGACGAATACATGGTCTATGCGCAAAAACTAAGCAAGTTTATTGCTGATGTTTCTCAAATTATCAACCGCGAGATAGCTTCCGGCAGGAATGTTTTGCTTGAAGGAGCACAAGGCACCCTTCTGGACATCGATCACGGGACTTATCCCTATGTCACTTCGTCGAACACGATATCAGGAGGCGCCTGTACAGGCACCGGCATAGGCCCTACAAGAATAGACCGTATTCTCGGAATCGTAAAGGCTTACACGACAAGAGTAGGTGAGGGGCCGTTTCCCACTGAACTCGACAATGAATTAGGCGAGATGATCAGACAGCGAGGGGGTGAATTTGGTGCAACAACCGGCAGGCCGCGCAGGTGTGGCTGGCTTGATATTGTCGGCCTCCGCTACGCAGTTGCAATAAACGGTCTTACAGGTATCGGCTTGACGAAAATGGATATCCTGGATGGTCTGGCCAAGATAAAGCTTTGTGTTGGATATAAATATAATGGTCAGGTCTACGATACATTATCAACAGACCTCGATATCCTGAAAAATTGCACGCCTGTTTATGAAGAAATGCCAGGCTGGACTGAAAGTACAATCGGCATTAAAGATTTCAGCGGCTTGCCGTCAAATGCCAGAGCTTATATAAAGAAAGTTGAAGAAATGCTGGCAACACCTATTCAGATAATCTCGACCGGTCAGAAACGCGATGAAATTATTATTCTGGATGGTCAGTTCAATTAACTAGATATTGGACTGGGCAGGACTTGCCCGTTCCAATTCTTTTGAGGTTTGGTTGCGTGAATTGTTCAGGCTTTTTTCTAAACCTGCTTTTCCCCGCCCGATGTCCCGTCTGCGGATCATATGCAGACAGGCACAAATATAACCCTTTATGCTCCATGTGCTGGTCATCCATACAAAGATATAATGGACCCGCGTGCAAAGTCTGCGGAGTACCTGCGCCATCTTCCCAAACCGGCACATGTTCTGAATGCCTGCGGAAGACTCCGCCATATTCAAAAATCCATTGTTACGGCATATATGATGGCGCGCTGAAGGCATCAATACAGTTGCTTAAATTTCAGGGGATAAAACGTCTGGCAAAGCCACTGAGCTCGCTTTTGTACACGCTCGAACTGAGTAACTATGACGCTTTGCTTCCCGTGCCATTACATTCGAAAAAGCTCCATGAGCGAGAATTCAACCAAACTGCACTTCTCAGCTACCATCTCTCCAAAGCATTAAGAATTCCGGTCCTACTTGATTCGCTAATAAAGGTGAAAGACACCAAGCTCCAGACGGAAGTCGGAAGGGCAGACCGCCTGCGCAACCTTAAGAATGCGTTTAAGAGTTCCGGAGACATATACGGCAGACGCCTGCTACTTATCGACGATGTTATTACAACCGGAGCAACGGTCACCGAATGCGCATCGGTACTAAAAAAAGGCGGGGCGGCGGCGGTTGAAGTGGCAGCTCTCGCCCGCTCCATGGCGAGATACTAAATCAGCCGGTACCAACTTTGCGCTCGACTTGAAAACCTCTTGCGATTATTGGTATTATTGATATCTGCTAATTCATGCCGAAGTGGTGGAACTGGTAGACACGCACGTTTGAGGGGCGTGTGGGGAAACCTATGCGGGTTCGAGTCCCGCCTTCGGCACCATTTCCCTTCTTTCTATTTATTATCTACACACAATTGAGTTTTTATTTTTTATGATTCAGACAATATCAGTCAACATATTTACTTCCGATAGAAACGCTTCAGTACCTGGTAGCTTTGACAAATATCAATTAACGCCATTGCAATTCCGATTCACGACGCTAAGCTTTTTTCCGCAATACTCATTTGCCTTAAAGAAATAACGGAGGGATACTACCCTCCGTTATCGATACTTAAATCTTAAAGACAACTCCTCAATCTATTACTTATTACCGGTTATCGTTAAGAGGCTTTTAACTGATGTGACTCCACTGACTCCCTTGATTTTATCTACCAGCCGTGTTTCCGTTTCTTTGTTCTTCACAATACCCGTAAGCACAACATCTCCCTTTGTAACAGAAACATCAATCTTTAAAAAGTGTGCTTCGGGGTCCTGTACTATTATCTTGCTGACCCTCGCATGGATAGCTGCATCATCGATGTTTTCGCCAGCCGTTTTGCCGGTCGTTGTAGCGCAGCCCGATAGTAATACTAATCCAAAAATCATGCATATCGCCAGCATAATAACTTTCTTCATCACTTTCCTCCTGTTTCTAGATAGGCAATCATCTGATTGCACTGTGATTGGTTTCTACGAAAAAACATGAACTACCAATTGTTTTTCAGCGCTTCGATTATTAGTCGATCTTGCAGAGAAGGTGTATGTGCCAACAGCTCCCGGGAAACAATAATTGGTTGCAAAATAGCGGTAGTTCGTACCATATTCGGTGCCTGCTCGAGATTTCTCAGGAAGAGTATCATTCATAATTGTTGAATATATCATAAAGATGCTGATTAAGCAATAAACATGCTGCTATTTTTGGTTGTGCCACAGGATTTGCAACACTGCTGGTACGGATCCGTGATTTTCATCTTTGAACTGATGGATTTCGGACAATAGACATCAATGACTCGCTGCTAGATCTACTTCAAGGCTTTCTTCAACAAATTTCAGGACAGATTCCAAAAGAATCTCGCGCGGGAAAGAATTATAATTTATCAGAGTTGAAGCAAGCAAAGGTGTTTCCCGCGAAAAAGGCATCGCAATCGCCCAGTGATCCGCCTTAACATAACCCATCAAAACACTCCCAGGTATTATCGCATTATAAAAAATGACTTGACTGTCATTTCTGGGATCGACGCGAGATAGCAACCTATAGCTGGGAATCAATATAGCAGATATTTCATTTGGCATCCCCAAGGCAACAAGAGAAAAATATTTAATTTTTTGAGGCAATATATTCTCAGCCAGCCACTTCATACGTCTAGATGGTTTCAGACTATCCAGGGCGCCTTTATCATGAGGCGGGCAGTCTGTAGCATGGATCTCCTCAATCAACTTTTGATAATTCTCGGCAATAGCCTCAACAACGGGCGTCCCACTTACAACGCCGGCAATGCTGACAATCGCAACAACCCTGTCCTGCAAGTCGGCATAGTCAACTACCGCCTCCAAAATATCAGGAACTCCCTTTGAATATCCGACAAGAATCAACCGCTCTTCCAACTGCACTTTACTGACTATAAAATCTCTTATTTGCTTTGCGTTTTGACTACTGCCCGACCTGCCTGCAACTTGGAGCAAGTCAATTTTATACCCTATTTTCTTGAGGTGATCAATCGCGTCTGAATATGTACGCACAGAACCTGCAACGCATTCGCTGAATATGCCCGGAACGACTACGATTCTCATATTGCGTAATCCGGCAGAAGGTCCGACTCGCACAGTCTTTCCGGTCGGAGATGATTCATTACCCAAACGTAAAATTACCTCATCACACGGTTTGTCCTCCGGAAGAGACCTCCCGTGATCCGCCTGAATAGCGCAATATATCTCCCTGAAACGACTTCTTTCGTCCTTCACCGCTGCCAGATTGGCAGGAATCAAAATTGATGGGGGTGTTTCAAGGTTATAAGGAACTATAGGATTACATACACAGCCCATGACCAACAACATTAGAGTCACACTACCAACTAGAACAAGCCTCATCGCATAACCATTATTCATCCATCATCACCATGATCTGATTATCATGCAATTGAGATGTCCCCTCATGGAATGCATAAGTATCGAATAATACTCTGCCACGATGTATAAACAAATATCATTTTCGTCATTTGCAAAATGTGATTATAATTTCATGACAGATTCGTTAAATATATCCCAATGCTTCAGGCGGACTTTAACTTCATTACTATTTTCAGCAGCAACAGTCTCAATATATGTAAGCGGTTTGTTCCGTCTGGTTTCACACCAGGAACCGCAATTGCCGTATATTCCATAGCAGGGATCACTTTCATCAATCGGAGAGTAAGGAGATACTTTAGCCGTTGCAACTTTATATAATTCTTTAATCTCCTTATTGTGGGTATGTCCAAAAATGACAACCCTTTTCTTCTTCAACGATGCATGAAGTGCGATATCATTGGCCGCATAGTCGAGGTGGCCAGTTAACTCAGTAATGATGGAGTGCTCAAGAACATTCAATGGCTTGCCCACAAAATAATCCGCGTACATATCGATAATGTCGCCAATGGGCATGCTCTCTTTACCAAAGATTTGTTTTGGCAGGGTAATATTTTCTTTGTCAACATCCCTTGTGCTATCTGCCTTCTTTATCTCGTCTATTAATGTCGTAATTATCGCTCTTACACGTTCCCTGGAAAATGCTCTTGGAGTCAACCCCTGCCTATGAATTACCGCTTTCCATAAGTTATCAACAAATGTGTCCCTGAAATCCAAAACACTGTAATCTTCATTGCCCCTGGCTGCAATCGTAGTTGCGAGGCGAGCCACAAAATATCCAAACGGTACTGGATACTTGCATTGATCACAGTAATTGAACATATCATAATGATGACCGTGTTCGGCATGAATATTATCGCTACAATAAACATCCTGCATCCGCGTTATAAGTGAAGTCTTATCTATAATCAGATCATCTGCTTTGACATCCATGTCGTGGTTGCCCCGTATATAGATCACTTCCTTCTTTGCCTTGATCGCCTTTAAACCCTCAACAATGTTCATATTGCTCAGCAAAATATTCTTATAACTGGGAGGCGGTTCATCTATGGGATATACCCATGTATCCATGATGTCCCCCAAAAGAATCACTTCCTCTACCGTGTCATCTTGTGAGAGATACATTAATAGCGCAGCTAAATGGTCAGAGTCATCTTTCCTAAACCAGTCGTATCGATGTCCCGTTTTATCAAGACTTCTCTTCTCGCTCATATGAATATCGCTGATGAATACTTTTTTTCTTTCTTTTGCAGGCTCTCCGCGAGAGATAGTCTCTGCTTTGCCCGAGATATCAGCAAAAACGCTCGTTGTATTAATTGTCAGCAAGCTTGCTATGGCCGTCTTGATGAAGTTTCTTCTATCGATGTTCATAAAAGATAACCTCCTTCAAATTTAGACTGATCCCATCATTTATTGCTTCCCGGGCTAAACCTACATTCCGGATTGATCCTTCCCAATGCATCAAAGTAACACCTAGCTGATTCGATCTGTAGACCGCTTGTGCTATCTACAACAAAATAGAAATCTGTACTATCTCGTTTGAAGGCATCGGGCACAAGCCAAAAGGTACACCAACGAGTTTTATCGCCATTGTGTGAAACAATCATACTGACAAAATCCAAACCATTATCATCTTCTATCGCCCCGGAGATTGTAAGAGTCGCCAATTTTTCCCCGATCGCGTTTTTTGTGACAATCCTGACTTTAGGGGTTACCTGAAAACTAATATCGTTGACCGATGATAGCGCTATTTTACTATCAGGCCAGCAAAATGCCGGTATTCTTGTAAAATCTGTGATTCCATTTTGTGTGTCAAGCAAGACTGAGGTAAATCCCGAATCTGACAAATTAACTTCATTCTTAATACTGTCTACTCCAAAGTGCTTTGCGCGACCAGGATGATATTTATGATCAACTCTCTGTTCCGGAATTCTGGGTTTCTCGCCCAGTTTTTTCGAAAGTTCTGCCAGGTGAAACCTTACCAGTTCCCCCGATCCAACACCATAGAGCGTCGAAGCGCCTTCATAGGCCTGCATCTGATATTCTTGCGGCGTTGTAAAATAGGATAGATATTCATTGGCGAGACCGATGAGCACAATGCTATAATCTCCACTGCTTTTCTCATCTTGATGGATGTGCTGGGCAGTAGACATTTGTTCCTGTTGACATCGTTTAATATCGTCAGATATTCGTTTGCCCATTACCATCGTAAATTCTCCAGGCAGTGTAGCGATAGTTACCTTACCTATGGAATAAATCCCAAGCGGTATGGTATCAGGCAATTTATCAAAATCAGCAATAATCCCGGTTAGCCAAGCTTCATTTGATGAGCCGGGATTGCTATAGTCAGGAGATTCGTGTCCGCTAACAGAGTTTAAAATCGTTTTGACCGCTGGACCGAGGCAATTGAGCATCGGCCTTTTATTGCCGTGCGGCGTGTTAATTGAATAATCTCTCAACCCTTCACGACAACCCAAATAATAGAAGAATGTTCTGCCATCTTCAGCACCGCCAAGTGCTCCAACCCCTGTCATCGGGGATTCGGCTGTACATAACACATGAGTTTCGGGACAAGCAAAAGAATCACCCCACTGACCTGTGTCGCAAGGAAAACATTTGTTAACAATCGAAAATGACTCAAAACGATAATTGAGCGAACCTTCGAGCTTCTTACCAAGAGGTGCAACCATTATTCTTTCAGCTAGTTTTTTGCCCAGACGGAGGGTATCGCGACGGTCCTGAGCTTCCCATGCTGGTGAAATATCGCCCTCGGCCCCGTTGAAAATCGCAACAACGAGCTTTTTCTGGGCGCCGTTGACAGCCGGATTATTTTCAAGATACAGGGAGGCCGCCCCGAAAAGATCACTACTATAAACTTTTGCCTCATGGGTCATTGACGTATTGTGAACAGCCAGGAATGCCGCTATTGCTATGTCATCGTAAGGCTTGTCCTTTTGCTTTATGCGTAATATCCGGATTGTAGGGTCTACTGCGCGATAGCTGTCAGGGAATGGATATTCGGTCGTGACCGCTCCTACTGGAAGTTCTTTATTCGCCAAAAGAATATCTTCTGACTCCGGGTCTGCCCTGAACGCTTCAAAGCTGCGGTTTCGAGCAAATGGGACATCTACTGTTGTTGAAATTTGATTAAAATACACTTCAGCCTCTTGGCGATTTTGACATGCCTTATCTATGGACAGTGCAATGCGTTTCGCAAGAAATTCAAACAAATCAGGATCAAATCCCGGAAGAGGGGCCGCAAAAGCGTTATAGGCCGGTGCTGTCGAAAAATTAGCAGGACTTTGATGAGTGTGCGTTGCTGCGATTATAAGACCCGACCGGCTTATTACACATTCCGGCCGTCCCTTTGAAACTATTTCCGCAACTCTATCAGCCAGTCCGGCCGGCATGGCCCATAGATCCGTTGAAACAAGGGCCATTCGCGTGCCATTTGGATCCTCAATAAATATTGACCGTGCATTAAGCCGCAGCCAATATCCGCGACCAATTTTGCCGGCCATTGAATGGCCTCCCATCGGATAGCCCGGTGGCGGCGTTATATCAACACTGGATGCACCTGCAAGAAATTTGTGGGTTGGCATTGGCGTGGGAGGGGATATTAAAGTAATCGAAAGCATGGAACAACTCGGCATAAGTGCCATGACGAGAGTCACCAACAGTACCCTGATGAAAATCATTAGTTTAATGCTCTGTCTGTCGCTCAAATGACTTTTGAGGCATATTGGAAATAAATCCATTCTAGAGCACCTCATCACATGGTCATTGAATTTCTATCTTAGATTCGCGACCTTCACGCTGTATTAAATATCCATCTTCTGTTCCCTGATTATCGCTATCTTCTCAACTTTGTTCATAGTCTGCATGGCCAAAGTAATAATAACTGCTCAATTGTCATTCGTACTGATTTTTTCGGGCACGTTAGCATTGCAACAAGTTACTCTGTAAACGCCTCCGGCATTAGCAGGCTTACTGTATGCTTTATGTCATCTTATTGTACTGAATCCGGATTTCTTCCAGGCGCTCATTCCGCCCAGGACGTTATGAACCTGCTCATATCCCTTGTTTTTTAAAATACTTGTAATAGCAGACGATCTGTATCCACTGCCGCATATAACAGCAACTGGTCGATCGCGTGGTATTTCATTTATCCTGTCGGATACTTCTGCTCCCGAAACATGAACTGCGGATTCAATGTGGCCGGCCGCCCATTCTCTGGGTTGACGCACATCCAGAACAAACAAATCTTCCTGACGCTTAATCTCATCATTCAGATTTTTTACTGACCATTGGGGTATTATCTCTATGTCCTTTCCAGCGGACCGCCACTCATGCATACCACCCGATAGCCATCCATTGGGCAGCCCATATCCAATCCTTAAGAGAGACCTGCATACATCCCACAGATCCTGTGCGCGCTGAAGCACTAGCATATAGGGCGTTCCAAACGGTAAAACCGTGCCTGCCCATGTCGTAAAGCTTGAGCCCCATCCAGCATGAAAAGCTCCAGGAATATGAGCAGCGAATGCCTCAGGAGACCGGCAATCAAGAATATGCATTCCTCCATTTCGAAGACGGTCGAACTCATCAACACCCAGCGCAGGCGGTTCGGCAAGAGCGCCCAAAAGCCGAGGGCCATCCTGATTTATCTTTCTCATATGATTCCAGTATGGCGGAACCGATGGAAGATTCTCTCTTCTCACACATGCCGCCACAAATTCATCTATATCTTTGTACTGCAGCCACGCATTCAGCTCACGTTCATATCCGATGGTAGTCGTGAGCCGACTGCTGATGTTCCCTCCGCAAAGCGATCCAGCCACGTGTGTAGGACAGACCTCAACATAGTCAGGCAATCTCATGATCTTGTCATGGAGAGAATGAAAAAGGTCGCGAGCATTAGCAACAGTCCTTTCAGCGCCGCCATATAGATCCGGCCGTGCCACATCTCCAACCAGCAGCAACCCTCCAGACAGCAGCATTACCGGAACATCTCCACGCGATAAATCCGTCAGCAGTAAAGACATATGTTCCGGGGTATGGCCAGGGGTATGTATCGCTTCGACAACCACCTCTCCCATCGTTATTTTCTCGCCGTCAGCAAGCCTCCTTGCCGGGTATCCGAGTTTTGCATCCGCTCCAGCCAAGGTTTCTGCTCCGCTGCGGGACGCAAGCTCGCAAATACCGGACACATAATCGTTGTGTTGATGTGTGTCCACTGCATACCTTATGCGCATCCCCTGCTTTCGCGCCTCATCAAAATAGATATCAACATCTCTTCTGGCATCCACCAGCAAAGCTTCTCCGGAGTGTTCTGATCCAATAAAATACGATGCATGCCCGAGACTCTCAAGATAAAACTGCTGAAATAGCATAATCTGGCTCCTTAATTATTGCTGTATCGTTTATTGTCAGTGTTCAGTTTAACATACGAAAGATCAGCTTCAAATACTATATTAATTTGCAGCTTGACGCATACCGTATTATTGAGTACATTAAAACTCTATTATACGGAAAGGACATGAGCTGCATGGAACAACTAAAAATAGTTTACGTTATTGGACATAAGAATCCCGACACAGATTCAACCTGTTCAGCCATTGCATATTCACATTTCAAGAACCTTACTGACAAGAGGTTTCTTTTTACACCGGGCAGGGCGGGAAAACTTAACGAAGAGACAAGATTTATCCTTAACAGATTCTCAGTTCCGGTTCCAAATGAGATAGAGAGCCTTGCGCCTGCGGTCAGCGATCTCAATATGAAAAAGCCTGTCTGCATTCATACCAGAAGCTCTGTTCACGCTCTGGCCGACCTGATGAAAAAGACCGGGGTCAGATCCGTACCTGTTGTCGATGATGATGAAAGACTGGCCGGAATAGTCGGTCTGCGCGATATAGCCCAGCACTATGTTGACAGCGTGGGATTCTCAGATCTTTCAAAGGCGCCGATCGAGCTGGATATTCTCATCAAGACACTTGACTGCAGGGTAATAAGTAACAGTAAGAATGTCAGCATTCTGTCAGGCAAAGTCATAGTTGCTGCAATGCAAAAAGGAACCTTGCTTAACAGGGTATCCTCCGGAGCAGCAGTCGTTGTCGGCGATCAGCATGACATACAGCTTGAACTGATACATGCTCACTGCTCAGCTCTGATCATAACCGATGGACTGCCGGTAGACAAGGACGTTGTCTCAGCAGCTTCGGAGGCGGGAATCCTGATTCTTTCATCACCGCATTCTGCTTTCGGCACACTTCAACTATTGACCATGTCAGAACCCGTCTCATCCATAATGAGCGCGAATTGCCCTACAGTTGGGCTTTTGACTCCATTATCAATTCTGCGTCAAAAGATACGTGAATCGGATTATCGCTCTGCTATCGCCGTGGACAGCGAAAACAGAGTTATAGGGTTTATTACCCGGACCGATCTGCTTGATCCCGTGCGAAAGAGGGCTATACTGGTTGACCATAATGAGATATCCCAGGCAGTAGATGGCATAGAAGAAGCTGAGATACTCGAGATAATAGACCATCATAGAGTTGGCGATATTTCAACTGTAGCACCTATTTTCGTATACAACGACCCAGTCGGCAGCACCTGCACTGTAGTTGCCAGCATCATGTTTCTGCACCAAGTGCGGATACCGGCTGAAATCGCCGGACTTCTCCTATCAGGCATACTGTCTGATACATTGATCCTGACTTTGTCAACGACAACTGAAAAGGACCGCCTGATGGCTCAACTCTTGTCTGAAATAGCAGGCGTTTCCATCAGAAAATATGGAAAAGAACTTCTGCATGCAAGCATCAACATAGAAGGAAAGGATGCTTCAGAACTCATAAATGCAGACTTTAAAGAATTTCTGCTGGGCGGTAAGAAGCTTGGAATTAGTCAGATGATGGTGCTGGACTGCGAACAAATCGATCTAAGAGAAGCAGAGCTGCTCGATGAACTTGAACGCATACGAGTTGCAAACGCCTATGATCTTACCGCTTTGCTTGTGACAAACCCGCTGACCTCTCAGCAGGAACGCGTATTGGTCAAAGGTGAGACTTGGGTCGTGGAAAAAGCATTTGACGTCCAAGTTAAAGACGGCACCTGCATACTGCCAAGAGTGCTATCACGGAAAAAAGATTTCATACCCGCAATAGGGCAGGCTCTTAGCATGGCAAAGACCGGGTAGTTTGACTAAGATTGCATAAGAAAGCCAGCCTTAGGCTTGATCAATCTTTGGTACACTGCACGCATTTTTTCTGTGCCGCAATGGACGCTGATAAGGCATAAGACATCTGTATGTCGTTCGGTCTAAATGCGGACAATATCCATCATCATCGCGCGCAATATAATAAAGACGCTCCGGATTATTTTTAACCAAGCCTTTTGCAACCTCTTCCAGCGTGAGTGCAAAGACATACATACAGCATTTCGTCATACATGTTTCCAACCCTGGATGATTCTTTTATTGCCACGCAATTATTTTTCTAGAGTTATTGTGATAGAATATATTCAGGAGGTGATGGAGAATGAAGAATCCCTTTTTCTTTAAGGAACTGCCTGTTGACGCACCTTTTTGCAACCGGAAGAAGGAAATCAAGCAACTGACGTCCCATGCAAAAAACAATGCCAATGCAACATTGTTTTCTCCCAGACGATATGGAAAGACTTCCATGGTCAAGCGCATCCAAAAGGTACTTAACCGCCAAGGATACTTCACAGCTTATATAAGCTTTTATGGTACAAGCTCGATCGATGAAATTGCTGCGCTCCTGGCAACCGGCTTATATGAAGTCTCACATAAAAATGAAGGCCTGCTAAAGAAGGTCATGCGCTTTATTACGCCGTGGCGACCCGTACTAAAGCCGGATCCTGAATCCGGCATAACTGTTTCAGTCGAAGCGACCGGAGGACACCGCGGGCTGGATCTGCTCAGAGAAACAATGGACGGCTTGACCGCTTTTATGCAGGACCATCCAGTGGGATCTCATTTGGTCTTCGACGAATTTCAGGAAATTATAGATATTCCCCAGTCACTAGCTGTAGAAGGAATGCTCAGAAATTATATCCAGATGCAGACAAAAGCATCGTATTTTTTTGTCGGCAGCAGACGCAGGCTCCTCAAGGATATGATGAACGAGCAAAAACGCCCCTTTTATCAGAGCAGCATCAATATATCTCTGGAAGCCTTGCCGCTTGATGAGTCTACCGCATTTATTGTCGAAAGATTCAAATCCGTTGGCGTGCATTGTCCGCAGGACATCGCATTAAGGCTTGTCACAAAGGTCAGAGGATATCCTTACTATATACAAAGGATTCCATATTCGATATATGAGGTCTGCGGTGAAAAGATTACGGAAGCAGATTATGTAAACGGATTAAGGCAGGCAATTCAAGAGGAAAGAATCACGTATGAGACAATGCTGAAGGCGATCGCGCCGCAGCAGATAGCACTGCTTAAGGCGCTGGCCAAAGATCCAACTGACAGCCCGTTTTCAAATGCTTACATGATGAAACACCGCCTCGGATCAATCGGCGGCATACAATCGGCCCTAAAAAGACTGGATATTCTCGACTATATAGAAGAAAACAATGATAAAACATATCGAGTTGTTGATCCAGTATTTGCGATATGGCTACAGAACTCCCCGTTCTGACGATAGTCAGTGTTCTGTGACCGCAAATGAGGTGGCGCTAACGTCTCTATCAGGCTGTTCCAAAAGCACCATCAAGGAAGGGCTCAAACTTGATTCCGAGCCCCTTCCTTGATTTATTGATACACAAGCCTAGTTCTTAGAGCTGCATGCACAACCGTCTGCCTTATCCCCGGAGCACTTCCCGCATGTAGAAATGCCAAGAATACTGTACAGCGGACATGATCCGACCAATCCCGTCAGTAATGGCACAACTCCCAAGTAGCCCCAGGCTGCGCCGGTTACAAGAGCGTAAGAAATAAGTCCAAGACCCACGAGCACCCTAAGAGCCCTATCAATTGTCCCTTCATTCTTCTTCATCTCATCCTCCCCAAACTGCTCTGAATTTAACTTCCGATTACATCATATCGAATTTCAGAGAAGAGAATCTGTGACAATGTCACAAAGGTCTTTTTCCCGCGGTTATCGGCACCACTGCCGATCCATGGATCCTTTACGACAGACAATGGAAACTAATTGCGTCATTACCCCTATTTCAAAATTTGAATGTACACTTTTTCTAGCACTGCGCAGATTTAGCAAAGCTCATTCCAGCAAATGTTGCTACCGAAAAGCCACATAATATCGCGTCGCATTTACCGACAAGCCTATGACAATATGTTGACATGATACTATTAATGATACTACAATTAAGTATGCCTAATGTCGCCGAAATGCTTTCAAAGATGAAAAGCAATCCAGGCGATATAAGATTCTATGACTTATGCCTGGTCTGCGATCATTATTTTGGTACTGCAAGGCAAAAAGGCAGTAGTCACAGGATATATAAAACACCGTGGCATGGCGATCCTCGAATCAATGTCCAGAATGACAAGGGGAAAGTCAAGAAGTATCAGGTAAAACAAGTACTTAGAGCGATTGTGCTGATGGAGGTATATCATGGAACTGAAAAATGATCATTATACCTATAGAGTTACTTGGTCTGAAGAGGATAATGAGTATGTAGGCCAGTGTGCCGAATTCCCGAGTTTAAGCTGGTTAGCTGGATCTCCGGAGTCCGCTCTTAAGGGTATACGAAGGATTGTCGCCGAAGTCATTAAGGATATGAAGAAGACGGGGGAGCCTATTCCGGAGCCAATAGCTAACCGTCGTTACAGTGGTAAATTTATGGTGCGCGTTACTCCTGAAACGCACAGATCACTCGCTATCCAATCTGCTGAAAGCGGGGTAAGTTTAAATCGTCTTGTTTCTGCTAAAGTAAGCCGCTAATTTATATGGGCTCGGTGTTTCTGGAAGGACGTGCAGAGTGATGATAGACAAACAAGGTCCTTAGCGGAAATTGTTAAAGGTTGTCTTCGCCAATATAGCCGTGTGACAAAATGCCCGAGTCATACCAAGTTCGCTTTTACCCGATATAGCAGGCTATTACCAAGTTGTGGATTCCTAAGAACATAAATATGCAGTTACAACAATAAATTACGAAATCATATCCGGGTGGTAAGTCTCAACATTTTATGCTAAGCTTGTATTAGATATTGATGATCCCGAAAAGGCTAAACTCTTCGTAAGGAGAGAGTGGAAAGCAATGGGTCTTGATTTAAGACAGCCGAGCTGCCGAAGACGATATATAGGCAGAGCGGCTTTTTTTATTAGAAGTGCTCAGTTTGGAATATGTCCGCCTTCAAGGAGGCAAATATGACTAAGACATATGAATTTCTGATTGTCGGTAGTGGCGCTGGGGGCTCAACTTTGGCCTTTGAATTAAGTAAAAGAGGCAAGGATGTAATGGTTATCGAAAAGGGAAACAGGGAAAGCGACATTGGAACTTTCAAGGATTGCTTGCGTTACTATGATACTACCATCATAAAAACACCTGCAAAGTCAAAAGAGGGCGTTATTCTGTGGCGAACATTTATGGCCGGCGGGTCAACTGTGGTTTCATGCGGTAACGGCGTAAGGTGTCTGGAGAGAGAGTTAGGCGATAAGGGCATTAATTTGAATGATGAGTTTATTGATGCAGAAAATGAAATGTGCATCTCTCCGATTTCTTCGGATCTCCTTTCAGAGGGTTCACATACAATTATGAGGGCGGCAACTGATCTTGGATATCATATGGAGCCCATGCCCAAATTCATAAATCCTGCTACTTGTGGGAAATGCAGTCAGTGTCCATTGGGATGTAGAAAAGGGGCAAAGTGGACAGCCACTAACTATCTTGACGAAGCCATTAAGTTTGGAGCTAAGATACTGTTTAACACTCGGGTAAAGAAAGTGTTGTCATCAAATGGAAATGCAACGGGCGTTAGCATTGAAGGACCGTTGGGGCACGAGGAAATCATGGCTCAAACAGTAATTATTGCTGCTGGAGGATTGGGGACGCCCGTTATCTTGCAACATTCAGGGATTCAGGAAGCTGGTAAGGGGCTATTTGTCGACCTGTTAGTTAATACTTATGGAATTACACATGAAGTGAATCAGATTCATGAACCGGTAATGGCTTTGGTCGATCATGAGTTCTATGAGAGCAAGGGCTTTATACTCTCACCTTACATTAACTCCACCAGAATGGTCCGGCTTATGGAGCTTGGGCCTAAAGGCTCAGTCCTTCCCGCAAGTAGGTTGGTCGGCATAATGACTAAAATTGTTGATGAGTCTGTTGGGCGTGTTTATCCTAACGGGACTATATCTAAGCCGGTCACTGAAAGGGATCGATCTCGACTAACAGAAGGTTCCGCGATAGCAAGTGAAATTCTGGTCAAAGCCGGCGCTGATCGCAACTCTATCATGGTATCCATCCCTCAGGGTGCTCATCCAGGTGGGACCGCAGCTATTGGCAAAATAGTGGATAATAATCTGCAGACAGAGATAAAGAACCTCTTTGTTTGTGATGGAAGTGTACTTCCCACAGCACCAGGCTTGCCGCCCATTTTAACGATCGTGGCTCTCTCAAAAAGGCTGGCAAAGACTTTGGCTGCATAAGCTGGAACTTCTAAATGGACATTACATAGTGTCATTCATTTGCTTCCGAGTACAGAGCATAATGTGAAACGAGCTATGACATTTGACTCCTCGTGCGCGGGTTATTTTCGAAATCTTACCTCTGTTAAAAAAACGATCATGAGACGTTGCAGGTTTATCAGCGACCGGATCGGCTTTGGGTCTTGTTACAGTAATCCCTTACCAAACACTACCGTCGCTGACTGCCCCGAGGGAAAGGAATCCATCTTAGCCTGCGCTATGGATCTGTATCAGGTTCCTCGAAAGTGTTATCACTCCTCGCCTCTCAAAGTCCTTGAGCAATCTGCTAACAACCTCGCGCGATGTGCCCAGGTCATTGGCAATCTTCTGATGCGTCGCGTTCACTTTTCCATCTTCAGACTTTTCTTCCAGGTATTCAAGCAGGCGCAGGTCCATGCGACCGAAGGCGACCTCTTCAACAAGCGTCATTACAGCGGCTAGACGTCTGCTCAGAAGGTCGAAGATAAAAGTGCGCATTTCCTCATATGTGGATAAAAGCCTGCTGAATTCACCGGACGACATAAGCAGCAATTCCGTATCTGATAACGTAGTGGCATGTGCAGGATATGACTTTTTGGAGAAAATGCATGAAGCATTCAGTATACATGTCTCGCCGCTCTCGATCTCGTAAAGAGTGATTTCACGGCCGCCTTCCCCAATCTTGAAAACGCGTATCTCGCCCGACATGACAAAAGCAATATTAGCACATGCGTCTCCTTCGGAATAGATCGCCTTGTCTTTAGGAAAGGATACGACGTGAGCATGCGATATGATATCGGATGAAAGCTCGGGGCTTTTCTTAAAAGCGGGAAACAATTCTAAAAGCCTATTTTCAGATATTGTCTTCATTTCAATTTTCACTTTCCTCTTAAATCTCTTTTTGCAGTGTTTTTACTGCTTCCATTTTCCTTAATACCAAGTTGAAGCATCTTGTCTCTGACTGCCTTGATCCTATCCCTAATTTTGGCTGCTTTTTCAAACTCAAGTCCCTTTGCAGCCTCTTTCATCTCTGCCTCAAGTTTTTTTAAGTTTTGATCTGTCAGGTCATAATCAACGGATTCTTCGGCTACAACTTCGGGGGTGATATAATCAGCTTCGTATATAGACCCAAGAATATCCTTAATCTGGCTCTTTACTGTTTCAGGAGTTATTCCCATTTCTGCATTATACTCTTCCTGGATCTTCCGCCTTCTTTCGGTCTCTGCCATTGCCCTGGATATGGAATCAGTCATGCTATCTGCATAGAGAATAACTTTTCCATATATGTTCCGGGCGGCGCGGCCGGCTGTCTGAATCAGAGATCGTTCAGAGCGCAGAAATCCTTCTTTATCCGCGTCAAAAATAGCAACTAGAGACACCTCCGGGAGATCCAGCCCCTCTCTAAGAAGGTTTACTCCGATCAGGACATCAAAAACACCAACTCGCAAATCGCGCAGTATTGCTATTCTTTCAAGCGTATCAATATCTGAATGTAGATATCTGGCCCGTATGCCCAGTTCCGTGTAATAATCGGTCAGGTCTTCTGCCATTTTCTTTGTAAGCGTTGTCACAAGCACTCTCTCGCCCCTTTCGGCACGCTTTCTGATTTCCCCAAGAAGGTCTTCCACTTGGCCCGCGGTTGGCTTTATAATCATTTTGGGGTCCATGAGGCCTGTAGGCCGAATCACCTGCTCGACAACTTTACCAGGTGACTTTTTCAGTTCATAGGGTCCAGGAGTAGCTGAAACATATATAGTCTGATTCATTCGCAACTCAAATTCATCAAATTGCAGCGGTCTGTTATCCAGCGCCGAAGGCAGGCGGAAGCCATAGTCGATAAGCGTCTGTTTGCGAGACCTGTCGCCATTGTACATGCCGCCAACCTGCGGCACTGTTGCATGAGATTCATCGATTACCATAAGATAATCGCCCTTGGACGGCCCGCTGATCAGATAATCGATGAGAGTGAACGGAGGCTCTCCAGGCAGTCGGCCACTGAGGTGGCGGGAATAATTCTCGATTCCATGACAAAAACCAAATTCCTTCAGCATCTCCATGTCAAACCGTGTCCGCTGTTCGATCCGCTGAGAAAATGCCATCTCGCCATTATTTCTGAACCATCTGGCCCGGTCTTCCATCTCCTTAAGTATTGAACCGATAGCCTTATCCAGCTTGTGCTTGGGTGTTATCCAGTGACTGTTCGGATAGAGAATCAGCTTGCGCACTTTATTGATTTTTGCGCCGGTTAGCGAGTCGAATTCATATATCGTATCAATGTCATCTCCAAAAAAATCGATTCTCATTGCACGGTCTGAAGAGAATGCCGGGAAAACTTCCACCACATCGCCTCTAACTCTAAAACTGCCGCGCTTAAACTCAGTCTCAGTGCGAACGTACAAAATCTCAACCAGCTTCCTCAGGAATGCGTCCCGTTTGATCCTCATGCCCTCTTCCAGAACTATGTGCATGTTGAGATAATCCTCCGGCGATCCTATGCCATAAATGCATGAAACCGAGGCGACAACAATTACATCATTTCTTTCGAGAATAGACATAGTTGCAGAATGCCTGAGCCGGTCTATGTCGTCGTTGACCATCGAATCTTTTTCAATATACGTATCGGTGGCCGGGAGGTAAGCTTCCGGCTGATAATAATCATAGTAGCTGACAAAAAATTCAACCGCATTATCAGGAAATAGCTCTTTGAATTCGCCATAAAGCTGCGCGGCCAGAGCTTTGTTATGGGCGATGACTATGGCTGGCTTGTTAATATTATTTATTACATTAGCTATGGTGAACGTCTTGCCAGAACCAGTGACTCCAAGCAAAACCTGATGTTTTTCACATTTGCTCAGGCCTTCGGTAAGCTCTGCTATGGCTTTCGGCTGATCGCCTTTAGGTGTGAAATCAGATCTGAGTTTAAATTCATCCATCATTTTATGTTAGAATAACCTCGTTGCCTGAGTAAACGAAGGTGAGAGGCTATATTGCACTCTTGCTGGCATTTTGTTTTCATTCACTATTTTCCTTTTTGAAAAGAGCCATCGGTCCAATGGTTAGAAGATACTGCTGCAACAGTCCACTTTTTCATGACATCCATGAGGAATGCGGCATATTCGGCGTTTTCGGCCATCTTGAAGCGGCCAATCTTGCCTATCTGGGCCTGTACGCGCTGCAGCATCGCGGGCAGGAAGGGGCCGGCATCTGCTCGACTGACGGTAAAACGCTTCATCTGGAAAAAGCAATGGGTCTTGTTTCGGACATTTTCAGTGAAAAGAGACTTAAACGGCTTCCCGGACACGCAGCGATAGGACATAACCGCTATTCAACGGCTGGGAGCAGCGTCCTCAAGAATGTACAACCTTTAGTAGCCAATTATGCGCTTGGTTCTATCGCGATAGCCCATAACGGGAACCTTGTCAATGCCGACCAGATGCGAACAGCGCTCGAAAGCGAAGGGGCCATCTTCCAGTCATCGTCAGATAGCGAAGTAATACTGCATCTTATTGCGAGAGCTAAAAGTGAAGATCCTTATGAGCGCATAACGGAAGCTCTCAAAGATGTCCGCGGAGCTTTCAGTCTCCTCTTCCTGAGAGAAAATGAACTCATAGCGCTTCGGGATCCCTTCGGGGTCAGA
This sequence comes from Dissulfurispiraceae bacterium, assembly GCA_035319125.1. Classification (GTDB taxonomy): domain Bacteria; phylum Nitrospirota; class Thermodesulfovibrionia; order Thermodesulfovibrionales; family Dissulfurispiraceae; genus Fen-1308. Next base: position 146,476 of record DATHDG010000015.1, on the reverse strand, counting down.
CCGCTTGCAATTGGGATGGTGGACAATGCTTACGTCATCGCATCAGAAACTTGCGCCTTCGATATTATCAATGCGCGATATATAAGGGACGTTGAACCCGGAGAGCTAGTGGTAATAAACGAGCATGGTATCCGCTCATTGCAAGCGCTAAAGAGTCCCAGAAAAGCCTTTTGCGTTTTTGAATTTATATATTTCTCGAGACCTGACAGTTATATTTATGATCACACCTGCGTCAATACAACCCGCAAGAATTTCGGGAAACAGCTCGCCATCGATTCGCCGGTTGATGCAGATCTCGTAATCCCTGTGCCTGATTCCGGTGTCCCTGCAGCTATCGGCTTCGCAGAACAAAGCGGCATACCGTTCGATTTTGGACTCATCAGAAACCACTATGTCGGCAGGACCTTCATAGAACCAAAACAGAGCATCAGGCATTTCGGCGTCAAGATTAAATTAAATCCGGTAAGGTGCTTGCTCGAAGGTAAAAGAGTTGTTGTAGTGGACGATTCAATTGTCAGGGGAACAACATCCAAGAAGATCATCAAGATGATCCGGGAAGTCGGCGGCGCACGCGAGGTCCATATGAGAATAAGTTCACCGCCTACAATTGGACCGTGCTTCTATGGCATCGACACACCGACTCGCCAGGAACTTATTGCATCCACACATATGGTCGAAGAAATACGCAAATACATTACAGCAGACAGCTTGGCATACCTAAGCATAAACGGCCTTAAAGGAATCATTCCCCATCCCGAAAACTATTGCACTGCATGCTTCGACAACAAATACCCGATACTCTTCCCGCGTGAAAAGACAGCGCAAATGGAATTGTCATTCGCTTAAAGACCAGTTGCTTCTGCCTTTGATTCATTATACGATATTGATATTATGATGCTGGACAGCATACGCTCAATTTATAAAACTAACCTCGGCGTAAAGGCAACCGAAAAAATCCTCGTCTTTACAGACATTCCAGCGCCGCTTGAAATCATTGACACTGGTGACAGCTGCAGGCGTGACTGCCTCAGGAATATTGCCCTGCTGACTGCAGAAGTTGGCAGATCCTTTGCTAAGAAGATTATCTACAAGGAATTTCAGGCGCTGGGAAGTCATGGGATGGAGCCGCCGGTAGAATTATGGGAAACCGCATTCGGCAAGAGGGCTGTAGAAAAACTCAAAAGAAAAGGCCTGCTAATCCAGTTGTTAAAGAAGGAAATTGCAGACAGCGGCTTGCGAGAGGCTGAATCAATATTTGAAAGCTGCAAGTCGGAATCTGTTGATGTAGCAATAGCTCTATCCAATTACTCCACAAGCCATACGCGATTCAGGGATTTCCTGACCAGAATATGCAGATGCCGTTACGCAAGTATGCCTCTTTTTGACGCTTCGATGCTTGAAGGCTCGATGCATGTCGACTGGAGGGCCTTGGCCAAAAGGACTATCGCGCTGGAAAAGACTGTCAATATGGCAGAACATATTGAGATCTCATCCTCCAACGGGACTCAGGTACGGTTGTCAAATAAGGGTCGCAAGGCCTTGTCGGACACAGGCATTCTCACAAGAAAAGGTGCTTTCGGTAATCTACCGGCCGGCGAAGTCTTCCTCGCTCCAATCGAGGGCTCTGCTGAGGGCAAGCTAGTACTGCAATGGGCGCCAATGCGCGAACTCGCTGAACCGGTCACGCTTGAAATAAAAAACGGTGTCGTCACCGACGTTTTGGGGAAAGAGCCATTCGCGGCTCAACTGACAGCCAAACTCAATGAGCGCAAGGAAAACCGTAACATAGCTGAACTCGGCATCGGCACCAACCCGAGGGCAAATAGGCCTGACAATATCCTCGAATCTGAAAAAATCCTCGGAACTATCCATATAGCCCTCGGTGACAACAGCTCATTTGGAGGCAAGGTAAAAACGCCTTTCCATCAGGACTTCGTTCTCTTCAAGCCAACCGTCACGCTCATAACTTCAGCAGGCAAGAGGATAAAGTTAATCGGCAAAGGGATTCCGTTTTTCTGACAAATATCCGGCATCAATAAGGAGGCTTTATGGATGCCCTTGTCGTATTGCTTACAGCACCAAGCGAAGAAGAAGCTGCCAGAATTGCAGGAATTCTCGTTGCAGAGCGGCTGGCCGGTTGCGTGAATATAATCAGGGACATCAGATCGATATATTTCTGGCAGGGCAAGATTGAAGACGAAAAAGAGGTCTTGATGATTGCCAAGACACGCCGGCAACTTTTTCAATCGCTTGCTGCAAGAGTCAAGGAGCTGCACTCGTATACCGTACCGGAAGTTATAGCGATGCCGGTGACATTGGGATCGGAAGAGTATCTGAACTGGCTTAAGGAAACAACAGAACAAAACGAATGAAAGGACAAATCTTCATCGATATTATTTGCAAGAGGTTCTGCCGATACTTTAAGAATGGCAAGGAAGAGATGTACTGTGGTGGCTACAGAGTTCTAGTTGAAAACTTCACAGCATCCGAGTTGCAGCAGCTGGCGGATATGGTCTGCGAAACAAATGACATTAAGAATCATATTCCGGCCTATGATGAGAACCTTTTCAATCTCGTATGCAAATCATGCGATTTCCGCATCGATGGTTGCGACTACAGGGATAATCGTTCCGGACCTCCATGCGGCGGATACATCATGATAGACCAGCTCGTCAAAGGCTGACCACAACTGAAGCAAGCACTCTGCCCCAGTCACTTAACTTACATCATTCGCTCTTAGCTTTACATCTCGATACAAATTTATTCGTGCCCTTATTAAACAGTCCTTTTCTTATTCTGATCGTTTTGGCATGTGCCTCCAGCCCTTCAGCGTCGGCCATTGTCTCGACTGTATCAGCCAATGCCATAAATCCCCTGCGACTGAACCGCAGCAAGCTTGTACGCTTTATAAAATCATATGTGCCCAGCGGAGATGAAAATCTCGCAGTCCCACCTGTAGGCAAAGTGTGGTTAGGACCTGCTGAGTAATCGCCTAAAGGTTCCGGCGTCCATTGACCAAGAAACGCCGCCCCTGCGTTCTTTATCTTCAGGACAGTCTGCTCGGGATCAGCTGTCACAATCTCTAAATGTTCAGGAGCTATCCTGTTTGCTATATCTATTGCTGAATCAAGACTCCTGGTCTTTATAATCGCTCCGTACCTGTCAAGAGACCTCTTCGCTATTTCACGGCGTTTCAAGGCCTTAAGCTGGATCTTCAGCTCTTGATTCACATCTTCCATAAGTCTGGCCGACGGCGTGATTAATATGCTCGAAGCCAGCTCGTCATGTTCTGCCTGACTTAGCATGTCTGCGGCAACACAAGCCGGGTCAGCTGTATCATCTGCTATTATGAGAATCTCACTGGGCCCGGCTATCATATCTATATCAACCTCGCCAAACACCATTCTTTTTGCAACCGCGACAAAAATATTACCGGGTCCTACGATCTTGTCAACCTTCTTGATAGTTTCAGTCCCATACGCCATTGCCGCAACAGCCTGGGCTCCGCCGATTCGGTATACTTCTTTGACTCCCAGAAGCCTCAAGGCCGCCATGACGCAGGAGTTGACTTCACCTCCAGGTGTAGGAACACACACCGCTATCTCTTTCACGCCTGCAACCTGAGCGGGTATAACATTCATCAATACCGTAGAAGGATATGATGCCTTGCCGCCTGGCACATACACGCCTATGCGTTCAATCGGCCTGATAATCTGGCCAAGAAGTGCCCCTTCTGACTCGAAAGACCAAGAGTCTTCTTTCTGCTGCAAGTGGAACTTATATATCCTTGAAGCAGACAGCTCGAGAGCCCTTGCAACGGCTTTATTTGCCTTGCGCGCATAAGTGTCTATCTCCGAGGACTTTACGCGGGACGGCAATGAATGCCTGTCAAGTTTTTTCGTGTATTTTGCAACAGACTTATCTCCACGTTTCCGCACATCAGCCAAAATGCTCTTCACAGTGGTTTCTACTTCAGGGCTGACTCCGGCAGCTCGCTTTTGCAGTGATTTCAAGAATAATTGCAGCTGTTTGTCGTTCGCGATTATTTTCATCAGCTCATTATAACACAGGAATTCCCTGCTGCCTTCCTATGGGCTAAGATGCCGTTAAATCCGCAGACTACTATATCGGCCTGTCTAATTCTGCGTTTGTCTTTTTATATTGCGCCAATTTGAATATATATCGCTGATATGAAATCAATCGCATATTTAATACATACTGTTATTGCTCATTAAGCCTGTATTCCACTTCGACATAATCATCATATGTTTCTCTGCGCGAGAAGCCGAGCCGATTAGCCAGACTCAGCATATATGAGTTGATCTTAAGAATGTCCATCAATACCCGTTTTATGCCGGCGTCCTTTGCAACCTTGAGGCAATGCATCGAAAGGGCTATTCCCACTCCCATTCCCTGCCATTTATCAGAAACCATAATCGCCATATCCGCACTCTCCATGTCGGCAAGCTTTATCATGCGGACATCACCGATGATCTTGTCATGACCATCCTCATCGATTACGCATACAAGAGCCAACTCGCGATCGTAGTCGATCTGGCAATAGCGGACCAGATGCTCATGCGACAGATGAGGGAACCTCTGGAAAAATCTGAGTACGATAGTTTGCTCTGAAAAGCTTTTGAATAGCTCAACTATCATGGGTTCGTCTTCAGGGCGTATAGGCCTGATCACAGCCGGTGTTCCGTTCTTAAGAGTTATTTCGGTAGCAAATTTCCCGGGATACGGGCAGATGGAAAGATGCGATGGGCAGAGTTCTCTCCCCGGCTGCACGAAACCATCAAGGATTTCATCTTCAAACAATATGCTCGCATCCAGCGCATAACCTCCATCTGAGGTGACGAAAAAGGAGTTGATATCAACTTCTTTGATATGATGGAAATCTACGATTAAGTGTGAGAACCGAACCACAATCTCTTGCAGATATTTAAGTGACTCAACATAATTTGGGCGTTGCTGAAGATATCTAAATATCTTTGTCTCCATCATCATGTGCTTGGCCAGTGCCTGGTTTAACGGTGGAAGAGCAACAGCATAATCTTCCATAACGCCCAGCATCTCTCCGCCGGTTCCAAAGAGAATCACTGAGCCAAAGGTAGGGTCTTTTTTCGCTCCTATAGCGACTTCATATCCACGCCTAGCAAGCATCGGCTGCACAAGCATGGCCACATCGGGATCTCCAGCCCTGGAAGCTTCGGCGCGAAGCTTTCTGAATGCATCTACAACGCCTTCCGTATCTTTGATATTTCCTTTTTTCAATTTAAGCAGCAGCTTGGAGGAATCAACCTTGAGGACCACTGGGAAACCGATTTCACGAGCCAAGCTTACCGCCTCATCCTCGTTCAGAGCACGGCCCGTACGCATGACCGGTATGCCATATGCCTGAAGTATATCCTTGGCATCATTCAGCGTTAAGAACAGTTTATGTCGCTCAGAAGCGTCCTTAATGATCGAGGCAACGCGGCCCTTTTCAGGGAAAAAGCTTTTCAGGATATCCTCTGGTGTTTCAAGAAGCAATCTCAGGTTTTCATCATAGTGGTACACGTACATGAAATTCCGCACGGCCTGTTCAGGTGTGACGAATGTTGGAATGCCCCTTTCATTCAGCACATTGCGACCTTCACCGACAGATTCCTCCCCCATCCACGAGGTGAAAACCGGCTTGGTCATATACGGATTTGCCACCGCTGCGGCAGCGACTACTTCAGCCGTTTCTTTCGGTTTTGCAGTTAATGAAGGCACCAGCATGACTAAGACTGCGTCAACATTATCGTCTTTCAAGCAGCTGTCCACAGCTGCTTTATACTGATCAGGCGTTGCATCCGAGAGCAGGTCGACAGGATTTTGAATGATACGCTTGGTTTGAGGCAGTATTTTCTTTATTCCGTCAACAGTATTCTCACCAAGAAGTGCCAACGAGCCCCCTTGTTTCAGTAACTGGTCTACAGCGATAACAGCGGGTCCGCCGGCATTGGATACTATGGCCAGCCGATTTCCTTTCGGTCTCCGTTGTTTTGCCAGAGTCTCAGCAAGATAAAAAAGATCAAGCATATCGTCAGCTCGGACAGCACCAGCCCTATTGAACGCTGCCTCATAAACTACATCTTCTCCAGCCAGGCTTCCAGAATATGTTAGTGCCACATGGGCCGACTCTTCATATTTGCCTGATTTGAATATGACGATAGGCTTGTTGTACGAATAAGAACGCACAGCCGTCATAAATTTGCGCCCATTCCAAAGCGATTCAACGTATAAGATTATCGCCCTGGTTTCGCTATCCACTCCAAGGAAATCAATCATATCGGCAAAATCAATGTCAAATTTCGATCCGAGGGAAACAAAATAGCTGAAGCCAACCTTCTTGCTCACTGCCCTGTCAAGTAGTGCTGTCGCTAACGTCGCTCCCTGTGCAATAAACGCGATATTGCCGCGCGGTGGCATTTTCGGAAAGATGCTCGCATTTATCCCTTTGCTGGGACGCATAAAGCCTAGTGAATTGGGGCCCAAAACTCTGAACCCGTATTTTCGCGATAGTTCTCTGATTTTCTCTTCGGTTTGCAGTGGATCTGAAACGCGATAGTGATAGTCAGGACACAGAATTATCACTCCCTTGACTCCCTTCCGGCCGCATTCTTCGAGCTGATCTATCATTTTTTCACAAGTATCCGCCAGTATGGCCAGATCGATATCCCGCTGAATATCACTTATCGTGGGATAAGACTCGACGCCGCGCACTGTTTCCAGTTTCTTGTTTACAGGATATACTGCTCCTTTGTATCCCTTGCCTATCAGATTGCCAAAGACTGCTGCACCAAGAGACTTCGGATCTTCATCGGCCCCGATTACTGCTATTCTCTTGGGATTGAAAAAGAGATCTAGATTCTTGATTGCCATGGCAAAGTCCTTTCAGTTCGGCTTTTTTGTTCCGTCAGCTTTCGGAAGTTGATCAAGTGACCATTCCATTGGATCCAGCAAAGTATATCCCATGCCCTTCAGTTTTTTCTTTACTTTTGCAACATTGCTGGTCAGCAGGTAAGGAAAGACGGCACGCTTTCCCTCATCCCAATGCCTTGCAACTAGAATGCTTCCAAATGGTATGCCCTCTTCAGTGATGGCGTCTACGATTCTCTTCATCTGCCCTAACTTGTCTTCCACTTCAATGCAGACTAGAGTGCCCGGTATTTCAAGTCCCAGAACATTTATAAAGGCACGTATCAGATCTCGAGTAGAAATAATACCGGTTAACTTGCCCTGCCGGTCTACTACCGGAAGGGCGCCTTTGTTCAAACTGTGCATCATAAGGATAGCGTCTTCCAGCGTATTCGAAGGAGAAATCGTTATAGGGTTCCTGGTCATGATATCACCGACTTTCAGCTCTGAAATCCGCTTCATTTCATCTGGATCGCTGAGACAAGTAGAAAATACAGATGGCAGGGCGCTGCGGATATCTCTGTCAGTGATAATGCCGATCAGCGTATTGTCTGCCTCCACCACGGGCAGATGCCTGATATTGTTTTCATCCATCTTTCTCTTGGCGTCGTCAAGCCCAGCATCTTTACTGATGGTGATAACCTTGCGTGTCATCGACTTATCAATAAACATCGTTCGCGCCTCCTTTCACATTTCATCTCCAAGCAAAACCTTGACATGATTGCGTGCCAGTTCAGGCAGGCGCGCGATGCAGTACCCGCCTTCCAGAATAGAGACCAAACGTCCGCCTGCGTGTTTCTCAGCAAGTGCAACAATCTGCCCCATGACCCAGGTAAAACCTTCAGTTGTGAGTTTTAAATCGGCCATATCATCATCTGCATGTGCATCGAAACCTGCGGACACAAGAATAAATTCAGGCTTGAATGCATCAAAGGCCGGGATCAGACGTCCGGTTATTAGCTCTTTATATGCATCATCCCCCTGTCCCGGCAAAACAGGGATATTCATTGTATAACCGCTTCCCGATCCAGTTCCGACCTCGAACTCCCTTCCGGTACCCGGATATGAAAACGACGGATGTTCATGTATGGAGAAAAAAAAGACTGAAGGATCATCGTAAAAAATATTCTGCGTGCCGTTTCCATGATGGACATCAATGTCTATGATTCCTATTCTCTGCACGCCCCAATTGCGCTGTAAATATCTGGCAGCAATAGCGACGTTGTTGAAATAGCAAAACCCCATAACTCTGCTAACTTCTGCATGGTGACCAGGAGGCCTAACAGCACAGAAAGCATTATCAAGTTTGCCTTTCATGACAAGATCGACTGTGTCGACAACGCCGCCCGCTGCGAGCATAGCTGTTTCAAAAGTCTCTTTACAGATCTTATTGTCAGGATGGTCAAGAATGTCCATGCCCCAAAGACATGCCTCTTCAAAGCGCATGATTAGCTTTATGCTATGTACTATTTCAATCCAGTCTTGTTGTACTCGGGAGGCTTCAATACGGGTAAGCTTAGGCAGCAGCCCGCCCTCTTCGATTCCTTTAAAGATGGCGCGCAACCTTTCTGGCGACTCGGGATGCTCCGGTCCAGTGTCATGAAGCAGAAACCTTTCGTCGTAAAGAAAACCGGTTCTCTTCATTCAATCACCCAATTTATTAATAACAGATTCCACTGCAGAAAGAAAGCTAAATCTGTACAAACCGGAAAGGGGACTGAATAAATTCAGGCCCCCTTCCATAATTGCTTTTACCAGCAAGAATTTCTATTGCGTCACATTAATACTAGAGATTATTGCCCCCCTTACCCCTGTACCATCTTCGTAATAAGCTCTACGATCTCGGGGTTTGCCAAAGTCATGACATCGCCGACATCAGTGCCATTTGAAATAGCGCCGAGCACCCTGCGCATAATCTTGCCAGAACGGGTCTTGGGCATATCGGGCACTATCCATACCTTCCTGGGTTTGGCAATAGCACCTATTTCATCGACTATCGCTTTCATTACTTTCTTAGCCAGGTCTTCGCTGGGTTGGATCCCGGGTTTCAGTGACACGTACAGATCCGGTTCCTTACCCTTTACTTCATGCTTGACCGGCACGACGGCAGATTCAGCGACTTCAGGTACGGTTAGTGCAGCAGATTCTATTTCTTTTGTCCCGAGCCTGTGGCCGGAAACATTGATGACGTCGTCGATTCTGCCAAGGATGCGGACATATCCGTCCGCTGCAACGACCGCAGCATCACCGGTAAGATAAGGCCAATCCTGCCATTTTTTGCTCTTCGGATCTTTGCAATAACGGGCAAAGTATTGTCTTACAAAGCGGTCGCGGTCCCCCCAGATCGTGTGGAACATGCCCGGCCATGGAGCCTGAATACAGATATTTCCTGCCTTGCCGGCTCCTGCTGGAACCACATTTCCGTCATCGTCATAAACGATCGGGTGAATGCCAGGCATCCCAGGGCCGGCGCTGCCAGGCTTCATTGGTTTGATAGCAGGAAGAGTACTGCAAAGGAAGCCGCCCGTCTCTGTCTGCCACCAAGTGTCCACAATTGCTGCTTCGCCCTTGCCAACTTCATAATAATACCACTTCCAGACTTCAGGCTCGATAGGCTCGCCGACTGTAGTCATATGCTTGAAATGATAGTTATACTTTTTTGGCTCATCAGGCCCGACCTTTCTCAGAGCCCTTATGGCGGTAGGCGCAGTGTGGAATATGTTTACATCGAGATCCTGAGCTATCCTCCAGCACCTGCCCGGATCCGGATATGTAGGGATGCCCTCGTAAACAACTGACGATGCTGCAATAGCGAGCGGCCCATAAACGATATAGGAATGACCCGTAATCCAACCGATGTCTGCCATGCACCAATAAACATCTTCTGGATGAATGTCCTGTACATACTTTGATGTGCCTGCAGTATAAGCGAGATAACCGCCGGTATTATGCTGACAGCCCTTTGGCTTGCCTGTGGTACCGCTGGTGTACATCAGGAAAAGTGGTGCTTCGGCAGGCATCATGACTGGTTCTATCCTTGCGCCGTAATGCTTCTTCAGCAGGTCGTTTACGAAAAAGTCGCGACCTTCCACCATAGGTGTCTTTGCCGAATACTTGCCGGGATAGCGTTGCCATACGAGAACTTTCTTGACGTTGCGGCCTTCTTTGGCGGCCTCTGCCACGGCAATATCAGCTTTCTCCTTATGATCAAGCAGCTGACCTCCCCTGTAATAAGAATCCATCGTTATCAGCACATCGCTGCCGGAGTCCACTATCCTGTCAGCGCAGGCTTTTCCGCTGAATCCTCCGAAAACCTGGGAGTGGATGATGCCCAGCCTTGCGCATGCCAGCATGGTTATGGGAAGTTCAGCAACCATTGGCATGTGCAGCGTCACCCTATCGCCCGCCTTGAGCCCGCAATCATTTTTGAGTATTGACGCAAATTCGTTAACCCTTACATATAATTCCTGATAGGTAACATGTTCGGTTTTTTCACTTTCAAGTTCCGGGACAAAGTGGATTGCGGTTTTGTTTTTATACTTATCAAGATGGCGATCCACGCAATTGTAGCTGGCATTAATCAGACCGCCTTTGAACCAGCGGTAGCAGGGAGCATCACTAGTATCGAGCATTTCATCCCAATACTTATACCAGGTCAGAAGGTCGGCATATTCCTTCCAATACCACGGATAGTTGTCGAGAGACATGCGCTCATAAATCTTCTCATCCGCCATGTTGGCCTGGGCAACAAACTTGGTCGAAGGGTAAAAATACTGCTCTTCACCCCAATGTACCGCTATCTCGGCTTCTGATGTTTCGAGTACTTCTTTCTTTTCAGCCATTGATCATACCCCCTTCAGTCATTGTTAATGTTCAATCGATGATTCTAAAGTCAAGCAGCAACTTAGAACCGCCAGCACTTCACATAAAATGCCCGATACGACTATCGATATATTCCCGCTTTGATCATGCATTAGACCATTTCGGTCTGTGTGTAATCTTGCAAAGTATTACGGCAGCTATGAGAATAGATGATGAAATCTGGAATGCCAGATCATAATTGCCATATATATCTTTGAGATATCCGGCTCCCAGAGGAACCAGGAATGCTATGCCCCACCCGAGAAATACCATGCCATAGTTTAATCCCAGGTTCTTGGTCCCATAGAAGTCTGCGGTGAATGCAGGCAGCATGGAAAGACCGCCGCCGTACTGCCAGAAAGCTATACCTACCGCGACAAATAGAAGGCCTATGTTTCCGGTAGATATAATCCACGGTGTTGCAAATCCCATTAATGCAGCGACTATTCCATTAAGCATGTATGCATTTGAACGGCCTATTTTATCTGAATACAGCCCCGTTCCTATACGGCCTGAAGCATTGACAAGACCGCCAAAGGATGCAAGCAGCCATGCATTTGCAACAAAAAATTCGAGTTTCCCGGCTGTTTTAGCAAGAACCGGTGCCGCATTTGCAATAACCAGAAGTCCTGACTGCGCAGATCCAACAAACATAAGGACAAGTGCATAATATTGCCATGTCTTGAGCATTTCACCGGATGTCCAGTCATGGGCTGTCTGTTTTTTGGCTGTTGCAGCCGCCTGAGCAGCAGTTATTTTTGGTTGTGGAGGGACATAGCCGGCCGGCGGCCATGCCAGCAGCTGACCGGCAATGATGACTACAACCGCGAAGAGAACCCCCAGACCTATAAAGCTGCCGGATATTCCATAATTAGCGATCAGATACTTTGCTAGAGGCGCTATGTATAATGCTGCTCCGCCGTATCCGCCAACGACAAGACCTGCGATCAGACCGCGTTTATGAGGACCGAACCACTTTAGAGCGGCCGGTGTAGGGGCTGCATAGCCAAGACCCATTCCTATCCCGCCAAGAATTCCAAAACCAACGATAAGTCCGGTAAAGCTCTTCATAACGCCGGCTAATATACAACCGGCAGCAAGGCAGAGCCCTCCTGCAGTTGCACCCACCTTTGGACCATATTTATCCTGCAACTTACCACCAGGTATCATGAAGATTGCAAAGATAAGGCCGCAAAGGAAAAACGCCACTGTGCCCTGAGCGTCTGTCAGATATGGCCATCCGGCGTTCAGTCCGGTCATTATTTCACCCGCATCTGCCTTGGCTTTGTTGACCAGAACACCCTTCCATACGCTCCACGCATATAAAATGCCGAGGCACAAGTTAACCGCCATGCCTGCAAATGTCACAATCCATGCTTTAGTCGGTACGCTATCGATGCTTCCAACATTTTCTGCTGACATTTTCCCTCCTCGTTTCGCTTGATTTCACTTTGCTTTTCTACAGGACCTGATCCTGAAAAAAGCTGACCGGTTGAACAATCCGGCCAATCCCTCTGTCTAACGCACTTAACTCAACCCTGTCGATGGGTTACCGATTCTCAGCAGATCACCGACCGTTTTAACTCCCGCCTTCATCAACATAGGCATGAGCCGTTGAAGTATCTGGGCTGTAATAAATGCATCATTCATAGAATCATGATTACTAGAAACGGCTATGCCCAACTGCGATGCCACCTCATAAAGCTTAACGTTTTCTGGAGTGTAAAACGTCCCGGATGCTTCTTGCCTCATTAGCCAATGATAAATCTGATAAGTGTCTATGACTGGATTCCTCACCTCCGTTCCAATAAGCCGTTTCACTTCATTTCTAAGAAAAGCCAAGTCAGTCGCAACCAGATGCCCTGCAAGGATATCATTGTCGGCCAGTGCTAGAAACTCAGCCAGGACCGGCGCGAGGTCCGGCTCCGGGACAAGCGTGGCCGAGGCAATCCCTGGCAATGCAACGTTTCGTTCCGAAGAAAACTCTTCCGGTTTCAAAATTTTATAGAATGTTTCTCCGAGCTCTATCCTGCCTCCCGACATCAGAATCGCCCCTATAGAACAGATCGAATCTCTCTCCTCGTCAGGTCCGGAGATCTTAATGTCTATTGCAACGTAATTCGCGTGAGTAATTGCCATGGTTTCGTCAATACTGCTATGAATTCGTCGTTTCGGTCGCGTCGTCATGACACCACCTGCACAAAGGGTTTATATCTTTCACCGATCAGATCCTGCAGTCGGGCAACCAGATTAAAGGCCTCCTTGATCGTTTTTTTCTGGAGGCCCGTCAAGCTGTCCGGTCTGATCAAGTTATCAGGCTGCCGCCCGTTGCTAAGCTGTTCAAACTGGTGCTGAATCATTAGCAGCATGATAAATTCGAATGCGTGAGCCAACTCTTCACCGTATTCTGCAACCTCATCGTTCCGCATCTTAAGGGCTTCGAGCCGTTCAAGCGTTGATGTCTCACGAATGTTCTCCTCAAGCGCAAAAAGCCGCACAATACCGACAAGAGGGGCCAGCCCCTTTACCTTAAGGTCAAGTCTTTCCCGGCGTTCGCCGCTTTTCTCCATCACACTTGTTTTGAGGAACCCGATAGGAGGCTTGCATCTGAGCGCCAAGCCAGCTATGTGGCGAATAAAGTCGGGGCTGCCTTTCAACAAAGTGTTGAATTCATCCCTCAGGTTCTCAGCAAGCGAGGTCTCACCGCCGACTCCACGAAAATCTATGAAAGCAAGTGCATTGGTGCCTTTTTCAGCCAGCTCTGTCGAAGGCGCTGAAAGCCAGTTTATGAAGAATTTCTTCCAGCCAGACAGCGGCCTGCACCATTTGGGGTTGCTGGCCATATGGGCATCGGAACAGAAAGGGTAACCGCATTGCACAAGGCTGTCTCTTACGAAGACAGCAAACGATGCAAAGTATTTCCTGGCAGCATCCTCTTCATACAGCGTCTTTGGATCGCTGTAAACAATAGCGTTATCCTGGTCTGTCTTGAATATCTGCTCTTTGCGCCCCTCACTGCCGAAGGTAAGCCAGCAGTATGGCACAGGCGGTTTGCCAAAGCGCTTCTCGGCCAGTTCAAGGATTCTCCTAACCAACCGGTCGCTTATCTCAGACAGGATACTTGTGATATTACTGGCCCTTGCACCCTGCTTCAGCAATATGCCAACAACATTGTAGATTCGCCTTGATAATGCAGCAAGTCCTTCTATGTCCTGCTGGCTCTCAATGTCTTTTGCCACAAGCAAGGGCGACGTTCCCTGAAGCAACATAAGGTCATGATTTGTAATAATGCCGGCCAGCTCTCCTTCTTTAACCACAAGCAAATGGTGGACGTTATATTTGATCATTTTAAGAATCGCTTCAAAGCAATAATCCCGGGCATCTATGCGAAGCATCGGGTAGCTCATGATGCTTCTGACAGGGTCGTTAACATCTCTTCCCCTGGCAACGACCTTTCCACGCATGTCTCTGTCGGTTACAATGCCGACCGGCCTGTGTTCATCATCAGCAAGTATCAGAGAGCTGATTTTATTTCCGCACATAAGCGCAGCGGCTTCCCTGATCGAAATCTTTTCAGGCGCAGTAAGTACATTCTTTGACACAACTTCTCCGACAGTTGTAGAAAAAAGAAGTCTGTCGCCACCGCCAGAAAAGAATAAGCTCCTTCCGTGCATCTCCTGAAAAGTCTTATCTATATAAATATTTAAGAATGACTGAAGAAAAAACTCCCTCACCGCATCGTTGCTATCCAGGAGGTGCCGGACTGTTTCGCGTTTGATCGTATAACATGAAGTGTCTTCCACCGTGACAACATATGCGCGCGATTTATCGCCTCCGAACAATGAAAGATATCCGAAAAGGTCGCCCTGCCCCCGGAATTCGATAATAGCTTCTTCTCCGCCCGCCGACTTTCTGGAGACCTTAACCCCGCCTTTCTTGATAATGTATAAATATTTGCTTGCAGGCCCTCCCTGCCTAAGAATCGTTGTTCCTTTTGGAAAGAATTCCATGGACATACCCATGGAGAGACTGGTTAATGCCTCTTCTCCCAGGAATTGAAATGGTGGTACATGCTTGAGAAATTCAATGACATCTTCTATTATCATTTGCTCTCCGCGAAGGTGTATGAGCAAATAAGGTGCCCATAACTGAAAAATACCCTATTTCGCATGAATAATCATCTGATATAAAAGAATAAAACACTATCAGCAGATAGGCTTCTGTGTTGGATAGTCAGCGCCTCTGGGCGTGAATAAATGTTACGATGTTACGAAAAGTAGCATGAAAATGCTCTTGCAGTTCCAGGCTATTAGGAGTAGCATAAGGAAGGAGGTCTGTTGATGGCAAAAAGTATCTATATCGCGAGCGCCGAACCAAGAGTCGATAAAATAATCGTAGTTCTTGGGATGATGGAACTCTTATGGAACCATGCGCAGAAGATCGGCTTTTTCAAGCCGGTAATTCATGATTCAGTTGAGCCGGACCCGACCATCCATCTGATTAAAAGCCGTTATGCTCTAAAGTTCCCTTATGAGTCTCTTTATGGATGCACTCTCGATGCTGCTAAGGAGTTGATCGCATCCGACCAGTCCGAAGAGTTGCTCAAAATAATAATGGAAAAGTTTAAAGCGCTGGAGGCGCAGTGTGACTTCGTTCTGTGTTCCGGTTCAGACTATAAAAGTGCCGTATCTCCGGTAGAGTTTGATTTCAACGTGGATGTCGCCAATAACCTGGGATGTCTTATAATGCCGGTGGTAAAAGGTCATGGGCGTTCCATGGTAAAGATTAGCGAAGCAGTGACTGGAGCAGTCGACGCCCTGGAAAGAAAGCATTGCGACATTTTTTCAGTTGTGGTTAACAGGGTGCAGCCACATCTTGTAGTAGACGCTTCAGTACGACTGCGCAATATTGTACCGCACAATATTCCGATTTTCACGCTGGCTGAAAACGAAGCGCTGTGGAAACCCACAGTCTGCGAAATTGCCGAGGGACTGCATGCTTCGTTCCTTAGCGGCCAGGCTTTTTGCCTTAAGCGGGACGTCGCTGATTTCAAGGTTGCTGCCATGCGGCTTGCAAATTTCCTTGACCATATTACCGAAGGGACGATGGTTATCACACCGGGAGACCGCGATGATATTACTGTTGGCTGCATCCTTGCTGATGCCTCATCGACCTATCCCAGAATAGGCGGCATCGTACTAACAGGCGGGTTTAAGCCATCTCCCCAAGTGCAAAAACTAATTGACGGCGTTGTTAAAGATTCCGTTCCGATACTGCTGGTCGATTCAGATACTTTCACTACGGCAGTAAAAATCAGCCTGATTACAGGCACTCTTGATCCTGACAACAACCGCAAGATTGAAACAGCTCTGGGCATATTTGAATCCGGCGTCGACAGCAAGGAGATCGTCGATAGGCTGAACGTTGCGCGTTCAAGCCGCGTGACTCCTTTAATGTTCGAATATGCCCTGATCCAGCGCGCCAAAGCAAAACGCATGCACATTGTGATGCCGGAAGGTGAAGAGTCGCGCATATTGCAGGCTTGCGAGTTGTTACTGTTACGCGATGTTGTTGACATTACATTGCTGGGCAACATCAGGAAGATCCGGCAGAAGATTTCAGAACTCGGCCTCAGACTCGAAAAAGCTTCTATAATTGATCCGGCTACGTCTGAAGTCCGGAGAGATTTTGCCGACACCTATTTTGAGTTGAGAAAAAGCAAAGGCATCACCAAGGATACGGCTTTTGATATCATGGCTGATTCCAGCTATTTCGGCACTATGATGGTTTATAAAGGCATGGCCGATGGCATGGTGTCCGGATCGATTAATACAACTGCGCATACCATACGCCCCGCGCTTGAATTCGTTAAAACAAAGGCAGGCACCTCAATTGTATCGAGTGTCTTTCTCATGTGCCTGGCGGACAGAGTGCTCGTTTTTGGTGATTGCGCCGTTAATACGAATCCTGATGAAAAACAGCTCGCAGACATAGCCATCAGCTCGGCAGAAACCGCTGCCGCTTTTGGCATTGAACCTATGGTGGCTATGCTTTCTTATTCTACAGGAGAGTCCGGTAAAGGCAAGGATGTCGATAAGGTCCGTGAAGCAACGCGAATAGCAAAAGAGCTAAGGCCTGATCTCAAGATAGAAGGACCTATTCAGTTCGATGCAGCTATTGATCTCAGCGTCGCCAAGATAAAAATGCCCGAAAGCGAAGTCGCCGGACACGCTACCGTTTTCATCTTTCCTGATCTTAACACCGGCAACAATACTTATAAAGCTGTTCAACGCTCTGCAAATGCAGTAGCGATCGGACCTATCCTGCAGGGTCTGAAGAAACCTGTCAACGACCTCAGCAGGGGCTGCACCGTTGCCGACATTCTCAATACTGTCACAATAACCGCTATTCAGGCCCAGTCTTCAAAATAGGAGATATCCATGAAAGTGATGGTGCTTAACGCTGGAAGCTCATCAATCAAATACCAGCTTTTTGAAATGAAAGGCGGTTCTGTCCTCACCAGCGGCCTATTGGAGCAGATAGGAGAGGAGTCAAGCCGATTAAAATACAAATGGATCAATGGCAACGGCGAAACAAAAGAATCAGTTGAAGAAGGCCATATTGCCGACCATAGTGCAGGCCTGAGACTAATACTCAGCACGACCCTGAAGGTGGGTGTCATACACGACCTCGATGAGCTTTCAGGTATCGGCCACAGGGTAGTGCATGGCGGAGAGGCTTTCTGGAAGCCGACATTAATTGTTGATAAAGTCGTAGATGTTATAAAGAACATGGTTCCCCTGGCCCCTTTGCACAACCCCGCAAACCTGCTGGGGATCGAGGTCGCTCGCAAGGTTTGCCCTTCAGTCCCTCAAGTTGCAGTGTTTGATACGGCATTTCATCAGACTATGCCTTCGCATGCATACCATTACGCTCTCCCCTTTAGTTTCTACAAAGATCTTAAGGTAAGACGTTACGGGTTTCACGGCACTTCACACCACTATGTGGCAAAGCAGTGCGCCGGCTTTCTTCGCAGACCTCTCAGTTCCTGTAACCTAATTACATTGCATCTTGGCAACGGCACGAGCATGACCGCTATCAAGGACGGTGAAAGCGTAGACACCTCAATGGGGATGACACCACTTGAAGGCTTAGTAATGGGAACTCGGTGTGGAGATCTCGATCCGGCTATACCCTTCTATCTTACACGCGCTACTGGCAAATCGTTCAATGAGATCGAACAAGTGCTTAACAAAGAAAGCGGTCTCAGGGGTATATGCGGCCACAACGACATGCGCGAAGTGGAACGCCTAGCCTCGGCCGGCAATGCTTCCGCTAAACTCGCCATCGACATGTTCTGCTACCGCATCAAAAAATATATCGGGGCTTACTACGCCGCCATCGGCAGACTTGACGCCGTTGTCTTCACCGGAGGCATCGGTGAGAACTCAAGCTTTATCAGAAGTAAGTCCTGCTCAGGCCTGGAATGTTTCGGCATCGCAATAGACGAAGAAAAAAATAATATCAGGGCAACAACAATTACAGATATATCCGCGCCTTCCTCGAAGATCAAGACTGTCATAATCCCTACTAATGAAGAACTTGAGATAGCACGTCAGACAGTAGAATGCCTCAAGGCAGCGGAAGGCGGCTAATCTACTTTTTGATCCCCCATTTTTTTCTCTTTTCCCAAAGCGCTTTCCTCGTAATGCCAAGCACATCGGCCATCTGCTGCTCGCTTAGGCCGGATTGATATTTGAGGATCACGTCTTTGGTATACTCTTCGATTGAGCGGATACCGTCGCCCGAATCATCCGAGATTACATTAGCTACCGGAAGTTCCTTCCTGCTCAACTCAATAGGCAGATTTGTCGGCAGCAATATCTCGCCGTCTGCCAGCAGCACCGCTCGCTCGATAATATTTTGCAGTTCCCTGACATTGCCAGGCCATCCGTATTCCATGAGCAGCTTCATAGCTCGCTCCTCAATGTTGCGAAGCTGTTTGCCTATTTCCCTTGCAAACCTGTCGAGAAAGGCAGCTGCCAAAACCGGGATGTCCTCCTTCCTTTCCCTCAACGGCGGTATCTTAAGCGTGACAACATTTAACCTGTAATAAAGATCCTCCCTAAACCTGCCTTCTTTAACATCCTTTGTAATGTCCTTGTTGGTCGCTGCAACAAAACGTATATCTATCCTGCGGGTGTTTATGCTGCCCAGGGGTCTTATCTCGCGGTCATCTATTACGCGTAGAAGCTTTGCCTGCAAAGGCTGACTGAGATCGCCGATTTCATCCAGAAATAATGTGCCCCCGTCGGCAGCCTCGAAAAGCCCTTTCTTAGGCGCTGCCGCCCCGGTAAAAGCTCCACGCTCATATCCGAAAAATTCAGTTTCGAGCAAGGTTTCCGGAATAGCGCTGCAATTTATGGGTATGAACGGCCCGTTGCGTCTTGGGCTGCCGGAATGAACGGCCCTTGCAAAAAGCTCTTTCCCGGTCCCTGTCTCTCCAACAATCAGGACATTGCTACGTGAGTTGGATACCTTCTTGACTTCTGAAATAAGGCCCCTCATTATCGCGCTGTCCCCCAAAATTCTTGTGAAATCCAGCTTCTTGGGCGGCTCGCAAATAATTGTTGTTGCATCGGCGGTAAACTTGTCATGGAGCGCTTTTTTTACACTGTGTACAGCTTCGTCGTGTAAAAGAGGTTTCATGAGATAGTCTGAAGCCCCTCCTTTGATTGCCTTAAGGGTGCTCTCTAAATTTGCATTAGCTGTCATGATTATGCATTTCTTGCCTGCATCCCGCTCTTTGATCGATCTCAATAACTCAAAACCGTCCATACCGGGAAGCGCAAGCTCCGAAAGTATAAGGTCGTATGAAAGCTCCTCCATTAGCTTCATGGCTGCCTCAGCATTGCTGGTGCAATCAGCCTCGTAGCCCTCTTTCAAGAGAGCTTTTTTCAGAGCCTCACAGTTTTTCTCATCGCAATCGACTATCAGAATGCGCAGTGCCATCTAACCCTCAAAGTTCCAGTACTACCCGGGCGCTCTCGTCGTCTTCATGGACGACCCTGAATCCGAGCCTTGCTGCAAGCCCCATCATATAAAAATTAATCTTAAGTATTTCCATCCATATACGCTTGATCCCCAGATCTCCTGCTATTGTTATGCAGCGACCGCAGAGGCTCTTACCAACCCCCATGCCCTGCCATGGATCGCCCACCATGACCGCCATTTCAGCGCTTTCAGCGTCTGTCTGCCTGATCAGTCGCGCATCTCCGACTATGTACTCCTTGCCATCCCGGGTGATCAGACATACGAGGGCGATTTCCCGCTCGTAATCTATCTGGCAATATTTCACTAATTGCTCGTGTCGCAGCTCGATGACTCTTTGAAAAAATCTCATACTGATAGTAGTCTCGGAGAAACTCTTGAAGAGCTGGTCAATAAGCGGCTCATCCTCGGGCTTAATCGGCCTTATCAACGCCAGAGAACCGTCTTTCAGCACCCATTCAGTTGTATACTGGACCGGATACGGGCAGATAGAAAGATGGGGCGGGCAGAACTCGGCCTTGATATCAATCGTGCCCTCGAGGACATTTTCTTCGAGCAGTATGCCGCCATCAAAAGCAAATCCTTCTTCTGTGGCAGCTATAAAAAAAGGATTAATATCGATCTCTTTGATCTGAGGGAAATCGATAACCAGTTGGGAGAATCGCACAATCGCTTCTTCAAGGTGTCTCATGCTCATTTTGTAGTCAGCTTGTTTATAAAGGAAACTCCCGATTCTTGTCTCCTGAATCATTCTCTTTACCAGAGTCTGGTTGAGAGGTGGAAGCCCTATTGTGTAATCCTCAATGGCTTCGACTAATTCTCCACCCGTGCCGAAAATAATTACAGATCCAAAAGTCGCATCCTTCTTGGAGCCGAGAATGAGCTTATGACCATGCCGTATTATCATCGGCTGCACAATGATCTGCGCGTCAGCATCACCCTTTGCGTCGGCTTTAACTTTCAGATCTTTGAACGCTTTGTCGACAGCCGATTTGCCTTTCAAATTGAGCATCGCACCCTCAGCATTAGACGCATGCATCACCTTAGGGCTATCAATCTTGAGTACAACAGGATAGCCTATTTCCTCAGCAGCCCTGACGGCAGCATTGATACTATCAGCCTTGTACGTAGGAATAACCGGCACCCCATATGCACGCAGCACTTCCATTACCTCAAAGCAATTCAGCGCTACCCTTTTGCTGTCTGAAGCTTTGCTCAGGATTTCTTGAACGCGCTTCTTATCGGGTGTGAAATCTCTTAAAAGGGCCTCGGGGGTCTCAAGGAGCAGCTTCAGGTTTAAATCATATGCATACATGTACATAAATGCCCTTACGGCCTGCTCAGGCGTGACGAAGGTTGGAATACCACGCCTCTCGATCAAAGATCTAGCATCCTTAACTTGAGCTACACCCAGCCAGGTAGTAAGAACAGGCTTATACCTATGCTCGCCGGCAACTTCAGCCACAGCTTGCGCCGTTTCTTTCGGCCTTGTCCCCAAAGATGGCGAAAAAATGACCAGCACCCCATCTACCTGCTGATCTTCCAGGCATGCCTTAACAGCCGCTCTGAAATTCGACGGAGTTGCATTTGAAAGAAGGTCAACAGGGTTCTTAGTATCTCGCTTGGGGACAGTGTCTTTGAGCGCTTCACGGGTTTCAGGGCTTAGACAGGCCAGCTCTCCGTTCAACTTCAGAAGTGTATCAACTGCTATTACAGCCGGCGCACCTGAGTTAGATACAATTGCAAGGCGCATACCTCTGGGGCGGCGCTGTTTAGAAATGGTCTCGGTTAAATAGAAAAGGTCCAGCATCTCCTCGACTCTCAGGGCGCCGGCCCGTTTGATAGCGGCATCGTATACTTTGTCTTCACCTGCGACAAGCCCCGACCGTGTCATCACGACTTCGGCTGATAAATCGAATTTGCCGGATTTAACTACAACGATCGGCTTTGAACAGGAAAAAGATCTCGCGGCGCTCATGAAACGGCGACCGTTTCTAATGCCTTCGATATAAAGAATTATCGCCTTGGTCTCCGGGTCTACGCCAAGAAAATCAATCATATCGGCAAAGCCCACATCAAGCACCCCGCCAAGGCAGCCAAAAAAACTGAATCCCACATTCTTGCTCACAGCCCTTTCAAGAAGCGCAGTTGACAAGGCTGCACTCTGAGAGATGAAGGCTATTTCGCCGCGTTGCGGCATCATTGGAAATAGGCTGGCATTAAGCTCATAGCCAGGGCGGATAAACCCGATGGAATTAGGACCAAGCACTCTGAAACCATAAGAACTGGATATGGCTTTTATCTGAGTTTCATAGTGGTGTGGATCGTCGACGCGGTAATGAAAATCCGGGCAAAGAATGATTGCGCCTTTGACTCCCTTCCAGCCGCATTCTTCAAGCCTTGGCAAGAGTTCGCCGCTGGGCATAGCCATAACAGCAATATCGACGTCACGAGGGATATCGTTAATAGTCTTATAGGCTTCTACGCCCTGGACAGCCTCAGCTTTTTGGTTAACCGGATAGACTGCGCCCCGAAATCCTTCTCCGACAAGATTGCGAAAGACCGTCTGGCCCAGCGATCCCTGCTCCTCGCTGGCACCTATCACGGCAATCCTGCGCGGATTGAAAAGAAACTCGAGATTTCGGATAGACATTACAGCCTCCGGCTGCTATTCTTCGACTACCCTTCCCATGCTTACAATCCTGTCTTCGGACTCAAGGTCCATCAACTTGACGCCCTGCGTATTCCTTCCAAGCACTGAGATGTTCCGTGCCGGCATTCTTATCACCATGCCGCCATTTGTTATCAGTACAATCTCATCCTCATCCTGCACCTGAATCAGGCCAACCGCATTGCCGCCCTTTTCAACTATCTTGATAGAAATGACGCCCTTTCCGCCACGGCCATGTACCGGATATTCGTCAATATTGGTCCTTTTGCCGAGACCCTTTTCCGTTAGCGTAAGCAGGGTTGTCCTTTCCTCTATGACATTGGCGGATACCACCTCGTCTCCCTTGGTCAATCTGATGCCGATAACGCCTCTTGCCGTACGGCCGACCGCGCGCACATCTTCCTCGCTAAAACGTATGGCAAGACCGTTTTTGGTTCCGATGACGAGATCGCTCTTCCCAGACGTTCTATTAACGCCGATCAGCTCGTCTCCTTCGTCAAGAGTTACAGCGATAATGCCTTTGGACCGCGGGTTGCTGTAATCGTCAAGCCGCGTCTTCTTCACAATGCCCGCTTTAGTGAACATAACAAGATAGCCATCCTTGAAATCCTTAACGTTAATGGCTGTCGATATCCTTTCGCCATCGGCAAGGGGCAACAGATTGACCATCGCTTTACCCTTTGCAGTTCGCCCGGCCTCAGGGATCTGATAAGTCTTCAGCCAGTAAAGCCTTCCCAGGTTGCTGAAGAAGAGCATATAGTCATGGGTTGAGCCGATAAACAGCTGCTCGACATAATCCTCTTCCCGCGTCTCCATGCCCGTCAACCCCTTACCGCCGCGGCGCTGACTGCGGTACGTTGAAAGCGCAAGGCGCTTAATATAGCCATAATGAGTGACCGTAATGACCATTTCTTCTTCTGTTATCAAGTCCTCAATAGTAAGGTCGGCGGCTTCAGGAACGATCTCGGTTTTTCTCTCATCGGCATATTTGTTTCTGATCTCCGCAAGTTCAGCCTTAATAATCTGAGTAACCAGTGCTTCGCTTCCAAGTATGGCTTTCAGCCTTTCGATTTCCTTGAGGGTATCTTTGTAGTCTTTGATTATCTTGTCCCGTTCCAGCCCGGTTAGTCTCTGGAGCCTCATATCCAGAATAGCCTGCGCCTGAATTGCTGATAGCGGGTAATTCGCCATGAGGCCTGTCTTCGCCTCATCAGGTGTTTTTGATCTCCTGATCAGGGAAATTATCTCATCGAGATGGTCAAGTGCTATTTTCAGCCCTTCCAATATATGAGCCTTCTCTTCAGCCTTTCGCAGCTCGAATCTCGTCCTGCGGATAACAACATCCCTGCGATGCTGCAGGAAATGGCTAAGCATGCGTTTAAGATCAAGCACCCTTGGCTGACCACCTACCAATGCCAGCATAATAATGCCAAAGGTAGACTCCATCTGCGTATGCTTATAAAGATTGTTCAGAACAACTTGGGGCACCTCTCCCCTCTTGAGCTCAAGCACTATCCTTATTCCGTCCCTGTCTGACTCATCACGGATGTCGGATATGCCTTCAATACGTTTTTCCCGCACAAGCTCAGCGATTTTTTCGATAAGACGTGCTTTATTAAGCTGATACGGTATCTCAGATATGATGATACTGTCACCGCTCTTTGCCTCACGTTCAATGCGAGCCTTAGCCCGAATCTTGATCAGTCCTCTGCCCGTGGTATAGGCATCAATAATGCCCTGCTTTCCGTGAATAACTGCACCGGTCGGAAAATCGGGACCCTTAATTACCGCGAAAAGGTTTTCTATCGTCGCATCCGGATTATCCAGCAGCATTGTCAGGCCGTCAATAACCTCTCCAAGATTATGCGGAGGTATGTTAGTTGCCATTCCGACTGCTATGCCGGCAGATCCGTTGATAAGCAGGTTAGGAATACGCGCAGGGAGGACTGCCGGCTCATCTGTCGTTTCATCAAAATTTGGAGTGAAATCAACAGTTTCTTTCTCAATATCAGCAAGCAGCTCATCGGCAATCTTTGCCAGACGAGCTTCGGTATAGCGATATGCAGCCGCAGGATCACCGTCTACAGAACCGAAATTACCTTGGCCATCAACAAGCGGATACCTCATGTTGAAATCTTGCGCAAGCCTTACCATTGCATCGTATACAGCCGAATCGCCGTGAGGATGATATTTCTTGAGCACTTCGCCGACAACACCGGCGCTTTTTGAATATTTCTTGTTAGGGAGAAGTCCTTCTTTGTACATAGCGTACAAAATCCTTCTCTGAACCGGCTTCAGGCCATCGCGCACCTCCGGCAGTGCCCTGCCTATAATTACGCTCATCGCATAATCAAGGTAGCTGACTTTCATTTCTTCTTCTATGTTCACTGATACTCTAGACATTATTGTCAAACCCCTTTTACCCGTTTTACAAGAACAACACTCTCATTATTTATGCGTTCCCTGCTATTACGTCACTGACAAGCACTAAATTACAGACAAGATAAATCAATGATTTATCCGTATTATTATCTCATAAACCGGTGGCATTTTTCACTATAATTGACTCGCTTCGATCCCGACTAAAGTATCTAATTACACGATCGATATATAGATATACTATATGCGTCCGTGTATCTTGCATGAAAACCTGCCCGAAACCGATGAGGGGCGAATGAAAGAACATGATAACTACGCGGCTAAGACTGTAATCCTGCTGGTAGACGATGATGCCAACGTGCTGAAGGCTGTTTCACGATTGCTGTACGATATGGATTACGATGTCCTGACTGCAACATCTGGCGACGCCGGTCTCGAACTCCTGCGCAACAACTCGACCGTTCATGTTGTCGTCTCCGATTACCTCATGCCAGGCATGAACGGCATGGACTTCCTCAGGAAAGTCGCCGAATTATATCCGGATTGTGTCCGCATTATTATGACCGCCCACTCTGAAACAAAAATTGTGGTGCCCGCCATAAACGAAGGACTGCTCTACAGATTTTTGCTTAAGCCATGGGATGACGATGAACTGAAAACTGCCATTGCAGCTGCCCATGAACGTTATCGTCTCATAATGCTAAACAGGCAGCTTTACCGGGATCTTCAAGTTTCAAACAATGAGCTGCGAGAGCTAAACGAGCACCTGGATGAGATCGTAAAGCAAAGGACAGCCGATTTGCAGAAATTTGCCACTGCTATCAACACTTCTTCCGACTGGGTTTTGGTCACTGATATCAATGGCGTAATTACATTTGCAAATGAAGCCGTATCTACCCTTTCAGGATTTAATAAGAGCGAGATTCTCGGCTCAAAAGCAAGCCTCTGGAAATCCGGCAAGCACGATGAAGACTTTTATGCGAATGTATGGAATACGATAACTGCCGGGCAGGCATTTAGAGGCGTTTTTATCAATAAGAAAAAAGATGGATCTTTTTTCTTGCTTGACAACACCATATCCCCAGTTAAAGACGAGCATGGCGCTATAAGAGCTTTTGTCTCCACAGGCAAAGACCTGACGCACCAAAGGCACCTTGAAGAACGCCTTTCCTACCTGGCGTACTACGACCCGGTCACAGATATGCCCAACAAGACTCTTTTCGTTGACAGACTTGAAATGGCTCTGGCGCGGTCCAGACACAAAGGAAGGCTTGTATCAATAATGATAGCCGGGATCGACAACTTTGGACAGATAGTCGATACATGGGGCCACGCGTATTCTGACAATATTCTGATAAACCTATCTCAAAGATTGCAATCAGCTGTTCGTGACGGCGATACAGTAGCCCGTATCGGAACACATGACTTCGGCATCATTTTTAACGACATAGCTGACGAAGGGGATATAGTTTCAATGCTGGACAGAGTCTTTGCAGCTATAGGCCCTTCCATTTCCCTGGGGAACGAGGAAGTAAGGATAACCGCCAGCATTGGAATCTCACTCTCACCTAATGATGCAACGTCTTCTCAGGAGTTGATCAGAAATGCCTCTCTGTCGCAGGCGCAGGCGCGTAATGACAGCGGCAATTCATACAGATTTTATACCCCTCAAATGAATGAAAAGGTTCTCGAGTTCAAGCTCATGGAAAGGATGCTGACTAAAGCTATAAATTTGGGCGGGTTTATTCTCCACTATCAGCCATATTGGGATATTGCAACTGGTGAGATCAGGGGTGCAGAGGCGCTTATTCGGCTCAAGGCCGAAAACGGAGCTCTCATCTTGCCCGGCCGATTCATTCATGTGCTTGAGGAGACCGGCCTGATATATGAAGCCGGCGACTGGGTGCTAAATGAAGTGCTGCGCCAGCTGAAAAGTTGGCAATCTAAAGGCAATCGCCTCGTACCTGTCACCGTCAATCTATCAGGTGTTCAGTTCAAACAAAAAGACCTTATAAAAAAAATAGGCCATACTATTATGGAAAGTGGCATAGCGCCAAACCTGTTGTCGTTTGAATTAACCGAAAGCGCGTTGATGCAAGACAGGGCATTTTCAATCTCTGCCATAAGGACTCTTAAATCGCTTGGTATACGCATTCTTATTGATGACTTCGGCACTGCATATTCCTCTTTGAGCTACTTGAGCAGCTTCGATGTCGATGGGCTAAAAATAGATATGTCCTTTATCAAAAAAATCACTATGAACCCAACAGACCATGCCATTGTCAAGGCAATAGTATCTATGGCGCATAGTCTGGGCATGACCGTAATTGCCGAAGGGGTCGAGACCGACGACCAACTGCAACTGCTTCGCGAAATGGGCTGTGACATGATACAAGGGTTTCTCTTCAGCAGGCCGATAGCACCCAACGAATTAGCCGAACGATTTCTTTAGATATCTATGTTCCTCGCCTCGAGGGCATGGTTCTGGATAAAAGCCTTTCGTGGCTCAACCTGATCACCCATGAGCACCGAGAAAATTTCGTCGGCTCCGACTGAATCTTCAATTGTAACTTGCAGCAACGTCCGTTTATCAGGATCCATAGTGGTTTCCCAGAGCTGCTGCGGGTTCATCTCGCCGAGCCCTTTATACCTTTGTATTGTCAAACCTTTTTTCGCAGATTCAGTCACAATCGAAAGAAGCTCCTTGGTCGAAGCGACCTCTATGGTTTCATCCTTTGTCCTGAGCTTGTACGGCGTCTCTCCTAAAATTGCTGCAATCTCGCGATAAAGATTGGCTGCTTCCTTATATTCCGGAGACGTAAGCAGATTGAATGAAATATTCACCCTGCCGTTCTGTTTACGCACCTCAAACGAGTAAGCATCATGCTCTTCATCAAAGACGATCTCTCCAGGCTTCGCATCCGGAAAACGCCGGCTTATTTGTTCAAGAAGTTGGGCTGTCTCCGCCTGAGATTTGGTTGCGTCCTTGCCGATATTCCAGCTCAGCAAGGCTTCAATAATTTCCGGCGCTCTGCGTCTTTTTTCGAACCAGTCCATGAACTTCCTATAACTAGAAAGTTTTTTCAGCAGCGGGATCAGGCTCTTCCCGCCAAGTTCGCCCGAGACGGCCAGAGCCGTCAGGTCTTCCGCCGCAAGTTCGAACAGGATCTTCAGGAGCTCTGCTTCATTCTGTATGTACTTCTCCGTTTTGCCCTTCTTCACCCTGAAAAGCGGCGGCTGGGCTATAAATAAATATCCTTTCTCGATGATCTCCGGCATCTGCCGGTAAAAGAATGTGAGCAGCAGAGTCCTGATATGAGCCCCGTCCACGTCGGCGTCGGTCATGATGACGATCTTATGATAGCGCGCCTTTGAGATATCGAAATCCTCCGTACCTATGCTTGTGCCGAGTGCAGTAATCAAAGTCTTAATTTCTTCAGATGTAAGCATTTTGTCAAAGCGCGCTTTTTCTACATTTAGAATCTTTCCGCGCAATGGCAGGATAGCCATTGTGCGACGATCTCTTCCCTGTTTAGCAGAGCCACCAGCAGAATCACCTTCCACTATGTAAAGCTCTGATCTTGCCGGGTCTTTCTCTGAACAGTCTGCAAGTTTACCCGGAAGCCCCGTGTCTTCGAGAATACCCTTCCTGCGGGTCAGTTCTCGTGCCTTGCGCGCGGCATCACGCGCACGTGAAGCCTGAATTGCCTTCTCTATGATTCTTCTCGCTACTGAGGGATTTTCCTCATAATAAGTTGAAAGAGATTCATTAGTGATAGACTCTACAATACCCTTGATCTCGCTGTTTCCGAGCTTCATCTTGGTTTGTCCCTCGAACTGCGGATTAGGGAGTTTGACGCTAATAACTGCAGTGAGACCTTCGCGAATATCCTCTCCCGATATGCTCTCCTTGCCTTCTTTGATAATACTCTTGGACAGCGCGTAAGAGTTTGATGTCCTTGTCAGCGCAGATTTAAATCCTATAAGGTGAGTGCCGCCTTCGCGAGTGTTGATATTGTTTGCAAAAGTGTAGATGTTCTCGTTATAGCCGTCGTTGTATTGAAGAGCAACCTCAACGACTATTCCGTCTTTTTCCATCGTAAAATAGACCGGCTTCGGATGAACCGGCGTCTTGTTCTTGTTCAGGTGCTCAACGAACGATTCAATCCCTCCCTTATAGAAAAAGTCGCGGCTCTGCTCAGTTCGCTCATCCATAAATGTTATTTTGAGACCACGGTTAAGGAATGCCAGCTCCCGCAGGCGCTGCGCGAGAACATCATAAGAGAATTCGGTCACTTCGAATATTTCCGGATCGGCCTTGAACGTTATCTTGGTCCCCCTGCCCCTGGTCTTACCTACAACAGAGAGAGCGCCGGCCGGCTTTCCACGCTCGAAGCGCTGCTGGAATACCTGGCCGTCCTGCTTGATCTCCACCTCAAGCCACTCCGAGAGCGCATTTACCACTGAGACGCCCACACCGTGGAGACCTCCGGAAATCTTATAGGCCTTGGATTCGAATTTACCGCCCGCGTGAAGCTCAGTGAGGACTATCTCGGCAGCAGTCCTGCCATCAGGATCGCCCGGATGCGGCCCGGTCGGGATGCCCCTGCCGTTGTCGATGACCGTGCAACTTCCGTCATGATGTAATACAACCTCGATATTTGTGCAGAACCCTGCCAAGGCTTCGTCTACACTGTTGTCAACAACTTCATACACCAGGTGGTGGAGGCCGTCTATGCCGGTCGATCCTATATACATGGCCGGCCTCACTCTGACAGCTGATAGTCCCTTTAATATTTTTATCTGATCAGCGCCGTATGCGTCGCCGTTCTCTCCATTTATGTATTCCTGCTTATTCTCTTCCATTTATCTCCCTTAAAGGCCATCGCGCAACATTAGCTACGGCCAAATCTTCATTATGCCCTGCAAAGAAACAGGCAACCAATTTTAGACGCCTCTTTTTTGTATCTGCTGAGCGTTTTCTTGTCAATATTGCGCGTCAGAACCTACAGTCGCATTGGCATGACTACACATTTATAATCGGTCCCAGTGTCCTCTGTAACGAGAACCGGGCTGAGGGCTTCATTCATTTTGAGCGTAATATTCTCTCCCTCCATGACATTGAGAACATCTAGAAGGTAACGCGCATTGAAGGCTATCGTCATTTCGTCGCCGCTATACTTGACTGGTATCTCGTCCTTTGCGTCTCCTAGATCAGGATTCGAAGTGGATATGACCATACTATCCTTGGTAAGATCCACCTTCACAGCGCTGCTCCTTTCCTTGCTGAGAATAGATACAATTTTAAGTGCCTTGCTGAACGCTTCACGCCCTACGCCGAGGTTCTTATTATTATCAGCAGGTATCACTTGTTCGTAATTCGGATAAGTGCCTTCGATAAGGCGCGTAAGGAATTGAATGCTGCCCACTGAAAATAGAATATGGTTCTTGCCAATGGTCAGCTTCACGGTTTTTTTCTCATCATCCAAAAATTTGCGCAGCTCAGCAACAGACTTCCTTGATATAATTATCTTCAACTCCTCTTCAAGCTTTTCAGAGATCGCTTTCTCTGAAAGTGCAAGACGGTGTCCATCGGTTCCTATGACATTCATAACCTGATCTGTCTTAAGATGAAATAGCAACCCATTTAAGACATACCGTGTGTCAGATTCTCCCGCTGCATATACTGTTTTCTCTATGGCATCAAGAAGGACTGCTGCATCTAACTCAACGCTCTTAGCCTCTTCCGGGGATATGGAAGGCCAGACTGGAAACTCGTCAGGTGATATGCAAGCCAGTCTGAAGTGGCTTTTGCCGCATTTAACCTTTGTCCATTGATTGTCAGCCGACTCTAGAACTATTTCCCCATCCATCTCCCTGACGATTTCAAACAGTTTTTTTGCTGGAATGCATATCCGGCCTTCTTCCAACACGCTCATCTCGATCGGCTCCTTCATTGCCGTTTCAAGATCGGTTGCAGTGATTGTTGAGGCCGTGCTCTCGGCAGTTAGCAGAAAATTATTGAGAACAGGCATCGTATTCCTCTTTTCAACAATATTCTGAATGTCGGAAAGTTTTTTCAGAAGCTCGTTTCTGTCGACTTTTACCTTCATTTTTCCTCCAGTCTAGTGCCTATATTTTACAGGCAACCTAAGAGACCTTTATTTTCCTGATTATATTTTCAATAACCTTGTTGAAAACGTCGTCAGATGACCGCTTGTCTTCCACCTGCCTGCAGGCATAAATGACAGTAGCATGGTCTTTGCCTCCGAAAGATCTGCCTATGTCGCTCAGAGACAACTGTGTAAAATGTTTAAGCAGGTACATGGCTATTTGTCGACAGTGCACGATTTCCTTAGTACGTTTCTTTCCCTTTATGTCAATTGGTTTCACACCAAAAAAATCACCGACTATCTTTACTACCCCGTCAACATTTAGTGGTCTATCCTCTTCTGATATAAGATCTTTTAGAACATTTCTTGCAAGATTCATGTCAATCGGAATACCGGTAAGTGATGAATGTGCGCCAAGCTTGATCAGACATCCCTCAAGCTCTCTAATATTAGATTTGACACGTGAAGCAATGAAATAAGCTACATCCTCAGGCAGGGAAAGTCTTTCTGCCTCAGCTTTTTTATAAAGTATTGCAACCTTTGTTTCAACCTCTGGAGACTGGATATCCGCAATAAGTCCCATGCCGAATCTTGAACGCAAACGATCAGTTATATCAGATATATCCATCGGTGCCCTGTCGCTTGAAATGACTATCTGGCTCTGGCGAGCATAAAGCGAATTGAATGTATGGAAAAATTCCTCCTGAGTTGCGGTCTTGCCGGCAATAAACTGAATATCGTCTACCAAAAGAATGTCAGCGTTTCTGTATTTATCCTTGAATTCACCCATCTTCTCATGTCTGATGGAGGATATGACTTCATTCGTAAATTGCTCCGCGGAAACATAATAAACAGACTTGTTTTGAAATTTGTCAACTATCTCATTTCCAATTGCATTCATTAAATGAGTCTTACCGAGGCCGACCCCGCCATATACGAATAGTGGATTATACGTGCTTCCCGGTCCCTCACACACTCTTTTAGCGGCTGCATGGGCAAACTGGTTGGATGAACCCACAACAAACGACTCAAAAGTATATTTTGGGTTCAAGTATATACCCCTGTTTGCAAGTCTGGCACGCCGGCTTTCATTTTTTGAGTCTATCTTTCTTAAAGCACCATCTTCTTTAGCGCAAATTTTAAACTTAACAGCAACCTGCTGCCCTGTTTCACCTTCTATTGATTCGCCTATCAAGTTAGGGTAATTATCCTCGACCCAATCCTTAAAAAATCTGTTTGGAATCTCAATAGTTACTGTTTTATCCTTATAATGCAATAGCTTCATTGGCTTAAACCATAACTCAAAAATGCTAGAACCGACCCTTTCGTGTATCTTCGAAAAGGCATTATTCCAAAAATCCTCTTTTCCGCTCATTGACCCAACCGTGTTGATTCCTATTACGTATCTGCCTATTTATTAACAACTAATTAACAATTGTGAAAAACCATTCTCATTTATACCCGCTCATTATAGCCTATCTGTAAAAAACAGGGCAATAAAATGTTGATTGTTTTGTTTATAACAATTTATTCACTGATTAACCTGCAAACCTTAAACAATATCATACAGTTATTTCCATATATATCACCTTGAAATAACTGTATAATTAAGACTTCTAAACACTTTCCAGCTTACTATTAATATGACTTATATTTTATTATTAAAATAATAATAAAGAAGCGAGTACTAATCTATCTTAATAACTTCAAATAAGCTGTTATGAAAGTATCGATCTTTCCATCAAGGACAGAATCTACATCACCCACTTCTAAATTACTTCTATGATCCTTTACAAGACGATAAGGTTGCAACGTATATGATCGTATCTGGTTGCCCCAGGATATCTCTTTTTTATCGCCTATAAATCCTTCAATCTTCTTTTCTCTGGATTTCAGCGTCATATCATAAATTCTAGAGCGAACAATCTTCATTGCAAGCTCTTTGTTTCTCAACTGAGATCGTTCACTTTGACATGCAACTATGATCCCAGTCGGAATATGCGTGATGCGTACGGCCGAAGAAACCTTGTTGACATGCTGACCACCTGCTCCGGAAGACCTAAAGGTGTCGATCTTGAGATCTTCGTCTTTCAGTTCTACGGTTATATTATCTTCAATTTCCGGATAAACGAGAACAGCAGCAAATGATGTATGCCTTCTTTTATTGGCATCAAACGGCGAAATCCTAACCAAACGGTGAATACCAGCCTCAGACTTTAAATATCCGTACGCATATTTCCCCTCAACTGTGAACGTAGCGCCTTTTATTCCAGCCTCATCACCTATCTGCAGATCGGCCATTTCGGTCTTATATCCACGCATCTCCGCCCACCGCAGATACATTCGCATGAGCATCTGAGCCCAATCCTGGCTTTCTACTCCGCCGGCACCGGGATGTATAGTAACAATTGCATTATTCTTGTCAGCCTCACCGGAAAGAAGCAGACGCAGCTCAATATCGTCGAGATATGCCTTTAATCCGCTGATATCTTTGCGGATCTCTTCATAAAATATCTCTCCTTCATCTTCGTCAAGTATTTCAACTGATTCCCGGAGATATGAGACTCTTTTTAAAGCCGACTCGAGCGGAGTTATATTTTCAAGGATGTCGGCTCTTTGTTTCTGAAGTTCCTTTAGCATGTCTGGAGAAGCCCATACTTCTTCAGATGAGAGATCCTTCTCTATTTTTTGCAGTACTTCTTTCTGTTTCTCTACATCAAAGATAACCTCGTAACGAATCAAGTCTCTCGCTGATTTTCTTTATGTCTTCCTGGATTTCATTTTGCAGAATCATGGTTTTTCCTCCGAAATATTACGGTACTGTGATACGTCTACATGTGGACGCTTCTGCCGTGTCTGATGATGAGCAGCAAAGATATAATTATGCAGAAGAATGAGAATAGATCGCCATATTTGGTATAAGATGTATTAGTGGTGTCCGTCATTATATCGGCTTTCAAGATAGTTCTGGTAAACAGTTCTGACTGCGAAACAATCTCTCCATTACTATTGATAAAGCCCGAGATACCAGTGTTAGCTGCCCTAATAACCGGTTTTCTGTTCTCAATTGCCCTGAAAACAGCCATGCTAAAATGCTGGTAAGGCCCGTTAGTACGACCAAACCAGGCGTCATTTGTAACTGTTACTATAAAGTCACCGCCTTTTATATAGAATTTGCGTACGAGCCCGGGGAAAGCTATTTCATAGCATATTGGCGTGCTGAAACTGCCAAACGGTGCAACTGCTTTTATATAACTGTCGCCGGGGATATAATCGCCGATGCCAACGGCCAGCTTGTCTATGAAGAATAAAATGCTCTTAAATGGAACATACTCGCCAAATGGAACCATATGAATTTTATCATAAATATATGAAAGCGTTCCATCTTTCGTAAGAAGCACAGTGCTGTTGGTGTATGCTTCTTTTGCGTCTTTTTTCTTAAGCACACTACCGAAGAGCAGGTAGGAGTCGAGAGTTCGCTGGAAATCAAGTAACTGTTCCGTATGGGTGTTGTCTGTTCCGAAATAAAATGGAATCGCGGTTTCAGGCCAAACAATCAGATCAGGGCTTGCGCCGCCGTATGCATGACTGGCAGCTTCTAACGTCAGCCCGCGATAAATATCTAATACACTATTCTGATAAGCCATATCCCATTTGATGTCCTGTTCGATATTGCCTTGCACGACAGCAACGCTGATGTGTGATCCTGGCCGATGCTGATGAACCTTATAATACCCATACGCAAAATTAACGATGATTATGAGACAAAGCACTGACCAGCCTGCATAGGTGAATAAGCGTGTATGAAGAGGTCTTGCCAGCGAACGTTTTTTCAGAATAACTAAATCCGCAATCGCACCGTTAATGGAAACTATCAGGAAAGAAACGCCGTAGACGCCTATAATATCGGCGCTTTGGATGAAATATGTGAACAAGTACTGGCTGTATCCGAGGCTTGACCAAGGGAAGCCGGTAAAAGCATAGGAGCGAATGAACTCTAATGATGTCCAAAGGGCAGGAGCAACTATCAACGACGGCCAATCCGTTTTCTTGATAATTACAGAATACAGCAAACAAAAGAAAGCCGGATAAAGGCTAAGGTAAAAGCTAAGCACAAGGACAATAGCCAAACTTGGGAGAAATGCAATGGCGCCATAATGATTAATGGAGTAATAGATCCAATAGATAGTCCCAAAAAAATAGACAAGGCCGAGAAGCGTGCCGGCCTTGAAGGCTACCCCTTTAGGTTTGTCGTACAGCATCGCTAATAACGGAGCGAACGCTATCCATGCAAGCGGATAAATATCAAAAGATGGGAATGAAAGGACCAGCAGTCCTCCGGCGAACATTGCGCTAAGGTATAAATAATTAATACGATTCAACAATTTCATTAGTTTGCCCACGATCTGTAGTTTGACATAACCGTTTATGTTATCATAGAAAAAGTTATGTCCGCTATTGTTATTATACCGTCTCGATATCAATCAACACGCTTCCCTGGAAAACCCCTCTCCCTACTGAAAAACAAGCCGATGGTTCAACATGTGTACGAACGCTCAAAAGCTGCCAGGTTGGTAGATGATGTATTCGTGGCGACTGACAGTAAGGAGATATTTGATGCGGTGCATAACTTCGGAGGAAAAGCTTTGATGACGTCTGAGACTCATGCTTCAGGGACTGACAGGATTGCGGAAGCTGCAAACATGATCAGCAGCGAAGGCTACCCGGTGGATATTATAGTTAATGTTCAGGGTGACGAGCCTATGATCAAGCCGCAGATGATAGACCAAGTGATCTCGTTAATGGAAGATGCAAGGGCGGATATCGGAACTTTAGTTAAGCGTATAGAGGATGATTCAGAAATCAGCGACCCAAATGTCGTAAAGGCTGTTTTCAACAGTGAAGGCTTTGCTCTTTACTTTTCTCGTTCACCGATACCTTACCACAGAGAGCTTTTCGGATCACGTGGGATGAAGTCTTTGGGTAATAGAAATACAGAGTTGCGTATGTTCAAGCATATCGGCATATATACATTCAGAAAAAAGGCTTTGGCAATGTTTACAAGCCTCGCGCCATCCAGACTCGAAGAGCTTGAAAAATTGGAGCAGCTGAGAGCCCTTGAAAACGCAATGACAATAAAAGTTGGGGAAACATTATATGAAACCGTTGGTGTTGATACGCCGATGGATCTGACAAAGGTGGAAAAATGCCTAAGTATATCTTCATAACCGGAGGAGTGGTCTCAGCGTTAGGAAAGGGGATTGCCGCCGCGGCAATTGGCGCACTGCTAGAGGCAAAAGGACTGAGGGTTACAGTCCAGAAACTGGATCCGTATATCAATGTCGATCCCGGCACGCTTAGCCCGTTTGAGCACGGTGAAGTTTTTGTGACCGATGACGGCTGCGAAACGGATCTTGACCTTGGTCACTACGAACGGTTCACTCACTTGCGTGCGTCGGTTGTAAATAATTATACTACCGGAAGGATATATTTCAATGTTATAACAAAGGAGCGCAGAGGTGACTACCTGGGAGATACAGTACAAGTCGTCCCTCACATAACTGATGAGATTAAGGAGGCGATAAAATCTGCCGCCTCCGAAGAGTACGATATTAATATCGTGGAGATAGGCGGAACTGTTGGCGATATCGAGAGCCTGCCCTTTCTGGAAGCTATCAGACAATTCCGCTATCATGTAGGCAAAGAGAATGTTCTTTATGTGCATCTAACTTTAGTGCCTTATATCAAGACGGCCGGTGAGCTTAAGACAAAGCCGACTCAACACAGTGTGAATGAATTGAGGGAGATAGGTATCCAGCCGGATTTATTGCTTTGCAGGACTGACAGGCCAATACCAGTGGATATGAAGAGAAAGATTGCAATTCATTGCAATCTTGACCCGGACGCTGTTATCGCTGCTATGGATGTCAGCACAGTATATGAAGTACCTTTGTCATTTATGGCTGAGGGCTTGGACAAATTAGTTGAGAAAAAGCTTGGTCTGCAGCTTAAAGAAGCCGACATGGCTGTATGGAGGCAAGTTGTAGAAAGGATCAAGAATCCTAAGCATAATTGTACGATCGCAATAGTCGGCAAGTACGTGAACCTTAAGGACTCATATAAAAGTCTGGAGGAAGCTCTTATACACGGAGGCATTGCAAACAACGCGCGTGTCAATTTGAAGTGGATAGATTCCGAAGACATCGAAGCTAACGGTGTAGATAGATATCTGTCCGAGGTTGACGGTATCCTGGTCCCCGGAGGGTTTGGCAGCCGGGGCATAGAAGGTAAAATAGCAGCTGTCCGATATGCGCGCGAAAAAAGAATACCTTATTTTGGCATCTGCTTAGGAATGCAACTTGCAGTTATTGAGTTCGGGCGCAATGTCTGCGGATTGGCTGCTAACAGCACAGAGTTTGACATAAATGTGAAAGACCCGCTGATTTATCTCATGGAGCGCTGGTACAACCACCGCTCCGGTAAAATTGAAGAGCGGACAGCCGATTCTCAGATGGGCGGCACTATGAGGCTAGGCGCGTATCCGGCTGTCCTGGTTGAAGGAACGCATGCCTATATTGCATACGGTGCACATGATATTTCGGAAAGACACCGCCATCGATATGAATTCAATAATAAGTACAGGGATCTGCTTATTTCCAAAGGATTGATAGTCAGCGGACTCTCCCCGGATCACGAGCTTGTTGAAATTATAGAACTTCGCAACCATCCATGGTTTCTTGGCTGTCAGTTCCATCCTGAATTCAAATCCAGGCCCATAGAGCCTCATCCTCTTTTCAGCGCTTTTGTCGGGGCGGCCCTTAGGGAAAAGCGGGAACTGTTTCAGTAGCGCGATCACCTAAGGCAGCACGAGGTCGGAAAGTAGAAATCCTGCCTTTTGTTTGTATATTATAATGGCGAGGGAGGTATTTTTAATTTGGATGAAGCATTAAACATAATATTTATCGGAGACTCGCTCACCGAATATTACGACTGGCAGGCGCGGTTTTCTGTACATCAGGTTCTGAATCTCGGCCTATCCGGAGAGACTGTTCAGGGCCTTTCAGCGCGTGTAAGGCGTATAATCAGCAGAGCATCAGCTCCTGACCTGCTGTTTGTAATGACCGGTATCAATAATCTTACTATGGAAGATTTTGACATATTAGAGGATTACAAAAGGCTGCTCAGGAATATGAAGACGGCATTTCCTTCTACCACTATCATTATACAGAGCATACTGCCGGTAAACATGTGGGCAGACAATAAGAAAATAGAGGAGATCAACAAGGAGCTGACAGCCATAGCAAAATCCATGAAGCTGGCGTTTCTTGATGTTTATTCTTTGTTTATTGAGGCCGATGGAAGCGCTCGCCGTGAATATCTCCTTGAGGACGGTGTCCATGTCAGCCCGATGGGGTATGAAGTGTGGGCAGCAAAGGTTGCCGACTTAATTGATCACTTGTCGAGCAAAAGCTCCAGAAGCCGGTCAAGCTCGTCCAAAGAGTAGTACTCGATTTCGATTCTACCTTTCTTTCCTCTGTGATGAAGCCTGACTTTGGTACCCAAGGCTCTAATTAATTTATTTTCCAGCTCCGCAACCTCCGGCAGCTTCTTACGGTCTTTTCGAGCAACAGCAGATTGCCGTTCACCGGACTTACTGTTGATTTCGGCACAGAGGGCTTCGGCTGCTCTAACACTGAATCCTTCCTTTGCGATCTTCTCGGCAGCAGCAATCTGGTTTTGCGTGTTTTCTATCGATAGGATGGCTTTGGCGTGGCCTACCGACAGGCTTCCATCGTTAATAAGGGACTTGATTTCCAGCGGAAGCTTGCGGATGCGTAAGTAGTTTGCTACGGTCGCCCTATCCTTGCCTACACGCTCTGCAAGAGCTTCCTGAGTTAGATTGAAGTCTTGCATCAGGCTGTGGAAGGCATCTGCTGTTTCAATTGCATTAAGCTCTTCTCGCTGAATGTTCTCTATCAATGCTATCTCGATCGCGTCCTGTGATGATACGTCTTTGACAAGAGACGGCACCTTTTTCAGCCCGGCTTGTTTAGATGCCCTCCATCTGCGCTCGCCCGCGATAAGCCGGAAAGTACCGTCGCCCAGTCTTGATACAATTATAGGTTGTAGAACACCCTTTTCTTTTATCGAAGTGGCAAGTTCTTTAAGGGCGTCGTCCCTGAATATTTTTCTCGGCTGGTGTTTGTTGGGAACGATATTGCCTATCTCGATCTCTATGATCTCGCTTCCTCTATCCGGAAGCAAAGCGTCAAGACCCTTACCGAGGGCTGCCTTCATGCAGAATCTCCTTTGCTAGCGCAACATAGCTTTGAGCGCCTTTTGATCTAGCATCATATAAGATCGCCGGTTTGCCATGGCTCGGTGCTTCGCCAAGTGTAACGTTGCGCGGGATCTGTGTCTTGTATACCTTCTCACCGAAATGCTTTTTTACTTCTTCAGCTACCTGATACGACAAAGTATTGCGAGGATCGAACATGGTCAGCAATATCCCCTCGATCTCAAGGGCCTGATTAAATGAAGATCTTACAAGCTTCAAAGTACGTGTCAGCAGGCTGAGCCCTTCTAAGGAATAATACTCACACTGAACAGGCACGATGATGGAATCTGCTGCAACCAGTCCGTTAAGTGTCAGGAGTCCTAGAGATGGCGGACAGTCAATGAAGATAAACTGATATTTGTCTCTGATTTGAGACAATGCATTTAGCAGCAATTTTTCCCGGTCATCCTTGCTAACCAGCTCGATTTCTACAGCAAGCAGGTCAATCGTCGAAGGTACAATGTGCAGATGCGGAATACGCGTCTTGGAGATAGCATCAGCCAGGCTTATTCTGCCGGTGTAAACATCATAAAGACTTTGACCGACTTCGCTGCGATTTATACCGAGACCGCTCGAAAGATTGCCTTGAGGGTCGGTGTCTATAGCCAAAACTTCCTTGTCGGCCAGCGCCAGAGATGCCGATAGATTAACAGCAGTTGTAGTCTTGCCTACGCCGCCTTTTTGGTTTGCTATAACTATGATTTTTCCCATAAGCGAATTATTGTATCATTTTAATATAATTGATTACTAATTAAGCCGAATGGCAGCTTTATAATCGAAAAATGTATTGTGACAATATTGTAGCAACATTATTTTATCTGAAACAAGCAAGGTCTAGCGATTAAGGCGTTGAATTTGTTAAAATTAAAATTACCGATTGATTAAGCGAATGTCCAGTAGAGTAAAGCGGCCTATTTCCGAATGAACTGGGCTGTCTTTTTATTCAGTATTTTCAGTGAAGCATTCTTGACGATTTGGGATTTCCAGTCAGCTATTGACGGGAAGACAATGAACTTCGTATTAATTGAGAAGCAGAATTCTATAACTGGCAAAATAATTAGCGAGGTGGAAAAATGGCTGAAAGTATAGAGATTCGCTGGCATGGAAGAGGGGGCCAGGGAACAGTAACGGCGGCTAAGGTATTTGCTGATGCCTGCCTGAGCGGAGGCCGCTATGTTCAAGCCTTCCCGGAGTATGGACCGGAAAGAGCGGGTGCACCGCTTCGCGCCTTTACCAGGATCAGCGACAGGGAACTCCGCTTGCACTGTCCTGTTACGAAGCCGGATATTGTTGTTATTGTCGATGCTACACTTATCGATAACGTCAATATTCAGGAAGGCACAGATGAAGATGCGGTATATATTGTTAACAGCTCGAAAAGCGCGAAAGAAGTGCGAAGCAAGCTGAACGCAAAACCGGGTCAAAAGGTGTATACCGTTGATGCGACCAAGATTGCAGTGGAGACAATCGGTCGCCCCCTGCCAAATGCGACATTGGTCGGCGCACTGTCTAAAGTGTCCGGACTGATCAGCCTTGATGCAGCATTGAAAGATGTTGAAAAAAGCTTCGGCAAGAAGTTTTCCCGCAAGATTATCGAGGGGAATCTCGATGCTACACGGCGAGGGTATGAGGAGGTAGTAGAAGGATGAAGACATGGAAAGAAGTCACGCCTGGTGCAGTTATCACGGAACCGGGCAGTTCGCGCAAATTCAAAACCGGTTCGTGGCGTGCCTTCAGGCCGAGATGGATACCGGAAAATTGCATACAGTGCCTTCTGTGCTGGATATACTGCCCGGACATGGCTATTAAGGTAAAAGACAGCAAGCGGGGAGAGTTTGATTATGATTATTGCAAAGGATGTGGCCTTTGTGCCCTCGAATGCCCAGGCAAGAAAGGCAACAAAGCGATAGTTATGGAAGAGGAGGGCAAGTAATGCATAGAAAGATTGCGGCTACCGGCAATGAGGCAGTTGCTAACGCCATGCGCATCGCTAATCCTGATGTGTGCGGCGCATATCCAATAACACCGGCGACCGAAATAATGCAGCGGTTTACGTCCTTTGTGTCAAATGGCCAGGTCAATACAGAAATGGTGCTTGCTGAAAGCGAGCACAGCGCCATGAGCGCTTGCATTGGGGCTGCTGCTGCTGGAGGTCGGGTGGCGACTGCTACTTCTTCCCAAGGGCTTGCGTTCATGTGGGAAATGCTCTTTATTGCATCCGGTCTCAGGCTTCCCATAGTAATGGGAGTTGCAAACAGGGCTTTGTCCGCACCAATAAATATTCATGGCGATCATTCCGATGCAATGGGAGCGCGTGACTGCGGCTGGATCCAGCTGTTTTCCGAAAACGCTCAGGAAGCCTTTGACAACATGCTCCAGGCTTTCAGGATCGCCGAACATATGGACGTGAGGCTACCGGTGATGGTCGGCATGGACGGCTTTATTACGAGTCACTCTATTCAAACTATGGAATGGATAGACGATGAAACTGCCTCAAAGTTTATTGGCGAATATAAAGCGGTGAGTCCTATGCTTGATATTAAACATCCTGTCAGTTATGGGCCTCTTATACTGACTGACATGTATATGGAATATCGCAAGGCTCATGAGCATGTGATGAGCGGAGTCCCCAAGGCCGTTCTCGAGGTGGCAAAGGAATTTGAGAAGATTTCAGGCAGGAGCTACGGGCTGCTTGAGAAATACAAATTGGATGATGCTGAAGTGGCAATTGTCGTTATGAGTTCAGCAGCAGGAACTACAAAGGAAGTGGTCGACCAGTTCCGTGAAAATGGAGTAAAAGCCGGTGTACTTAAGCCCCGTCTTTTCAGGCCATTTCCGTATGCTGAAATCCGCGAGGCCCTTAAGCATGTTAAGGCGGTGGCTGTACTTGACCGAGCAGATTGCTTTGGAGGTTCTCACGGGCCACTCTATCTGGATATTGCTGCGGCGATGTATCAATCCGCAGAAAGGCCGCTGATTATAAACAAGATTTTTGGGCTCGGAGGGCGCGATTATATGCCCGTGCATGCTGAAAATGTTCTAAAAGAGCTCGTTCAGATTGCTAAGGACGGCAAAATAAACTCTGCGAAAGAATACATAGGGGTGAGGGAGTAATATGCCTACATCGTTAAGTTTAAAAGAACTGTCGAAAAAGGAAGAGTTGTTTTCACCCGGACATCGCCTGTGCTCCGGATGCGGTGCACCGATTGTTGTCAAGATGGTACTACTTGCCGCACAATACCCTGTTATTGCGGCGAATGCGACCGGCTGTCTTGAGGTTTCATCCTGCATATCAGAATACACTGCATGGAAAATTCCCTGGATACACAGCGCATTTGCAAATGCTGCGGCAACGATATCGGGTATCGAAACTATGTACCGGTCACTTAAGAAGCAGGGCAAGATCAAAGAAAGGATCAAATTCATAGCCTTTGGCGGCGACGGCGGCACATATGATATCGGGTTTCAGAGCCTCTCAGGCGCAATGGAGCGCGGCCACGATATGATTTATATATGTTATGACAACGGAGCATATATGAATACCGGGATACAGCGTTCATCAGCAACTCCCTTTGGCGCCGATACAACCACATGCCCTGCCGGCACTGAAATCCCGGGAAAGCTACAGCAGAGAAAGGACTTGACAAGGATCATGGCAGCGCATGGTATTCCTTATGTTGCGCAGGCGTCACCCAGCCATTGGCCTGATCTAATGAAGAAAGTAAGGAAAGCTTTAGACATAAAAGGGCCGAAGTTTCTTAACATAATAGCACCCTGCAATCGTGGCTGGAGGTCGCAGACAAATGATGCAATAAGGCTTTCGAGGCTGGCTGTGGAAACATGCTACTGGCCGCTTTATGAAATAGAAGATGGGATTACAAAGGTCACGTTTACTCCAAAAGACAAAAAAGATCTTATGAGATTTTTAAAGCCGCAAGGTCGATTTAAACATATGTTCACCTCGGAAAACGAATGGATGCTAATCGCAGCCCAGGCGCAGGTTGATGAAAACTGGGCTAGGTTGCTGCAGGACCAGGAAAATACGGCACCTCCATTGGGGCAGCCGGAAAATCTCAACTGGCAGTAAATGATTTGGGGTCCGTGAGAACGGCCTAGCCGGGGGTATTGATGCTCAACGATTTTTTCAATCCTAGAACGATTGCAGTCATTGGAGCATCGTGCAATGCCAAGAAGGTTGGCTATGCCGTTCTCAACAATCTTATCAACTCTGCTTACCGCGGCGGTATATATCCGGTTAACCGGCAAGCATCCGAGATCCTCGGACTTAAGGCCTATCCTTCATTATCTTCAATCGGGCAACAAGTTGACCTTGTAGTAATATGCGTTCCAGCGGCATCATTGCCTGAAGTGATAAGGGATTGCGGTTCGGCAAAGATAAAAGCTGCTGTTGTGATCAGTGCGGGGTTCAGGGAGACAGGGCATGGCGGGCTCCTTCTTGAGCAGGAATTGTCCAAGCTAGCCAGCGAATACGGCATAAGAATCCTTGGACCAAATTGCCTGGGCGTAATCAATACTGCAAACAATATGAATGCAGCCTTCGGCGGAGAGGCTATTAAAGGCAGAACTGCCTTCTTTTCTCAGTCCGGCGCTCTCGGCGTTGCAATTATGGACTGGGCACTGGACCACAAATTCGGTTTTTCCAAGGTGGTAAGTCTTGGCAATAAATCTGATCTTAATGAAACGGACTTTTTAGAATATTTTGTCAATGATCCGGAGACGGATGTCATATTGGGCTATGTTGAGGATGTTGTTGACGGCAGACGGTTTATGGAAGTTGCTAGAAAATCCGCTCAGATGAAACCGATTATTTTTCTGAAATCTGGAGGCACTTTATCTGGTGCGCGTGCCGCTTCATCACACACCGGCGCCCTTGCCGGTTCAGACACGGCGTTTGCAGCGGCATTCAAGCAGACCGGCATAATAAGAGCTGAAGGCATCCAGGATTTATTTGACCTTGCGCTGATATTTGCCAGTGGAAAGTTGCCTGCTGGGGATAGACTTCTGATAATTACAAACGCGGGAGGGCCTGGCATCTTGGCAGCTGATGCCGCAGATAAACTTGGAGTGGCCTTAGTGCCGATGACAAGAACATCCATCAATGCGGTTGCAGCGCGGCTTCCATCGATAGCTTCGCTTTACAATCCGATCGATATTATTTGTGACGCCACATCGGAAAGATATGCCGCTGTACTTGATGCAGCTATAACGGACGAAAATGTTGATGGCATCCTGGTACTGCTTACACCCCAGGCAATGACCGATATAGACAATACTGCAGAAATCATAATTAATATGGCGGCTAAAACGGACAAACCTATTATTACCGCTTTCATAGGTGGTAAGAAAGTGCGTCCTGCAATAGAGCGGATGCGAGCAAGCGGTGTGCCGTCTTTTGCATATCCTGAGGTGGCTGTGGCAGCTTACAGGACGCTTTGTGAATATACTATTGCCAGGAGGAAGAAGAAAAGAGATAACGAGAGTTATATTGCTTCTCATGAGAGCAGGAAGGCGGTGCAGATGGAGATTGATTCACTGTTAGCAACGGGCATTAGCGAGTT
Source organism: Dissulfurispiraceae bacterium (assembly GCA_035319125.1). Taxonomy (GTDB): domain Bacteria; phylum Nitrospirota; class Thermodesulfovibrionia; order Thermodesulfovibrionales; family Dissulfurispiraceae; genus Fen-1308. The sequence goes on along the minus strand of DATHDG010000015.1, from coordinate 101,536 downwards.
TGAAATCGAGTCTGCTATGCCTATTCTGACAAATTATGGTTTTTCTTTCCCGGAATATGGGCTTGCAAGAACATCGAGGGATGCGGCTGCAATAAGCCAAAGACTGGGTTATCCTGTAGTAATGAAAATTGCTTCGCCGGATATCAGATGCAAGACTGATGTGGGCGGTGTTCAGCTAAAAATAGAGTCTGCAGACAGTGCTGCGGAAGCCTTCACGGAGATCACAGCTAATGTAAAAAGATTTATGCCGGAAGCTTATATAGCAGGAGTCAATGTCTGCCGAATGATAGAAGAGGGCGACGAGCTTATATTAAGCGTTAATCATGACAAGACTTTTGGACATATTATTGTCTTGCGTCAAAGTGGTTCACTTACTGAGCAGTCGAACGCAGTGGCGTGCAGGATTGCGCCCGTTTCGCGCGGAGAAGCACAGGATATGGTTGCTGAGCTTAGTAGTCATGCGCCATTTTTGAGTAGTGCCTCCGCCGCATATTCTGCGGATTTGAATCCTCTGGTTGATGCTATCATGAAAATATCGACTCTTGTCGAGGATTTTCCTATAATCAGAGAGATAGAGGTCAATCCTATTAAGGTGATGCAAAAAGGTGTTTTCGCACTTGATTCGCGCATTGTTTTAGAACCCCGCGCATAGCCGGGTCAGCAGTAAACATTCGCGAGGAGAAAATTGATGGTCCCTGTATTGATCGCATCGAACAGGCCTAAGGCCGGCAAGGTTTTCTTCATCATAGGTCTTGCGAGGCAGCTAATGCATCTGGGCTACAGTGTCGGATATATAAAACCACTCGGCACCGCTCCCGTAAAGAAAGTGCACCATGTGTATGATGCCGACGCACTGTTTATAGGAGATGCGCTTGGGCTGGATGATCCGCTCGATATAATATCTCCATTCGTCATAAGTTATGAAACACAAAACCGTATTCTTGAAGGCGACATAAAAGACGAGCGGAAAAAGGTCATGACTGGCATCAACAATCTTAAAGACAGGGATTATGTTTTGATCCACGGTGGTGCAGATATCTTCGAGGGCGCTTCGCTGAATATGGATTCTCTCACTCTTGCGCATGAATTGAACACGAAGGTTGTGGTAATCGAACCATGGAGGGGCGATATTTCAATCGATACCATTCTTGGTGCACACAAACTGTTTGGGATGCAGTTTTGCGGTGGTGTATTCAATAAGGTGCCTGAAAACATAATCAATCATGTTACGCAAGATGTAAAGCCATTTATAGAGAGGTTTGGCGTACCGATTTATGGCATATTCCGCAAAGACAAGCTGCTGGAAGCTGTAACAGTCCAACATCTTGTGGAGGCCCTTAACGGCAAGGTTCTTTGCTGCCACAACTGCCTTGGCGACTTTGTGGAAAATTTTTCGATAGGAGCAATGGATGTAGATTCGGCGCTCAATTATTTCAGACGTATCGCCAACAAGGCTGTAATTACAGGTGCTCACAGGACTGACATTCAGTTGGTTTCAATGGAGACTTCAACAAAATGCATCATATTGACCGGAGGGCTGAATACAAGTGATGTTGTAATTGGCAAGGCTCGATCGAAAGGCATCCCAATAATATCTGTTGAGACAGACACATTTACAACGGTCGATAAAATCGAACGTATAATGGGGCATACGATGATCCGCGAAAAAGGAAAGATCGATCGCGCTAACGAATTAGTCAATCTGGAGTTTGACATCGACAAATTCGTAAAATGCATTTCAGCATAGTCCGGCAAATAATAAAGCTTATTTTATTCTCTTTGATATTGATTTAAATTCTTCGCTGCCGGCGACCTTCAGAATCTGGAACAGTACAGTTTCAGTACAAGTAACAACAGCTCCGGCATCATGCATCAGCCCGATCCCTGTTTCCCGGTTATCCTTAGTTCGGGAGCACACGGCATCACTGACCAAGTGCACATTGTATTTTTGTTTCAAGAGATCGAGACATGTTTGAAGAACGCATACATGCGTCTCCATTCCAGCTAAAATTATTGTATTTCGAGCTAACTTGTGCATACTCCTCATAAAGTCCGGCTGACTGCAACAGCTGAAGCTTAATTTCTCGATCAGTTCAAGAGACGGCGATGCGTTTCTGATAGGTTCAACCGTGCGGCCAAGACCTTTGGGATATTGCTCCGTAACAATAACCGGTATATTATACAGCTTGGCAAGTTCTATTAAGTGAAGGCAGTTTCCAACGACTTGGTCGCGAGCCTGCATGACAGCCGCCAGGCGATCCTGAACATCAATAATGACAAATATGCAATCGTCGGCCAATAGAAAGAACTTGTCCATAATGCACTCCCGTTAAATGCCGCAACACTTTTTATACTTCTTACCACTACCGCATATGCATGGATCGTTTCGGCCCACCTTAGGTGATTGCCGGATAAACTGCTTTGGTGGAACCATCTTGCCGCTCATAAAATACCAGATACCATCTTCCTTCTTGAACTCAGACAATTCATGATGTTCTTTTTCGATGCCATCTTCAGAATAGTAGACTTTGAACTCAACTTTGCCATCTGTATCTTCAGCTCCGCCGCCGGATGTCTCTATAATTTCGAGTTTGTGCCATTTTGCACCCTCTGCCCAGGAGCGCGTGCTCTTCTCATCATAATCAGATCTCGCCTCAGGGTGCAGGGAAGTTAGTACATAATGCAGATTTTTCGTAACATATGCACTATAGCGAGCTCGCATAAGCTGCTCGGCTGTAAGGGCGGCCTGGTCGCCTTTAATGATTGGGCTGCAGCATTTTTCAAAATCAATGTTTGAACCACACGGACAGTTATTCATCAAATAGCTCCTTAATGATTTGCGTAACGGAATTATACCACAGGACAAAAATGAGGCTGAAATACAAGGCAGTTCGCAGGGAAGGCATGCTAATGGGTGAGAAGACATAAAAAAGTGGTGCTTGCTTCTCTCTTTCCACTCAGCGGTTTGCAACTTCTTGAGACATGCTACTTGAGACTCTCTGCGTCTTAAGTTTACGTCTTCTGAAACTTACAACTGCGCTGAGTTTCCGGAGGAGCAAGACCACCACTTGGTGAGTGCTCTCTCTGATTAATTTATACCGCACTTTCGGGCGGTTGTCAAGTTAAATTTTCGATCTCTCAAGGCTGCGAATTTTGCCCGTGCATCACATATATTGCTGTCTGAAGCAGCCGCGTCAAGGGCAAGGAGGCAACCCTTATTAACTATGACCGCGCTTGCCAGTTCAGGAAAGTTTTCTGAGCCTATATGCCCCAACCCAGGCAGCGATTCCGCCGGCAATCAATATCAAGGTGCCGGGCTCTGGCACGGTCGACGCAACAGGAGAAAAATCGCCGCGGATCTCTCCTCCGGGGAAAAGCACTGTGTGCAAGTTCACATACAGGGTCCCTGCCGATAGACCAGTCAGAAATTCACTAAGTGTCGCGGCGTCAGTTATTGCAATACTTTCTGTCAGGGTGCCGCTGGTTCCCAAAGGCAGTGCTGGTGGCGTCGGCGTGATAGTCTCAACACCTCCCGGCGCAAAGAATGGAATCAGCACAGGCCCGTTTGCCCCCGGAGTCGGGGCTAGGTGAATGTGCGCATTGCTCAGGTTGGTGGTCAGACCTGTCCAGGTCATCGAGAACGCCAAAGTATCAGTTACAGTATCGAAGGTGCCGGTGAAAGTGCCTGTTGCGGTTGAGCCAGTGCCCGATACAGGGGTTAATGTTGTATCCAGCGTGATGGGAGTTGCTCCTACAACAGTCGCCCATACGATCATAGACAGAACAATAGACAAAACAGATAGTATTCTTTTCATATAATCTTCTCCTTTATCGGCACGATAGACAATCTTAGGTAACAGGATAGGAATTTATAAAGCCCTTGTCAATGACTGGCAAAAACTTATTTCTGCTCTATCAAATCAAGGATTAACGATAGGGCGTCGACTGAGGACATCTTTTCGGTATCGATCGTAATCTCAGGATTCAACGGTTCTTCATAAGGAACGGTCAGGCCCGGGACAAGCCAGCCTTCTTTGCCTTTTTTGTAGATAGCGCTGGGCGCGCCATGAAACTCTTTCCTAGCCTCTTCGCGCATCCGGCAGGCGTCAAGTGAACATTTTAAGTAGACTTCGACATAGCGCGGGATGACCTCTCTCGCAAAGTCGCGCCACCGCCTTAGGTTTCCAGTTGCATCGATTATCACGTTATGGCCCAGGCTGGAAAGTATTTGTGCCTGGTAAACTATGGAACGATACACCAAATCTCTTTCGGCTTCGGAATAGGTTGGGTTGGGTGTAACCACTTTCCTTAACTCGTCCATGCGGAGCAAAACGAAATCGGGCCGCACGGCGGATATTGCATCGGCAATGGTGCTTTTGCCGCTTCCGGGGAGGCCTGTAATCCATAGTACTAGACCTGTCATACTTTAAAGCATAACAAGAACGGTTTGTGTTTATGAAAGCAGGCGTCTTGTCAGCCATATCCAGGCATAGACTGTCGCTATCGAAAATGCAGTGACAGGGACCCCGGTTGTTGCATGCTCTTTGAACCCAATGACGACGCCCTGCTCACTTGCCGATTCAAAGGTGATCAGATTGGCGATGCTTTCGATGGTTAAAGATTGCCGGCAAAGGTGCTGGAGAGGGCCAGAACGTACCATTGATTATGGACGGATGGATCAAGAAAATTCGTGAGCAGCATGGTTGCCGGGACATTGCTGACCAGGTTGCTGAGAAGAACGGATACCCCTGTAAGAGTATTTAAATTCCGAAGGTCGACGCCGTACTCGCTGAGTACTCCGACCAAAAAAGCGGGCAAATTGGCGGTCTCGACGCCTTTTATCAGGATGAAGAGGGCGCAGAATAGCGTTATGAGATGTCAGTCAACATGCCCTAGGACAGATCTTGTATGCATGCGCCTGCTGCATAGTATGAGACCTGCGATGACCATGCCGCTGATTTCTCGCGGGACAGGCGTGAAAAATGCTGTCAGCAGAAAAAACATTGCGATCAACCCCTTTATGCTTTGATGCTTGTCGAATTCAGGCCAGTCGCCAACTGTCTCCGTTTTGATGGGACGACCTGTCATGAGTCTGCCTTTATGCCTCAGTGCAATTATGGCAAATGATCCGGCTAGGGAGATGAGGGTTGGCGGACCGCACCACAACAGGAAACGAGCGAAATGCAGTTTGCCGAGCTGGCCTATGAGCATATTTTGGGGATTGCCCATAATAGTTGCTGCAGAACCTATGTTGCTTGAGACGGCAAGGCCGACCAGAAACGGCACCGTTCAACCCGGCTCGCAGCAGAGAAACGGTTAAGACAGGGGTGAAAGCAAGGCATACGATATCATTTACGAAAACCGCTGAAAGAGATGCGCTGACCGCCATCAAGATAAGGAGGAACATCAAGGGCCGCTCCATGTAGCGGGTGATTCTCATCGCAATCCAGGTATAAAAGCCTCCGAGCTTGAACTGAGACGAAAGAACCATGAGCGAATAAAGCAGCAAAATAGTGGGCAAATCGATAGCCAGCACGGCCGCCTCAGTGGTAAGAATACGAGTTGCGAGCATAGCAATGGCTCCTAGAAGAGCAAGGCCCGTTCTGTCGAGAGCAAGGCCCGGAATCCGTCCGATGGCTACACCCGCATAGGTTGTAATGAAGATAGCGACGGCAAGAGCGTGCATGACTCTAATCTTACGGGAGCATACCTGCATTTGCAACTTATCCCTTTTGCCCGATGTGTCGCAGCGTGGCGCCGCATTCAGATTTGCAAGACGACCGATGCCGCGTATAATGATATTATTGATCGGGGGTGCAGGATGCGGATAATCGGTGTGACGGTGTGCCTGCTGGTATTTATGGCAATGACTTTCAGTGTCACGGCTGTCTTTGCGAGCGAAGATACGTTCAGATGCGGATTGAATGTCGTTGCGGTCGGTGATTCAAAGTATCAAGTTCTTGCGAAATGTGGAAAACCGAGCGACAAGGATGTCCGCCGCGAAAAGAGGATCAAGCGCGATCTTTACCGTGATCTCTTCCCTCCCCCAGGACAGGGTGAGCGCGAAAGATACAGGGAACCTTTTTTGGTAGAGGAATACGTAAATATAGAAGAGTGGACGTATGACCGCGGTCCCAGCTCATTGATTACCGTCCTGACATTCGAAAACGGAAAGCTTGTCGCTGTTGAGACAGATGGCTATGGGAATTAACCGGGTTGCCTTTCGATATCCTGTAAATGTTCGCCCGAATTCCCTACCGTTTTTCATTGACTAAGAAAGGGTTAAGAAGGTAATATTTTTTATGCAGCACGTGGACTTTGTACCCCTCCATCTGCACACCGAATACAGCCTCCTTGACGGTGCTATCAAGATTGAAGAGCTTATAGAGCAGGCAGCGCTCTATAAGATGCCTGCCGTTGCAATTACTGACCATGGAAATCTTTTCGGCGCGATCGATTTTTATTCCAAGGCGCGCAAGAAAGGAATTAAGCCGATCATAGGCTGCGAGGTATATGTCGCTCCGCATAGCAGGCTCGACCGGATGAAGACAAACATTGACAATCTCGCAGAGGAAGCAGCATTTCACTTAATTCTGCTTGCACGAAATATCGATGGTTATAGAAACTTGGCTGCGATGGTGGCCAAGGCTTATCTTGAAGGCTTTTACTACAAGCCGCGCATAGATAAGGACCTTCTTGAACAATACAGCGGCGGACTGATCGCCCTTTCTGCATGCCTAAAAGGAGAGGTGCCGTATTATTTACAGATCGGCAACATCGATAAGGCTAGGGAGGTCGCGCTTCATTATAAGCATCTCTTCGGTCCTGATAATTACTATTTCGAAATACAATCCAATGGTATGGTCGAACAGGAAGAGGTTAACCGTAAATTGATCGATCTGGCGACTGAACTGCATATTCCGGTTGTAGCTACTAATGACTGCCATTATTTGAGAAAAGATGACGCCCGCGCGCATGACATTCTTTTGTGCATACAGACCGGCAAGACGTTCAAGGACGAAAAAAGGATGCGATTTACAACTGACGAACTATACTTCAAATCGCCGGACGAAATGAAGAGAACATTTCCTGATGTGCCGCAGGCGATTCAGAATACGGTTGTGATAGCAGAAAGGTGCAATGTTGAGTTTGAACTCGGCAAGTCTCTTCTGCCTCGATATACGCCGCCGGATGGAATGCGGCCGTCGGTATATCTGGAAAGGCTTGCCAAGCAGGGCCTAAATGAAAGGTTCAATTCAGCACCTTCAAAGGCATATCTCGACAGACTGACGCTTGAACTTGAAGTTATTAAGAAGATGGGATTTTCATCCTATTTTCTAATTGTTTGGGATTTTATAAATTATGCTAAGAGCAAGGGCATTCCTGTTGGACCCGGCAGAGGGTCGGCAGCAGGAAGCCTCGTTGCATTCTGCCTGAAAATAACCGAGTTGGACCCAATCAAATATAATCTCCTGTTCGAGAGATTCCTGAATCCGGACCGCATAAGTATGCCGGATATCGATGTCGATTTCTGTAAGGACCGGCGGCAGGAAGTGATCAATTATGTTTCTGAAAAATACGGCCACGACAATGTAGCGCAAATTATAACGTTTGGAACAATGGCGTCGAAAGCAGCCATAAGGGATGTTGGACGTGTGCTGGACATTCCTTATGCAGAAGTGGACAAGATTTCTAAGCTCATCCCAACAGGCCCTGATGTAAAGAGTCTTGACGATGCTCTGAAGATCGAACCGCGATTGAAAGAGATATATGATAAAGACCCGCAGATCAGAGAGATGATAGATATTGCTAAAAGGCTTGAAGGTTTGTCACGGCATGCGTCCACGCATGCTGCAGGAGTTGTGATTGCACCTGAACCGCTGACTTATTTCACCGCGCTATATAAGAACCCGGCTGAAGATATTGTTACCACGCAATTTGACATGAAGTCGATAGAGAAAATGGGGCTTTTGAAGTTTGATTTCCTGGGGCTTAAGACGCTGACCATAATGGACAAGACGATTCAATTTATCAGACAGCAAGGAAGGGACATCGACCTTTCCAGCATCCCCATGGACGATGAAGCAACTTATAAATACTTGACGTCCGGCGAAACAACCGGGATATTCCAGCTCGAAAGTGCAGGCATGCGGGATATACTTACGAGAATGCAGCCTAACCGCTTCGAGGACCTTATAGCTCTTGTGGCCTTGTACAGGCCGGGCCCTATGGGCTGGATCGACGATTTTATCAAAAATAAAAAAGGTGAAACCAGTGTTGAGTATAAGCTGCCGCAGCTAAAAGAAGTGCTGGACGAAACGTATGGGATCATTCTTTACCAGGAACAGGTGATGATGATCGCAAACAAGATAGCAAGCTTCTCAATGGGGCAGGCAGATCTCCTCAGGCGTGCAATGGGAAAGAAAAAACCTGAGGAAATGGCAAAGCAGAAGGAAGACTTTATTGCCGGCGCGGTCAAGAATGGCATAGCTGAGAAACTTGCAAAAGAACTGTTTGAAAAGATGGAACCATTCGCCCAGTATGGCTTCAATAAATCTCATTCGGCTGCGTATGCTTATGTGGCCTATCAGACGGCATATCTGAAGGTTCACTATCCAGTTGAGTTTATGACTGCAAATCTGAGCGCGGACATGGGTGACACAGACAGGATTGTAAAGCTCATTAGCGAATGCAGGGAGATGAACATCGCTATTCTGCCGCCGGACATAAACGCAAGCGACCGTGAGTTCAAGATAGACGGCAGCTCCGTACGGTTCGGCCTTGAAGCTGTAAAGGGAGTTGGCGGTGCTGCGCTTGAAGTACTTCTCACAGAGCGTATGAAGGGGCCATTCAGGACGTTTGATGAGTTTCTCAAGCGCATTGACAACAAGAAGGTTAATAGGAAAGTTGTTGAAAGCCTCATTAAATCGGGCGCCTTCGATTCACTTTTCAGGGCCCAGGCACCAGAGGATGGGATTTGTCGTTCTCTTAATTCAGGGTATGTCCGGGCAATGGCTATGGATGCTAGTGCTGCGCAAGGAAGGCCGACATCCAAAGGCCCGGGGCTGTTCGGAGATGCTGGACCAATCTCTGGAGACATTAAGCCATGGGACGAGAATATGTTGCTGCAGCATGAGAAGGAGGCGCTTGGCTTTTACATCTCAGGACATCCGATGCAAAGATACCGTCGGACTCTTGCTAAGATGAATGTTACCCCGATAGCGGCAATATCCGATATGCAGGAACAACCTTCTGCTGATGCCTCAAATGGCAAGAGTTATGCGGATGACCGCACCGACATTACAATAGCAGGAATTGTTGGTGATGTTAAGACTCGGGCTAAAGAGAAAAGCATTACAGCTTATCTGTACCTGGAAGACGAGACTGGCAGTACGGAAGCCCTGGCTTTCTCAGACCTTTATCGTAAGAATGCCGACCTTCTAAAAAAGGGGGCTGTTTTACTCATTAAAGGGCAGCTTACACGGGCTGACAAGGGCGCCAAGCTCATTGTAAGAGAAGTCCAGGATATATCGGAAATGGAGATCGCTATCAGGTATGAGGTATCATTAAGAGGCGACAGCGCTGAATCCAGCGACAAGCTTAAGAGCATTAGAGGTTTGCTGGTTCCTGCTGAAAAAGATCGGGACAATGGCTCGGTACAGCTTAAGCTGTCGATGAAAGACTTCAGCATAGTTATCGTTACACAACTGCAGCCCTGTCCGAATTTCGTATCGGAGGTTGAAAGACTTACCGGCGAAAGGGTCAGGGTATATTAATCCATATAATAGGAGATTTGAATGGCGTATTATCTTGATTTCGAGAAGCCGCTCGAAGAGCTCGAAACTAAAATAGAAGAGTTAAGAAAGCTTTCGGACGGGCGTGAACTTGATATAACTTCCGAGATAAAAAAGCTCGAAAAGAAAGCCAAGGACCTCAGGTCCGAAATATTTTCTAATGTAACACCATGGCAAAGGACATTGATAGCCCGCCACCCTGAGCGCCCCTATACGCTTGACTACATCGATATGATGACTGAGGACTTCGTCGAACTTCATGGAGACAGGCGCTTCGGTGACGATCCAGCTATCGTTGGAGGTATCGGCAGGATAGGGGGCATTTCGATGGTCATTATCGGCCACCAGAAGGGCAGAAGCACCAAGGATCGCATCCACCGCAATTTCGGGCAGCCCAATCCAGAGGGATATCGCAAGGCTATGAGGCTCATGAAGCTTGCCGAACGGTTCAAGCATCCTGTGGTTACCTTGATAGATACCCCTGGGGCATATCCCGGCATTGGTGCTGAGGAGCGCGGACAGGCTGAGGCGATCGCTACTAATCTAATGGAAATGGCCAGACTTAAAATACCTATAATATCCGTAGTCATCGGAGAAGGAGGTAGCGGAGGGGCACTTGCGCTTAGCGTTGCCGACAGGCTGGCCATGCTTGAAAACGCAGTCTATTCAGTGATTTCACCTGAAGGTTGCGCTGCTATTTTGTGGAGAAGAAATAGCAGTGATATTGGCCCTGATGATTATTCGCGTGCCGCCGAGGTGCTGAAAATAACCGCTGCCGACCTCAAGGGATTCAAGATCGTCGATGACATCATAGCAGAGCCGCTGGGCGGAGCGCATCGCGAACCGGAAACCGTTGCCGGCAGGATATCTGAATATATTCTCAAGACCCTGGAATCATTGCAGGCGAAACCTGCCGCAAAGCTTGTTGAAGACAGATATAAGAAAATCAAGAAGATCGGAAGCTTTACGCAGACAGCGCATTAATACGGCTATGTATGAAGGCTGGTACGAAATATCAGTTTTCAAGGCAGCAAGCTGACCGATTTATTCAAACAATGCGGTGACGAAGTCACGCGCATTGAAATCCCGTAAATCCTCAACGCTCTCGCCAATGCCTATAAGTTGAACAGGTATGTTCAATTCTTTCTGAATAGCAAAAATGATTCCTCCCTTGGCTGTACCGTCCAGCTTTGTCAGTACAATGCCGGTGAGACCGATTGCGTCATGAAAAATCTTTGCCTGGCGTAGCGCATTTTGCCCAGTTGTCGCGTCTATAACCAGCAGTTTATCATGTGGCGCATCAGGCACTGCTTTTTTGATGACGCGGTCGATCTTCTTAAGCTCATCCATCAGTGAGGACTTGGTATGCAGCCTGCCGGCGGTGTCGATTATGACAACGTCACTGCCTCTGCTCTTGGCAGCTTCAACCGCATCAAAGGCCACAGCAGCCGGATCAGAGCCGCTCTGGTGTTTGATTATTGCAGCGCCTGTTCTCTGTGCCCAGATGTCGAGTTGCTCGATAGCAGCTGCCCTGAAAGTATCTCCTGCTGCCAGCACTACAGATCGTCCTTCCGAGGAATAGCGTGATGCCAGCTTTCCGATAGTGGTTGTTTTGCCGACACCGTTCACGCCTATCATCAACATAACGTGAGGTTTTGCAAATAATGTCAGGGGCTGGGAAGTGCCGAGCATTGAAGCCATTTCATCCCGCAGTGACTCCTTGATGTTGGAGGCATCCTTGATTATTCCAGCACGAACCTTCGACTTGAGCAACTGTATGATCTGGTCAGCTGATTCGGCGCCTATATCGGAAGCTATCAAAATTTCTTCGATCTCATCAAGGACTTGATCGTCTATCTTTCGATTAAGCAGAACAGACTCGACGCGTTCTACAAGATTCTTCTTGGTTTTTGCAAGGCCGGATTTCAGTTTGTCAAGAAAGCCCATAGTCAGTACCGTTTCAAAGTAATCTATGCCTGTCAGCGTACTAGCACGATGGCAAGTGATCTGCTTTCTCGGTGAGTTTGTGGATATATATCGGACTCTCTAAAAAGCATATGCTGCCATATCAGGAAAGCAAACTTGCGACGGCTATTAATCATGATCCCCCCGAGAAATAGTAACTCGAATATAAACCAGCAAGCCAGCAAAAGTATATCATAAATTAAATGAGCTAAGGTATGACGGCGTTAAATGCAGATGATACCGACAAACGTATTCGTTAAAGGGCTTGCTATTTAATTTCAGCACAAAATCATGGGTTTAAACGAATTCATTTCTTGAAAAAGCAGCTATTGGTCTGTTACTATTAAAGATGTCTGAAGGCCCGCTGAAGGCGAGTTTGCTCATCAGGGTGATGGCAAAGACGCTGGATTTTATCGTTATTGCCGCAGTAGCAAAGGCAATACCGCGGGTAGGCTTCCCGGCGGCATTGGCGTATATACTTATATGCGACGGCCTTTTTGATGGCCGGAGTCCTGGAAAGAAAATAATGCGGTTGCGTGTTATTTCTAATCTGACAACGGCAAGCTGCAGTTTTAGGGAATCCATGATCAGGAATGCGCCATTCGCTGTAGCGGTGGTGTTGTACAATATTCCGTTTATCGGATGGTTGTTTCTAGTTATTGTCCCGGCATTCGAATTTCTGCTGGCACTCGGAAACAACGAGGGCATGAGATTCGGTGATGAACTTGCAAGCACTAAAGTGATAGAAGGCTGATCCATCCGGGCCTGTAGCACGCTAATAATTCGAGGTCCTCATCTGGAAGGAGGTTTCTGTGTTTTTCAATAAACTTATGGGAATGGTTTCGAACGACCTGGCAATAGATCTTGGGACAGCAAATACACTTGTTTATGTTAGGGGGCGTGGTATTATCTGCAGCGAGCCCTCTGTAGTTGTCGTACGTAGAGATAACAAAAAACCAATTGCAGTCGGACTTGAAGCAAAAGAAATGGTTGGAAAGACACCTGCAAATATTGTGACTATAAGGCCGATGAAAGACGGCGTAATAGCTGATTTCGATGCAACTGAAGAGATGCTGAAATATTTCATCACAAAAGTCCACCACCGCAAAAGCTTCATTTCACCCAGAGTCATCATAGGTGTCCCCTCTGGAATAACTCAGGTAGAGCAGCGCGCCGTCAAGGATGCAGCCCATGCTTCCGGTTCAAGGGAAGTGTATTTGATAGAGGAGCCGATGGCAGCCGCTCTCGGTGTGGGCCTGCCGGTCGGTGAGCCTTCCGGCAACATGATTGTCGATATAGGCGGAGGCACTACTGATGTGGCGGTTATTTCGCTCGACGGCATTGTCTTTAGTAAGGCCGTCAGAGTAGGTGGCGACAAAATGGATGAGGCCATAATAGCTTATATCAAGCGCAAGTACAATCTGATGATCGGTGATCGGACTGCCGAACAGATAAAGATCCAGTGCGGATCGGCGTACCCGACAGAAAAGATTCCGCCTATTGAAGTCAAGGGAAGAGATTTGATATCGGGCATTCCAAAGGCCATAAATGTATCTGAAGAAGAGGTTAGAGAGGCGCTACAGGAAAGCGTGGGTTTGATCTTGGATACTATCAAGGTTACGCTTGAAAATACTCCTCCAGAGCTTGCTGCCGATATTGTGGACCATGGCATTGTTCTAGCCGGTGGCGGAGCGCTGCTGAAGGGTCTTGATATTCTCATCAGAGAGCATACCGGTGTGCCCGTTATTGTGCCGGATGATCCTCTTACAGCGGTTGTTCGAGGTTGCGGCGCTATGCTCGATCAGCTTCAGCTGTTGAAGAAAATAGCAATCGCCACGAACTGATGCCGTTCGCACCGCGGACAAAAAAAAGACTGCTCATTCTTGCAGCTCTTCTGGTATTCGCTTTCTTATTAGTCCCTTTTTATCATGATAAAGAGAACATGCCGGTTTTTATGAGGCCATTTTCATATGCCTATGACAGCCTTAGCAATATTATCTCCTCGATGTCCGCCGGTATGAATAGCATTGTTAACGCAAAAGAAGAAAACAAAAGACTCAAAGCCGAGCTGCAGGCAACTCTTGTGCAAAGAGAACGCTATGGAGAAATAATAAAGGAAAATCAGCGGCTGACCGATATTCTCAATCTAAAGCGCGCAGTCCAGGGGGGAGGAATTGCAGCGCGTGTAATAGCAAGAGGATACGATAAATTTATCAATACACTTGTCATCGATAAAGGGAGGAAGCAGGGAGTTGTCAAAGACATGGCTGCTATCACTTCAAAAGGCCTGACCGGCAAGATATATGCCGTTAGGGATAATTATGCAGATCTTATATTGTTGACTGACCCGAATTTTTCGGTAGCCGTCCGGCTTCAGGAGAGTCGTTATGAAGGAATCCTTACCGGTACTGGCCACCGCTACTGTAATATGAAGTATGTGGCGACGGAGAGTCAGGTCAAAGAAGGTGATGTAGTTGTGACTTCAGGAATGGACGGAATTTTTCCGCAGGGGCTGCCGGTTGGAAGGGTGTCAAGAGCGCAGTCGGACGGAGTTGAATTTTTTCAATATATAGAGGTAATGCCGTTTCAACCTCCAACTAAAATAGAAGAGGTATTGTTGATCGGTCGATCCGCTGAAATGAGCAAGCAATCTGAAACCGTAAATCAACCATTTGCCGGCACCAAGGCGGATTAGGCATGGTGATATGGATTTGCCTTGCAGTTCTAGCACTGATTTTTCAGCCCAAGCTGTCGCTTTTCGAATATCCTCTAAACCTCTCAGTAGTTGTAGTATATGCCTTCGGGATTAGGCAATCGATACAGCAGTCTATGGCAGCAGGCTCTGATGACGTTTCACCAGAGATTAAGGCAACGATATTCGGAGCTGTAGTCGGCCTTTTGGAGGATGGTATATCAGGGTCTTCAATCGGCCCCAATTTGCTGGGCAAGGGAACTGTCGGGCTCATAAGCAGCATAGTCTTCCGGGATATTTTTTTCCAGTGGGAGTCGTCTCTGGGCGGTATCGTATTATGCATACTGACAATTGTTGACGGATTTATCATCGTTGTATTACGGGCTGTCTTCTTCAATACGACCATCGGAGGTTGGGCAACAGCGCAGCTAATTGCTATGCAGGCAATTATGAACATACCTTTAGGATTACTGATCGCTCCGGGGCAGAAGGAGACGGCAGAGAGATCATGGTTTCGAAAAAGAAAATACAGTTAGGCTTTCTGGTCGTGACGGGTGTCTTATCGGTGATATTGCTGCGTCTGATTCAGCTTCAGATTATCGATGGCACCATGTATAGGCAGCAGTCGGAAAACAACAGGCTTAGAATTATGAGCTCGCCGGCGCCACGCGGGATCATATATGACAGGAACGGAATAGCCTTAGTAAAGAACGTCCCCTTCTACAGTGCTTATATTATGTATGATCCCACCAGGCGCATAGATACAGCAGCGCTCTCGTTGTTAATGAACGAAGACCGCCAGATTCTTGAAGCGAAACTGAACAGGCAAGACAACAGCCCGTTTGTCCCGATCAGACTGAAGCAGGGCCTAAGTTTTCAGGAAGTTGCGCGCTTAGAAGCTAGACGGTCGGATTTCCCAGGGCTATTTATACAGACAGATGTCGGAAGGTCGTATCCTTTCGGCAAGACAGGCGCTCATGTTATAGGATACCTGGGCAAGATGACCCCGTCCCAGGCAAGCTCAGCCGAATTCCATGATCTGCCACCGGAGACCTTGGTAGGTCAATGGGGAGTGGAGGCTCTTTACGATAAGCAACTGAGAGGTGTGGCAGGCGGCAGGTTTATAGAGGTCGATGCACTTGGAAGAGAGCATCGGCTTATTCGCCAGAATCCTGCATTGAGAGGACAAGACGTTAAGCTCAGTATTGATATTAGAATGCAGAAGGCTGTTGAAGAGGCTTTCGGAGAAAAGGCTGGAGCACTGGTGGCGCTAAAAGTGGATACCGGAGAAGTTTTGGCGCTTGAGAGCCTGCCCTCTTTTGATCCAAATCAGTTTACAGATGGAATTTCTTCTGCAGACTGGAAAAAGTTGACTGAAGACAAACGTAAACCTATGATGAACAGGGCATTGCAAAGTCAATATCCGCCTGGTTCCACTTTCAAGATCGTTGTTGCTATCGCCGGTCTTGAAGAAGGTGTTATTACGCCCGATACCAGGGTAAACTGCACCGGCGGAATCAAGTACGGCAAATGGACTTTTGGATGCTGGAAGCATGAAGGACATGGAATAGTGGATCTGCACAAGGCGATCAGGGAGTCTTGCGACGTCTATTTTTATGAAGTCGGCAAAAGGCTGGGCATCGATAAAATAAATAAATATGCGATGGCGCTTGGACTCGGCAAGCCAACAGGGCTGGCGTTGGTTAAGGAGCGCAGCGGCCTGATCCCGAGTGCTGAATGGAAGCGTGCCAAGCGGGGTCAGGAGTGGTATCTTGGGGAGACATTGAATGCAGCAATTGGACAAGGATATGTTGCCGCAACACCCATGCAGCTGGCGCTTATGATGACAACTGTTGTTAATGGTGGAAGGGTTCTGGCACCCACGCTGATCGATGACCCCAAGGAGATTTCTATAAGGTCAAAGATTGACCTCAAGCCGGAAACATTGAGACTTGTCAAGGATGGTCTGTCTGCTGTCGTGAATGAGAACGGAGGCACTGCAAAAGTTGCAGAGTCAACATTGGTGAAGATAGGAGGCAAGACAGGTACGGCTCAGGTAGTTGGAAAGGCAAAAAGCCTCTTAGATGAACGGTACATGGATCATGCGTGGTTTGTGGCTTTCGCTCCCGTAGATAAGCCGGAGATAGCTCTCTCAGTTTTTGTGGAACATGGCGGCCACGGTGGTTCTGCTGCTGCCCCACTTGCAAAGAAGGCAATAGAGGCCTATTTTAATGATAAGTCGGCCACATATAAGCAATCTAAATCAGATGCTGCAGTTGAGGCGTCGTTGCCGTCTAGCGATGAAAGCTTAGGGATTTCCAGATGATTCACATCGACCGAAGACTTATAAGGAATTTTGACTGGATAACTCTTTTGGTCATTCTATTGCTAACGATTGCAGGCGTTATGACTATTTACAGTGCAACACGGCCGGCAGTCGGCATGGGCGAACAGCCGGACTTTTACTATAAACAGCTTGTCTGGCTTGGGTTAAGCTTAGTTATGCTTTTTGCAATGACTTTATTCGATTATATTTGGCTTTACAGACTTTCATATCCTTTTTATGCCGTCGGCATTCTACTGCTTGTGATTGTGTTAGCCATGGGAAAATCATCCATGGGCGCTCAGCGCTGGCTTAATCTCGGTCTGTTTTCGTTTCAACCATCAGAGTTTTTCAGGATATTATTCATAATAGCATTCTCATCATATCTTGCTAATTTGGGAGAAGACCGCCTGGGAAGCCTTCCCGCTATGGGGTTTCTGATGTTCTGCATAGTGCCGCTGGTGTTGCTTGTGAAGCAGCCTGATCTTGGAACGGCCATTTTGCTGCTTGCACTTTTTTCTACTCTGTTGATCTCACAGGGCATAAGCAGGAAGGTAATGGTTATGGCTGTTATTATTGGCCTAATTGCACTTCCATTTGTAGGGCACATTGTATGGGACGGTATGAAGGACTATCAGAAGAACCGGCTTATAGCGTTCATGGACCCGGAAGTAGATCCTTCCGGCATTGGTTATCATATAAGCCAGTCAAAAATAACAATTGGGTCAGGGCAATTATTAGGGAAAGGATATCTCAACGGGACACAGGGACCTCTTCGGTTTCTGCCTGAAAAACATACTGACTTTATATTCGCCGTGTTTGCTGAAGAGTGGGGTTTTGCCGGCTGTGTTGTTCTGCTGGGAGCATATTTTGTTCTTTTCTTGCGCGGGCTTGATACTGCTGCAAAAGCAAAAGATCAGGTTGGGAGGCTAATGGCCATTGGCATAACTGCGATGTTCTTTGTCTATTTTGTGGTCAACATCGGCATGACGCTCGGTATAATGCCGGTCGTTGGCATTCCGCTTCCGTTTGTCAGCTATGGTGGAACATCGCTGCTCAGCAATTACATTTCTGCCGGAATCCTTATAAGCATAAGAACGCGGCGGTTTGAGCTGTTTTATTAAAAGCGTCGGAATGTCGCTTGTGATACAATATACGAAAACTTTCCGGAGGTTGATATGAAGGTTATTGAAGGAAAATTGCAGGCTAAAGACCTGAAATTCGGGATAGTCATCAGCCGATTTAATGATTTCATTACGTCGAGATTGCTGGATGGTGCGGTAGATGGGCTACTGAGACATGGAGCAGCGGATAAAGATATTGATGTTGTGAGGGTGCCGGGGTCATTTGAAATCCCCCTGGTTGCAAAGAAAATGGCAGCTGGTGGCAAGTATGATGCGGTAATATGTCTTGGCACGGTGATTCGGGGTGCCACACCGCATTTCGACTATGTTGCGGCGGAAGTTTCAAAAGGGATAGCGATTGCATCGCTTGAAACCGGCGTGGCGATAGCTTTTGGTGTAATTACATCCGACACTATCGAGCAGGCCGTTGAAAGGGCGGGATCGAAATCCGGCAACAAGGGCTGGGATGCTGCCATGACTGCAATTGAAATGGCCCATGTTATGAAACAGATTCAATAATGACAAAGAGAAGGAAAGCCCGTGAATATGCCTTGCAGTTCCTGTACGGGATTGACCTTGTCGCATTGGAGCCTGGAGAACAGAAGAACTATGATCTCCGCCGCGGACTGGAGGAGTTTTGGAAAGGGACTGGAGAAGAAGATCCTGATGTCAGGTCTTTTGCAGAGGCACTTGCAAAAGGCACCATAGAACACCTCAGCGAAATAGATCCATTAATACAGAATGCGGTCGAGAAATGGAAGCTCCTTCGGATGGCCGCTATAGATAGGAACATTATCAGGGTTGCAGCCTATGAAATTCTCTTTCGCGCAGATATACCGGACGCCGTAAGTATAAATGAAGCCCTGGAGATCGCCAAGAGATTTTCGACAGCCGAATCAGCAGCTTTTATTAACGGTATTTTGGACAGGATATCAAAAGATTTCAAGAAACTCTAGCCTTATCTAAGGCTTAATATAGGCATATCCGTTATTTTGTCTTTTAATGAGCTCAGTTATTCCTACAGGAACAATTGTGATGAATGACGGCATAATCTCCTCCTTCAGACAGGCAACCCCTTCCCGGCACATATTGTTAAGAGAGTTGCGGCATGCAAAGAATTTAACGCCGCGCGCTGCAAGTTGCTCCATGGATGATACTTTTTCAGGGTCTGAATAGCCGTATACAGCATATCCATTTGCAAGAACTATGACGTCAGTAACTTTTTCTCCGACATCATCGAGTAGATTGGATATGTTGCCCAGAACAACTTTCCACTTTTCATTTTCGTCTATATGAATCAGCACATTGAGATGTTCCATCTTGCCTCCTGTCGTGGTGATGAGTGATTAGATGAAAAAAAGGTTAGGGTAGCGCACGAAGCATGTCGCCGGGATTGCACAGCCAAACGCAAATCCAAAACGCATGTGATTGTAATCTTCAAGTACGTATGCAGGAATGTTTAGGATTAGTTCGATTTGCCTGTCAGTTCGTCCATAAGGGCTTTTACCGAGACTATGCTATTTACCCTCGACGCATTAGTGCCTACAGTATAAAGAGGTTCTTCTTCGGTGCGGTTGTATCCGGCCGAGCTGAGCAATCCATTGCAGATGCAGAAATAATCCTTGTTATTAACCTTTGCCGGGCAGACGCTGAACTTGCCCTCAGCATCTTTAAGAAGAACGTAACCCTTATCGCATTTGGATTTCCTTAAGGCGTTCAACGATGACACGTACATGGGCGACTGTTTGATGACTCGGAAAGGCAGACCGCATGGTGAGCCGGGACGATGGGCGACCACAATGTCATCGTCTTTGGCTTGAATCACTGCCTGCTTGTATTCAGACGATGCGCTGCTTTCCTCGGTTGCAAGGAATCGAGTTCCCATCTGTACTCCATCTGCACCCATGGCCAAAAACCGGGCGATATCTTCATAAGTGTATATGCCGCCGGCAACGATCACCGGAAAATTTCCCATTTTAATGGCCATTTCTTTCACGGGCGGCAGTAAGTTTTCAAGCCTGTTTGAATCCAGGTTTATCTGGTCCATCCGGAATCCCAGATGCCCGCCGGCTAAAGGG
This sequence comes from Dissulfurispiraceae bacterium, assembly GCA_035319125.1. Taxonomy (GTDB): domain Bacteria; phylum Nitrospirota; class Thermodesulfovibrionia; order Thermodesulfovibrionales; family Dissulfurispiraceae; genus Fen-1308. The sequence continues at coordinate 81,560 of DATHDG010000015.1, read as the reverse complement.
CCTTCCAGCACTACTGCGTCGGGCCTGTATCCCAACTTCTCCCATTTTTTGCAGATGATTTCAAGTGCGCGCGCAGAGGATACAATCGGTATCAAAGCTGTATCCTTTGGAGGCTGAATAGCCGGCAGAGAGAGAGGCAAGCCGGCTCCTGAAATTATAGCGTCGGCACCGGCATCGAGTGCTCCCTTGACTGAATCAGGGTAGTCTTTGACAAGCGCGACCATGATATTAATGCCAGCGAATCCGCCGAGGGCTTTTGCCTGAGATACCTCTTCATAAGCCGCGTCATAGGTGTTTACGCGTTTACCAAGCCTCTTTGACACAAGCCTGTCGAGGCAGGCACTTGACACTATCCCCATGCCCCCCTCATGAGCGACTGCAGCGGCAAGCGGAAATAGTGATACGCCTACGCCCATTCCTCCCTGAACAATAGGAACTTTGAGGGTTTTCCCCTTAATTACGAGTTGAGGCAATTGAGGCTTCTGGTGCAACAAGGCAGCTCCTGAAGAATTATTTTCCGTACGAGGAAGCGACATCGGCAAGGCTGTCATTTTCTGAAACAGCGCCAATGTAATAATATAATTACTTATTAACGGGTATTTAATCAAGGGAAATCAGTAAAACCGCTTTGCACGGCATAACGGGATGCTTAAGGGAATATATAAGTCCTTCAGTAAAAGAACTTAGGCTAATGTGCTGGATTTTCAGGCCACACTAAATATGAAAAGTCAATAACTGAACTGGCATCTAAGCCATCCCGGAGGCACGTTCTGACGATGGGCAGACTGCTCAAGATCGTTCAAATCCTGCTCAGCACGATAAAGATCTTTTTTAGCAGCGCGGACTTTTCTTTCCGCATCTGCTCGGCCCTTTTTCTTGCCGCGCTCATCATATATATTTGCAAGCCGCTGATGCGCATCATCAACCTTATCTTTGGCTTTTTGAACTTTTGCCTTGGCGGAGGAGCCTTTTGAGCACCAATACTGTTTTGACTTTTCGTCATCAGACTTTCTGGATGCTTTTTGATGCTTTGCTGGAGGAGCCGGCTCTATCTTTGGAATAATAATACTGTTATCTTCACCTTTATATTTGTCCAGATCGGAATTACTGAAAGAGCGTTCACCGGCACATGCAGGCAATACATATATAATCAGCGCCATAAGTGAAAGAATAGATGGACAGAGCAAATATCTAACCATACCACTGTGATTATATCAAAATCCTTGTTTAAAAGTGAAAGACCATGATTAAGGAAATGAGATTATTATCTATAGTCAACCACATGCTGACTTTGAACTGGTATAATATTTCAATAATTGTTTGCTGTGATAAATTCTGGCTGAAGGGGTAATGAATATGCATAAAATATCCGGATTAAAGCTGATCGGACTATTTATAAGTTGCCTGCTTGTCCTTCCGGTTGGTTGCACTAGGTCAACCGGCGATGGGGTTGATATGGGAAGGATCGTCAATGCCAATAAGCAAGTCTCTGAAAATGTTTCAGCATCCATGCTTGAAGCCTATAAGGCAACGGTAGCGGCATTTAAGGAGTTGAACATGCCGATAACTGCCGAGTATAGCGGCAGTGCGTCAATGGGAATGAAATCCAGGCTTGCTGATGACAAGGTTGCCTGGGTGGAGATTACCTCTGTCAGCGCATCTGTGTGCAGGATAACCGTCAGTGTAGATGTATTTGCAGACGAATCGCGGTCAAGGACTATCCTTTCTTCAATACTGAATAATCTGTCGACTGGATCTGCCTTGCATTACTCACCACAGCGTCGTGAAGATATTAAGCAGCCTGATTCTTATAACGGTGACTATATGGGACAATCCGAACAGAATGAGAACACACCATCGTTGGACACAAAACCACAGCAGCTTAAACCACTGCCCAAGGAGGACATTACTGAGAAGTCGCTGCTCTGACCGGATCCCGTTTATAGCTCTTTGTGATGCATGATTTGTCTCAATGTATGAAATTGTATGTAATATTCGTTCCCATAAATATGTCATGGGGTCCAGAGATACATAAACTGCAACCCTGAGTGGAGCATAAAATCGTCAGCGTTTATAGATATGAGGTTAACTGTTGCGCTTGATGGTTCTGCCTGATAAGCTGAATAGATGTTGGACTTGAAAGTCTTTGGCCTGATATATGTGCACAGCCTGGCCTGCTCGATGTTCAAGGATTTTTTCATGATATCGACTGTTTCGTCTAGGTAAGCCACCTGATCAATGAGATTTGCATTAAGGGCATCCTGCGCTACAACAATGCGTCCGTCAGCCAATGCCTTGACCTGCTCCATAGACAAACGGCCGTGCCTGTTTGAATATACGACGTCCACGAATTGGGCATAAAGCTTGTCGATTATATCCTGCAGCATCTTCTGTTCCTCAGGGGTGCTTGCCCTGAAAGGAGACCAGAAGTCTTTTTTTGGGGCTGATTTATACGTCTCTTCGGTGACACCTATCTTAGATAGAAGGCCTTCCACGTTTATCTTCATGGCAACAACTCCTATGCTGCCAACAATAGAGGACCGGCTTGCAATAATCCGATCAGCAGAAGCTGCTACATAAAAAGCCCCTGATGCGCCGACTTCAAGAATATAGGCATAAACCGGTACCCTTTTATTTTGCTTGAAGCTAACGATCTCGTGATACAGGGCATCGCTTGCTGCAACCGTCCCGCCGGGGGAGTTAATCCTTATTATTACTCCAGTTATATCCGGATCATCTGACGCTTTGCGAAATGCCTCCCTGAAAAAGGCCACCTTCGAAGGTCTCTTGAGAAACAGCCCATCTTTCTCCTCCCTGAAGGAAATCATGCCATCGAGATCAATCAGCAATATTTTGGGGCTGCCGCTTCCTTCGAGAACCTGCTCTTCGAGCGGCTTGGTCTCCGGCAATAGGGCTATATTAAGGCCGCCGCAACCGGAAAGGGTAATCATAAAAGGGATCAACAAAGACCAGTATTTTTTCATGCCTTCCTCCCCATGATGAGCCCGCTATGTATCCGATCAAATTATATCAACGATATGTGTAGTTGATTAGAGCCGTCCTGCTGAGCATGGCTGTCGACTTGTTGTATAGAGCCAAGGCTGATGTATATAGTAATGCATGGAAATGAAAAAGGCCGGGAGAAGTCTCCCAACCCTTTGATTTCAATGGTGAACCATGGAGGATTCGAACCTCCGACCCGCTGATTAAGAGTCAGCTGCTCTACCAACTGAGCTAATGGTCCATCCCGATGTAGATATTTAATATACGAAAAAACCGTTTTTGTCGTCAAGTTCACCCTGCCTGGATATAGGACCCTTGACATGTTCGACCACGCTTCATTATAATCTAAATATATACGATTGAGCAATCATTCAACCATTAGGGGTAAAAGTCATGAAGAAAAATAGAACGCTTGTCTACAGGACTTCCAATAAGCCGGAAGATGTCTGCGAGATCTCCGCGATCAATCCTAAAAAGGTATTATCGGTCTCAAAGAAGATGGAGGCGACCGAGGCCCTGATGAAGGTTGCAGAGACCTTCGGCGCGCTCGGGGACTTGACGAGGACAAAGATTATCGCTGCTCTCGTGATTGACGAGCTTTGTGTATGCGATCTGGCAGCCCTTTTAAAGACGACGAAATCGGCAGTATCTCACCAGCTGAGGGTCTTGCGCAACATGCGCCTGGTGAAGTACCGCAAGGAAGGCAAGATGGTCTTTTATTCCCTCGACGACGAACATATTATAAACCTTATAGACGAGTGTCTGAGGCACGTTCACGAGGCATAAGCGATGAGACAGGCAGCCATTAAGGTAAAGGGTTTGGATTGCGCATCCTGCGCTGAGAAGATCGAAAAAGCATTGATGAAGAAAGAGGGCATTCAGTCGGTTGCTGTTTTCCTTGGAACGGAAAAGGTAGAGATCATTTTTGAACCCCTGTCCATTTCCGTCGCCGGCATCGAAAAAGAGATCGAAGGTCTCGGATATGAAATAGTACGCGCCGGTGCAAGCATTCAACGCCGAACGATTCCTTTTATAAGAATGTCGGCTGTGCTGCTGCTGGTATTGGCGAGCTTTCTTGGCCTCAGCAGGACAGTTTCGTCATTTGATGTCTTTTCAGTTTTAGCGATTGCTGTCGGAGGTTATCCCCTGTTCCGTCATGCTATCCGTGATGTGCTCAAAATGAATATTACAGCAGAGGTTTTCATGGCGCTTGGCGTCGCCGCAGCGACGACTATCGGCGAATTCAGGTCTGCTGCAGTCATAGCTCTTTTCATGATGATTTCGGAACACATCGACTCTATGACAATGGAAAGATCACGCCGGGCGATAAAGGAACTTATTGACCTTGCCCCGAAAACCGCTAGGCTCAGAAGGGGCGATGAAGAGAAGGAAGTGCCGATTGATAAGGTAAAGAAGGGCGATGTCATTATAGTGAAGGCCGGAGAGAAAATCCCGGTCGAGGGTGTGATAATCTCCGGAAGCGGATCTGTGAGTGAAGCCCCCATAACCGGAGAGCCCTTTCCTGTTGAAAAGAGGAAAGGGGACTCTGTATATGCGGCTACTATTAACCAGATGGGGATTCTCTTTGTCAGGGCGATCCATATAGGCAAGGATACAACTTACGCGCGTATCATCAGGCTGGTGGAGGAGGCAGAGGCAGCCAAGGCACCGGTTCAGAGGATCGCGGACAGGTTCGCATCTATCTTCACTCCGGCTATCATTTTAGTCGCAACGGCAACTTATGTTGTGACGGGAGAAATCAGAAACGCCATTGCTGTGATGGTCGTGGCCTGCCCGTGCTGCATTGCGATAGCGACGCCATTGGCCGTAGTGGCAAGCATGGGCAGGGCTGCCAGGATGGGCATAATCATCAAGGGAGGACGATATCTGGAAGCGCTTGCCAGGGTTGACACCCTGGTTGTAGACAAGACGGGCACCCTAACGCTTGGAGATCCGGTTATAACTGATGTGGCAGGATTTGCGGAGGCAGACAGAGAAGAAGTACTGGCGTTTGCAGCGGCAGCGGAGAAATATTCCGAGCATCCATTGGCTGGTGCTATTTTAAAGGAAGCATCCGCACGAGCGATCAAGATTCCTGAGCCCGATAAAAGCGATGTTATTCCGGGAATGGGCGTTATAGCTTCAGTCGGGGCAAAGAAGCTGGCACTCGGCAATCGCGGATTGATGCTGCAAGAAGGAGTTGTGATTTCTGCGGCGGTCGAAGAATATTGCGGCAGCCGGGAGAAGGAGGGCAAAACAACCATTTTTCTTGCCGACGGAAAAGACATTATTGGCGTCATGTGTATTGCCGATGTCATCAGGGAAGGCACAGTTGAGGCCCTGGAGCACCTGCGCGCATTGGGGTTCGGCGAGCAGGTCATGCTGACAGGCGATAGCCGGAGTGCTGCCTGCAAGGTGGCTTCATATCTGGGGATTACCAAAGTGATAGCCGGGCTGCTGCCCCATGAAAAAGTTGAGCAGATAAGGCGTCTGGTGTCCGAAGGCAGAAGAGTGCTGATGGTTGGAGACGGAATCAACGACGCGCCGGCGCTCGCGTTATCTCACGTTGGAGTTGCCATGGGAGCTGCAGGCTCGGACATTGCAATCGAGGCATCCGATGTCGCCATTATGCGCGACGAGTGGCAGCAGGTACCTCAGGCGATAGCGATAGGCAAAAATACATTTTACGTTATCAGGCAGAATCTGGTCCTCGGGATAATCTTCAATCTGATAGGCATCGGGCTGGCATCTACCGGCATTCTTTCGCCTACCGGTGCCGCACTGGCCCACATAATGCCTGATGTGCTTGTTTTTGCAAACTCATCCAGACTTATAAAAGGCTAATGAATCTGCAGTGAGGATATGCTTCTCGCTTCTATGTTACATATGAAAACCGTTTTACGAAGTCCTCAGGTGACAGATTAGTCATCTTGGATAATTTCGCAAGGTTTTCACCGATTAGATCCTCTTTTTCAAGTCTTATCATATATTTTCTAGCGACTTCATATGCCTCTGATGTCGTATCTACAGTCCTTACTTTTGCACGCCCGGAGGAAAAGTCGAAAAGTTCAACGAAGGGAATCGGCCTCAAATATCCTTCATCGAAGACGATCATAGACCCGGACCCTCCCTTAAGCAGATAACGCACTGCGCCGTATCCCAAGTCACGAGTATATTCCACGTCATAGGGGATTGGATCGGCAGCCCTCAATTCATAGCCTACGTTTTTATCTACGATAGTAAGACATATGCCGAGCTGATCTAAATTCTTCTTTACAAAGTTTTTAAGCACTCGACCGAGTTGAATTTCTGACAGGCGCAATCTTCCAGTCTCATCCAGCTCACAGTGTTCGTACTGCGACAACTCTTCTGCGGGGCATACTGCGCATATGCCCTCTGCCAGGATGGCGACGCCGTGGTCTTTGCCCATTGCAAGCCGTTTGATAATCGACCCGGTAAGGATATCAGCAGCCTTCTGAAGCGGTTTTTCTTCGTTGCGGAATTCCTCCGCAATGAGAGTAACGGTTGCTCCCGATGATTTGCCTATTCCCAAGGCAAGCGACCCTGAAGTGCGTCCCATGGTTGTTATGAAATACCACCTGCCGGTAGTTTTAGCATCTTCCATGATATTCTTTACGATCTCAACCCCCCAATGCCGCGCTGTCTGAAACCCAAATGTAGACTGGCCTCCAGGCAAAGGCACGTCATTGTCAATCGTCTTTGGCACATGAACTACACTCATGCTGCCCCTAGCCTCTTTCTCAATCCAGTTAGCCATAAAAAGGGTGCCCTCGCCGCCTATGGTAATTAGATATTTAATGCCCAACTGTTTGAGAGTGGCCATCAGGATTTTAAATTTATCCTTCACCTTGTTCGGATACTCGCGCGATGTTCGCAGAATGGAGCCGCCCTCAGTATGAATTCTGGAAACTTCAGAAATGGTCAGCGGGAGTATACAATTCTTGTCGCCATCGAACAGCCGCTTAAATCCTCCTATGATACCAACCACCTGTCTGCCTTCGTTCACCGCTTCGATAGTTGCCGAGCTGATTACACCGTTTATTCCGGGTGCCGGACCGCCACCTACAATAATTCCGACAAGTTCTTTTGATTTAGTGCTCATAGCTCTACCCCAGCAATCCAGCGTCAAAATCCTTCTTAACCGGAACTGGCTTTAGGCATTGTGCTAATGTGCTTGCTGAATTTACAACCCTCAATTTCTGGAACAGAAATCCAAACTTATCTTCGAGCTCTTTCATGATGCTCGACTTCACTGCATCAGGCAAATCCCACCATTTCTTCTTGATGGCGCCGAAACCTTTCTTGCGGGTTGCGTAAATAAACTGCTCGTCTGTCTGGCTCTCTTTCTTCTCCTTAGCGAATTCGGTTTTAAGGAAGGAATAGACCTCATCCCTGAAAGAATCCGGCAGATTCTTGCTATCGTACATCATGTTCTGAAATCCGGTAGCCAGATGTACCTCTGAAGTTCCGGTTTCAGGAAACATATTGAAGGCGTCATCAGGCAGGGTCGATGCACCGTGCTGCACACATCCTGAAAGTCCGAACTCTTTTCTGGCGAGGCTCGACAGCGTCTTGAGGGTGTCGAAATCGATCTTTACCTTTGCCAGGCTGCCATCCGGCAGCACCACTCCGCCGTGACTGGTACCGGTCTGGACGCTCAGTTTGCTCAGGCCTTTGCCGCCCTTGAAGACTTCTTTAATTCCAGCCAGGTAAGCCCGAGCCTCTTCCGGGGTGCTGTTCTTGCTGCCTATTTCGCCTATCTCGCCTCCGATGGATACATCGACTCCCGCAGGCTGCTGCTGACGCACATGCTCGGCGAGTTTTGCAGTTGTTTCGAAGTTAGGCCTCTGCTGCTCCTTGACAGTCGGCTTTTCGAGATCTACAATCGTTGATGTGTCTATGTCGATATTATAAAATTCAGCTTCGATTGCCTCCGCGATCAGCCCTTTAACATAATTCAGCTCCAGGTCCGCGCCGGTTAGGTAATTTTTTCTTACAACCTGGAAATGATCGCCCTGAATAAATACAGGTCCTTCATATCCCTCGCGGACAGCGGCGGCCACAATGACGGTCGAGTATTCAAGCGGCCTCTGTTTTGTATATCCGATTTCCGATCTTGCGATCTCGAAAATGACCGGGCCGACCTTGAGTTCCAGAGCCTTTCTAAAAATGACGCGGGCAACATCATATGTAAGTCCTCTAATATTAATCGCGGGCACTGTAAACCCCGGATAATTTCTTCCCATCTCTTCGTACAGCGACTGGATTGAAGCCGGTATGGCGCCGGCAGCTTTTGCGATCTCCTTGACAAGGACAAGCATTGATTTTTTCCTTGCATCATCAGGCTCGAATACAGCTTCATAGATAAGACTATCCATAATATCTCTCAGGCCCTTTTTGTCTTTGATGACAATGGTACCGTCTTTGACTTCTACGACCTTTTTCAATCCGCTAAAAGCCATGAACCCCTCCTAACGATTTGTTGTCGTGCCGGCCCGATAAATTGCTGAAAAGCCGGATTTAAGTAATAGTATATCAGAATATAGAGCATTTGACATTAAGTTCCGGCAAATTTGATAATGAAAAATGGTCTCTAGAATCAATATGTTCGGGCCTTATCTCAAAAAGAGATTCGGAACCGTTGTTTACAAAGTGAACGTAGATGCCGGGTTTACCTGCCCCAACAGGGACGGAACGGTTGGGACAACGGGATGCATCTATTGCAACAACGACAGTTTCAGGCCCTCGGCGTGCAAGTCGGAAATCGCAATTGCTGAGCAAGTCAGGCGCGGGCAGAGCTATCTCTCCATGCGGTACAAGGCTGCAAAATATCTTGTATATTTTCAACCATTTACAAATACTTATGCACCGGCATCAGAGCTGGAGAAGCTTTATAGAGAAGCTCTTTCCGTGCCTGGTGTTGTAGGGCTTGCAATTGGAACAAGACCAGATTGCATAGACGCTGAGAAGTTAGCGCTGCTGGAGTCTCTTGCCAAAGACAAATTCATACTTGTTGAATATGGCCTCCAGTCCATCTACGACAAGAGTCTTGAATATATCCTGAGGGGCCACGATTATCAGGCTTTTATAGATGCAGTAAAGCTGACGGAGGGCAGGGGGATCCACATAGGTGCTCATATCATAGTCGGCATTCCCACTGAAACTCGTGACGAGATGCTTGCGATGGCAGATGAGCTATCGGCGATGCCGATAGAGTTTGTAAAGATACATCAGTTGCAAATTGTTAAGAATACAGTCCTTGCGCGCCGATATGAAACAGAGCCTTTTCATACATTTGAATACAAAGAGTATCTCGATTTTATAGTTGATTTCATTGAAAGACTGTCTCCAAGTATCGTGCTTCAGCGCCTGTTTGCGACAGCCCCTGACGAGATTTTAATCGCGCCTCAGTGGGGCAGGACGCGGCATCAGATCTTGCAGGACATTGAAAAAAAATTTGTTGAAAGAAACGCAGTCCAGGGTGACAAGCGCTGTTACAGGGCTAAATGATGTCTCGTTTTCTTCAGATGTATTTCTAATTGCAACCAATCATATATTATTCTGCTATAATTTAGTTGCGATCACAGTCCCATTTATTTTCCATATTGAGAGAAAGGCAGAAGAGCAATGCTATCGAAAGCACTAAGCGCATATGTCATCGGCATTGATGCTCGACTTGTTGACGTCTAGGTCGATATTGCCGCTCGTGGTCTGCCGCATTTTTCAATAGTAGGATTGCCTGATGCATCTGTTAAAGAGAGTCGCGACTGTATCAAGGCGGCACTGAAGAACGTTGGTTTTAATTTTCCGCTGAAGCAGATAACAATCAACCTTGCCCCGGCAGACTTAAAGAAAGAAGGCTCATCATTCGATCTTCCCATTGCTGTTGGCATTGTCGCGGCGGAAGGGATCATCCAGTCTGCTCTGCTGGCTGACTACATAATTGCGGGTGAATTGTCTCTGGATGGGAGGGTAAGCCAATCAAAGGCGCTCTGCCTATTGCACTTGAAGCACGTGCCAAGGGAATCAGGGGTATAATACTGCCGAACGAAAATGTCGCGGAAGCAGCGGTTGTCACCAGTGTCGAAGTCTACGGAATGGAAAGCCTGCCGGAAGTGATCGAGTTCCTTGGCGGTGTCTTGAAGAAAGATCGATGCACAGTCGATATAAAAACAGCCATGGCAGAGAATTCCCTTTACGAGGATGATTTCTGCGAGGTTAAGGGGCAAGAGCATGCAAAGAGAGCACTGCGGCAGCAGGCTCGCATAATCTTTTGATGATAGGGCCTCCGGGCAGCGGCAAAACCATGCTTGCGAAACGTTTGCCCTCGATACTCCCGCCAATGACCTTTGATGAGGCTCTTGAAACCACTAACATACACAGCGTTGCCGGGTTGCTGTCGCCTGGGCAATCATTGCTCGCTGTTCGCCCTCATCGTGCGCCACATCATACGGTCTCGGATGTTGCATTGATCGGCGGCGGACAGTTTCCGCGTCCCGGGGAGGTATCGCTGGCGCATCACGGAATACTATTTTTGGACGAACTCTCCGAATTTAAACGAAATGTTCTGGAAGTTCTAAGACAGCCCTTGGAAAGCGGCGTTGTTACTGTATCCCGTGCTATTGCAACTGTGTCTTATCCTGCCCAGCTTGTCCTGGTAGCAGCGATGAACCCATGTCCTTGTGGATTTTACGGTGATTCACGGCACCAATGTACATGTACATCCGGCATGATCACAAGATACCGGTCAAAAGTCTCGGGTCCGCTGATGGACCGCATCGATATTCATATTGATGTGCCTGCGGTGCCATATAAAGAACTCTCGAAGGATTATACAGGTGAAAAATCTGAATCCATTCGAGACAGAGTCGTACAAGCCAGAAACCATCAGCTTCAGCGCTTCATGCATGACAAAATATTTGCCAATGGACAGATGAAAACAAGACACATCAAGAAATACTGCATTCTAACCGTGGATGCTCAAAATCTTCTTGACACTGCGATGCAACGGCTGGGTCTCAGCGCGAGGGCTTATTCCAGAATCCTCAAGGTCTCACGAACTATTGCTGATCTCGATTCCTCGGACAGTATTAACGGCAAGCATATTGCGGAGGCTATTCAATATAGAACTCTGGACCGTGGCCAAACCTGAAATTGCAATAAACTGTCGCCGCATTTATTATAGTAATGAATGAGAATCGGTCTCGATGTCGGCGGAACTCACACGGATGCCGTGCTTGTCAGTGCGGAAGGTATTGTTTCGACGGCAAAAATAGAAACGAATCATGATGATCTATTAACGTCGGTGCTGTCTGCATTTAAGCAAATTCTCAATAACGCAGATCCTAGTAAGATAGAAGCTATAACTCTCAGTACAACCTTGACCACCAATATTCTGCTTGAGGGCAAGGCTGAAGAGGTGGGCGTAATAGTTTCGTCGGGACCAGGGATAGACCCAGAACTTCATCGGATAGGTAAGAACTTTTTCCCTATAGATGGGTCAATAGACCATCGCGGTGAAGAGAGAAAGACGATCAATAAAAGTCAGCTGGAAGATTCTGTCGCCGAGTGCCGTAAGAAGGGAATCCGGGCATATGCAGCCGTGTCAAAGTTTTCTACCCGCAACCCGGCGCATGAGCTTCTCATGGAATCGGTCATTGGAAGGGAGGCTGATATTATTACAGCTGGCCACCGGATATCGGGCGGACTCAATTTTCCCCGTCGCATAAATACAGCATATTTCAACTCGGCTGTCTGGCGAACATTTAACGAATTCGCATACGCAGTTGCAGAAGGCATCTGCAGCATGGGGCTCAGCACGCCTATCAATATTCTCAAGGCTGACGGCGGTACGATGACATTTGCATCTTCCCGCAATGTGCCGGTTCAGTCAATCCTGTCTGGTCCTGCAGCGAGCATAATGGGGGTTACCGCTCTTTGTGAGATACCCGGTGACGCCATAATGTTGGACATAGGAGGAACCTCTACGGATATTGCTATCATTGCGGCTGGCTTACCGCTGATCGAACCGGAAGGCATTTCACTTCATGACAGGCCCACGCTTGTACGTTCCCTGAGAACTAAGTCCATTGCAATCGGTGGCGATTCGGCTTTGCGGATGGACAATAATACGATAACCATAGGCCCGGATCGACTCGGACCATGTATGGCGTCTGGCGGCAGCAAACCTGCGCTGATGGATGCTCTTAATGTTGCAGGCGAGATAACCTTCGGAAACGTCGAAGCATCGCGCCATGGGATTACAGAACTGGCAGTAAAGGCTGGAAGGTCTCCAGAAGAAGTAGCTGGTATTGCCGCGGGAAGTGCGATTGGCATTATTACGACAGCAGTGCGGCATATGATCGACGAACTCAATGAGCGTCCGGTATACACAATTCATGAACTTCTGCATGCAGATAAAATCGAGCCGGCAGAGCTTGTTATAATAGGCGGTCCCGCGCAGGCATTTTCCGGGTGTTTATCGCGAGCATTTGGACTTAAAACGAGGGTGCCAAAAGTTCACGGCGTGGCAAATGCCGTTGGAGCTGCATTGACACTGACGACAATGGACATTGAACTTTTTGCGGATACGGAACGGGGAATTCTCATGGTGCCGCGTCTTTCTGTGAATAAACCGATCAGCAGAGATTATTCTGTTCAAGATGCAAGGCTGGATGCTGAACAATATTTGCTCGCATCGATGGATAGTGCTGAATTCAGCGAGGCACAGATAATAGAGGCATCGTCTTTCAATATGATGCAGGGGGCTAGGCTGGCCGGTAGGAACATACGAGTGCGGAGTCAAATAAGACCCGGCCTTATACCAACCTATGTTGACGGGGTTAAGGCATCATGCTAAGGGCTAAGGATAGGCTTGGTATTATATTCTTTCCGGCTTACGACTGGGCCATCAGCCCCACACATCCTGAAAGAGAGGAAAGGCTGCTCTACACACAGGACCAGCTTCGCGAAGAGGGCATCTTTGATATTGACGGCATTACTGAGCACAAGCCGGATATTGCACAGCCGGATGATGTTGCCAGGGTTCATTTCCTTATTCCAAATATAGTGGCTGTAACCACCGAGTCGCATCTTATTTCAGCAGGCGGAGCTATAAGGGCAGCCAGGCTTGTGATGGAAGGTGCAGCTGATAAGGCATTCGCGCTGGTACGTCCACCGGGGCATCATGCCATGAAAGTGGTTCACGGCAATCGTGGTTTTTGCAACATCAACATTGAAGCTATAATGATCGAGCATATCCGGGAGCATTACGGACAAAAGCGTATTGCAATAGTTGATACCGATTGTCACCACGGTGACGGTACACAGGATATTTACTGGCATGACCCGAATACACTATTCATATCAATGCATCAGGATGGCAGGACATTATATCCAGGCACCGGGTTTGTTGAAGAAAGCGGTGGGCCTAATGCGCGGAACAGGACTATCAATATTCCACTTCCCCCTGAAACATGCGATGAAGGCTTCATCAGCGTTATCGACAACGTCGTGCTTCCTATTCTTGCAGACTTCAAGCCTGACCTTATAATCAACTCAGCCGGCCAGGATAATCATTACTCGGACCCGATCACGAACATGAAGTTTACCGCCAGAGGCTATGCACTTTTGAATCGTAAGCTTAACCCGAATATTGCCGTGCTTGAAGGGGGCTACTCTATTCAGGGCGCACTGCCATATGTGAATTGTGGAATTGCGCTTGCGATGGCGGGGCTTGATTTTGACCACCTGCGAGAACCTGATTTTAATGAAGCTCAACTGAAGCAGGCAAGCAGCGTAACGGAGCGCATCAAGCAGGTGAGCGAAAAAGTCCTTGAGCGTTACTTCAAGCCTTCGCAATCGCGGCAATTTGAGCCCGGTTCATTTGTCACAAGGGAAAAGAACATATTTTATGATACTGACATGATAAGAGAGCACCAGCGCGAATCCGTCATGGCATGCGAAAAATGCGCGGGGCTTCTTGTGATTGAGACAACTTCTACTATAAACGACTTGTCTGTCTGTATCGAGATTCCAATCGGCGCATGTGATCGCTGCAGGGACGAAGGCCTGATCATTCTCGATGAGGCGCGCAAACGCGGAAATTACAGCCATATCAAATTCATAAACCGAAGGGACAAGACTTATTCGTCATAGGAATACTTCCACTTGGGGTTGACGACTACTTTATAAGCGCGTCCCAGAGCACTTCAACTGGATGAACCGGTTTTCGGCCCGTACCGTCTGTAATATGATGCCGACAACTTGTGCCAGGCGCGGTAATGATTGCAGAATCGTCAGCAGAGCGCACAGCCGGGAAAAGAACTAATTCTCCTATCTTCATGGAGATATCATAATGTTCAGCTTCGTACCCAAATGAACCTGCCATGCCGCAGCATCCGGAATTGATTTCTTCAACCTTGTAATTTACAGGTAATGACAGGACCCTTTTCAATGCTGCGGTAGAGGCAAGAGCCTTTTGCTGACAATGACCGTGAAATTTTACCAGACGTTTTTCCTTCGTGAATTGCTCGTGAGCGATATGGCCCCTATCGATCTCTCTTGCTATGAACTCGTCTATCATAAACACGTTCTTAGCTAGTTTTTCAGCCTCGGCATGGAGATCGCGGTCGCAGAGTTCAGGATACTCGTCACGAAAAGCAAGAATCGCAGACGGCTCGATCCCGATCAGCGGTTCATCATGAGTTATGATATTTTTAAGCATTAGGATATTATTGTTGGCGAACCGCCGAGCCTTCTTCAACAGCCCTTTAGATAAATATGCACGTGCGCTTGATGTGTGCCTTGGTATGCGCACATCGTATCCAAGCTTTGTCAGCAGCATTATTGCTTTTATACCTATGTCAGAATCGTTGTAATTGGTAAACTCATCGTTGAAAAGATAAACGCGTCTGCTCGCACTGTTCGGCTTAGCTTGTTTCTTAAACCAGGTTGAAAGAGTAACCTCAGACAGCCTTGGTATAGTTCTTTTCTCCGCAAAACCTATCAGCCTCATTAATCTTGTCATTTTGCCGAACATATAGTTAGACACCGCAGGTATCAGAGAACCCGCAGCATTCAAATAATGAATATTGGCAATAAGAAGCGTTCTCAGTGGTATCCGATTCGACTCATAGTAATGCTGAAGAAATTCGGCTTTAAGTTTGGCTATGTCCACATTCGACGGACACTCGGTTTTGCATGCCTTACAAGAAAGGCACAGATCAAGCGTTTGATAAAGTTCCTTATTGTCGAAAGGATTTAACGTAGTCGCGCGAGTCAGTATCTCACGCAGCATATTGGCGCGTCCACGCGTTACATGCTGCTCATCGCGTGTTGCCATGAAGCTGGGGCACATGGTACCGCCTATGACGTGAGATTTTCGGCAGTCTCCGGAGCCATTGCATTGCTCAATAGCCCTCAACATGCCCTTGGTTTTGTCAAATCTGAAGTAAGTCTCAAATTTTCTCGTCTTCTGGTCTGGCTCAAATCGCAACTGAGATGTCATGGGCGGGGCATCCACAATCTTGCCGGGGTTGAAAATATTGTTCGGATCCCATGTATTCTTTAGTTGTTTCAGCAGATTATAGTTGTGGTCTCCAATCATGAAGGGAATGAATTCAGCCCGCAGACGTCCCACCCCGTGCTCTCCGCTCAGCGATCCTCTGTATTTCTTTACAAGACTGGCGACCTCCGACGCGATGGTATGGAATAGTTCAACATCCCCGCGCTTTTTGAGATTCAACACCGGACGCAGGTGAAGCTCGCCGGTCCCTATATGCGCATAATACACTCCCTGAATGTTATAACGCTTTATCATTTCCTGAAAGTCTTTAATGTAGTCAGGAAGGAATTGAGGACTGACAGCGGTGTCCTCGATCACGGATACTGGTTTTGCATCGCCTGGTATATTGGAAAGCACTCCGAGCCCCGCTTTGCGCAGGCTCCAGACCTTTTTTATATCGGTGCCCCAGATGATCGGAAAGTGATACCCGAATCCATTCTGCTTCATATCTGCAATAAGCGCAGCAGTTACATTCTCAATCTCTTCTTTCGTCTCACGTGCGAATTCAACAATCAGCAGAGCGGCGGGTTCGCCCTCGATAAAGAAGCGGTTGCTTCTTTGCTTCCTGTTGTGTGAGGTGCAGTCTAGAATTGTCTTGTCCATAAGCTCTACTGCGAAAGGATTATGCTTGAGTGCGACAAGATTGGCCTTGAACGCTTCGTTAAGTTCGTTAAGATGAATCGCCACCACTGCTTTTTCTTTCGGCGGAAGAGGGTCGCAGTGCAGCTTGATCTCTACAAAGAAGGCGAGTGTGCCTTCAGATCCCGCCAGCGTTTTGCAAAAATTAAAGGCTTCACCATTGCCGGTAAATGGGTCAGTCTCCATCAGCAGGTCGATACAATAGCCGGTATTGCGGCGACGGTTTGACTTCTCAGGATAGTTCTCCCTGATTTGCTTCTGATTGACCGAATCTGAGAGCATGTCCCTGATGTTTCTGTAAAGAGAGCCTTCGAATGTCTGTAGCTCGCACTTGTTGCTAAATTCATGGGTAGATAAGGGAGAAAATAGAACTTCTGTCCCATCGCTCGTTATAGCCTTTATTTCAAGAGTATGATCTCGCGTGCTTCCGTAAATAAGGCTGTTGGCGCCGCAGGCGTTGTTGCCGACCATGCCGCCTATCATGCAGCGGTTCGATGTGGAAGTCTCCGGACCGAAGAACAGACCGAACCTCCTCAGATGCCTGTTCAGCTCGTCAAGCACAACGCCGGGTTGCACGCGCACCCAATGCTCTTCCTTGTTGACCTCGATGATGCCGGTCATGTACTTTGAGACATCTACAACAATGCCGCTTCCTACGCATTGCCCTGCCAATGAAGTGCCGGCTGTGCGGGGTATAAGAGATGTTTTCTCGGCCGCAGCGAAGCGGATAAGCTTTTTGATGTCGGAACCGTTCTTGGGCCGCGCAACAGCCAGCGGCAATTCACGATATACGGAAGCATCGGTGGAATAGAGTATTCGCGTGGCTTTGTCCGTAAATAGATCGCCTTCGAGCGACTCCTTCAGTTCATCAAACTTGGCATTCATAGCCTGTTAATCTCTCGGATGGAGGGTATGACACAAAGTCTTTATAATGAGATTTGAAACCCTATTCAGTCGCGAATTGCAAAACTGCAGTGGGAGTGCATCCATATTATTGATTTGTTCGGCAGTATGAAAATCATCTGCGGTATCGCTATAAAGCCTTTGTGTCATACCTTCCATCCTCATCTAGATATTTATCGGCACCAGCTACTTCTTTACCATAGGGACGGTCAGGCTGCCCTGCGGCATCAGAACGATATCAGGGGATTTGCCAACAATTTCATATGCTAATCTCAGCGCCTCGTTCATATCTTTTGCGGGTGTAAATAATAATGTCTCGGCTAATTCAGGGCTAAGTGCCGAGACAAGGATGAAACGCGCCTTCTTCATAAGCCGAGTTACAGCATAAGCCTTGTGCGCGCCGATCTGGAAGCTGTCCTTCAATTTTTCCGCAATACGCTCCGGCGTCCTGCACTCGCGCATTGTTTGTTCGTATAGGGCCGACCCTGAGCCCTCGCAGCATTCTCCCAGGATGATGACCACACCGCCTTCGCGAACTGCGCACCAGGCGTTGTCCATGGTCTTCTGGAGCTGATAGATATTTATGTCCTTAGGAAAACCGCCGCAGCTTGCTATGACCAGGTCTGCTTCTTTCTCCAGAGAAGTGCTGTAAACGCTCTCGACAAATTTGCACGCTTCCAGATGAGCGGCTATATAATCCCCGGCAAAGATCCGCAGGAATTCGTAATTCTCATTCAGCACCACATTCAGCAGAAACGATGGTCTGCACATTTCGGCACCCTCTATCTGGTCTTCGTAGATAGGATTGCCATGGAGCCTGCCGATCACGGCATTGGGGTCCATCATGAAACTGTGATTATGCCGTATTGTCTCATAGGCTGAGACGCCTGGAAACAGAGCCTTCCTGCCGCCCCCGAACCCGGCAAAGAAGTGATGCACGACGCTTCCCGTGCAGATGATATGATCAGCTTCAGCCGCGACTTTATGGAATGAGACCTTTGTACTCCGCGAAGTAGTGCCAAAATATACGAACTGGCTTTCATCCTTACATTCTGAGTTATACATCTTGATGCGCACAGCTATCTCTTCGCCGACAGTTTCAGCCATCTCTTTTTCGGTCATGGCACGGTGAGTTCCGAGGGCAAAGATGATCCTCATGTTAGAGTCTGGAACGCCGGCATCATTAAGTTCCCTTATCATTACCGGCAGAAATACATGGCTGTTGGCTACGCGGGTGGGATCGTTGACGATGAACGTGACTGTCTCTCCCGGCTTGACGATTTCGCGCAGGGGAGTAGAGTCTATGGGATTTCGAATGGCCTTGCGCACCGCTTCTGCCGGGTCGGCAAGGCTGGGGCAATCCTTGATCCTGAGCACCGCCGATACCAGCGATTGATCGAGGCTGAAACTCATAGAGTCTCTTCCATAATGCATAGAATACCCTTTTAGCATTATTGCAGGTCCTTTTTCGAAAGCAGGGGATACCCGGTCTGCGGGGTAAAAGTAAAGTGAACTAATATAAACTATAATTATGGAAGACGGCAAGTTACCACGATACAGCATCAGGGCCTGCGGGCCTATGCAACCGATAGGAGTGTTTTATGAAACCATTTTACGCTCTCTCAGTTCGGAATCGCTATCATTAGTATAAGCCAGTTCACGATTGCGGGCTATGCCCTTGCCCAGTTTGCGGTCGCATACTCTCTTATCGCGCAGATGGGGATATACATCCACGAAGGCCACGGGCAGATAGTGAAGAGCGTGGGAGAAATAGTGAGATTGATAGAGGGATAGCAAGCGAACCAGCCACTGTGCCATTCCTCTATTCTACCCACCAGCCGAGGTATATAGCCAAGATGATAAACATGATAATTCGGAATTATACTCCGAGATTTCATGGTATAATATTTAACGATGATAGATAGGCCGTTCTTCATAAATCAAGTGCTTACTGCACTGAAGCGTGCACCTGTGGTTGCATTGCTTGGCCCGCGGCAGTGCGGGAAGACTACGCTTGCACGAATGATTGCCGGTGATGATTCGATATTCTTCGATCTAGAAGCTGTTTCGGACAGGCGCCGGCTGCAAAATCCGGAACTCGTTTTGGGCGCCGCATCAGGCACGGTAATTCTTGACGAAATTCAGGCGATGCCTGAGCTTTTTCCTGTCCTGCGGGTCTTGGCCGACCGACCGGGTAGACGCACGCGTTTCCTGATATTGGGAAGCGCATCTCCTCACATCGTAGCTAATGTATCCGAATCACTGGCAGGTCGCGTTGAATTTATCGAACTTTCCGGATTTATACTTGATGAAGTGTCAGTTTCTGCGGATAGAAAGCTCTGGGTTCGGGGCGGTTTTCCGAGGTCTTTTCTAGCCAAATCTGAAGTGGACAGCCTGGCATGGCGGGAGGGGTTCATCCGGACTTTTCTTGAGCGCGATATACCGCAGCTCGGCATCAGGATCGCTGCTGCCGCGTTGAGGCGTTTCTGGACGATGCTGGCTCACTACCACGGGCAGACCTGGAATGGCTCAGAGTTAGGACGATCGTTAGGGCTTTCCGATAAAACTGTTAGATCGTATCTTGATGTCCTGACCGGGACATTTATGGTCCGGCAGCTTCAGCCGTGGCACGAAAATATTGCTAAGCGACAGGTGAAAGCTCCCAAGCTCTTTTTGCGAGACTCAGGAATACTTCATGCGCTTCTGACCCTGAACAATCTGCACGAACTGATAGGTCATCCGCGAGTAGGAGCTTCATGGGAGGGTTTTGCTTTGGAGCAGGTGCTGCAGAGCGTCGGGCCGTCCGAAGCTTTTTTCTGGGCAACGCATGGGGGCGCAGAGCTTGATCTGATGTTCATGCGCGGAGGCCGCAGGTACGGTGTTGAATTCAAGTTCAGCGAAGCGCCGAAAGCAACCAGATCCCTGCATACTGCCATCCTGTCACTTCAACTTGAACATGTCTGGATTGTTTGTCCAGGCAAGCATGTTTATCCTATCGACGAAAAGATAACCGTCTGTCCGCTAAAGGATATTAAGGGCATAGCGGCGCATATAAAATAAAGCGCAGCAAGTGCAATTGCAAGGAAGAAAGACGGATTATTATTTAGCCGGTCTCTGATTTTCTTCCCGGGCTGGAATAGGCAGATACACCTGCTTAATCCTCACCCAGCAAATATCGCAGAGACTGGATATTCCCTGAAGAACATATCAAAACTCGTCGGCAGGATACAAATAGTAAGTTCTCGCCGGCCTCTTTGCTTCAGGGCGCAAATAGAGTCCCGAACTTCGCGGTTGTCTTTCTGGGGAGGAGCTGCCTTTGTCGGCCCGGAATTTTATATGACGATTCGGCCGCGTAAAATGTCGATTGTAACCTTAATCCATCGGCCGTGAAAAAGATGCAGCCTCACTAATTGGCAAAAATTTCGGTCTGCACCAACAATTTCTCGTAGCGCAATACATGAATCATTAATCATTTGCGTTTGTACTCCACGCTTATGACAACACCTGACAATCTCAGTTTCGAGATGTACCATGCCCTCCGCGGTCTTGCAGCCAACGAGTTGATTTTGCTTAAGTAGTCAATCTCCTGTATATCTCGGTAATCCTGTCTGGAAGCTTCCTTACATCGTCAATGAGGGTATAGTTCGACTCTCCGTACATATGCGGGAGATACGACCTTGCCTCCTTGTCAATGGTGACGCAGAAAGGATGTATGCCTTTCTCCCTTGCCTCAATCAACGCCTTCCTCGTATCTTCGATTGCATACTCTCCCTTGTAGGCATCCCAGTCCTCAGGCTTGCCGTCGCTCAGGATTATAAAAAGTCTCGTCCTTGCGTCGACCGATTGCAGCATGCTGATCGAATGGCGGATGGCGGGCCCCATCCGTGTGTAATCCTTCGGCGAGATGCCGGCTATCCGGCTTTTTACGGCCTCGGAATAGATCTCATCGAACCCCTTTACCCTGTAATAGTCACACTTGGTCCTTGTCATGCCGGAAAAACCGCAAATTGCATATCGATCGCCGAGGGCGTCAAGCGCCTCGCTCATCAACACGAGAGACTCTTTTTCAGCCTCGTTGACCCAGCCCTTTGTCGAGCCGCTCATGTCCAGAAGAAACAGGACGGCTATGTTTCTCTCCTGACGATCAAGCCTGATAAACAGATCGTCGGCCGGTTGCAGCCCTGCAAGCCTGTCGGTAAAGGCCTCAACTGAAGCATCGATGTCTATGTCGTCGCCGTCCTTCTGACGGCGGAGGATTCTCGGCTCCCGTTTCAGTAGCTCGAATTTGTTGCGCAACAGTCTCACGTAGGGGCCGTAGCGCGCAATCGTCATATCGACAAAGGGTTCCTGGCCTGGATGCACATCATGCTCGTATAAATTGCACCACTGTTTGCGGTAGCCCGATCTCCTGAAATCCCACTCGTCATATGGTATGCCGCCGGTCTTGATAGTTGTGGCCTCCTCTTCCTCGGCAAGATCGGCAAGCGTCACAGGAGAGCCTGATCCTAGATCGCTTCCTTTGACAAGGATGCCGCCCGGAATGCCCTGACGTTCGTCTATGATCTCCCTGAGCTCGCTGTCAAGCTCTATTATCCTTCCCTTGATAACCAGGTATTTTTCATCAGGCCTCAGCTCCCTTTCCTGCAAAGACTTTGCGCCTTCCGGCTTTTTTCGGCTTTCAATTTCAGGCACCGTGAGGAGCTTATTGATCATCCCCTCATAGCTCTTCTTTTTTTCGGCATGCCTCGCCCTGATAAGGCGGGAAACCTTGTCGGGCCTTATATTTCCGATAAACCCAAGATCGCGCGGCTCATACTTTTCTTCTTTGAGGCGCATTTCTCCGCAAAGCGCGGCAAGCAGCTTGAATGATGCCGCAGGTCCCGCAGCCTCTCTCAGCAAATCCACCTTTTGAATTGTTGCGTTCAGCCATTGCGGCTGCTTCCCCTTTATCTTCCCGACCAGATAATACTGAAATAGTGCCTCAACCAAGGCCGATAGCTGCGGTAATTTATCAATGCGGGGTCTCTCGTCGAACATCCGTTTTCTAAGCGCGGCTGCATCCCTCATCAGCCCCGGCAATTCTTCAGTCAGAAACCTCTCGGACCTGATCGATTCGAAAATAGCGTACAAGTCCTGAGCCGCTTCGCGTTCGGGGAACGCCCTGAAGATGGAATCGATGTTCGGGTGATTTTTTTGTTTTCTGACAAAAGAGCTGATTACATCCGTTTCCGGCATCAGGGATTTGCAGGCTATCCTGGACCATTGATGGACCGACATCAGCTTATAGACAAAAAGGTTCTCCGTCCTATCGGAGTACAGATTGATCACAGCCGGCAGGTAAATGACCTCTGTGTCGGTATGCGCAGTTTTTCCCGGCGCCACTCTGAGACCCATGCCAGATATGCCCTGAATAAAGGCCTCGATTCTGGACAGGACCGAATGCAACCGCAGTCCGGAGGGGCCCTGAAATCTTCTTAACTTTTCTTCGTCGTCAGCGTCTGAAATGAATTTGATATAGGGACCGATTCCCTTCGCGTCAAGCAGATCGAACGCATTGGTCAGCCATTTCTCAGTGTCCCTAAGGGAAAGGACATTCCTGGCTTTCCTTATACGTGCAAGGCTGCTGACAACAAACGCCGAGCTGGCATGCGAAAGCGAGAGGCAGAGTGCGAGTACCTTTTGCCGCAGCGTAAGATCGAAGGATGCGATTCCGTCAAAGACCTCTTTGACCTCGTCGTCTTCCATGAAATCAAGCCGGAGATTTGCTTCGAGGTTCTCCCTGAGCTGTTCGACCCGTCTATCCGCTGCGGCGCACATCAGAAGATAGAGCTTGCTATTTCCGAAAGGGCCGCCGACATCTCTGCATCATCTGTGAGCGGTGATGAAATGGCTACGCGGCAGGCTTCCGAGAGGGCGATTCCGGATGCGATGAGCTGCGCCGCATGAATAAGCAGGCGGGTGCTCGAACCTTCCACAAGACCCCGGTCCTTCAGGTTACGCGTCTTTTCACCGAAACTTACCAGCCTGTCCGCAATGTCCTTTCCAACGCCCGATTCATGCATGATTATCTCGGTTTCGAGGTCTCTGCCGGGATAGCCGAATTCCAGCGCAAGAAAACGCTGCCTGGTGCTCTGTTTCAGGTCCTTGAGAACACTTTGGTATCCGGGATTGTATGACAGCGCCAATAAGAATTCCGGCGGCGCCTTCAGCACCTCTCCCCGTTTTTCGATTGGAAGTATCCGTCGGTCGTCGGCAAGAGGATGTATAACCACAGTTGTATCCTTTCTGGCTTCGACTATTTCGTCGAGATAGCAGAAACCGCCGGACTTTACGGCCCTCGCCAGCGGCCCGTCCACCCAGATTGTCTCTCCGCCTTTCACCAGATAGCGGCCGACAAGGTCCGACGCCGTAAGGTCGTCATGGCAGGAAACAGTAATGAGAGGCCTTTTATGCCGCCAGGCCATGTATTGCATGAACCTGGTCTTTCCTGATCCGGTTGGGCCCTTCAGCAGCACAGGGATGAGGTTCTTGTAGGCAGCCGAAAACAACTCTGTCTCATCGCCGACAGGCCGGTAATAAGGTTCCTCTTCCACAATGTACTGCTCTGTTCTCATGGTGGTGGCTCTCATTTTTTCAATTCTATCCGTTTTTGGACCGTACAACAACAATCGCTTCAATGCAGCCTTTCAGTATGCCCAAGCCTCCAGGCGAGGATTGATTCTATTTGATCTGAGAATCCCGAAAAGACGCGTTTCCACCGGCTCAGCGACTATCCTTAGCGGCTGCAAAAAAGCAACCCTGGCGACTGCTAGAGCGATGTCAGTCCTTCGCGAACGGCATACTTGGTCAGCTCTGCTATATTATGGCGGTCAAGTTTTTTCATGATCTTGTGGCGGTGCACATCCACTGCACCGAAAAATATCATCAGAAACACAGGCATGTTGCGGGACGAACCTAGCATTCTTCCATTTCTGCCTGCGTGAGTATTTTTAGAAGTTATCCGAAAAAACTGGCAACAATTATAGAGAGTAATCTTGTGTCTTGCTCCGAGAGTTGCTCGTGCTGACTTCCAGAAAAAAGATGCTTTTTAAAGTCTATATAAGTTGTACGGCTTGAGTAGCAGACTTCCAGTCTGCCTGTCAGCAGTATCATGTGCACCCAGAGGGTTGCGGCAAGCCAGCATAGCGGCATATACTTCTGCTGGGTCTTCCCGGGAACAGAGCAAATAAGCGCTTAATACTATATTTTGTAACCCCAATCTCCTTATTAAGCTCTTTCACGATGACTCTTGGCATGGGGCTTATTCCGTATCGAGTAAAATAGCTGCGTGCAAAGTAGATGATATCCCAGTGATCGTCAGTTAGATCAATGCCATCCTTCGAACTTAAATATGTTGCAATCTCAGGAGACCAATCATTGAAATCCTTGAGATACCCCTCGTCATCAAGGGCAATTGTTTCATCCGCATCCAGTTCATTGGAGTTTTTTTGTTTTTCGTTCATTGAAGGCAATATTTTGTACGTATTGTGCCTTTCGGGTACCACATCACCAGATTTAAGCCCATTTTGAAATAGTATACGATTAACTGGTATAAGCCGGAACTTTAATCGGCCAGTGCTCTCTATGATAAATCTAACGTCAGCTACTCAATAAGCGACTAAGTATAAGCCTTTTCTGCAAGACAAGACTGCAAAACTTGCACACAAACAATATTTCTACCGTAAATAAACATGGGTAATAAGAGTCGTTAGCCAGATTTATTTCTATGTCTTAAAATCTTCATATCCGTGAATGTTCGGGCGGTGTGTGTAATCAGCGGAATGTTGCGCCATTGTCCGAGATATACGCCTAGTCCTCAATGACATCTGGATATGTTTCTGTGTTGATATGAGATACCCCAAGCAGTTAAAGGAAATATCGATAAGTAGCTATTAAGTATAGATCATACCGATTGGATAAATGGCTTTTTAATCATTAATATAATTTGACGCAGTCAATCTTCAGCAAGGACTCTTGCACAATCGGCCAAACTATATAATCCAAATAAATACAAACGAGAAAGCTAGGGCATGATCACTTCCGAATCACTTGCCGAAAAAGGATTCACTTCATCAGAACCAGCCGGTTTATCGACCGTTAAACGTGAAAGGCTCAAGAAACATTTGACATCGGTCTCAGACGAATGCACGGAGTGTCGTGTCTGCCAGGAAGACTGCCGCTTTCTTCAGCGTTACGGAACCCCTAAGGCTATAGCCGACGCGTTCAATGCGGAGGATGCTGGTCATGCCGGAATAGCTTTTGAGTGCAGTCTCTGTCAGCTTTGTACCGCCGTCTGTCCGTCGGGGGTGGACCCGGCCGAGATGTTTCTTGAGATGCGTCGTGAGGCCTCTGAAAGAGGCAAGGCAGATTATTCCGAACATGCACAGATTTGCGGGTATGAGAAAAGGGGTGTTTCAAAAAGATATACATATTATTCCCTGCCAGTCGGCTGCGATACCGTATTCTTTCCCGGCTGTACCCTGACAGGAACCAGATCGTCAAAGGTCTTGATGACCTACAATCTCCTGAAGAAAAGCATACCTTCATTAGGAATCGTTCTGGACTGCTGCACAAAACCCTCTCACGATCTGGGACGTACCGGCTATTTTAATGCGATGTTCGGCGAATTGAGGGGTTATCTCCTTGATCATGGGATTAAGGAGGTTCTTGTTGCCTGTCCGAATTGTTACAAGGTTTTTAAGCGATATGGTAAAGGCCTGGATGTTAAGGCAGTTTATCAGATACTGGCCGATGGTTCCTTAATAGAGGCGGATAAACTATGCGGTTCTGTCACCATCCATGACCCCTGCGCCGTCAGATTTGAAAATGATATTCATTCCTCTGTAAGGACCATCGTGTCCAGCATGGGGCTTGCCATTGAGGAAATGCCACACCGGGGAGAAAATACTTACTGTTGCGGCGAAGGCGGTTCGGTAGGTTTTATGTCACCCGATCTCGCCCAAAACTGGGGAAAGCTTCGAAAGGAGGAGATCGGGGGCAAGAGGGTCGTTACGTACTGCGCGGGGTGCGCTAACTACCTTGGCCGATTGGCCCCGACTAGTCATATTCTGGACCTAATCTTTGAACCAGCGGCAACAATGGATGGCAGGGCTGTAGTCGACAAGCCGCCTCTGACTTACTGGAAAAGGCTCAGCTTGAAGAGGCGTCTGAAAGATGCCCCGGCCGCTGCCACGCGGGAAAGGACGTTCAGCAGCGATATGGCGTCACGCAAGCCGACGGTTCTTAAGCTTGCATTATTTCTGATATTCATCATATCTGTGGTCATTGCGGTAAAGATGACTAATGCGACTCAATTCATGGAGCAGGAAAGGCTGAGATCCCTCATCCAGGGATACGGCGCACTCGCCCCTGTTATCTATATGCTTGTCTACGCCGTCGCACCTGTCCTCTTTCTGCCGGGCTTGCCTATAACCGTCGTTGGAGGTATCCTGTTCGGACCTTTCTGGGGAGTTGTCTACACCATCTGCGGCTCGACTACAGGTGCATGCCTCGCTTTCCTCACATCCCGTTATCTTGCACGTGACTGGGTTGCCGGAAGGCTCAAAGGCCCCAGTTGGAAAAGGCTGGATAAGGGTGTTGAACGCCATGGTTGGAAGTTCGTAGCTTTTACGCGTCTGATACCACTTTTCCCCTTCAACTTGCTGAATTATGCCTTCGGACTTACCAATATCCGTTTTCTGCATTATGCGGTCGCCACCTTCATCTGTATGCTCCCGGCCTGCATCGCATATATAACATTTTCCAGCTCGCTGTTGGATCTTATTCGCGGAAGGGTTTCCCGTTGGTTCTTTGCGGGACTGCTCCTGATTATTGCGGTATCCATGATTCCGTCTCTTTACAGGAAATACTCTTCCAAGAAGGGGATAGAAGATCCCCTTTGATAACCTTAGGACAATACCTTGATCACTGAAA
Organism: Dissulfurispiraceae bacterium; assembly: GCA_035319125.1. GTDB lineage: Bacteria > Nitrospirota > Thermodesulfovibrionia > Thermodesulfovibrionales > Dissulfurispiraceae > Fen-1308. Next base: position 54,457 of record DATHDG010000015.1, on the reverse strand, counting down.
GGCCGAGACCGGAGATCATCAAAAAGAGGTTGCTGATAAAGGCTATAGTCCTCATCTCGATCCTTGCCGTTGCGATGATTGGGGCTGCCCTGGTGCAGCATTACTTTTACATCCTCGATTCTTATTTATATACTGCCGAGTTTCATTATCTTTTTATCATGCACAACCTGAAAGATCACAATATCGACCTCTTTACGGAATACTTTCGCCCCATGGATATCAAGACGAGGGCATTCCCCATGGTCCTGGCAGCACATATGCTCCAGCAATTCTGCCTGCCATTCTCCGGTCAGATCCTTGTGGCAGCAGCTGTCCGCGCGTTTGGAGCTGTCCCGGGCGGTTTACTCAGCTATATAAGCTTTATATTGCTGGGCTTCATCTCAGCCGGCATCGGCAAATTTCTTTTTGGGGATATCCAATCGCTTGTTGAGTTAAGGCGATATCCTGACAGGCACATAAGCCTGTCTGGCACTGGGGTCTCAGCCGGACTCATATCCCTTTTTGCCGTCCCAGTTGTGCCTATATCATTCACCGGGATATTTTCCGGGTTTTTGAATATACCTTTCAAAAGGGTGTTCCTATGCATGACGATAGGTTTTTGCATCAGACTTATCATGTCGGTCACATTCTTCCTATGGAATCTGCCGCAATGAAGTTTAATATAAAGCTATCATGCCTGCCGTAACGAAAGGAGAGATAACAAAGATGAAAAAAGACAAGACGAATGAATGCGGTTGTTCATGCTGTTCTGATTCATACTCGGTGCTGCTTGGATCTAAGAACAAAGAGAGGTTGGATATTGAAGAAAGGCCATGTCTGATCAGCCGGGGTGAATTCCTGAAGGTAATAGGTCTCGGAGCAGTTGGTTTAAGCACCATTGCAGGCACCGAGGCATTTGCAAAAGCTGAGAAGGAAAAAGGCATCTCAGTGGTCAAGGGCAAGACAGACTGGATGATAGTCGACAGCGAAAACAAGGAGCTGAGGATATCGGCCACCGTCACTAAAGACAGTTCGCAGCCATCTGTGGCTGATTGGGGGCGGCGCTTTCAGGCCTTTTTTGGTACCAAGGGCGGAAAGATGGAGGCATTCTTCGTCTTCACAACGGACGTCTCGCGGGCCGAGATTGACAAGGCCATTCAGAAGATCGGCATGAAATCCCGCCGCCAGATACCGATGGAGGAGGTTGCAAAGAGACGCGGACTTAAACCCACTACTACCAGGGAGGATTATCTGGAAGGAGATCCGGTTATTGTGACTGTCAGGTTTCATAAAGATGGAAAGATAGTGGAAAGCGCCCTTGAAGATCTGATCGACGAGAAGATCGAGGTAGAAGGAAGGGATGTGATCAAGCCTTACACACCACACTTCATTTATCATGGCACAGCCGAGGCGATAAACTTTCAGTCAGGTTGCATCGTCTGCCCCTCAGACTGTAACGGAGGTATCATCACCGATAACGTGCTGCCGCTGAAACATACCGTGAATTACTATAAAGTTATGTGGGACAGGATGCCCCAGGTTGGATCGAAGGTAGAGGTAGTCATCAAGTCTATCTACGGAAAGTATAAGTCCATCTGAAGGAACCAAATGATCGGACACAAGGGCGACAATGCTATAACCGTGCGGCTTTCTCAGCCGGCAGCGCAACTAAGGCGATGGCTCCTGAATGAGACCGTAACCCGCAAACGACCACTCAGCTCAGCAGAAATTATTGCTGATTATCCATTGGCGGCCGGAGAGCCTCTTGCTGAATTAGTGGAAACCAGGGCTATAGTCATGGACGAGGCCGGCAGTGTGAATTTCCTTTATCCTGTATCAGCCCTGGCAACCCATCATAAAGTAACCCTGAGCGATGGAAGGGATCTTTACGCAATGTGCGCCGTCGATGCCCTGGGAGTGGCCTTTGCATTCGAGATGGATACAAGGATTATCTCGAAATGCAGCTTTTGCGGCAAAGAAATCGAAATTAGAATGCAAGGAGGGAAGATAGCGCAGTCGTCGTCAGGCGAGATCCATGTGCTGCATGTAGACCTGTCCGCATACGACAATTGGGCAACCACATGTTGAAACATCATGAACTTCTTCTGTACGAAGAAGGAACTGGATCAGTGGCTTGAAATGCGGCAGATAAGTCCAGGGCAGGTATTCTGCCTGGATATGAAGCAGGCCCTAACCGCGGCCCGTTCCATATTTGGATAACCATTCACTGGAGCTATTAAAGCAATAATATACGTTTTCGTCTTTCAACGGCCATCGCCAATTTTGATCTTCCAATCATCACCCCGGAAGCCTAATCCCACTTGAACGCGAGCATCTTATCGGTTATAAAATAGGTAGACAGTGTATAAACAACGTCTGGTATACAGGGTAGATAGCGGCCGGTACTGCTATCGGACGGGTTATTAACATTAACCACGATCGGAGGTCTGAAATGTGGTACGTCTCTGTTTTTGATGCAAAGGAAGATGTTGACCGCAAGGAAATCTATCATGAACGTTCAGAGTGGATCAAGAAGCACGAGAAAGTGTTTATGAAAAAATGCAAAACGATCAAGAGATTTGAAGTTGTCGGTAGCTCTCCTGTTAAGGTCTTTTTTATTATTGAAACCGACGACCCTCGGACATTAAATGTGCTTTCGACCCACTTCGGGGATGCCTGGTATTCCATGACTTATCCTGTTCTTGAGCGCGGAATCGCAGAGGCGCTGAAGGAAGATATCACTGGGATCATGGCAAAGAAGTAAGACGCATGCCGGGCCGGTCGGGGCGCGAGAATGCCTCGTCCGTCCGGCTACCAGACTTTAATCTTCCAATCCCCGCCTTCCTTGACCATCTCTTCCTTCACGGTCGTCTTGACAGGTTCTTTGCGATTCAATTTTTCGGAAGGCCCGAAGGTCAGCTCGACCTCGGCATCTGCCTTGTCGTCATCCTGATTTAGCGAAACAATCTTGTATGCAAGCAAGACCGACGCCTCTTTCCGGTGCTTTACATATTCGTCCTCATTTACTTTCTTTTTGTAAGCAGCGTAGTAGCAGGAATAAGTTGTTGCATAATCCTGTTTTATTGCAGACGAAAAATATTTGTCGAGCAGATCTTTCGGGCTGCCGCTTGTGGATTTGCATCCGATGATTAATAAAGTTACTGCAATAAGAAATATTAAAAAAATTAATCTGTTTTTTGATTTCATGGTGCCTGGCCTCTCTTGAGTTCGACAATGTCTGGAAAATTGGCGGGAGGGAAGCCCCTCCCGCCTGAACATTTACATACTAATCATTATGGGTACGAGTTCCAGTACTACCTCTCGTACTAGTATTTGCACCCGTGCCTGTACTGGTACCTGTGCTGGTTGTTCCAGATGTCATTGTTGCACTTCCTTTGTGCATCGCCTGTTGTGTTGCATTATGGCAGACGGTGCAGTTCCAGATCCAGTAGTTGTCTCCCTGGAATTTCTTCGGCACCGTCGGGTCTGCGGTATTAGCTGTTACCAGCTCCGCGTGAGGTCCGTTGTGACATGCCTCGCAATATATCTTGTTGTTCATATCGCCGCTCACTGAATTGTTCAACACAGAGTTGCGATAAAGGGTATTTGTATTTTCCGCATGAACGGAATCATGACACGCTCCGCATTGCGGCTCTTGCAGCCACGGCTGGCGACCGTTTTGAATAGAGGCCGAAATCTGGCTCATATCGCCGTGGCAGTCTGTACAGGTTTTGCCTGCACGCGCCATTATGCCGCGCAGACACTGGGTCTTTTCGCCAGGATGACAGTTGTAGCAGCCATTTGAAATGTTGGTGGCTGTCGAAGCTCCCATTTTGTCCTTGTGGAAATTGTGCATGGCAAGCGAGAGACTTTCAATTCCTGCTTTGCCTGTCTTGCCGAGAGCGTTGTCGGCGTGGCATTCGGAGCAGAGGTGCACTATCCCCTTCGTCTGATCTGCCGCAAGCGTTGTCTTGTTGTAAGCATCGTGCTTCTGAAGGATGTCCAGTTGCGGGTTCGTTGTGCCGTGGCAGTTGCTGCACATCATCTCGGTTGAGACCGGCGCAACAACATCGACAGTCTGAAGAACCTGACCGTTACCGTTCTTAACGGTAATAGTGGCTGTTCCATAAGGGTCCCACGTTCCGTCATCGTCATACGGGGTGATCGGGATACCTACTGCCTCCCAGCTTTTGCCGGCTGAATCAAGAGTCATGTTGCCCGCAAGGGGGGTACCGGTGATTCCGACGTTGATTGGGACGTTCCAGCCGAACTGCGGGGCATACTGCCAGAAGTTGGTGTGGAGTGCCGAATTTTTCTTTTTCGGGAAAACGTAACTGACAGTGATTCCGCTGGTGATGCTGCTGGCGCCTTCGCTTCCACGCCTGAATACCTGAGCATGCAGAGTGTTATATGGAGGCAAGACTGCGAAGTGGGAGTAGTCATCCTGGTCGCAGTGCATTCCGAGGTCGTTCCATGCGAATATTACATAACTCATATTTTTCGCAGGGATAGCCTGTGTGCCATAGGACTTAGTCATGGCCCAGTTAACAGCTGTCTTTGCTCCGGTAACTACGGCTGCCCTTTGACTTGTAGTCAGATAGCCCGACCTGGAGATTGTGAGCGTGTAGTTGCCGGCTGCCTCATTAAGCGTGTAGGCACCGGTGCTGCTGGATGTGGCGGTGTGGGTGCCGTCACTAATTGTAGCTGTCGGTATAACAGCGCCTGTCATGATGTCTTTGACAACGCCGGTTATGCCACTGGTAGTTGTTCCACCACCGGATCCGCCGGATCCGCCTGTTGAAACGGTAACTGTGGCGCTCCTGCTTGCTGAGACATTAGCAGCTGCGTCTTTAGCCCAGGCATAAAGCGTGTATGAACCTGCCGCACTTACCGTGTAACGTGTCGGCACTGTGGCAGTCCATCCAGTTGCCGTTGCTGAAGGCTTCGTAGACGACGTCGTTATCAGATAGCCGGTTACGCCGACATTGTCGGAAGCAAAAAAAGTCGTGATTGATATTGTCAAGGATGATGATGTGGATGGCATGCTAAAGGAAGATACCGTCGGAGGGGTTGTGTCGCTTGTCGTGCCGCCGCCTGAACTCGGATGGCTAGCAGCATCACCCGGGAATGTTTTGGCATTGATCTCGGCTATATTGGTGTACCCGTCGCCATCGGAATCAAGCGACTCAATGGTCTTGAAATTATGGCCCGCATTGGCATAAGCGGTCCCATAGGAGTTTCTTGTACCTCCTCCGGCGGGATTGATGTGGCACAACACACAGCTGTTGAGCGCGGAGCCGGATGTTCCTGAGTATGTGCTTAGGAACGACGAAAGGTATGACGAATAGGCATACGAACTACTGTAACTTGCTAAGAATATAAACATAGTTAGGGAAATTCCTAAGTATTTTTTCATTGAGAATCCCTTCTGATTGCCAAACTCTGCTACGGCAAATCATGGTTGATTTCGATTCGAGATAATATCCTCATCTCTAAGGAGACTGAATATCACCTTAAATTATTTGTACGCTTTGTCGTGAAAAATTTAACGGACTAAATAAACGGGAGGGGCTCGATATTTGAGCGCAGTTGAATCAACTAATGCCACAGCACATCGGTATGCTATAACAATAGTTACACATAAAGACGCATAAGTTAATATAAGACCGGACGAAATCTTGCTAAGAGGAGTATCAGAAGAATTAATATCAGTCGTAACTGGAGGAAGCGTTATAGCTTGTGAGAAAGCAATTCCGCCCAAATAAATATGAGCGATAAATTTACATATTTTGCATTCCGGATAAACTGTAGTAGCAGTTGGATACGAAAGGGCTGCAATTAAGAATACGCACGGGATGATAGTCAGCAATATACTAAGACTTCTTCTGTTACTAAATGTTGTGTTATTTGACGCCGGCTTCATAATATTATCTTTTCCTGAATGATAATGAATTCTTAAATTGATCCAGCAACATTGACACTAATTAAATTAAATATACAAGCTCTTAGTTAAATTAATATTAAGAAATTATTAGGATATTTTCATATGTATTTCTTATTTTACGAAGTGATCTGGGACGACTCACTATGATGAATATAGATGGAATGTCGAGGGTTGCCCCTTTTGAAAGAATGCGATTCACATCTGCAGAAGGTATGGATTGTGGATACTAAGCAATGAAGCGTTATCCTGTCTATCAATGTCGGCGTATAATGATTTTCTGAAATATTGCATTATGCTATTTCACGGTCTAGTTAGGCAGCAGCTTTTTTGTGAAATATGTAAGAAAACTGCATGATTAGATATGCGATAAATATTAGGCATCAAACAAATACGTTCTAACCTTCGGTGGCACTATATTGGCGATGCTTGCATGGGACTTAGAGGTAATGTTATGTTTCATGCAAAGCTGAATAAACACACTTCAGACTGGAGGGAGTATGGCTGAAGAAAAGAGAAGGCATAAGCGTGTACAAGTAAGCGTTCCGGTAACGATCAACAGATCCATTCGGGGGCAAGTGGTAGACTTGAGTGAATCCGGTGTTTTTATCGAGTCAATGGCGCCAATGGAAAAAGGCGCCGCCCTTGTTATTCAGTTTGACAATAGTGAGAAGAAGATGCTGTTCGGTGCTGTGGTGCGGCAGTCTACTCGCAAGAAGGGACGCAGCTACGGTTTTGGCGCTGAACTTGGAAGCCTGACACCTGACCACAAGTCATTTCTTCGCGCTTTAATAGATGCTTTTTCATATGCGGTCTCAGATGAGCTGCCAATCATTCTTCTGATTGATGGAGACATGACATCCCGCTTTATTTTTGCAAAGGTGATTCGCGAAGGCGGTTACAATATTATTACCCGTGAGACCTTCAGCGATATTGATGTAATATTTGAACATCATAACCCGGCAGCAGTTGTGCTTGATTATACTGAACAGACTCTTAATGCAGTGAAGATGATCAGAGGGATTGACGATATAATTCCGATTGTCATTCTGTCAAAGCTTCCTCACATACCGATGGAGCAATTTATGAGTCTTAATGTCAAGCACTGTCCAAAATATAATATTACTCCGCTTAAGTTTGTGAGCGATATTTTGCGCAAGCTCGTGCCTAGCAAAGGCAGTTTGAAAAAAACACGATAGGGTACATGCCATATAAATGGTGTTAAGAGATGAATAAAGGTTGCGAATGTTATATGGACAGTACGATCAGCCGTAAAAAAGAATCAACTGGTTTTACAGATTCTTCTATGAAAATCCAGTTTGAAATGAACAAAAGCATGGGGGATCTTTACAGCATCTGTTTTAGAGCTGGTTTGGTTTTTTGTTCGTCAGTTGAAACGTATTGAAGTAGCTCAGCCATGCTTTGACCGTCGACGGTGCTGGCATTACGGAGAACGAGCGCAATTTTTTCTGATGCTGGAATTGTTTTCCAGAAAGGCGATTCTTCCAGAGCATCAATTATGTCTCTAACGTCCATATTCCCTCTATATTTCATAATGAGCAAATTTTAAGCCAGAATGGCTTGGCATAAATATGCTGATATTACAAAAAGATATAGCGGCAGCAAATCGTAATAAAATTATAAAGTAAAATTTTCCGACAGAGTAGGCTTAAACTTAGGGCCGTGATGCCGGGCATTGTCAAAATATACAGCATATTTCGGATTTGACAGAAATCAGCAAAAGTGATATTCTGCACCAAGTATTTATTCACTGGCCTTAAACTGTCGATGTACTCCTGTCGCACATTTATTATCAAGTTTGTGTTCTTCACTGCATTTGGGAAGGCCCATTTTGGGCTGTAATGCTACTGATAAGAGGAGGAAGCGGGGATGTCGAAAGACAGTATAGAGGTAATGTCAACCGAAAACAGAACTTTTCCACCATCAGCGGAATTCAGTAAGAAAGCCCATATCAAGAGCTTGGACGAGTATCAGAAGATTTATAAGAGGTCTTTGGACGACCCCGAAGGCTTCTGGGCTGAAATGGCTGAGAAACAGCTGACGTGGTACAAAAAGTGGGACAAGGTATTAGATTGGACTTTTGACGGAAAGCCTGAAATAAAGTGGTTTGCTGGCGGCAAGTTAAATGTCTCATACAACTGCCTCGATCGTTTCGTCAATACCACTACCCGCAACAAGGCCGCCCTTATCTGGGAGTCCGATGGCGGCGATTATAAAACCTTTACCTATCAGCAGCTTTATGCTGAAGTCAATAAATTTGCTAATGTCCTTAAGAAATATGGCCTAAAAAAGGGAGACAGGGTCACCATATACCTGCCTATGATTCCCGAGCTCGCAATTTCGATGCTGGCATGCACAAGACTTGGCGTTATTCATAGTATAGTGTTTGGCGGATTCAGTGCTCAGGCCCTAAAAGATAGAATTCAGGATGCAGGATCGAAAATGGTGATAACCTGCGATAAGAGTGTCAGAGGAGGGAAGTTCATACCTCTTAAGGCGAATGCCGACGCAGCAGTCAAGGATTGTCCATCCGTTGAAAAGATGGTGGTTGTAAAGAGAGCCGACGGCGCAGTGGACATGCAAGCCGGCAGAGATATCTGGTGGCAAGATGAAATGAAGGCTGATGACGTAAGAGGCTATTGCAAGCCGGAAGAGATGGATGCAGAAGATCCGCTCTTCATTCTGTATACTTCTGGTTCGACAGGGAAACCTAAAGGCGTTCTTCATACTACCGGTGGCTATCTGTTGTATACAAATCTTACCTTTAAATGGATATTCGATTACCATGATGAAGACATTCATTTCTGCACTGCTGACATCGGTTGGGTTACCGGGCATAGCTATATCGTTTACGGTCCTCTCAGCAATGGCGCAACAAGTTTGATGTTTGAGGGCATCCCGTCCTACCCTGATAGCGGACGATTCTGGCAAATCTGCGAGAAACACGGTGTCAATATCTTCTATACGGCTCCGACTGCTATACGCGCATTGATGAAAGAAGGTGAGAGCTGGGTTGCGAAATATGATCTTTCTTCTCTCAAGGTGCTGGGCAGCGTTGGTGAGCCGATTAACCCGGAAGCATGGATGTGGTATTTCAAGAACGTGGGCAAAAGCAAGCTGCCGATTGTTGATACATGGTGGCAGACAGAGACTGGTGGAATATTGATAACTCCACTGCCCGGTGCGATGACGCTGAAGCCTGGCTCGGCGACAAGGCCTTTCCCAGGAGTTGTTCCTGCTGTTCTTAACGAAAAAGGCCAGCCTGCCGGTCCCAACGAAGGAGGTAGCCTTGTAATTCTTAAACCTTGGCCGGGTATGCTCAGGGGAACCTATGGTGATCCTGAAAACAAGCGAGTTAAAGAAGTTTATTACTCAATGTTCCCAGGTAAATATTTCACCGGTGACGGGGCACGCTTTGATCAGGACGGAGATTATTGGCTCATGGGCAGAATAGACGATGTTATCAATATATCGGGCCACAGGCTGGGAACTGCTGAGGTGGAATCTGCCCTTGTTGCCCATGAGGCAGTCGCAGAGGCTGCGGCTGTAGGATTTCCGCATGATATCAAGGGCGAAGGCATATATGTTTATGTCACCCTTAAAGAAGGCTTTGCTCCTTCTGATGATCTCAAGAAAAAACTTGTAGCTCATATTCGCACGGTTATCGGACCAATTGCATCGCCGGATAAGCTGCAATTTGCCCCAGGGCTTCCGAAGACCAGAAGCGGCAAGATCATGAGGAGGATACTGAGGAAAATCGCCAGCAGCGAGATAGATGCGCTTGGTGATACCTCAACGCTTGCTGATCCTACGGTTGTAGACGACCTTGTGAAAAACAGATTGTAAGTAGTGTTTCTGTAAAAGTTAGAGAGGCCGGGGAATCCGGCCTCTTTTTTTTCTGAGTGCTTCGATTATATCTTAAAGTGGGGATATATAAAGCTAGTGCGGCCCCGATTCCCACAGCAGTATAGCAGTCTTTTTTGTACTGCCCCAGTGGTAACCGCCGATGCCGCCAGTTTTCCGAATGACCCTATGGCAGGGAATCAGAAACGCAACTGGATTATGAGCGACTGCATTGGCAACGGCACGCACGGCTTTCGGCTTTCCGGCAAGCGCAGCAAGTTCCTCATACGAAACCACTGCTCCCTGAGGGACTTTCAGCAGTGCCTCCCAGACTTTGATCTGGAAGTTTGTACCTTTCACATGCAGCGGGCTCTCTCCGCGCTGCCTGGTGCCGGCAAATATCTTGTCGACAAAGCCCTTAGTTATCTTTTTATCCTGGATTAACTCGGCTTTCTGCCATTGCTTGGTCAAACTTGCAACCGCTTTGTCTCTGTTGCCTCCGGTAAATTCGAAGCAACATATGCCTTTATCAGTGATCGCTATGAAGCACTCTCCGAAAGGGCTTTGGTGAAAACCGTATCTGATAATAACGTGGTGACCTTTTCCTCTGATTTCTCCCGGTGTAACAGCTTCAATATTGATAAAGAGATCGTGAAGACGGCTTGCACTGGATAAGCCGCTATCATATGCCACATCTATAAGGCCGCGCCGTTCTTTCAAGAGCACTCTTGCGTACGCGGCAGTAACAAACTGGAGAAAACGTTTGGGGCTGATGCCGGCCCACCGCTTGAACAGTCGCTGAAAATGGTACTCGCTCAGGCCTACGGCGCGCGCTGTTTCCTTAAGAGAGGGCTGTTTTCGAAAATTCTTCTCTATGAAAAGGATAGCATGCTCGACAAGTTCATAATCGTTCTGTGCTTTCTTCATCGGAACCTCCTGCTGTCATCATAACTTATGACAACAGCAGGATCAATCCGATTCTTGCTATGACAGCTTAGGCCTTAAGCATATCGGCCTTGATCGGCAAACTGCGTATGCGCTTGCCGGTTGTGGCAAAGATTGCGTTGCAAACCGCCGGCGCAATAGGTGGAACGCCTGGTTCTCCGATGCCACCGGGAGCTTCTTTGCTGTCCACTATGTGAACCTCTACAACCGGCATTTCGTTGATGCGCAGCATCGGGTAATCGTGGAAATTGCTTTGCTCCACCCGGCCTTTCTTGAACGTAATCTCGCCATAAAGGGCAGCGGTAAGTCCAAAGACTATGCCGCTTTCCATTTGCGCAACGATAGTATCGGGATTTACGATCTTTCCGCAATCGACAGCACATATTACCTTATGAACAATAACCTTGCCTTTCGAATCCACCGATACTTCGGCGACCTGGGCAATATAACTCCCGAAAGATTCGTGTGCTGCGATTCCCCGGCCGCGGCCTGCAGGGAGGGATTTTCCCCAGCCGGCCTTATCTGCGGCCAGCTTCAAAACCCCCATGTTGCGAGGATGTTCTTTAAGCAGGCTTACTCGCAATTCATACGGATCCTGTCCTGCGGCATTCGCAACTTCATCTATGAAGCTTTCCATGACAAAGGCTGTATGCGAATGGCCGACTGAGCGCCACCACTGCACCGGCACGCCGAGTTTTGGACTGTGGAGCTCTACGAGGATATTCGGGATAGAATATGGCGTGTCAGCCGCGCCTTCCACAGATGTTTCATCAATTCCATTTTTTGCAAGCGCTTTCTCAAAGGGCGTGCCCTCAATGATGGACTGTCCTACTATCGCATGGCGCCACGCAACAAGTCTTCCTTTCTTGTCCAGTCCTGCCGAAATTTTGTCGTACCACAATGGCCTGTAGTACCCGCCCTTGGTATCATCCTCGCGGGTCCAGATTACCTTGATCGGTCTCTGTATCCCGGCGTCCCGAGCGGCTTTGGCGATATAGGCTGCCTCCGACACAAAGTCGTTATGCGGGTTTGCCTTGCGCCCGAAGCCACCGCCGAGATAGGTAGTGTTAAGCTTAACCTGCTCAGGCTTAAGACCGACTATCTTCGCTGCCGCGTTCCGGTCAAGAGTCTGAAATTGAGTAGGCACCCACAACTCACAGCTGTCGGCTCTAAGATCGATCAGACAGTTCAGCGTCTCCATCGTGGCGTGGGCGAGATAAGGCACAGAGTATTCAGCGTTTATTGTCTTCGCTGCGGTTTTTAAGGCCGCTTCTGCATCGCCCTTTCTCGCGGCAGTAGTGCCCGGTCTCTTCGCCATTTCTGCGTAGTCTGACAGCTGCCTCTGGGTCTCCAGCGAGGCCAGCGTTCCTTCATCCCAGACAATCTCCAGAGCCTCGCGACCTTGATGCGCTGACCAGAAATCATCTGCGATTACGGCGACCCCCGTGGCGATGGGTAGCACTGCGTTGACGCCGCGCATTTTTTTTGCCTTTCCGGCGTCGAAGGTTTTTAATTTACCACCGAAGACCGGCGGACGTGCTACAACAGCCGCTAGCATTTTAGGGACCTTTGAATCGATTCCGAAAACGGCCTTGCCGTTGACTTTGTCAGGAGTGTCAATACGCCTGACGCGTTTCCCCAGAAAATCGGGATGGCCGGTTTTCTTCAGGATAATCTCTTTAGGCAGTTGAAGAGCGGAGGCCTTTTCTGCTAATTGTCCAAATGACAGGCGCTGGCCCGATGGGCCTATGACAAACCCTTTTTGCGCTACGCAGTGGTCTGCGTTCACCTTCCACGTGGCTGCCGCAGCGTCTATAAGCATCATTCGTGCCGCGGCCCCTGCTTTGCTTAATCGTCCCCATTCGCTCCTTACGCTGGAGCTTCCGCCCGTCCCCTGTATAGACCCCCACTGCGCGTGGTCGTAAGCGTGGTCCACAGGGGCAGGTTCAATGCCGATCTTGGACCAGTCGGCTTCCAGTTCCTCCGCTACAAGCATCGGCAACGAGGTGTAAACGCCCTGCCCCATCTCGGACTTGTTGACGATAATTGTCACCGAATCGTCGGTACCTATGCGAACAAACGCATTGGGCACAAAAGTGCCGGTTTTGTCCACAGCCTCGGAATCGGATCCGGGGGGAAGCAGGGATATGCCAAGAACCAATCCGCCCCCGAGGATCGCACCTGTCCTTATGAAATCGCGCCGGCTCATATTGATGAGTCCGTTCATGACTTACCTCCTTTGCCCATCGCGTCGTCGGTTTTCATGACAGAGGCGCGATGGATAGCGCGGCGGATTCTCTGATATGTTCCGCAACGGCATATGTTGCCGGTCATGGCGCGGTCTATGTCCTCATCCGTGGGAGCATGATTTTTCTCTATCAGGGCCACGGCGGACATTATCTGCCCTGGATGGCAATAGCCGCATTGCGGGACATCGTCTTCCATCCAGGCCCTCTTGACCGGATCGTTTTCAGCGATACCCTCAATGGTTGTGATCTTTTTTCCCTGTGCGTCTTTTGCCGGAATCTGGCATGATCGCTCAGGCTGCCCGTCTATGTGGACCGTGCAAGCCCCGCACTGTGCAATGCCGCACCCGTATTTGGTCCCGGTGAGCCCGATTTTTTCCCGGATTACCCAGAGAAGGGGTTCGTCCGCAGCCGCATCTACTTCGTACTTCTTGCCGTTAACTTCCAGAGAGATCATGTAGGCCTCCTTGTTGATTTCGGAATAGCAATTACCGACATTAAGCCACACTGCTCCGTATTTTTTAAGTGTATCAGCGAATACTGCCGGCAGCTAATATCTCCTGAATGATCAATATCCTTACTTTGGGGTAAAATTTAGTTGAGTAAAGAAATACAGGAGGGTGAGCAATGAAGAAGCCGATCTACCTTGACTATAACGCAACTACACCGCATGATCCAGATGTTGTCGCTGCTATGAGGCCGTATCTCGAGGAGCACTTCGGAAACCCATCTAGCTCTCATTTTTACGGCAAAAGGACGCGGGAGGCTGTTGAGACCGCTAGATCTCAAGTCGCATCAGCTCTGGGATGTCTGAGCGAAGAGATAGTTTTTACCGGCGGGGGCACGGAATCCAACAATCATGCTATCAGGGGCATCGCTGACGCGCTTTTCAGCAAAGGCAATCACATCATCACGTCTCAAATCGAGCACCCGGCTGTAACCGCGGTATGCAAATTCCTCGAGAGATACGGCTTCGAGACGACTTATGTCCCGGTCGACGAATTTGGACTTGTGGATGCGTCGGATGTCGAAAAGGCTGTCACGCCGAAGACCATCCTGATTACGATCATGCATGCAAACAATGAAGTCGGCACTGTTCAGCCGATTGAAGAGATTTCTCAGATTGCACGTCGAAAGAAAATCATTTTTCATACAGATGCAGCACAATCTGTAGGCAAGATCCCAGCGCATGTCGGCACACTCGGTGTCGATCTCCTTTCTATTGCTGGTCACAAGCTGTATGCCCCCAAGGGGATTGGTGCTCTATACATCAGGCATGGAGTTGAACTAACAAGATTCATGCACGGCGCGGGGCAGGAAAGGGGTAAAAGAGCAGGTACGGAAAATGTGCTGGAGATCGTCGGACTGGGAAAGGCATGCGAGATTGCCGCTCAGGAACTTGATGCTAACATGAAGCGCATGCGAGAAACTAGAGACCGGTTATACGACTATCTCCGAACACATATGAAAGAGCTTAGGCTAAATGGTCATCCGGAGAGTCGTCTGCCGAACACGTTAAACATAAGCTTCCCAGGGGTCGAGGCCCATATGCTGCTTTCGGCAATCGAGGACCGGGTCGCGGCTTCGGCTGGTGCGGCCTGTCATTCAGGAGAAGTCAGAATATCTTCGGTTTTAAAAGCTATGAATATTCCGGAAGAGTGGGCGCGCGGCGCACTAAGGCTCACAACTGGACGAATGACCACATTTGACGAAGTGAATACAGCTGCAAGAATTATTTCTGATGCTATCAATCGATGTAAATTAAATGGCAGGACTGAGAGATGATGAGAGGAAGCCTTTACTGGTTATGGCGTTCGTTGTGTTAAAATAAGCTTGCCGCGCCTGTAGCTCAGTGGATCAGAGCATCAGCCTCCGGAGCTGAGGGTCGGAGGTTCGAATCCTCTCAGGCGCGCTCATGAATTTTCGTCTATCCAGCTTAAAATTATCTTGCTATGGTAGAAGTGAAATTTTTTTACAAAGAAGGGTGCTGGTTCTGCGACATGGCAGAAGAGATGCTCAACGGGCTCATCGAAAAACACGACCTGAGGATCGAGCGGATCGACATCGCATCGAGTGAAGAACTTTACGACCTCTACAGGTTCGACATCCCGGTAATTGAATTCGCAGACGGCTCAGCGCTTTACGGCCGCATCAAAAAAAGAGAACTGCTCGAAAGACTAGAAGCGAACGCAAAGTAAGCCGGGGCACGGTGCCCCGGCAATTTACACGTTTTCCAGCAGATGACCCAGTTTCTTCTTTTTGGTTTTCAGATAGAGGATGTTTGCCTCGGTGGGCTTCGTCTCTATTGAGACCCTCTCGACAACCTTCAGTCCGTAGCCTTCGAGTCCGACTATCTTCTTGGGGTTGTTCGTTATCAGCTTCATCTTCCTGATGCCCAGATCGACCAGTATCTGAGCGCCTATCCCGTAATCCCTCAAATCAGCCTTGAATCCAAGCTGAAGATTGGCTTCGACAGTATCCAGCCCTTTATCCTGCAGCTCGTAAGCCTTTAATTTGTTTGGCAGGCCGATGCCGCGGCCTTCCTGGCGCATGTAAAGGATCACTCCCTTGCCTTCTTTCTCAATCATCGCCATGGCCTTGTGGAGCTGGTCGCCGCAGTCGCAGCGCTTGGAGCCGAAGACATCACCGGTCAGGCATTCCGAATGCACCCTGACAAGCACCTTGTCCTCAGGCGTGATATCGCCTTTCACAAGGGCTATATGCACATTTTGATCTACCAGATTGGAATATGCGATTGCGGTGAAGTCACCACCGTATCTTGTAGGCATATTGACGGTAGCAACCCGCTTTACAAAGCTTTCGGTTCTCATGCGGTACTGGATGAGGTGTTTGATCGCGATGATCTTCAGTGAATGAGCCTTCGCAAACTCAAGCAATTGCGGCATCCGCGCCATGGTTCCGTCATCGTTCATCACTTCACATATCACACCGGATGGATTGAGCCCCGCGAGCCTCGAGAGATCCACAGAGCCCTCTGTCTGCCCCGCCCTTTGGAGCACGCCTCCCGGTTTTGCCCTCAGAGGAAAGACATGTCCCGGACGCGCTATGTCTTCAGGCTTTGATTTTGGATTGATTGCTGTAAGAATGGTTACTGCCCGGTCATGTGCGGATATGCCGGTTGTGACGCCTTTTTTTGCCTCGATCGAGACAGTGAAGGCCGTGCCGAAGGACGATGTATTGTCGTCGGTCATCATGGGAAGCTTAAGCTCTTCAACACGCTGAGGCGCAAGGGAAAGGCAGATCAGGCCCCTGCCATACTTAGCCATAAAGTTTATTGCTTCGGCTGTCACCTTTTCGGCTGCCATGCAAAGATCGCCTTCGTTTTCCCTGTCTTCATCATCGACGAGAATGACCATTTTGCCGGCGGCGATATCTTCAAGGGCCTCTTCAATAGTGTTTAATTTATATTTATCCATTACGTACCTCCGTAAATGAATGCACAGGCAATCGGCAGCTCATAGATTAGGGGTACAGAAGATACTGATTCTACAGAATTTCCCATTGCCAAGATATTTGTAAGTATAGCAGAAACAAAAAGGGACTTTCCATTGGTGCAATGACTGAGGACGTTCTTGGGTGGCTTCTTTTCGAGATGCGCCAATTAGCACTTGTGAAATAATCGCAGGTTCTATTGAGAAAAGATTATCATGCTTTCGAAATGTTTTGCCCTGCCCGCTTGCGCGCCCCTGAGAACTCAGGCTGCACCTCGAAATGACCACCCAAGACTACCGCAGAATCTGTGCCGATAGTTCACCAGGGGCGTAAGATTGACTCGGTTGGCGTCCGGGCGTGTATTATTGAGGATGGCATTCAATATTGACCTGCATATACATTCACTTGCCAGCGGAGATTCGGATGCAAACCCTGAGGAGCTAGTCCTGCAGGCTATAGAGATAGGCCTTGATGGAATCGCATTTACAGAACACTATTCATATGAGGCGTCTGAGGCTGCAGACACGCTGGCAGAAAAGTATAAGGGCAAGATCGTGGTCCTGCGGGGTGCCGAGGTCTCGGCAAGAGATGGGCACTGCCTTGTTTTCGGAGTGGACACTGACCGTCTGCTATCTTTATACATGCCGATGGCCAAAATTATTGAAACAGTGAATCGGCACGGAGGAGTGGTTATTCCTTCGCATCCGTACCGTGGCATGAACAGTATAGGTGATGCGCTTAGAAGCATGAACGGTATATGTGCTCTTGAAGGGTACAATGGCTGCAATGCTAACGCATTTAACGTAAAAGCTATTGAAACAGCTGCTGCTCTACGACTGCCATTCACCGGAGGCTCAGACGCCCACGATTACATGGATGTTGGCCTGTGCTACACGTCCTTTGCAGAGTCTGTTACAAGAGAAAATCTGGTGGAACGCCTCAAATCAGGCAACTACCACGGAGTCGACACGAGGAAAATAAGCCGCCTTTCATTTTACTGACGGCAATTTAAATCAAAGAATCAGGCCAGTCCGGCTTCTTTGAGCTTTGTTAGAAATGGATCTGCAGATGAGGCGGCTGCTTCATCCTCAGGAGCGGTTTTCTGCAGAAACTTTGCGACGTACTTAGCTAGAATATCAGGTTCAAGGTTAACGGTATCGCCGATCTTCTTAAATCCGATGGTTGTCAGCGATGCTGTATGAGGAATTATTACAAGACTGAAGGCATTCTCAAGAACGTCCACTACGGTAAGGCTTATCCCGTCTACGGCTACTGAACCCTTTTTTACCAGATAATGTAATACAGAGGCAGAGGCTTCGATCTCGATCTTCTCGGCATTGCCTTCCATTCGGCGCGATCTGATTTTTCCAATAGCGTCGATGTGCCCTGTTACGAAATGTCCACCCATCTTGGAGCTTGGTTTAAGTGAAGGTTCGAGGTTAACCTTGTCGCCTCCTCTGAGCTCGCCGAGATTTGTGCTCCTGAGTGTCTCGCCGGAAACATCGAAATAAACGGTATCCTTGCCGATCTTTGTCACTGTCAGGCAAACGCCGTTGACTGCAATGCTGTCTCCGGTCATAGCATCCTTAAATATTTCACGGCCTTTGACGGAAAGGCGCGCGTTTTGTGACCGGCGTTCAATACTCGCCACTTCACCTAATTCAACTATTAATCCTGTAAACATGCCATATTAATGGATTAGTCTTCCCATACGATCGAACCGCGGTAAATGCTTCTCGCTGTCCCATGACCAATAGATGATCATAGCCTTGCCAAGCACCTGCTTTACATCAACATATCCCCAGAATCTGCTGTCATAGCTCTGATCGCGGTTGTCTCCCATCATGAAGAGCTTGCCTGTCGGAACAAGATAGGGGCCAAAATTATCTCGCGGCTCCAATTGGCCTAAGCGTATAGAAGTATCAGTATGTTGAACATATGGCTCTTCAACCGGCTTGCCGTTGACAAGGAGTTTCTTATCAATCATCTGCACTGTATCCCCTTCGGTTGCCACGACCCGTTTGATGAAATCCCTTGTCGGGTCTTCAGGATACTTGAACACTATTATCTCACCTTTTTTCGGCAGCCTAAGGCCAGGCATATGAAAGACAGTCACATTTGTAAAAGGGATATCTACTGGTGATCCAAAAATCATCTTGTTTACCAGCAGATGATCGCCGATCAGAAGAGTAGGTATCATTGAGCCGGACGGGATCTTGAAAGCCTGAATCACGAATGTTCTGATAATCAGCGCAAGTATAAGCGCCGTGCCGATCGCTTTTGCGTACTCAAGGACCTTATCGGCTGCCGTTGTTTTGAGTCTGTTTTCTTTTTCCATTTATTCCTTCACCTTCAAAACAGAAAGGAACGCCTCCTGCGGGATCTCAACGCGTCCGATCTGCTTCATTCTTTTTTTCCCTTCCTTTTGTTTTTCAAGCAGCTTTCTTTTTCTCGTGATATCGCCACCATAGCATTTAGCTAATACATCTTTGCGGAGTGCCTTGATGCTCTCCCTCGCGATGACTTTACCGCCGATTGCCGCCTGTATTGCTATTTCATACATCTGCCTTGGGATGACCTGTCTGAGCTTCTCGGCTATCTGTCTGCCCTTATAATAAGCGTTGTCTTTATGGACAATCAAGGAAAGGGCGTCAACGGATTCACCGTTAAGCAGGATGTCCAGCTTGACCAGATCAGACTTTCTATATCCTGCAAACTCGTAATCCATCGATGCATATCCTTTCGACAAAGACTTCAGGCTATCATAGAAATCCCACAATATTTCATTCAGCGGAAGATCATAGACGATCATTATTCGGTCTTTGCCTACGTAATTGAAATCCTTCTGTGTGCCCCGTTTTGACTGGCAAAGTTCAAGCATATGACCTACAAATTCCTGCGGTACAAAGATCGAGACCTTAACATACGGCTCTTCAACACTCTCAAACTGGTCAGGCAGGCTGCTGGGATTGTCAACTGAAATCTCTATGCCCTTCTTGTCTTTCACCTTGTAGATTACAGTTGGCGCAGTGCTGATAAGCGAGAGTTCGAACTCCCTCTCGAGCCGCTCCTTGACTATCTCCATGTGCAGGAGGCCCAAGAAACCGCACCTGAAGCCGAAGCCCAGCGCAGAGGATGTTTCAGGTTCATAATTGAACGAGGAATCATTAAGGCGCAGTTTCTCAAGGGCGATCTTCAGCTCCTCATACTGATTAGTTTCAACCGGATATAGGCCGCAAAACACCATTGGCTTGATTTCTTTATAGCCGGCCAGTGGTTCAGTTGCCGGCCTTGCAGCATCGGTTATGGTATCGCCTATCTTCGTATCGGCGATATTTTTTATAGCTGCTATGATATAACCGACTTCACCCGAGCTAAGCTCAGCAACTTCAAGCGGTTTTGGTGTTAGAACGCCGGTCTTGGTTATCTCGTATTCTTTCTTGGTTGCCATGAATCTGATTCTCATTCCGGGTTTGATTCTTCCGTCGAAGACCCTCACCAGGACAATAACGCCCTGATAGTTGTCAAACCATGAATCGAAGATCAGGGCACGCACAGGCGCATTGTCATCGCCTTTGGGAGCTGGAATTTTAGTGACTATTGATTCAAGTATCTCTTTAATGCCGATTCCCTCTTTGGCGCTGGCCAGCACGGCATCGGAACAGTCTATGCCTACAACCTCTTCGATTTGCTGTTTGACTCGGGCAGGCTCTGCACTTGGAAGATCTATCTTGTTGATGACAGGTATGACTTCGTGGTTATGATCTATTGCTAAGTATGTGTTGGCCAATGTCTGAGCCTCAACGCCTTGCGTTGCATCTACAACAAGCAGGCTGCCTTCGCATGAGGCGAGGCTTCTGGAAACTTCATAAGAAAAATCTACATGACCAGGGGTGTCGATCAAATTAAGAGTATAGTCCCTGCCGTCGTCTGATTTATAGTTGAGTTTTACAGCATGGGCCTTGATTGTAATGCCGCGTTCCCTTTCGAGGTCCATCGAATCTAGAACCTGCTCCATCATCTCGCGCTGGCTCAACGCCCCGGTGTATTCGAGTATTCTGTCGGCGAGGGTAGACTTGCCGTGGTCGATATGGGCGATAATCGAAAAATTTCTGATATTCTTGGTCATCGTCTTATGCCGCACATCCCTTTTGAAAAGCCAGTGCAGCGATGCCGATTATGCCGGCATCATCTCCCAATGAGGACTGGAGTATCTTGACCTTTGAAAACAATACCGGAAATGCTCGCCTTGACGCTTCAGCAATAGCTGCTTCAACGTAAATATTCCAAGCCCCCAGTAAGCCGCCTGTAAGGATAACCGCATCAGGGCTAATGGTATTGACTATGCTTGCAATACCAACGCCAAGGGCCTTGCCAGCCTCTCTCAGCACAGAACGACTGAGAGGGTCACCCTCGAGGGCTGCCTTGTAAATGTCGGCCGCGCTTATCTTGTAAAAATTTCCGTTATAGGTATCTTTCAAAATGCTGGACGAACCTTTTTCTATTGCGCTAACTGCGTTACTGATAATAGCAGTTGCAGATGCGTAGGCCTCCAGACAGCCAAGGTTTCCGCACCCGCATTGAGGCCCTGCCGTGTTGATTGTTATATGCCCGATTTCAGCCGCAATATTAAGCAATTTGTCATTTACAACGATGCCTCCGCCGATGCCTGTGCCGAGGGTCAGCATTACGAAATTCTTGAAGTCTCGTCCTGCTCCAGCGATTTTTTCACCCAGCGCCGCGGCATTTGCGTCATTTTCTATGATTGCGTCTATATGGTAACGCCTGGTTATCTCGCTATACAGGTTCAATCCAGTAAAAGAAGGTATATTGGGAGCTCTAAGCACAACTCCATTGGCATGGTCTACAGCCCCTGCAACCGCCAGACCAATCACGCGGATATCGCTGCCATCAGGCAAATCTGACATTAGCTTGTCGATAAGCCTGAAAAGAACGGAAAGAGGGTCTGTTCCCGCCTGCTCCTTTAACTTCAATAAAATACGGTAGTCCGAATCAACAAGAGAGACCCTTATATTAGTGCCTCCGATATCTACGGCAATACAGCAACTCTTAGTCATGCCTGATGGATCCTCCGCAACGGAAAAATGCAAAAACATATTATAACAAATTGTCTTCGGGAGCATATTTTACGGCTTAAGCCTTGATGCATGATATAAATATATTGTGGTATACTAAGCTCCAGCTTGGATCGGAGCGGTTGAAGAAGAATAATAAATGAGAAAACAGGAAGGGAAGTCATGAACAGAAAAAAAATTGCCCTGGCTTTTTTGAGCATTTTTCTGTTGGTTGTCATAGTCGGCATTGCGCTTGCCGATAACCTCCCGATGGTAACGACAATTGAAGTTAAAGGCTTGCGGCGTATTGAGGACGGTGCGGTAAAGGCAAAGCTTTCTCAGAAAGTAGGGGAGGCATTGTCCCAGGAAAAAACCACTGCTGATATTAAAGCTATTTATAAAATGGGCTATTTCGATGACGTCAATGTATCCCTTGAGCCTTTTGAGGGCGGAATCAAGGTTATATATGCTGTAAAAGAGAAACCAACGCTTATCAAGGTTGATTTCCAGGGCAACAAAGAGTACGACGATAAGAAGTTGAAAGAACACATTGCGATAACGCCCGGCGCAATTGCAGATATAACCCTTATTAACGACAATGCCATAAAACTTAAGAATTTCTATGAAGATGAAGGTTATTACCTTGCCAAGGTTGTGCCAGTTGTCAATAAAACTGACGAGGGCGAGGTTGTAGTGACTTATCAGATTGATGAAGGCGACAAAGTTAAGATCAAAGAAATCAGGATCGAAAACAATAAAGCCCTATCCGCAAGCAAGATAAAAAAAGCCATGAAAACGAAAGAGAGAGGCATAATCTCTTTCATCACCGGCACAGGATACTATAAAAAGGAAGAGATGAAGACCAGCCTCGAACAGATCAGAGATCTTTACTTTGATAACGGATATCTGAAGATTATCGTCGGCGATCCGGTAGTTAAACTGACAGAAGATAAGAAGGGCATGATCATAACAATTGCTGTTTCAGAAGGTGAACAGTTCTCTGTCTCTTCTGTTGGAATAGCAGGCAATAAAATATTTAATGAAGAAGAGTTGAGGAAGCTTGTCAAACTGACGCCGAATAAAGTATTTAGCAAAGCTGACATGAAGAAAGACGTAACGGAACTTACGGACAAATATGCCGACAACGGCTACGCATTGGTTTCCATTAACCCGGATCTTATACCGGATGAAAATAAAAGGACAGTTGCTGTCACCTATCAGATCGGAGAAGGAGACAAGTATAAGATAGGCAAGATAGATATATCCGGTAATACAAAAACCAGAGATAAGGTTATCAGGAGAGAAATCAGAGTTGATGAAGGGGATACCTTCAACAATTCTGCATTGAAGAGAAGTTATGAACGTTTGAATAACCTTAATTTCTTTGAAACTGTAGATATTGCACCCAAACCCAGACCCGATGAAAAAGCTGTCGATCTCGACGTCAAGGTCAAGGAAAAATCAACCGGATCATTGAGTGTTGGCGGCGGTTACAGTTCTGTAGACAAGGTAATAGGCATGGTCGAAATATCCCAGGCAAACCTGTTTGGCAATGGGCAACTGATAAAAGCAAAAGGAGAGATTGGAACTAAGATGAATGACGCGGAGCTTACGTTTCGCGACCCCTGGTTCCTCGATAAGCCTTTAGCGTTCGGTGCAACTATTTATAAACAACAAAGGGAATATCCCGATTTTACAAGAAAAGCTGTTGGCCTTGAGTTAAGCCTTGGCAAGAGCTTTTGGGAATACTGGAGTGCAGGGATCACATACAACCTTGAGCAAGTAAAAGTCTCTGATATTGCCAGCAACTCTTCACAAGTCATTCAGGAACAATTAGGCAAGAAGATTACGAGTGCAATCACGCCTTCAATCGCCAGAGACACAAGAGATTATTATCTTGACCCTTTACGCGGTTCCAGAAATGTAGTGTCAACGACATTTGCCGGCCTTGGCGGAGATAATGCCTTTATAAAAACCGTGATCGATTCAGGCTGGTATTTCCCGCTCTTCGATGTGACTACCATCCATCTGAGGGGCCGTGTTGGGTGGGCCAGCGGCATATTTGGTAAAACCTTGCCACTATACGAGAATTTCTATGTCGGCGGTATATACACTGTGCGCGGTCTTGGTTGGGGCATAGCCGGACCTAAAGACCCGGGAACAGGTGAGGCAATCGGCGGCACCAAAGAGCTAGTGTTCAATGCCGAGTATATTTTCCCTATCATCCAGGATCTAAAAATAAAGGGAGTGGTATTCTTTGATGCCGGTCGAGCATATGGCAGCAACGAAACTTTTGGCAGTGACCTGCGTTATACTGCTGGCGGTGGCGTGAGATGGATCTCTCCCTTCGGACCGATTAGGATAGAATACGGAGTCAATATAGCAAAAAGAGAAGGCGAAGCCGGGGGCAAGATAGAATTCGCGTTCGGTCAGGCGTTCTAGCTGCGCATAAATATTGGCTTGCTGACGCACGCTGCTGAATGTGTGCGTAACATCTACTAATATTGAAAACTTTAATGGAGGCAATGATGAAGAAAGCGGTATTTATGGGCGCCCTCGCGGTGTCCCTGATTTTCTTTGCAGTATCCCAGGTGCTGGCTGCAGATGCAGCGTTGAAAATTGGCCTTGTGGATCTCTACAAAGCGGTGAACGAATCTGAACAGGGGAAGAAAGCGAAATCCGAGTTGGAATCGTTGATAAAGAGCAAACAGAACTCCCTCGAGGACAAAGGCAAGGCGATTGAGAGGATAAAGGGAGAGCTAGAAAAGAAGAGCGGAGTGTTATCAGCTGATGCTAAGAAGAGCAAGGAAGACGAATTTGAGCGGCTTACAAGAGAGTATCAGCGGACAGCTGCAGACTCGCAGAATGAAGTTCGCAAGAAAGAGGGCGAGCTGACAGGGCGTATTGTAAAAGATATCAGAGATATTATCACAGCTATTGCACAGGAAGAGCAGTATACGCTTATAATTGAAAAAGCTGAAGGTCTTGTGCTTTTCTCAGACAAGGGTCTGGATATAACCGACAAAGTCATTCAGAGGATTAATTCCGGCAAACATAGCAGCGGTAAGAAATAAGGAGACACATATATATGAGTCGTTGGTGAGTGGCACCTAAGATGTGCTGCCCAGCGGCTCAATTTCTTTTTAATATGAAACTGAGCGAAATCGCATTATTTCTGGAAGGCCGCATAACAGGCGATGGCGATACTGACATAACAGGCGTTGCCGGCCTGTCAGAAGCAAAGGCAGGAGATATCACTTTTATTGGCTCTGGCAAATTTATTAAAGAAGCCAGGACCAGTCCTGCTACTGCACTTATTGTTAGAGAGTTCATCGAAGATATTGAAAAGCCGCAGATTGCATGTATTAATCCGCAGTTAGCTTTTGCGAAACTCTTAGGATATTTCTATGTTAAGCCCCATCCGTATTTGGGAGTTAGTGAAAAGGCTGTGGTGTCGCCGACGGCAAACATTGGAGAAAATGCGACCATATATCCTTTTGCATATATCGCAGAACATGCAATTATAGGCAAGAGATCGGTTATCTATCCGGGTGTGTACATCGGAGCGGGCAGCTCAATTGGCGAGGCATGCACGATTTATCCAAATGCTACAATACGCGAAGGCGTTACCGTAGGTTCGAGAGTGATAATTCATGCCGGCGCCGTGGTTGGCGCAGATGGCTTCGGGTTTGTTTTTGATGGGAGGTCACACGTTAAAATTCCTCAGGTCGGCAGAGTTATCATAGAGGACGATGTTGAAATAGGCGCTAACACCACCATAGACCGGGCTACCACCGGCAGTACAGTTATAGGCTGTGGTACTAAGATCGACAATCAGGTACAGATCGGACATAATGTACAGATTGGCAGAGGAGCAATATTAGTGGCTCAAGTTGGTATTGGCGGCAGCTCTACAGTCGGCGATGGAGTAGTGCTTGGTGGACAAGCGGGCATAGCTGATCATACTGAAATAGAAGCCGGTACTATGTTGGGTGCCAAAGGTGGATTTATGGGGAAGGTCAGTAAGGGCATTTATTCTGGGGGCCCTGCAATTCCGCATCGTGATTGGCTTAAATCAACAGCGATATTTGCACAGCTGCCTGAGTTAAAGAAAAAGATTCATGAACTTGAAGAACAGATTAAGACCTTGAAATGCAATGGCGGCAAGTCAGGATCAGACAGGCAACAATAGAAGAAATGAATATATAAGCAACCTATCTGTATTTTCAGCAGGCAACGAGAATGTAATCTGGAAGCCTAATGGCTTGTGAAGACATGTTTGTGGAGGTAATATGATTGAAATTAAAGAAATAATGTCACTGCTGCCTCACCGTTATCCATTTTTATTGGTCGACCGGGTTCTTGAGCTGGAAACTGAGGTGAGGGCTGTTGGCATCAAGAATGTTTCGATAAATGAACCATTCTTTACTGGCCACTTCCCCAATAATCCGGTTATGCCGGGGGTTTTAATTGTGGAGGCTATGGCTCAGGTGGCAGGCATACTTGCGTTCAAGTCGGGAATGTCAGGTATGTCGGTATATTTTATGAGCATAGACAAAGTTAAATTCCGTAAGCCGGTGGTTCCGGGCGATCAGCTGCGTTTTGAGGTAAATGTATCACATAAGCGCGGCAATGTATGGAAGTTCAGCGGCAATGCATTTGTGGACGGAAAGCTGGTGTCTGAAGCTGAGTTCACAGCCATGATGACAGACAAGGCACTATAGGAGAGGTTATGGCAAACGAAATTCATAAAACTGCTATTATCAGCAAAAAGGCGGAGATTGCAGATGGAGTTGCCATAGGTCCGTACTGCACTGTGGGTGACGGAGCAGTTATCGGCAAAGGGACTAAACTGATCTCTCATGTGGTAGTAGAGGGACGCACAGAAATAGGCGAAGGCTGCACTGTTCATCCATTCGCAACAGTTGGATTGCCGCCTCAAGATCTAAAATATAAGGGCGAACCCACAGGAGTAAGAATCGGCAGAGGCTGCATAATACGCGAATACACATCAATCCATCGCGGTTCTGTCAGCGGTGACGGGTTTACAAAAATCGGAGAAGGCAATTTCATAATGGCTTACTGTCATATCGCCCATGACTGTCAGGTAGGTTCGTCTAATATACTTGCCAATGCCGCGACTTTAGCGGGCCATGTTATGATCGAGGACTTCGCGTTTATCGGGGGAGTTGTTGTTGTGCATCAGTTTACGCGCATTGGTTCTTACGCCATGGTGGGCGGCTTCAGCGGTATCGGGCAGGACATACCTCCTTATACTATGGCATCTGGCGCGCGTGCGAAGCTGTACGGATTGAACAGTGTCGGGCTTAAACGCCGTAATTTTTCGGATGAAACTATTAATGCCCTGAAAAAGGCATATAAGATATTGTTTAGGGAAAAAAGGACACTTGCCGATGCATTAAGAGCGATCAAAACGGATCTTCCGCAGATTGCTGAGTTGAAACATCTGGTGGAATTCATCGAAAAGAACAAACGGGGCATATGCAGATAGGAATTATAGCCGGAACAGGAGAATTGCCCCTGATAATTGCGAATGATGCCAAAGAACGCGGCTACAGGGTCGTAACCGTTGCTCTTGAAAACCTTGCTCCGAAGGAGATGGAGGGGTTGTCAGACGAAATCAGATGGGTTAATCCGGGTAAGCTTGGTGATATCATATCCACTCTGAAAAAGCACAGGATTAAGGAAGCTATAATGGCCGGCAAGGTGCCGAAGTCTCTTCTCTATAAATCAAAGATAACCCCTGATCTCAGGGCTGTCAAGTTGCTGTTTTCGATCAAGGATAGAACTGATGATGCAATACTGAATGCCCTGACGAAAGAACTTGAAAGTGAAGGCATTCAGATTATTGAGACAGTAAAATTCAGCCCTCACCTCCTTACTCCTGATGGGTATCTAACTGCGCGGCGTCCTGATGAAGAACAATGGAAAGACATTGAATTCGGATGGAAGATAGCAAAAGAGATCGGAAAACTAGATATAGGGCAGACGGTGGTTGTCAAAGGACAGGCGGTGATGGCAGTGGAAGCCATAGAAGGTACTGACGAAGCCATTATTCGGGGCGGGCATTGGGCGGCTGAGGGAGCTGTTGTTGTTAAAGTTAGCAAGCCCCAGCAGGATATGAGGCTGGATGTTCCAGCAGTTGGAATGGATACTATGAGATCTATGGAGAAGGCCAGGGCGCGTGTACTGGCACTAGAGGCCGGTAGAAGCATGATCATGGGGCGGGATGTCGTATTAAGAGAGGCTGAGAGGGCTGGGATTGCAGTAATCGGCATCTCTGAAGAAACCATGTATCGTCGCAGCTCCAAAAGCTAAAGAGGCAGATGAAATACTTTTCTCTTATAAGGGAAGCAATGACTGTTGCCAACGCGAACTGGCCGCTGGTCCTTGTGCAGTTTAGCTTCATGTTTGTCAGTTTTATCAGCCTTCTTATAATAGTTGGCATTCCCCTGGCGATAGCTTTTGTCATTTTTGGCATCGACCTTACAGAGATACTGCGGCAGAACGATCTGGTCAGTGTTTTCCATGTAAGTGCAGCTATGATGAAGGAGTCGCTACCCATCGTGCTGTTTGTAGTCATTGCTTTTCTACTTTATGTGGCTGCAATAGTAGCTATGTGGATATTCGCGCTTGCTGGAACTATAGGATCGTTAGCAAAAACGATAATCAACGGGCAGCGTTTCAGTATCAGCTTCTTCTGGGCCGAATCTAAGAGGCTTTTCTTTCCGTTGTTTATTTTTTCCAACTTGTCTGGAATTGCTTTTGCGCTCCTGGCAATGATCATGGGTATTTTAAGTGAAGCAGCCAAAAGGATCATCTCGGTGGCACAGACACAAGAGGCAACGTTTGCGGTTTTTCTGAGCATCTTCTTTTTTCTGGTATTACTGTCATTAGGACTATTTCTTTTCTTCATAACGCTGGGGCTGACTTTCTATGGCTGCGCGTACCTTGTATTCAGCAGACCGAGACCCTTTAAAGCTATCAGGCAGATAGCGCAATACCTATCCAGAAATGCGTCGGCACATATGCTTCTGGGAATATTGATTGCACTTTATCTTGCAGCTGGCTCAATATCGGTTACAATTACATCACTGCTGGCTGTAATCCCTAATATTGGGCCGGCGCTGGCTATGCCTTTTCAGATTATTTCACAGGCTGCCCATGGTTATGTCGGCCTTGTTATACTTGCTGCGATATTTTTGCATTATTACAGAACTGGTCATCTGTCTTCCCTTCCAGAGTCCAGATCTGTTCAAGATACTTCTCAGCGGCCAGTTGATGAGCAAGCTCCAGTTCAGCAGAAGAAGGCTGAGAATCAACCAGTGTAACAGCAAAAGTCTCTTCGAACGCAGTAATCAACAGTTTCTTGAAATTTCCAACGTCAAAATGAGGAAGCAGTTCTCTCAAACCGCTTTGCGCTGAAGACTCAAACTTCGTAAAACATTTTCGGAACACAGCCTTTAATATGGTATGGTCTGTGGCAAACGGAATTGTTCCCTGCTGCAAAAAGCCGTCCTTCCAGCGTTTCTGGGCCGAACCTATGATCTTCATTCCATTGCTGCTAATTTCTCCAAGAGACGACGAGGCGAAGCAGAGTGGGCTCCGCGATAAGTTACTTCCTTTTTCAGGGGTGCTTCTGACTAAACACTTAAGACCTGCCATGCTAAAGCAAAGATTGAATGCCTCGCCAATTCGCCGGTATGCGTTCATCAGTCCGCCTGCAAATTGATCGTCATTTTTTGCTGAGAAGCTGTATGTCAATTCGTCTCCGTGCAGGATCGCACGGCCGCCAGTGGGTCTTCTTACAATTTGGATGTTGTTATTCGTGCAGTATTCGAGGTTTATATCACTCGCTTTCTGAAAGGCACCGATACTGATTGCCGGGGCCTCCCAGGCATATAGCCGCATTACCGTTGGGGAATTGGCTTTTCGTACAGAAACGGAGAGGGCTTCATCGAGAGCCATATTAAAGGCTGCATCGCACACCCCTGAGTCGACTAGTCTCCAGAATGCCAAACTATTACTGAGTTTCCTCTAAAAGTATCTTATGTCTGAGCAAAGATATTTCCTTCACTTTTCCGACAAAGGTTTTTTGCTCGCCGAAAAGATTCTTCAAAAATATCTTGTTGCCCTCAGGCACCAGCACATCTACGCTGTCCAGATAAAGCTCTTCCTTGCCGTCCTTGTAAATATAGGCGCTGGCTTCACACATCTGAATCCTCCTTTACGCTCGACACCAACATTTCTATTAGATGGGGCAATGGCTCCCTGACGACCCCAACAACCGCAACATGTTCCTGATTAAATGGCAGCAGAATTTTTTTTGCAGGCGACGATGCCACAGCCTCAGCCATACGAGGAGTCAGTTCACCAAGCATGCCGTTGCCAAGAACAATGCTTAGCGTACCTGCAATAATATCTACCTTCGGCGCATTCCATAAAATAGCGTTCTCACCTGTAGCGCCCTTATTTGCACGCGCTTTAAGCATACTAGTGGTTGCAG
Source organism: Dissulfurispiraceae bacterium (assembly GCA_035319125.1). GTDB lineage: Bacteria > Nitrospirota > Thermodesulfovibrionia > Thermodesulfovibrionales > Dissulfurispiraceae > Fen-1308. The sequence goes on along the minus strand of DATHDG010000015.1, from coordinate 24,427 downwards.
TAGAGTTAGTGCCAAGTGCTATGATTTCTACAGTCTCGCCGAAGCGCTCTCTTAGCGACTTTATTATGAGGCTACCGATTCCGCCTCCTTGGCCGTCAATTACAGCTATACGCTTCATGCATCTAAGTATAGGGATATGGTGATTGGGGTGTCAATGCAGGTTTTTACAGCTGGATCAAGGGCAGCCTGCATGCCTATTTTTTGGTTTAAAGGTCTGTTATCCACCAGATCGCTTGGGCCGGTAACCTAATGTTTCCAGAAATGCGATGATTTGATCTCTGCGATCTCCCTGCAGCTCAAGGGTCCTTTCTTTTAGCGCTCCTCCAGTCCCCAATCTCGACTTAAGCTGTTTAAGCATTGCTTCGCTATCTTTCGTTGGCAACTGCAGGCCTTCGATGAGTGTAACCGATTTGCCGCCACGACTTTTTTTCTCCAGGCAAACAATAACACGTTGCTGAGACGCAGGCACTTTAGAATGCATGGCAACACTGTTAGCAGGGTTGACTAAGGGAGATTTCTTCTTAATAACGTGATCTGTCGAGAAAACGGTTCTATTATTATCCTTTCTCATGCAGGTCATTTTCCATTAAATTTCAATTTGAGCCAAAGCACCATGAAGCCGAGTGTCAGCGAAACGGAATTTGCGATTATGACAGGCATGGAGTGAATTAAAACGCCGTATGTTATCCAGAGGGAAATTCCGACGACGAAGATCAGGAACATACCGAGCGAGACATCCCGTGCCGATTTCGTCTTCCACATCTTCAGCATCTGGGGGATCAGCGACATCGTAGTCAAAGCACCCGCAATATAGCCCAGAATGGTTATCGTATCCATATCAGGTAATTATACCTTATCGTGCATGGCTTCCCACCTGCGCGGCATGACCCATCTGAAGCACTTTCAGTTATAATAAGCATACTAAATATCCATGACTACACCTGTACTGCCTCAGCTGGAATACAATCAGCGCCTTGAGCGGCTCCGCGTACGACTCAGGGAACAGGCTCTGGACGCAGCACTCTTTGTCTGGCCGATCGACATTTATTATTTTGCAGGAACGCGCCAAAATGGCGCCCTCTGGGTACCGGCAGACAGAAGCCCCATTCTTTTGGTCAGAAAAAGCTATGCCCGCGCAAAAACTGAAAGCCGGATTCCTGATACCAGACCTTTCCCATCGAGCAAGGACCTGCCGATGCTGATCGATGGCAGCATCAGGAGGATCGGCATGACTTTCGATGTGATGCCTGTACAATATTATCAGTATTATTCAGAAATCCTTGCGGGGCGCGAATTTGTTGATATATCTATGCTGAACAAGGAACTCCGGTCAGTTAAATCGTCCTGGGAAATCGCATGCATGAAAGAGAGCGGACAAAGACTGGCTGCGACCTTCTCTGAAATCAGAACGTTCCTTAGGCGAGGAATGAGCGAGCTGGACCTGGCTGCCGAGATGGAATACCATCTTCGCAAGAGCGGAAGCGAAGGTGCGATACGAATGCGCTCGTTCGGGCAGGAGATCATAGGTCTCTCTGCCGCAGGAGCACGGGCTGCGCATCCCGGAGGCTTCGACGGGCCTGTCACTGCGAAAGGAACTTCCGGAGGTACGCCTTTTGGTCCATCACAAAGTGTCATAGAAGAGAATGTCCCCATCATCGTAGACTATTCCGGTACGTATGGAGATTACATGATGGACATGACCCGCATATTCGTATTCGGAGAGCTCGATCGCCGTCTGGTAAAGGCCTTTGAGACTGCCATCGATATTCAGTCTGTCATCGTCCGTGGGCTGAGGCCGGGAACCGTCTGCGAAGATCTTTATTTCAGCGCGTGTGCGGCGGCGGATGGGTCCGGATTATATGAGCACTTTATGGGCTATCCTGGCGAACAGGTAAAATTCGTCGGCCATGGCGTGGGGCTGGAACTCGATGAGTTGCCGATCCTGGCCAAGGGGTTCAAGGCACAGCTGGAGGAAGGTCAGGCTGTTGCTGTGGAGCCAAAATTCATTTTTCCAGGCATGGGCGTTGTCGGCATCGAAAATACATGGCTTGTCACATCATCAGGAGCTGAAAAGCTCACCGACCTTGCAGATGACATCGCATATCTCTAGTCAAGCTTATTCCCTTCCTGCACAGGCTTAGTTTCACAGGCAAGCGAATCAGCTGAGAGCAGGAGATCCCTAACAGTCTCTCCGGAAAATGCCTGCACAATGCTTTTGTCGAGCCGCTCCAGCAGTCGTCCAATAGCCGGCATAGCACACGTATTGCCGGCGAACAACTTGTCGCCCGGAAATTGCTTTCGTATTGCAACTATGACATCCAGCACGCTTATGGACTCCACATCTCTGGCGGGCAGATATGTTAAATCATCTTTAAGCTGGAGTAGAATTTTTTCTTTTTCAAGCGCATTCAAGACATCGGTCACCGGTGCGACCGGAAGTTGCAGATGGCGGACCAGCTTTCTAAGCGTCCATCGCGGCTTGTCAAGGCGGTAGTTCTGCGCGATTAGATAAACAGTAGCAAGGGCTAACTGATATTTAAATCGCTCGGTAAATACAGTGCTGTCGAAACGCATGCCAAGAGATGTAGGATACTGATGATAGAAAGCCACTTTGACGCCTATCAGCATTATGAGCCAGTTGAAATACAGCCATATCATAAAGACAAGAATAATGGCAAATCCTGAATATACGGCTGAATATTGGGCAGTTGATACCAGAAATTTTGCAAAGGCCCAGCTCAAGATTTGCCACGTAATTCCGGCGAATGCACCACCTGCTAACGCTGACTTTATGCGCACTTTTGTATTGGGCAAAAGAAAATAGAAAGTAGTGAATGCGGCGATAGTCAGGAAGTATGGAAAAAGCTTGCCAAAATAGATGATAGCAGTGCCGAAAGGCTCGTAGTCTTTGAGTCTTTGCGTGACGCTATTGCTCATAATAGTGGTTGTAATTCCCAGGGATGCCACTATAAGAATCGGACCTACGAAGAGGACGCTGAGGTAATCCCGGAGCTTTTGCAAGAAGTTTCGCGAACGGGTAATCTGCCAGAAATGATTAAACGCATTCTCGATCTGCTGAATCGTGTTTATGACTGTATACAGCAAAAAGACCAGTCCGACTGTTCCGAGCACCTTAACATTGATCTTGTCTACATAACCTACAATCGTCGAGGTAATTTCCTCACTCTTATCACCTATGGGTTCAAGAAACTTCAGAAGCATAGGCGCAAGCATGTTATGAACTCCGAATGCCTTGAGCACCGAAAACGCTATAGCCAGCAATGGCACGAAAGTCAATAAAGTAGTGTAAACAAGACTGGATGAACGCACCGAAAACTCACCGCGTCGAAAATCATCGGCCAGCTTATAGCCGAGTCTGGTAGCCGTGATTACTATCCGCCGGGTTCTTTTCAGACCTATCGTCTCCAATTCCCACAAGGTTTTGGAAAAAAATGTTTCGACGGTGGCTAAGATATCTTTCACATTCATTAGCTTATTATACAGAAACTGTCGCTTTGACAATAGACCATGATCCTGTTTGCCCTGGACGAGGCAGATTGATGTTATAATATAAACAGAGAAGAGTTTCTCCAGCCGGGGGCGAAAGGACTCGACGGGGGTTATGAGGCTCAGGTGGCATGTCGTGGCTCCATCACCACGTAAAAAGGTGGAAACAAACACAAACGCCAACAACGAACTGGCACTTGCTGCTTAACTAAAAGCGGCACGCTCACTCAAGATTGTCTGCGGCTTGTACTGAGCGTCATTTAGCAGACTGCCTCTTTCGAAGAGCCCTGATCGGAAGAGGGAGACCTCAGGGATAGGATGACGGAGGGCCTGCCAACCGGCATGCCGGCATCCGAAACTTAAGTAGGTTGGATAAACATGTAGAGGCCTGGGAGTAGTGCTTTCGGACGCGGGTTCAATTCCCGCCGCCTCCACCAAAAGAATATTATCAAATCAGATGCTTGCGTTTAAGATTATTGGGCTATCGTAATATCCCCTGATCATTAGGTCTTGTGTATATATACTCTTTTTTCTACGGGCAAGTCGATAAGTTCACAATCGCCCGGCTCACTTGTAATATCTCTAAGATTGACGCCTTGTTTGAAAGACGGTAATGCCTTATCCGGTCTTTTTTTCAATAATAAAACAAGACCGTAAATAGAGAAACAAAGCAGGGCTAGTAAGGCCAATGAATAAAATATGATCATGATTTAATTCTACTATGATTTCAAATGTTATTAAATTAAAAAAAATAAAAGATTACATATATTTAACGATTTTGTGATGGAGGACACAAAAAATACCTTAATAATCGTATTTTTAAAATGAATGCTATTTGTAGTAATGAATACGTCGATTGATAAGTCTTAGCCGGATATATCAGCTATGCAGCAAATTTAAATCTCTCTGCTTCTGCAAAAATGCTGCTTGAGAAGGTACATTGGTTTAATCATTTACACTCTTGGTTTGGCTAAAATTTCCAGGACTCTCAGCTCCAAGAAACGTTTTGATGCCGCAGATTTCAAGATCATTACAGTGTCCGCTCCGTATCCTGTGCCGGCCACTGCGATAACTTCCTCTCCTTCAGGTATCAATCCTGCATCAGCCGCCATCATAACAATCTCGCAGCATACTTTGGCGCCTTCGCCAAACCTCCGGAGTGAATTAGCTATTATCATTGCCGGGTAAATGCCGTTGAATCTTGCATTGAGAGATGTCTCAATTGAATGGGTCAGGATTGTGCCTGTAAATATCTTTGCGCCTGCGGAACGTATCTGTTCAATCGTTTCATTACCAACTTCAAATGTATTGGGGCCCTTGAATCCTGCAGAATGAGTGACGACAACTACATTAAGGCCGCTGTGCTTTAAAGCCTCTGAGAACATCAGTCCAGTGGCCCCGGTTGTTGAGGCGACAACAATATGTTTCGGGCCACCATGTTTTAATTCATCTTTAACCAGCTTCAGACATGCAGCACTATTTTCCTTTCCCGCCTTGTCAAAATAAACAATTCTTTTTTCCATCAAGACACCTCCTGCACCCATGATCACAATAATATACCTGTTTATCCGTTTATGTGAAAATATATATTTGCCGGACAATCATATCTATGTAGAATTAAAATATGGTTCTATCAAAACGACACAGAAAAGAGCAGCCGCTAAAGTGGGTAATCGAACCTCTTATGGATGAGCCGAGCTATGTTGAGAGATCCATGTTCGGCTGTCTTGCATGCTATATTCACGGGCGCCTTGCCCTGCTTCTGTCATCCGGGGAGGAGCCGTGGAACGGATTGCTGATTCCGACGGATCATAAGTTCCATCAGTCCATATTGCGGGACTATCGCAATGTAATCCAGCACCCTGTTCTAAAAAAATGGCTGTATCTTCCTGAGGCAACTGAGGATTTCGAATCTGATGCACAGGAGATTGTCGAAGCCCTCAGGTTGAATGATGAGAGATTTGGGGTCGAACCTGGAGCGAAGACGCAGAAAAAGAAGAAGATTAATTGATGCACTGCGCAGATGGGAAATAAATTATTTTGTTCAGTCACGATGATATAAAATATACATAAGTTAGGAGGGCTTTAGATCAGTTTATGAAGAAGATTATAGTTATCAGCGTTGTTTTTGTTTTTATCGGCTTGCAGTTCGGTTGTACGCCTGCCCAAGTGCAGGGTGGCGGAGTTGGCGCCGGCGTGGGAGGAATCGCCGGAGCGCTTCTGGATCACAAGAACCCCTGGCGCGGCGGATTAATAGGCGCTGCCCTCGGTGGCGTTTTTGGGGCAACTCTTGGTGATATTTCAGACAGAGCATCATACGAGGCTGCACAGGCGGACAGGCCGGCGCGTTATCGCACGGAAGACGGCCATGTTTTATACCAAGCAGATCCGAAGGAACTGGACGAAAGAACTCACTGCCGCAAGATACGCGAGCGAGTCTGGGAAGATGACAGGCTTATCAAGGACCAGATCAGAGAGGTCTGCGAAAGCGAGCAATCTGATGCCTATTATCGCGAGGAAAGGCCGCGTGACTACTATTATGCTCCGGCGCCATATTATCAGCCAGCTCCGTATTATTACTATCCTTATTACGGGCCGTCATTCTATTTCTTTTATGGCTCCGGCAGGCATCATCGCTGGTAGGACAAGCGTCATTGTCTAAGGTGGATAGGATTTTGCAGTTTTTAGATAACATTGTTGCATTACAATTAAAGTGTTTGGAGAGGACTGAATGATAATAAGATTTGTTTTACTGTCTTTCATATCATTGACTATTGCATGTACAGGTTGCATTGGATATTATGACAGGGATTACGACCACAGAGGCTATGAGGAATACAGGGACCGTGAACGTTGGCAGCATGAGGAGCGCCGCGAACATGATCACGATCGTGACAGCGGTGACCGAGGTGACAGGAACCATGACCGTGATCATGATGATCCTAGAGATTCGCGGGAAAGGTAGCTTTTCCTGAGGGAATAGCTGAAAAGAGGCTATCTCTTCTGAACTCTGAGGGTTCTTAATCTGGCAAGCTCTTCCTGGTAGCCATATATATGCGCTCCGGCACTGTACGCATAAATGGGACCGCTGGTCATTTCTGTCTCAGCTGCTACATATTGCTTCAGCAATTCTATGCCTCCGAGATTTGAAGGGAACCCGGCCCACAGATCCCAGGAGCGGAAATAAGCAGTTACAGTCAAGAGCATGGTTTTATTTGATGGTATCGCTTTGAAATCAAGCAATCTCAGGCATGGCGGGTCGAGCTTTCCATCTTTACCGAAACATGTGTCATAATCTTCAGGAGTGCCGATTTCAATCACGGCCTGGTTTGTCAAAGGGGTTTCTCTTAGCATAGAAATAGCGCGGTCGAGCTGGCTTCCGCCCTGAGGCATCGGATGATGAATTCGGCTTGAATATTTGTAAGTTTCGTTTTCGGAGAGGGCAGGGTCCATCAAATAGTTGGCGAAATAGTTCTCTATATATTCCATTGAAGTGGGAGCCGGGATTCCAAGCGCAGGTGGAATAATAGGTACGATGTCTTCAGAGGGGTGCTCTATAAATACAGCTATCCCCGGATATTGAAGCCGGTATTGTTCTTTTTCAAATGATCCACGCTGTATTTGTTGCGTATATGAGTTGTCAAATATATTGTAAATAAGCTGAAACCATGCGTCAGAGATAGTTTTCGCTTTCAGATAAAAAGGTTCCATGACCACACTATAAACACTGTTCAGATTAAGCTAAGCTGCAAGCAGACTTCAGCACTGCCTGCCTTTCTTAGCCGCAATTGCATTGACAATGACAACCAATCCTATTCCCAGTAAAATTGAAACCGGTGCAGACAATATGCCTTGTGACGACAGGAGCAAAAGTACAGCAGCACCGCCAAGGATCACTTTTGGCGCCCAAGGCGCTTTATTGTTAACTCCTCAAACACTTCCCATCGGAATCTCCCTTGATGATATATAATTACTGTATGATAGCCGATTCAGTTTGTTAATCTCAAACGAACCATGGCGCTTCAATGTTTATGATAAGATGAGGATGACGGTTCGTTCGATAGTATCGATGAAGAATCTGAATTATAACTAATTCATTTATGACGAACCGCTTTTTGCTCGTACATTCGCTTGTCGGCTGCCACAAGCATTTCTTCAAGTTCGCAGGTGGAAGAAGGGTTACATATGAAGAAACCTGTACTTAGTGATAATTTAAACGGATGCTTCTTTTTGAGATTGTACGATTCGATGGTATCATCAAGCTTTTTAAATATTGCACCCTCTCTGCCCTTATTGAAGGCGGTAATCAAGATAGCGAATTCGTCACCACCTATCCGCGCAACTATATCAGATTCTCGAAAAGTGTTTTTCATGATGGCGGCAACGGCTTTGATCGCCATGTCTCCCAGTGCATGTCCGAAAGTATCGTTGATATTCTTCATGCCATTCATGTCTGCATAGATTAGCAAAAGATTGCGATTCATCCTTTTTGCAACTTTGATTTGCTGTCCTGCCAGAGTCAGAAATCCCCTGCGATTGTAAAGGCCGGTTAGATCGTCCACAAGTGACAAGGTGTAAAGTTCAGATTCAAGGCTCTTCAGTGAGGTTATGTTTTTTGAGAACACTGAAACAGCTCTTATCGCACCGTCGGGCCCCCTTAACGGGCTTAGAGTCCTGAGGAAATAGCCGTTGTCCTTAACGCTTTGATGTTCATATTGGCAGGACTTGCCTGTCCTGAAGACGCTATCAACTTGTTGACTGAATTCAGCTGTTTCATCAGCGGAATGAAAATCTCCATAACATTTGCCTATAACCTGCCGGCTCATGGTTCCCATTCGCCGCCGGTGTTTTTTGTTCATTGAAAGATATCGGCACCTCTTATCTACTAGATATATTGAATCATCAGCGGATTCTATGAGCGCCGAGCATTTAACGAGATCATCACGCAGCTGAGCAGCTACCCGGCTTAGCTTATCAAGTTTGACTTGAAGGGCTCTGTTCTTGCGATCAAGTTTGGATACTTCTTCCAGCAGAGTCTTGACGTCAGGTTTGCTTCGTGCGGCCATCATAATCTCCATAATTATAAAGATCTAATAACCGAAATAATTATAGCATGATAGTTGCTATTATTTCGCCGGCACGACACCTTTTGTTATGCTATGAATAAACTATGCCAGAAGAAAACGGTCAAGAACCATTTATTGAGTACCCCATTGACGGTATTCTGGACCTTCATACTTTTAACCCTAAAGAGGTCAAAGAATTGTTGCCGTTTTACCTTGGAGCTTGTATGGAAAAAGGCATTCTTGAGGTAAGAATTATCCACGGCAAGGGAACCGGTGTTTTAAGGGAGACGGTGCATTCCATTCTGCTGAAATTACCTTATGTCGCATCATTCAAGCTTGCCGATGAGAGCTCGGGCGGCTGGGGTGCAACCATTGTTATGCTTAGGCCGATTAAAACTGATTGTAAAATTTAAGTTGCGGTATTTCAAACAAGATATTTTATTGGTCGTATTGTCGGCCTTGAAAGCAATTCTCGACAACTGTGCCATCAGGATGAGTTGCATATAAAGTTGGATGACTGCAGCAGCATACATCCGGCACAATGTTTCCATCGCCACTCTTTACCTATGCTGCGGCTCCCTGGCAAGATGAGCCCTGACCGGCAGTGCAGCCGAAGCAATGCTCATCTACAGCTATTTCTCTTGATGAAAGACTTACGGCATCGAATTCATTAATGTTTTTTGGAACCCCTTTGCAAAGTTGAAGCCCGATCATCTGATTGAAATCACAATCATAAAGAGTCCCATCCCAACCTACATTAATCAGGTACCGGCACATTACTCCTTCCACTGCAGCCGGATTAAAAGAGTTGCGCAGTCTGTCCATGTAACTGTCTAACTTATTTCTCTCTTGCAGGAATTTGCGAAAACGGCCAAGCGGCATGTTTGTAAGCGTATACAGGCTGCTAAACGAGACCCCATATCGCTTGTCAAGCTCTCGGCGATATTCTTCCTCCATCCTGGCCTGGCATGGTGGAAAAAACATGCCTTGAGGATTATGGACCAGATCGAGCTTGAGCCCGCCGGCATCGACTCCGAATCCAAGGTTGTTAAGAATTCTTAATGCGCTAATGCTTTTCTTAAATGTGCCTTCTCCCCGCACCCTATCTACCGCTTTGTCAAGATAGTATGGCAGTGACGCTACCAGTTCGACTTCATGGTCTCTGTAAAAAACAGGCAGATCATTCATACCCGCTTCGGCAAAAACAGTCAGATTGCTTCTAACCATTATATGGCATCCCAAAGATTTTACTTTTTCGATGAGGAATCTTAGATGAGGATTTAATTCAGGTGCACCACCCGTTATGTCTAGTACTCTAATACCAGAGTTGGCAAGAGCTGTCACAACCGACTGCATGGTGTCTTTATTCATAATCTCTTCTCTTGACGGACCTGCCTGAACATGGCAGTGCTTGCAGGACATATTGCATTTGTACCCGACGTTGACCTGCAGCGTTTCCAGCCTAGAAGCTTTCAGCGGATGACAGTCATGCTTTCTAAGTGTTTCAACAAATTCCATGTTACATAGATATCCTGTCGATGGTATTATGCGCTTGAATAGCATGAATGAGCGTCGCGCCACCACGAATAGCAGAGGCAACATGGACTGCTTCGGTGATGTGTTCGAGATTCAGGCCTTCTTCAAGGCAATCCTTTGTGTAGGCGTCAATGCAATAGGGACACTGAAGTGCATGTGCGACGGCGAGTCCGATGAGTACTTTTTCCCTTTTGGATAAAGCACCTTCTTTAAGCGAAGCGCTATACCACTCTGAAAATTTCTTGAATAAATCCGGGCTATGCTTGCCTACTTCCGCGAATCGCTCAAGATCTTTATCGTCGTAGTAGTCTCCCATTGATGCCTCCGAACAGAATTATTTAATGACGAACTGGAAAGGACCGGCATTGCTGCCGGTCCTAATAAATATGTTATATGATTGCAGCGCTTATTTTTTCGGCTCTTTATGACACTTATCACAATCTGTTGCTGCAAATGCCGCCTTTTCATTATGGCAGACTCCGCAGAACTTGCCTTGGTACATAGGATCCATCGTCATTTTCTTAGCGCCTTTTTTCATAGGCCAGATTGCGGTATGGCACTTGGAGCATTCGAATGCCTGAGTATGAAAATCATGGCTAAAAGCGACCGGCGCTGCTCCGGAAGGCTTATAAACAATGGGTGCTTTGGGGTAAGGAGCTTTTGCATGGCAGTTTGTACAATCCGTGTAAGCAAAAGCCTTTTTGCCATTGTGGCAGCTGAAGCACTCCTTGCCTGCTGCGTGATCAGCAAATACAATCTTGATCTCTTCTTTTTTCATCGGGAAGAGCGTTGGATGGCAGTCAGAGCAGCCATTCATAGCTACGTGAGTCGTGTGTTCAAATTTTACAGCGGCATCATCCTTGCCAAAAGAAATTGAAGCCTGGGGAACCATGCCTTCATTCTTTTTATGGCATGCCATGCAGTTATCATTTGCCGGAGGGTTCATCTTCCTGGCCCTCATTTTGTCGTGACAATCAAAACAGGTCTGCATCTTAGTCTTATTCTTTGCCTGGCCGCTGTGTGCGACATTAAGGTGGCAATCGATGCAATTTATGCCTCTTTCAATATGTTTAGGATGATGAGGATCTATATTGGCATCTGACTTAACATTTTCAGTAAGAACATCAGGCAGGTTGTGACTCTTTCTGAATCCGGGATTAACTGCTCCATCAATGATTCTGAAATGGACGCCTACAGACATCCACGTATTGTTTCTGGTCTTTGCATTTACGCTATCAGAATGACAGAACAGACATGTATCATTCGGTACCAGCTTAGCGGCATATGCCGGATCAGCTGCCTCTTTTAATACGGATAATTTATGCTCTGGAGACTTAAGAAACTCTCCATAAACATCATTAAGACCGCCCATTTTCGCTTTCATGTATCCAATAACGCCAGGGTCGCCGTGGCAGTCCAGGCACTCTACACCTGCGGCCGCATGGGTAGACATTTTCCATGTATAGAATTCGGTAAGGGGGCCGGTACCTTTGTTGGGATGGCAATACTGGCAAAATCTCGGATCGCTTGTGAAGTGGAGGGCTTCGATGCTAACGAATGTAAAGAATGCAATCAAGGAGATGATGACGATTACTGTCAGCTTAGGATTTGTGACTACGAAATTACGCGCGCCTTCCACAAGCGCTTTTAGCCCTGAAGCCATATATTACCTCCGAATAATTAAGAATCAAAATTTTTGCTTGATGATCCAGCGAAGCCGCGTTACATGGTCAAGCGTATAATCCGGTATACAATTCAATATAATACCACTTTTTAGAAAAATTTGCCCCAAAAAATGGATGACTTCTTTTCCTATTTTTTGAAGGTAAGTTGGTTATGTAAATATTTCACATTTTATGTAAACATTACATAGATCAACTCTGTTTTCTGCTGACAAAATGAAGCTATTTGCTATATAAAACAAGTTATACTCAGGCGCAGATTCTGTGGCATAGGTCTTGCAACTCCGCAGCAATCATTATCTAAGGTTTCAGGGGATAGGCCCTCCCGACAAGCTGCCCCCCTCCCAAACGACAGCTTCCCCTGAAACCTCCTTATATATGGAAGGAAATCATGGCTTATTGCGATATGCCTGAAAAGGAGCTCTTGACTAACACGCTCCGCTTGCTTCTAGACATGCATCCAATCAAGACGAGCCGTGCTATAAGCCTTACATTTATTTATATGGGACTGCAGGAGCGTTATCCAGGATTGATTTCGTTCAGAGAGTTGGACTTAATATCAAAACGAAAGAAAACCCCCGAGCAAATAGCTGATGCTATAATGCTGGTCTTGCAGCACAAACCAGCCGAACTGCAGGCAAGCCACTAAACTTTCATTATTGTCTTAGCTCATTTCCTCTCCTGGCACTGCTATGTTAATCTAATGCTTAACATGGATTTCAAAGCAATAGCTCTTCAGTCTGGCAGTAGCGGCAATTGTATCTATGTTGAGACGCCTCATGTGCGCCTGCTTTTTGACGCAGGGCTCAGCTGCATCGATATGGAACGCAGGCTGGCATCGCGCGGCAGAAGCGCTAGAGAAGTTGATGCGCTAATAATCTCACACGACCATGCCGATCACGTGCGTCACGCCGGCGTCTTGCACAGGAAATACGGCATGCCGCTATATATAACGAGAGATACGCTTGATGCTGCGATTGCAAGGCATCGTCTTGGGCGTCTTGACGACGTTAGGTATTTTTATGCCGGAGATGACATTCACTTTTCAGGCGTACATGTCAGGACTATACCCACACCGCATGACGGTGTCGACGGAGTTATTTTCACTATCGATTATAAAGGTAAACGACTCGGCATAATGACTGACCTTGGCCATGTATTCGAAGGCCTGCATTCGGAAATAGCAGGCCTGGATGCTGTATTTCTGGAAAGCAATTACGATCCGAATATGCTGGCTTACGGACCCTATCCACGTTTTCTTAAGCGCAGAATACAGGGACCGCGCGGTCATATATCCAACCCGGAGGCAGCAGAACTTCTTCAATCGGCGAAGAAATTGAAATGGGCCTGTCTGTCGCACCTTTCTCAGCACAACAATTATCCTAATCTGGCAATTATGACCCATAAAGCGGTTCTGCCAAGTTCGCTTACGCTTCATGTTGCTCATCGCAACCGTTCAACCGAGGTGCTCACTGTCTGATGGAACAGTTGTCGCTGCACAAACCGGGCTTGACACTATTTGAACTCAATTCGCTTATCAAGACAGCTATCACGCAGACACTGCCTGATCTTTATTGGGTGATGGCTGAGATTGCCGAGAGCAAGTGCAATCAGAAGGGTCACTGCTATCTAGATCTAATTGAAAAAGAAGGCAACAAGACTATAGCGCAGACGCGTGCCACCATATGGGCATATGACTATCGTATATTAAGTCGGAAGTTTGAGCTGGCGACAAAAAGTCAGATCAGGCCTGGCATAAAGGTACTGTTGTTAACAGCGGTTTCTTATCATGAGGTTTACGGACTTAGCCTTAATGTTAAGGATATTGATCCGGCATATACGATAGGAGAGATGGCCCTCAGAAAGAGGGAGATAGTTGAGCGGCTGCAAAAGGAAGGTATTCTTGACCGGAATAAAGAGCTGCCATTGCCTATCGTTCCTCAAAATATTGCTGTAATATCGTCGCCAACAGCAGCAGGCTATGGGGACTTTGTAAACCAGCTTGATGGCAACCTATACGGGTTTAAATTCAATCATGTCCTGTTCGCGGCTCTCATGCAGGGTGCGGACGCTGAAGAGTCGATTATAAAGGCATTCGACCGCATCGAGAAATCAAAGACGCGCTTTGATGTTGTTGCGATCATAAGGGGTGGCGGTTCAGTTGCGGATCTCAGCTCATTCGACAATTATCGGCTTGGCCGTTCCATCGCCCTGTTTCCGCTCCCCGTTGTCACCGGCATTGGACATGAAAAGGATGACACGGTTTCCGATATAGCAGCGCATACTAAGATGAAGACGCCGACAGCAGTTGCTGAATTCCTGATATCGGGCGTCAGAAGCTTTGAGGAAAGGATCGACAGTATTGCGAATAGTCTGCAAATTTATACAGATGAACTGCTCTCTGATGCGGCTAATCGACTCAGTTCCCTGGCCGGGCGACTTTCGCTTATGCGAATGCGTGCTACTGCAGCCCCTCTCGCGCAGATCGGCGTTATAGAAAAGAACTTCAGGACTCACGTTAGGCTCTATCTCCAGCAGAAACAGAACAGGCTTGATTCACTTGAACAGGCAATTCGGCATCTTGACCCCTCTAATGTTATGAAGCGGGGATACAGTATTACACGCGCCAACGGGAAGGTTGTAAAAGATTCGTTGCAGCTGATAAAAGGTGATATAATCGAAACAGAACTATTCGCTGGGTCTGTCAGCAGCGTTGTGGTGGATGGCGGGAGGAACAATGGCGCGGAGTAGAGGTAGCAGCGAGCCGACTTATGCCCAGGCGCTGGCTGAGCTGGAAGAAATAATTGGCAGGATAGAGTCTGAAGAGATTGACGTTGATGCCCTTGCCGAGCAGGTGAAGAGGGCAACGAAATTGATTAGGTTTTGTAGAGAAAAACTGAAGAATACGGACGAAGATGTGAAGAGGGCTCTTGCTGAAATGGAAGTACAACTTCAGGATAATTCGGTCGAAAAGGACCTGGGACTTATTTGATGGGTTGGGAGGCGGGATGGAGCTGAGGGCATATTTCCGTGTTGATGCAGATATTCCAATGTTTGTGCGTCAACTGAAAAAAAATGATGCTGTAAATTATGATTGCAACATAAGCGGGCAGGGATTTAACAACGCCATGAAAAGTAAGCTCTGTCGCCGTATGAATATAAGCGGAGCAGGCATATGTTTTGAAAGTGAAACGGCCTATGCTCCTGATGATTTTCTTGAAATTCGTTTTATGCTCGAAGGCGTTCACGATGGGCTGATAGCGATTAGCGTTCAGGTGCTGCGCGTTGAACGCAGACAAAAAGATTATTGCATTGCTGTTAAATATGTCTCTATCGATGAACAGATCAGGGACCTTATAATCAAGTTTGTCTTTCAGCGCGAGCGGATTTTGATTCAGGAGAAACGGGTGGGCTGGCTTTAAGGCAAAGGCTACGGCAGAAGTCTGCTCTATTCAGTTTCTGCCCGATGAAGTTCCCGGGATTCTGAATCTCTCGCAGATTACCCTGCTAAAGCGGGGAATATAAATCAAGTTGAAGACATCCTCTTTTTCCGGAAAAAGTTTAAGCACTGTTTTTCTCGTATTTTCAACAAGTTCAATGCAATCTTTTTGTGACAGATCAGCGCTCTGCATGAGCGACTCCGCATAGTCTACAATGATGCGGAGCTGCCTGATCTCTTGCTCTTCCTTGAGTATGTCGTCGCCGCTGTCCATTCAATTATTATAGCATTTAGCGGAGAGTCACTGGACATTATGAAGATCCATGTGTTAACATTCATCATAAGTTTCAGAAGTGTTTGTTCGCGGAACGCCACAAAGACTTTTAGCTTTGTGGTGTTTTTATTTCTGAAGGCTTAATTATGGTAGGAGGCAGTAAATGGCATTAGGCAAAGTAAAATGGTTCAATGAAGCAAAGGGGTTTGGATTTATCACCGCTGAAGATGGAGGCGATCTTTTCGTACACTATTCGGCAATACAGAGCAATGGGTTCAAGTCCCTTGCCGAGGGAGATAGCGTAAGCTTTGATATTGAAAAAGGTCCTAAAGGCCCCAAGGCTATCAACGTAGTAAGGCAGTAACATCAACTAAACTTGATCAGGCCTCCTGACAGCAGGGGGCCTTTTTTTTTGGCTTTAATTATAATATGTCAATGAAGAGAGGAGATGCTAAAGGGGCTGACTCCAAGAAACCTCATCACAAGAGGATGACCGAGAAGCAGCGGCTCTGTATTGAATGCAAGAAGTGCTGCACAAAAGTTGGTGTTTATACTGATCCCTCAATATACGAATTGCCGGAAAAAGACATAATTCATTTCTATGAGGCCCGAGGAGCTGAAGTTAACCGCTCCGGCAGTGAACTGTTCATCCTGTTTGATGTCCCATGTCCTCATTTAACAACGCAAGGTTGTGATATTTATGAGAGAAGGCCGAAAATTTGCCGTATATATTCGGGGTTGGATGAATTCGGTGACGAGTGCCTATGGTCTGATCTTTGCAAAAAGGATAGAAGCGCTAAATAGATGGCGCAGGGATAGAAAGGGTAACAAAAGTTGAAAAAAGATCTTCACTTCACGCGGACTAACGGTCAGATCGACGATGTTGTTGATCAATTAATGG
This sequence comes from Dissulfurispiraceae bacterium, assembly GCA_035319125.1. Lineage (GTDB taxonomy): Bacteria > Nitrospirota > Thermodesulfovibrionia > Thermodesulfovibrionales > Dissulfurispiraceae > Fen-1308. The sequence continues at coordinate 8,022 of DATHDG010000015.1, read as the reverse complement.
CACTTGCAGGCCCCGTATGCTGCTCAGAAATAGTGCGCGAGATCATATTAACTGCACTGAAGGCTGGTATTGAGCAAGCCGACGAAGGAGATCTGAAGCTTATGAACAGCACTTTGAAAGAGATGCGGTTTACTTCGAAGATCTTCGGGCCTTATCGAAATATCAAAAAGGTTACCGTCTTCGGCTCTGCGAGGACAGCCTCACATGAGCCGGTTTATCAGATGGCACAACTGCTTGGCCGCAGGCTTGCCGAGGCAGGATATATGGTTATAACAGGCGGCGGGCCGGGCATCATGCAGGCTATTAATGAAGGGGCAGGTCCGGAAAAGTCATTTGCCGTAAATATCAGACTGCCTTTTGAGCAAAAGCTCAATCCTGTAGTCATAGGCAATCCGCGCTCAATTATGTATAAATATTTTTTCAATAGAAAGGTAGCTTTTCTGAAGGAATCAGATGCCGTTGCACTATTTCCTGGAGGCTTCGGCACGCTTGATGAAGCCATGGAAACACTGACACTTATTCAAACAGGAAAACATAATCCTGTCCCGCTTGTGCTTATAGATGAACCAGGCGGAACATACTGGGCTAACATGCTGCATTTCTTTCATGAAGAGCTTATGAAAACCGGATATATTTCCAAATCAGACTTTCATCTGTTCGAACGCGTAGATTCCATTGATGCCGTAGTCAGAAGCATTGATAGATTCTATCACAGGTATCATAGCCTTCGCTATGTCGGCAGTCAGCTTGTATTGCGGCTCACTTCAGCTCTTGCGCAGGTGCATGTGGATGATCTGCGTGAAAGATTTCATGATATTTTAACCCCCGGCGGAAGGATATTTCTTTCAGCGCCATTGCCGGATGAGTCAGATGAGCCTGATATTGCGGGACTGCCGCGTTTGGTGGTAGATTTCAGCAGAAAGGATTTTGGAAAACTAAGACAATTGATAGACGCAGTAAATGCCTATTGATTTGGCATCGGCTCATCATTAGGATAGTCAAAAGCAGTATTCATGCATTTCGCTCAAACATATTTCTTTCATATCAGCCCCGTTCTGATAATTCTAATCAACTATTTCCCGCAACGCGCCTCAGCTCATTTGTTCTCAATCTTTAAAGTGAAATCATCCCGTTCTTTTTTCAGGTCCTTAAGCAGCATTACTGCTCGCTCGAAATCTTTGCCCATATGCTTTTTTGAGATTTCTGCATGTTCCCAAATAATCTTGAAAGGGCCGGCCACATCTGTAGAAAGAGCATCCCATAGTGCATCAAGATTGCGGCCAAAGTGCGCAGAAAGCGAAAGCTGAGCCGAAAGTTGATCGTAAAGATCGTCAAGCGAACGTATATCATTGCCGTCTAATTTGCATTGTGTTATTGACATGCCGGTATCTCCACAAATGTTCTGTAGTGATCTGCGGTCACAAAGCGCAGGCCATTCCGAGAAAATATCAGGCGTTTGCCTCCACGATGTCCTCCCTTATAATCAAGATCTGCCTCCCGCCATTTATTAGGCGGCAGCTTGCCTTCTAAGTTTTTGAACTGATCACCGCCAATACTGGAGCCCTTAAGTCCATCGATTCTCCAGAGATCTTGACCTGCCCTCCATCCGTGCGACCGGGCTTCGCGCTTGCTTATGAATTTCGCGGGGAGTTGCCTGTTATTTGTATCGTTCAAATGGCGGAGAATTTCTGTCAGTTCCTGCCGGTCAATTTTAGACTGAAGCTGTGAATCAATCTCAGAGACGACTTTTTCGCATGACATGGCGTATGCCTGCGAAAACAGTCCAAAACCGATAATGCACAGAACTACTGCAATACCAATAGCAATAAAGCGACTCATAATTGTCTCTCCTAGTGTGTTTTACTTAGTTTATGTGCATACGGAAGCCGAAGCCGGCATTACTTGCAATATACGGCTGACGACTAGCTTCTGGGCCGCATCCACTGTGGAAATATTGCTTTTTCAACTGTCACTGTCTGCAATGCAGGATACTCAGATTTGAACCATTTCATGTCCTCAGCGTAATTATCTTCGACAGTCACATCATATCCTGCCCCGGAAAATCCTGCTACTGCCTGGTTAACAATGGGAAATGAACTTCCTGCTGATGACTCATTGTCGTCTTTTTTCTGTCTTAAAACCGTATTAATGTGACCGAGATACATCACGCAATTGGGCCGCAAATTAAAATCCATATTCATCGGCACAGAAGCGCGCGCTCCAAGGAATGTCCCATGATAGTCGAACCAAATCTTGTTCAACGTATATTTGCCTGGCTTCAGATCGAAACTAAGCAGATACTCATTGGAAGCATTTTCAATGCTCCTGTGAGGTCCGCTCTCTTTGACCGTGAACGCTTCACCGGAAGTCCCGTCAAAGAATAGCATGTAGGGGAATGGCTGATATTTCTGATTACTCTGGTTGGCGACTTTTACTGTGAAAAGTATAAGCGACCTTGACGATACATCAATCATCTTCTGATCTTTTGAAAGAGAAGTAGTACTTGTACATCCCAGTGTCATTGCGGCAATGCATAAGATAATTGCAAAGGAAAGTCTCATTATAATAACCTCCTTTAAGAGCTGGAATGGTAACCCTGATTCAAATATTTTTCCAGCAGCTACCTTCAACTAGACTCAATAGGTTTGTAAGCGCTTTGGGAAAAAACAGCCCACAGAATATAACAGATGCATTACTCTGCTTCTGCGCTTGAGCAATAAATAATACCACAAAATATAGTCAGGATTTTTCTCCGGCAAAAAGATATCGGTTCAAAAGGAGCGCCAGTATAAAATAGAAAGCCGTCTGAATTATCAGTATTGTTAATAGCATGCACTTAGTGATCATCCGATTTAGTGAAGGATTAAGCACATTGTTTTAGCTACGCTCCCATGACTCTATCTCACCTGGATGGACTTCAAACATAGGATGCGGCTCCGGAGCAATCGTTTTTTGCCATTTCTCATACAGCACATAATTGCGTGCTTTTAATTTTGCCATGAGATGCGCCCACTCGAACTCTAGTTGCCCCGATGTAACAATCAATATTGCTGACTTTTTAGTCGGCTGGAATTTGCTTTTGTCAAAAGTGTACCTGCGGGCCACAGCCTCCTGATGAACAGCCTGCAGGTATACGGATATAGCCACCAGAGGCGTCGGATGGTTCTTAAAGCGTGCCAGCTGCGGGTGGTTACGGTAGCCGCGTGTTTCTCCACGCAGCACGGCTTGCGCCAGAAGCGTTTCCCGCCAAAGTGCCACTAGACCTTGTGGATCGAGGTATTTAGGATGAATAGACCAAAGTTACATGCGTAATAGCGCCTAACCATGGGACTGTTCTGCCAGGCATGTTGGGTCGACTCAGTGCATGGTTAGCGGTTTTGATTCGCTTATTTTGATTCGTCGGCGATTCCAATTACATTACCTTCACTGTCGGCAATGCGAGCGTAAGACCCGTTTGGAATGGATTGCTTGGGAGTGACCAGCCTCCCACCAGCTGCGATTACATTCTTGATAGTATCGTCAATAGATTGTACTCCGATTACTATAATCGGTTGCCCGGCATCATTACTCCTTTGAAATAATCCGCCGTTTATCGCTCCTTTTTCGTCGACCATGTTGTTGCCATCAACTTTAGCAGCATGGATTAAAGTATAGTTCATTTCAGGTATATCAAAAAGTTTCCATCCGAATATTTCAGAATAGAACTTGGAAGCACGCCCCTTATCGTCATACGGTATTTCAAAATGAACGACTCTGTCCATAAAGCCTCCTTTTCGAATAGAGATATTTAGTGGAAGATAGTCCTTTATTCTATCGCATGCCAGCGCGATTTCGACAGATGCGCTTTTAGCACCCCGGACTTACATCCCAGGAACTGAACCTGCAGCATAATAGTTTTCCGGTAAAATTAAGAATCTGAAGGAATCACGCACAAAGAACGGTGTGTTGAATGGCCTATAGCAACCGAAAATGACACAGTATACTTTGCTATGAAACATAATCTCTGGTCCATTATGGTAACCGCTTGCCAACCCATAGACACCTCCTCCGTGTCTATGAATCATATGAAAAGTGTCACCCATGTACCCAGAATAATCTGTTACCTATGTCCCCGTTCGCTCATTATTTAATTCTTTTTCCATCGAAGGCATGAATTGTCCTTGTACTAGCTTTACATTTACCCCATTGTTCTGTCCCTTTAGGAATAAACAATTCATTTCCCGGTTTTAATATTATTTCCTTATCATTAACATAAGCAATATATTCTCCGCTGACGCAAACTATATATTCGTCAAACTTGTGTGTGTGTTTTTTTGATATACGATCAGAATGACATTCCCAAAATGCAATTTGTGAATCATCCTTCCCCTCGTAATAATATCCTTCAATATCGGCAGTATTTTGTTGTGAAGAGTCAATTTTGTTTTTCATATTTTTTATAAAATCAGGGAAGTGTTTCACTCAAGTACTCCTTTTCAACTGGCAATTATTTTTGAGCATAACGCGCGGGGTCAGCCGCGGTCGAGCCGGAGCGCAGCGACGGTGTGCCCGTCGGCTGGAACCGGTTGTCAGGTATAGTATTTATTTAGAGCATGTAAGAGAAAAATAATCAGAGCAGCCAAGCTAAGAGCGCTACGAACCATATGAAGCTTGTTCCAGCGGTTCAGTAGTATTTTGGCTTCGTCTGCGTCTTTTTCCGCATTCAGCGCTAATAAGCGATTGTTGGTCGGCATAATGGCAATAAGTGTAAACGGAACCACCAAGACGAGCAGGATTCCGGCAATAAGAACCCAAATCTTTGCACCAGCAAACCAAGCGACTACCGAAAAAACAAAACCTAACACAGCAAGAGAAGCTTGCATGACCGTGGCCCGTTTATAACTCGGCGCCCACTCAGAGAGTGCTGCTTTAATGCCACACGACATCCTGGCCGGATGCTCAACGGCATTTACGTAGATTGCGGCTCCGGTAAAGATTGCACAACAGAGCGTGGCTAGAAATCCCATGAATGCTTGCATACCGGTTCTCCTTTCCTTATGCCGAACGCACAAGCTCACGGGGGTGCCGTGCACCTGAGCCTAAACCGTGAATACTGAAAACGTGCCTAACCCTAAAATCGCGGGCAACTTTCACATCGAGCCCGTGAAGCTCATTGTTGCATGTTTATTTGTAAGCGTCTTTTCTGTCACCTACAGCAATAACGTCAACTAGATTTTTATCGTCGTTAATTGAATAAACAATGCGGTAATTGCCGACTCTGGTTCTCCAAAGATGTTTATTTCCGGTTAGTTTTCGGCAACCTGATGGGCGAGGTTCTATAGATAAATTTTCAATTTTTGGGAAGAGCCTATTGACAATTTTTGCATCGAGTGCCTCAAGTTCTTTTCGGGCAGAGCGTGCAAAAGTTATCGTGTACTTAGACATGCAATTTGCTTTGCTTCCTCAGCCGTTCTCTGACAGATTCAATAGATTCTCTCGGCTCCTCAGCACGCTGTCTTGAAAGTAGATCGTCAAAAAAATCTTCCCAAATCTCGCCAAATTTCTTTAGGTTAATTTGAACTGCTATTTTATGACCTTTATCATCAGTAACATATTGTATGCCTTGCATAAATTAAACACCTCCTTTCTCATTGTAATACCGTATTCTACCAAAACCGGCACGCAAACTTTCAATTTATTATCATGCATAATCACGGCGGTAAGCGGCCGCCCGTTAGGGCGTGTCCGTCTTGACTGCCTGGTTCCCGCAGGCGCGGAGCGCCGAGGACAGGCAGTCGTCGCTTACCGCCGTGATTCCCATTCGGCGCGGAGCGCCGGATGGGAACGCCGAAGCTTGCGGGGAGGCCCTGCGCTGGAGCATAAGGTATTAATACTGAAAACGTGCCGAAACCTGAAATCGCGCGTAACTTTCACGCCGATCCCGTGCAGCGCCTGGTTATGGCTTCTGTAGGTATGATCCGGGTACATGGGTGACATTTTATTCCAGGTACATAGGTTACACTTTTGCCCTCATCTGAGGGTTCAAGCATTCAACCTTTATATTTCGTACCGGCACCCTTTCGATCACATCGCTGATCCTGAGATCATCTTCATAAAAACGTCCTATCAGCAACTCACAAAAGTATACGTTATATATACCATCTTCTATCTCTTCAAATCCAATATATTCATCAGCAAGGGTTGTGCTTACCTGTACATGCTGATTTCTCCACCGGATGCCTGAGTTGTGACTCACCCTCCGAACCTCTAAGTGGCAGGGATAATCGAAGTGCGTCAGCTTCTTTGGCATTGTCCGAGGAGATGCATCATAAACTGATTCAGGTGTTTTCATCCCTAAAGCTTCATGAGGACGTTCAGTGTTGTATTCATGGCGGAATGCATTGAACCGCTTCTGTTGCGCTGCCAGATCCTGCTCAGGCGGGATGGTAGCTTCCTTCTTCAATGTGCGATGCATTCTTTCATGCTTGCCGTTCTGCTGTGGCTTACCTGGTTCTATCTGTTCAGGATAGATGCCTAACTTTATCCACCACACCGACAGCATAGAAAGTCTTGCAATTGCATTTGAGGCAAATGAAACTCCGTTGTCGGTCCGTATCCTTTTTGGCAATCCATATTCGTTGAATAGCTTGGTGAAATGTCGCTTGGTCCTATCCAATGAGATTGTGTCGTGTCCCTCGCAGCCTAACAGATACCGGCTGTGCATGTCGCAAACAGTTAAAGGATAACAATATTGACTGTTGCCTAATTTGAACTGGCCCTTATAATCGGCAGTCCAGATATCGTTAGGTTTATCAGTGGTGATCTGAGGACATCCAGGATGGACTCGGCGAATACGCCTTTTGCGTTTTTCGATAAGTCCGCTTCGCTTCAGTATGTCAGCAGTGGTGGAGATGGCTGGCAGATCCCGATATTTGCCGGAAATAGTTTGAAGCAGTTTCTTCGGTCCCCAGCTGGGATGCTTCATCCTTGCGCCCACTATGGCTTCAATGATGGCTACATCGGTCTGATGAGGACAATTATGCGGTCTCTTCGTTCTGTCATTTAGGCCCTCGGTTCCGGATTCCTCATAACGCTCAACCCATTTATATCCGGTCTTTCTGCTTATGTTGAATTGATGACAAAGCTCTTTGAATGGGAAATACCCTTTCAAATACTCTGCTATGAAGCGCAATCTCTGGTCCATAACGGTAACTCCTTGCCAACCCATAGACACCTCCTCCGTGTCTATGAATCATATGAAAAGTGTCACCCATGTACCCAGAATAATCTGTTACCTATGTCCCCGTTCGCTCACTATTTTCGTTTCAAATAGTCTTTGAGATCACGATAATAATTTTCATGCGGGCCGAGCATGATCAATTCCAGAGCCGACTTAAGCATTCTGTATGAAAGAAGATATTGTAAGGACTTAATCTTGAACTTATAAACAAATATGCCTCTGAGATCTCCTTTTTTTTCCTCTCCGATCGTTGGATTTTCAGCTATTTTCTTGATTTCGGCATCCAATAATTCTTTTTCTTGTTTAGATAATTTCTTGACTTTATTTTCAAATATTCGGGATTGATAGATTTTCATTTCTTATCCGAATTTGTATTCCGACCGCTCACCTTGTTCCAATTCTTCCAGCCCGATAAGTATTTCCTTGATAAGACTGTATGTCATGTCCTGATTTTCTTCAGCACATTTGCCTATTTTCGCCCAATGTTCTATTTGCCCCGTTACAGACCTATGATCAACATTGCTATATTTTTTTGCCTCTTTAACTAATTTTTCAGATATCCTGACTGCTGTGGCCATTGCTAAAACCTCCGATGCGTTTTATATTTATTATATACATCCTCATCGCAATATGCAATGAACTGTATACATTATGATTATGGGTAACGCGAAGCTCAGCTAATGGTCTTATCATTTCGCTGGAGCGTATCGTTCGGCGTCTCTATTCACGGACGATTGCTCCGTACGGAAACACGGCGGCTGAGCTTCGTGTTCGGCCTTCCGTGGCGTAATAATGCCGTTAAT
>DATHDG010000014.1:0-282163 GCA_035319125.1 Dissulfurispiraceae bacterium | reverse complement strand
TATAGACATCACCTTTAGCGTCTGACTGTATTTAATCGGCATCAGGCCATCTGATGACTGCATTAGTGCAGAACCTTCCAATCCCATCATTTTAGGAATACTAGGCCCATGGATGTCGATATCCAAAAGCCCAACCTGCTTACCCTTCATGGAGAGACCTACTGCTATGTTAGTTGCAATTGAACTCTTCCCGACGCCGCCTTTCCCCGACATTACCATGACCTTATGGTCGATTTTAGCTATATTCTCTTTAATCAACTGCTGCTCATCAAGTGACTGCATATCCTGTTCACTGATGAGGCCAGAAGACGGACAGCCACTTGCACGAGATGCATTGCCTTTTGCCTGTTTCACTTTAAAACTCCTTTTACTGAACGATAGTTTCCATAAATCATAATAAGCAATAGTGATACCAGAAACCCTGAAGCTTATATCGGGTTGATATTAAAGCCTTAAAAGGAGATCATTATTTCTTGAAATGCAAAATGGGATTGCAAACTTGCAATGACATGCAATAATACATCGTGCAATATTGCAATATGGAAAGGATATCAGTAATGTTAGATACGAAGCTTCTTGATCTTGCGCCAAAGAGTGCTTGTATCAATCCCGAGTTCTTTAGCCGTCCTGCCCCGGTGACCATGATTTTTGTTCAATGCAGCCTTGATGATCTCAGCTTCAGATATCTTGAACTGCACCTGCAGAGATTCGGTATTCATGCGAGGTTCAACAGCAACTGTCTCCCTAAGCTCTTTAGGAAGATGTTTAATCCTGATCTCGCCTCCACGGCACATGACAAATGCATGCTCCAACAGATTTTCCAGCTCCCTGATATTGCCAGGGTAGCGGTGGATCATGAGTAATTGCATAACATCATCCGAAATACCTGAAATGTTCTTATTCTTCCCGGCATTGAATTTAGCGATAAAGTGATCAACCAGGATAGGAATGTCTTCCTTCCTCTCTCGAAGAGGGGGAAGATCAAGCTTTACAATGTTAAGCCTATAGAATAGATCATCACGAAATGTCTTATTAGCAACCATATCTGTCAGGTTCTGATTGGTCGCAGCTATCACGCGCACATCAGACTTGACCGGCGCAGTAGCCCCAAGCGGTTCATACTCTCTTTCCTGCAAAACCCTTAAGAGTTTGGCCTGAAGAGGCAACGGGAGATCTGCAATTTCGTCCAGAAAAAGTGTGCCTGCATAAGCAAGAGCGAATTTGCCCGGCTTGTCTTTTTTGGCATCCGTAAAGGCCCCTCGCCTATAGCCAAACAGTTCAGATTCCAACAGATTGTCAGGCAGTGCACCGCAGTTGACTGCCACAAATGCACGCCTGCTCCTTCCACTCAAATTATGTATAGCGCGAGCGAAAAGTTCCTTTCCGGTTCCACTTTCGCCCTGTATGAGGATGGTACTCTCACTTTCTGCAATGTCAGGCAATATTCCGAATATTTCACGTATTTCATGATTCTTGCTGATAATATCTGAAAACGAATATTGACGGGATATTTCTCTCCTGAGAGATTCTATGGCGGATAAATCCCGGAACGTTTCAGCCCCTCCGATGATTCTGCCTTTCTCATTTTTCAGTACGGCCGTACTAATTGATATTGGGACCAATGCGCCTTCGCGGTTCAATATGCTGACAGGTTTGTCGATAATCTCTTTGCCTGTCCTTAAGGTTTGTTTCAGGGCGCACGCCGACTGACAGATATCGGCATGCAAAACATCGAAACACTTCTGTCCGATTGCCTTTGAAGCTCGTATGCCGGTTATGCGCTCGGCTGCCTTATTGAACGAAGTAATATAAAATTCCTCATCCACAGTAAATACCCCATCTGCGATGCTATCAAGTATGATCTGCGTAGCTACAGGCGGTACGCTTCTTCTATTGTTCAAATTTTCCTTGTTTTTTTCTTTCATTACAGCCACCCGAAAAATTAGGATTTGAAATATGATAACCAGATGCAAGTGCGATTCGCATCTGTGAATATTCAAGTCTTAAGCTTTATGATTCCCTTGGATATCGCAAATTTCATCAGGCCCATTTTATTACGAATGCCCAATTTTTCAGATATGTTCGTTTGATGAGCGATGACTGTTTTCAGGCTTACATTAAGGCATCCGGCTATCTCCTTGTGGCTGTACCCCTCAGCGATAAGTTTTAGAACCTGCTTTTCCCTGTCTGTTAGACTTTCATACGGATCTTCCTCAGCTAATTCGCGTTTTCCGAGATACCCTGCCACCACTTCTGCAGCAATTGAAGAAAACAGATACATTTCCCCTTTATAAACCGTTCTTATGGCGTTGACAAGTTCACTGCCCACAGCTTTCTTAAGAAGATACCCTGACACACCCGCCTTTAGAAATCTGGATATGTACTCCCTATCATCGTACTGGGTGAGTATTATAATTTTAACATTGGGTTCTGTTTTTCTTATCTCAACTGTGGCCTCTAGCCCTCCCAATCTTGGCATCCCAATATCCATCAGCACAATATCAGGCTTTATCTGTCGGATTCGCTCGATAGCTTCAATGCCGTCGGATGCTTCTCCTACGATTTCAAAATCATCGCAAAAACCTAATAATGCTTTGATACCATCTCGCACCAGAGCATGATCGTCGGCTATTAAAATACGAATTTTATGCATGTTGTTCATGTGCCTCCATCGGAACCACTATGCATACTTTGGTGCCTTCCCCCGGCTTGGAATAAACGTAAAGTTTTCCACCGAGCAGTTTTGCCCTTTCCTTCATCCCCATCAAGCCTAAACCCCTTCCGCTTTCAAGAGGCAGCTTGAACAGTTTATCAACATCGAATCCCGTGCCGTCATCCTCGACTGTAATTGTCAGGTTTGATTCGTCGATGTGAGCAGCAATGAATACATTCTCCGCCTTCGCATGACGCGATATGTTTACTATGGCCTCCTGCACTATTCTGAATATCGAGATTTCAACTTCCGGAGAAAGCTGTTTTGCAAGAGGTGATTTGAAATCAAGATAATACCTGATGCCCTTCTCAGACAGATGAGTGGTCAGCAGCCACATTATGGCGGCGTCAATTCCAAGATCGTCAATAAGAGTAGGCCTCAAATCGTTTATGACGTTGTGAATGCTGTCTATATTGTGAAGAACTATACTTCTCATTTCATCGATCTTTTCCACAGAAATAAGTTCTGGATGGAGCCTGCAAATATCAAGCTGTATAAGAAATGCTGAAATATCCTGCAGTAGTGTATCGTGCAGCTCTCTTGCCACCCTTTTGCGCTCGTCTTCCTGCGAAGAGATAGCATTATTCAAAAGACTTCTGACCATCTTCCGGCTTTCCCTTATCTCTTTAGTCCGCATCGCAACCCGTTTTTCAAGCAGGACATTGTGCTCGCGAATTTCCTCAAGAGATTTCGCCAGTTTTTCTCTCATCTGATCAAAGCTCCGACTAAGCATGAGTATCTCATCGCTACCTACGTTACCGACCGGTGTGCCTAAGTCGCCTGATGCTATACGATTGGCAGAAGATGTCAACGCCTGCAGAGGACTCACAATCTTCTTGCTCATAATTACTGCAAGAATCAGCGAGGCGCAAAAGAAAGCCACTACCAACGTGATAAATTCGGTCTGCAGATTTATGGCAGGTGCAAATATGTCTCTCTCGGATTGTCCTAAAACAATGCCCCACGGCGCAATTTTCAGCGGGACAACGGCCAGCAGGTCTATCTGCTTTTCCTTGTCCTGCGGATGAGAGAATCCGTGTTTGCACTCAACAATCCCGGATCTGTTCGCCTTGATCATTTTAGCAAGAACAGACCCGTGGTCATGGTGCTGAAAGATATGTGATGGCTGGTCAGAAGCCACTACTATTTCATTTGAATCGATGATGTCCAGATAGATATTTTGATCAATTACCGCGCTTTGAAGGACATTCTGCAATACTTCACTGGCAGGATTGAGAAGTCCACCGACAGCGCCAATAATCCTATTCTCTCGGTCTTTAATAGGAGTCATAACAATAATAACTTTCTTTTTTGCAGACTCTATTGTATAGACATCGGAGATAATAGTTTTCCCTTCCTGCAGCACTTCATTCACGGCCGGTATATAGGTAAGGTTTAAATAACTCGCTATTTCGCTGGGGTAGAGCATAGCTTTATTCCCGTGCTTATCGAGCAGAAAGACCCCTTCATTAAAAAGAGAAAATTTATAGGCTGTCTCAAGCATTCTCAGTTCAGGAGTCCAGTCTGCGTCATTCAGATCAATTTTTTCAGATATTGCAATATCCCGGAATCTGTTAAGGCTTCGGCTGATCAGAACTTCTACATAGTTTGAGATGACTCTGGCAAGAGCAAGTCTATTCTGCAGCGATCGGTCTATACTTGCATGTATTGAAAGATAGCTTACTATGCTAAGCGTGACCGATACTATCACCAGATTAATGATAAGAACGATCAGAATCTTTTTCTGCATCTATCGTGAGGATACTACACGTGTATTGTCCTGTCAACTTTTCACCCTGTTTCGTCATTTCGGCTAGCTCAAGGGAATGTTGCCGCTTCATCTGTTCGATTCCTATATAACCGGTGAAGATGCTCTTGTTAAGGGGAAAAACATCAGGGCTCAAAACGGAATCGTAGACGTGCCATGTAACTATTAATAGAAAGATAAGCATCGCCTCGCTTGTATGCACCATTTTTGAAAGAGGAACAAATATGCCCGGCAGATATTGAGTTGCCGCGACCGGGAACCATAGAATCATCCCGGTAACTATCATTTGCATACCCCCTATAAGGACAAGCCAGTATATGCACTTTTCCTTATATGTATAGTGGTCGCATTTAGCCGGCTCAGCTTCAAGGCCCAGATAAAACCTGACATTTTGAATTGTATCGTGCACGTCCTTCAGGGTTACCAGCATAGATGGCTCCCAGCCAATAAACATAATGCCTGCAAAATTCACCAGCACATGCTGCGTTGCAAGGCCGGTAAAGAGTACGCCGGAAAAGTGATGTATTAATCGCAGATTGTCAATCCCTCCGAAAAGAACGATGATAGATTGCGCAACATTGAAATGATAGAATTTTTGCGGCAGCCCTGTAATCGCCAGCACCAAGAAAAGAGCCATCAGCGCCAAGTGCTCGATTATACGATAAATACTGAATCGCCTGATCTTCTCTTCTTTGTTTGTCCGGCTGTTGTGTTTCATGGATCTCCTTTATTATCTATTCTTTACATACCGCCATACATCCAGAAAGATAAGAAACAAAATCCCAACAACAATAATCGGAAACATTATCCTGTAAAACTGTTCGGTAATAAATGCCATGGGTGCCACTGCAAAGCTTGGTCTATAATGTGAAAGCCAGGCGTCGGGGAAATTCTCCGATGCTCCGGGATGACACGATGCGCATCGTTTCATCAGTTTGGACTTCATTTGCCGGATATCTGAGCCCGATACGCGGACAATGTCATGCGTGCCATGGCAGTCTGTGCACACAGCCATTGCCGGCGGTGGACCATAATGTCTCCATGTCTCTTTCCGGTACAAACTCAACGTCATGCCGTGGAAATCGGACAGATAGGTTCTTACCACATCTGTTGAAAGTCCGTATTTGCCCATGATGAGCCGGTTGGAATGACAATTACTACACTTATCAGGAATTTCATCATGGAAATCGTTGGAAGAAGTGGCCTGCATACTGTGAGATGTATGACAATCAGTGCAGATCGCAACATCACGGTTATTTTCGCTGGAGAGCGCCCCACCATGAACACTCCGGGCGTATGCCGAATATACATTGTGATGACATGTTGCGCATTTTTTTACGACTGCCAATCTGCTTTTTCCAGGCGATGAAATGCAATGCGTTCCATGACAGTCAACACATGTCGGCGCATCCATTCTTCCAACACTCAGCATTGCGTTGTGGATGCTTTCTGCAACCTTTGTGTATTTGTCGTAATGGCAACGCCGGCACATCTCGACAGATGAATGCCTGTATTGGCGCACAGATCCAAACCTGTTATTCGGGTGTTCCGCAGATGAGAAGCTAGTGTGGCAATCCGTGCAGCCTATGTCTTTGTGTGGCGAATTCGCGATATGGGCAGGATCGACTCGAACCGATATACTTTCGCCGTTAATAAAATTCTTATTCCCTTCATGTTGATGGCAACTCATACAGTATTTAGATTCTGACCTTACCACACTGCCCGCACCCACACGCGACATTATATGTGCGTTATGACAATTGGAGCAGACAATAGCCTCACCCGAATTCTCCTTGCCCAATAAAATCTCGTGAATACTCCTGGACTTGATGACATTGTCCGGATGACACTCTCTGCACCTGCGATTCACCATTATCTGATACTGAAGCTTGCTCCTGAAAGACCTGTCAGGATGTGAGCCGCCTGAGAAGTCCCGATGGCAAGAAGTGCAAGACAGTGAAGCGTGGACAGACCTATTGAAAGATTCACTGTCTATATGTGTGCTGACTTTGCTGCCATCGACAAATCTTTTGATAGCATCGTCACGATCGTGACACTCCAGGCAGGCTCGGCTTTGAGAATCATCAGCGGTTATATTTTGAGCCGCAAACAAGAAGGCCAGCGAGGTTACTATAGCCCAAATGGCGATCTTCACGCTGCCCTCCTGTTTGATACATATCTTAAGAACTAGTTAATGCGAGCCCTTATAATCCGGCAATTCCTTCATCACCGGAAACCTGTTCAATATCCATCTGAATACGAGAATATGAAGGGTAATCATTGCCATAATCATTATGACTTCACTCGACGATGGAATGATCTTTTCGAAATGGCCGGGCAAATTCCAGTTAAATGCTATCAGGTTTACGTTGACCCTGTTCAGCACAATACCAAATACCGACCAGAATGCAGCAGCCCTAATCAACCCCAGGCTTTGGACTTTTACAGCAGCTGTAAAAAGTATCATTGGAGCCGCGACAAAGCCGAGAAGTTCAACCAGATACCAATATCCGAATGGCGTCAGGAGCATGTCCCATCGGTCATCCTGTGCCAGGGCAAGAATCTTAAGTGCGAAATAGACATATAGGGCGACCGCAGCGCCCTTGCCCAGACTGACGGTAACCGATGGCACAGTTGACATAAAATCATTATCACAGCGCTCCCTAAAATAACGTTCGGCTGCAAATGCCAGCAGAATTGCAAATGACATGGCCGCATAAATAGCAGAGCTGAAAAATAGCAGTGGGAGATAGGAAGAGTACCAAAGCGGGTGAAGCTTTCCAGGCGTAATGAGGTACATTGCACCGAGGGCTGACTGGTGCACAGTCGAGAGAATCACTCCCCCGATAATGAGAGCCACAGTTACCGATACTGCCCACTTATGAATCCTCTTTGATCCCAGCCATTCGAGGATTGCGGGAGAAAATTCCATCAACTGTACCGTACAGTACAGAGCCACATGCCATGCAACAACAAAAAGCACAGAAGATGGTCCAAAATTTATCAACATAGGGTAATATATGCGCCACGGTCTGCCAAGATCTATGAGCAGGTACGAAGCTGCAAATGCGTATCCCAGCATTCCTCCCAGAACAGCTAGACGGACCAGAGGACGATAGTCCTTCAGTCCAAATAGATAATAACCTGCAGCCACGACAAAACCAGCGGCAAACAGCGGTTCACCTGCGAAGATACCCCAGCTGAGCAGAAGACCCCAAGGATATTCATTATTAGCATCCACAACATAGGCGAGCCCTTTGCTGTACCGGGTTATGAAGATGGGCAGGGAGGTAGCGAGAACTGAGGCCGCGAGCAGATTAAAAGGCGTTATAAGTGACCTTGAGTAGTCTGCCGCGCTCATGCCCATAAACAACTTATTCATAAACCATGTCCCGAAACTTGCCGTTTCACGGCTTTGGGCAGAATAGTCTATGCCCCTATTCATTATTGTCCTCCTTATTATCTTCGTGTGGTTGCTGCGGGGCTGTCTTGTCGCGATGACGCATCGCGCCGTATACAAGGCCGAATAAAGCCGGAAAGGTTGTGAATATTACAGGCACTGATGATAGATATCCCTCCGTAAGCTCTACCAGAGGCTTCTTAGGCAGATTTATAGGGAAACCGAGTTGCTCAAACGGTATTCCTGAAATATATAGCCATGAGGTACCGCCAACTTCATATTCACCGTAAATATGGTCAATGTATTTTTTGGGATTTTCTGAGATTCTCTGTCTGGCAAGCTTTATTAAATCATTCCTTCTGCCAAATGTGATCGCACCAGCAGGACACGCTTCTGCGCATGCCGGCAATTTGCCATCCTTAAGCCTTCCATAACATAGAATGCATTTCACGATCTTCGGCTCCAGTGCACTTTCGTATTCATAACCCGGTATGTTGAACGGACAAGCTATCACGCAATACCTGCAACCGAAGCACAAGTCAGCGTTATATATGACAGCTCCTTCCGGCGTCTTGGTATACGCATGTATTGGACATGCGCTGGCACATGCAGGCTCCAGGCAATGATTGCACTGGATCTTACGGTAAATGGGTTTTGAAGGTTCTTTGCTGTTTACACACCGGTTCACCACCGTCAGGGCAGACGCTGAAGGCCACCTGCTTTGCTTAAATACAGAGTCGTCATCGAATGGTTTTTCAGGCTGCGGCATGTTATTTGCTTTGTTACAAGCTTCCTCGCAGCTGCGGCATCCCACACATGCCGTGAAGTCGGTCAACATACCGTAACTTTTAGGCCACCCCTTGAATTCGCGCGAAGCCTTGGCTTCAAGTGTAAGACCAAGCGCTGAACACCCAGCCAGCAGGGATGCTGACAGAAAATTACGCCGAGAGATTCCACGTGACTTTTTCTGGGAACCATCAATATTATCGCGCTGTTGAATATCAGCAGGATGTTGTCCTTTCTTGTCTGACATTGTCATAACCTCGCCACTTTGGATTTAACGCCTTTCATTTCCTGCCATGACAGATTTCTGTGCATCCCTTCGGTGATGAGCCGAGTTGTCCCATTCCCACGTGACATTGAAAACACGTTTTGTGCAGAGCAACTTTCAACCCCGGCATACCTGGGGTTTCCGGCGAATACTCTGTATGGCAGCCGCTGCACGGCAAAAATCCCTGTTTTACTGATGACCGATATGCACCACTATCCATTGTGTGACATTCCTTACACTCAGCCCTCAATTTATCATTGTGCTGGTGGTGACACTTTCCGCAACTTTCGGCAAGACCTGAGTGCATTGAATGATTGAAATTAACTGCGCCGTACTTCTGTTGTATTTGATCGAGCACTATGGTTTCAGGCCCATCAGCCCCGACTACAATAATTGGCAAACATATGATGGTCACAGCCACGATCAATGCTTCCATCATATGAAGCCATTGAATTTTATGCGCTTTTATATTCATTTGGCCCTCTTGCGGTTTGCTTTCACTAATTCGCCTTCTGAGAAGACTTCCTGTCGCGCTTGCGGCCCGTGAAATATGCTTGCACAGGATTTAGACCAATAGCTGTTGTTGCAGCGATCACTTTGCCGCCTAATACCGCGATCCCATGAACAAATAGCACAGGCACCGCGGCTAGATAAAACAAACAATAAAATGGGGCCATTGCCAGAGTCTTGAGCAGGACTGTCAACCTTCCTTTTGGAGCTGACCTTAGGAGTCCAATATCTTCGGAGGCTGCCTTGACTAAGCCATGGAATGGTTTTGGCTTCAGCACTTCGCCAAGGATAACGAATCCGACCATGAAAAGCAGAGCAAGCGCGTATGCTACTCCGTTAACATCGCTGATGAAATCAAAAAGCGTATTCATTTTCAGACCCTCCCCTCATTGATGGCGGCTGTTACCGCCGTTCGGAGCACTAATACTTTTTGGTGTTGTCCTTTTTCGCTTCTTCAACTTTTTGGAGCTGCCGCTGAAAAAGGACAGATTTGGTTTGTATGCTACTGACATATGGGCAAATATTTCTTTCAAAAAGTCTTCGCAGGCTGAACAAACAGAGAACAATATATTGTGAACCATACAAATACATGCAAAGATCAACAGTCCAATGCCATAAGGAAACATAACTGAAAACACCAGTCCGCAAAAGAGAATGGGAATCATGAGATAAAAGTCTGGAATCTTAAAGTACACTTTATTGTCCAATCCCGGCAGATAGCCGCTAGCCCTCATTACAACCTTCTCATTGTTCTCAGATTCCCAATATATCCCTGCATCAACAATTTGACCGCCCCTGAAGATATACATTACATACCTCCTACTTCTTACCCGTTTTCCTTTTTTGGGTGCCGGTGAAAGATGCCCTTAACGGCTGATAGGCTCCTGAGTATTTTCGTTCTTTGACTGCAGCCCGACTTGTCCTCTTGTCGCAGCAAAGCCGGACCGCTGCGGATGCTGTCGCCGAAAGAGCACTTGATGCCATTAGCAAACACAGTGCGATGAAAACGCCTATGCCAAACAGTGGCAGAAAGAAAACCAGGGCAACTCCAAAAAATGGTGCTATGAACAGAAGGATCAGCGGAGTAATCCTTAAATAGCTTCTGCTTGTGTCACCGGGGAGTATGCCGCCGTCTTTCATGTAAATCCGGCCTCCATCCACAGGACTCCAGTACATCCCTTTTGTTACAGCAGTGCCACAACTATGTATAAACATTCCTGTCACCCCTTCCCGGAATCACATCTGTCACCAGTGTCAGACCAGTTATCACCCGATACCGACACTGCAGATTGATTATTAGTTCCTTCTTGTGAAGCTCTCTCATTCCTTGATTTTCTGACACTTTTGCCGGTCATATAAGAAGTCTTCGGTCTGTAACCGAAAATTACAGCGCTGCCGGACGTTTTTTTTATGAGCCTTATGAGCAAAAACACAAATGCATAGAAAACGGCCGATAACCCTACTAGAAAGATAAAGATAGAGCTTTCCAATCGCAGAGGCAAAGTCAAAGGCACTGCTATGATGAGCAGCGCCATCACAGAGAACATTCCGAATCTCAGAAGCCGACTTTCCTTATATGTGGACATGTTGCCCTCGCTATATCCATTCATTGATGACCGTACGCTATTCATCCTTCTTTTCACTGTCCGATTCAGACTTGGCAGATTTCTTCGTTTTTGTTCCGGTCATATAGGCTGTGGTCGGCGTATAGCCGAAGGTCGCAGTTTTTCCGAACATCTCTCTAAAAAGTCTGATGGAAGCCGCTCCGGCAGCGTATATGGCACCGCTTAGTGCAATAAGCACGATAAATGACACAAACCCCACTCCATAAGGGAAAGCCATTGAAAGTCCAAGCCCGATCAAGAAGAGAGGAATAAGCAGATAACTTTCGGGCAGCTTAAAATATGTATCCCTGCCTGTACCGGGAAGTAACCCACTGTCTTTCAGCACTACCTTAACCCTTGTTTCAGGATCCCAATACGTACCTTTCGTCACCTGGCGTCCACCTTTGTAGATAAACATTTAGCACCTCCGTTTCAGTTAGTTTCGCTACAGTGTTAGGGAGGATCGCGTTCTCCCAACCGTAAATGTTTTCATACATGCCACAGGAGCCTTTTCCGTTCTTATGATTCAAGCTTACCACCACGATGGAAAGATTATAATTGGCAATATTTCTGAGATTGATAGGAAAATATTCCTACTCGGCGTGAGAAATATGTCTTAATGGAGTGAAAAAACTGCTGTTTTTAGCGGATCATGCTTTCAGCAACTTTAATGAGCTCAAATGGGGAAGCCTTATAAACAACGTCGTAGTAGTCCGATCTTTCCGTCCACTGAATTTCGCTGCACAGCGTGCCGTCGCAGATTCCAACCCTTAGAGTCGCAGGTCGGCCTCTTAAAACGTAACCCGTCTCCTCCCTTATATCATGCAGCCTTATTCGCAAAAACTGTTTAGATGCTTCAGGCGAAGAAGCTTGAACTATGACAAGAAATGTTGCACCCGAAGAAGTCTTTACGAATTCTGTCATCAATGCCTGATAAGGTTTCTTCTGCGCAACTATGAATGACGGCGGCCACTCTATACCCTCAGGGAAGTATGCCGGCATCAAGATGGTTGCCATGCCAGCTGCTTTTTTAGCCTCCTCAACATTTTGAAACTGTCTGGCATAATCCTTCTGGATTAAAGACGGAAGCCAATTCAGAGCTACCAATAGCACAACTACGCATATGATGACTGCAAGCATAGTGAACAAGCCCTGAAGCGATTTCACTATTCTGTTCGCCTGAGGTTCCATATCATACAATAAAATAATTTATGACTATTATAAAGACCGAAGCAACTATAACCGGAACACCCCATAGCGACTCATGCCCGTCATACCGGCCGATTCTGGCAGCCCTGCTTTTTAGAAGTGCATCATGCCCATAGTGTTCTATGGTTGAGACGAGCCTATCAGCGGCATTGCCGGTTTCACCTGTACCAAAATCCTCCGGCTCAGGACGAAGCATTTCGATCGCTTCGGACAGAATAGCCGGCTTTCCCGTCAATGCTATGGCCATATCGTCGCAAACCTTTTCTTCCTCATAGGCTAGCCGCCTGAACTCGATTGCCGCCACAGGATTGAAAAACAGCAAGACCCTCAACAAGTACGCAAATATCAGCATAGGTCTTCTGCTTCTATGTATATGGGCAATTTCATGCGCAATAGCCACTTGAAGATGTTCGACACCAAAAGATTTTATCAGTCCTGTAGAAATATGGATCATGGGCTTTAGCCCCGTAGATGAATATAGGGCCAGATCGTCATCATCAAAAATTTCAATAATCCGAGCATCGACAGGCAGTCCATCGATTGCCTTCAACACCTTTTTATTGATTGCGTGATCTGCATTATTATTGATCGATTGGTCACCAGTCCGCGTCTGGCCCGCCAGATGTGACAGAATCGGCACAAGTTCCTGTAATATGAAGACAATGGCTGAAAATAAGAGAATTGCAAAAAACAGCAAGAAGATGGGTAAAAGCCCCCAGCGCTCAATTAGGAACCATCTGTTGGTATCGAGAAGACTTGAGATTCTAAAATAGATGTTGCCTCTGTCCGATGATATAAGCTGATATGCAGGATACAAGATTAGTGGCAGCGATATAACAATGAAACGAAACCACTGTTTAACCTGCGGGGTTCGTACTTTCCAAGCGAAAATTGCACCTTCAGCAATTATTGCAGCCACAAAGGAATGTACGACACTTTGAGCAATGTACATTCCCCAAAAAGTGCTGAGAAAGGTTGCCATAAGGATATTTATATGCATTAATTAGCATATCATATTATGATTACATCTACTGGGCTTGTCTTTCTTGATCTGGGTCGTGAGTAGGCTACTTAGACTTTAAGGCTATTGCTGCTGCGTTGACCTCGTCATGATTTGACGTTTCATATTAACCTGTTTTCGGTCCTTCTCTCAGCACCATCTTCAGATCAGAAACAGTTGACATCATATTAACTCAGCTATTCATTCAGCGATGCTTATCTCTTGTAATGACCATAAACCCGAATCCGATAAACAAGATAGATGCCAGACCAGAAACAATCACTGGTAGTATAGCCTTGCTGTAACGTGCATAATCAGAAAACAGCGTTATGCGATGGTAAAGAAAATTATTTAAAAGAAAAAATGTGTTTATGAGCAGCAAACAGCCCATGACAATAAGAATCAAAGCAAAAGCTAACGATTTATTCATCCGCCATCCCTATATGTCTTTCATACCTTCTTAGTCTGTTTTGAAAAAGCTTCAACCTTTAACGCCTTCCCTTTTACGATAGATTCCGCAATTT
Source organism: Dissulfurispiraceae bacterium (assembly GCA_035319125.1). Taxonomy (GTDB): domain Bacteria; phylum Nitrospirota; class Thermodesulfovibrionia; order Thermodesulfovibrionales; family Dissulfurispiraceae; genus Fen-1308. The sequence goes on along the minus strand of DATHDG010000014.1, from coordinate 268,384 downwards.
TCTTTCTTGCCTGTCTGATAATGCGTCCGAAGGTCGCACGTGAAATCTTCATTTCAACTGAAGCCTCATCCTGGTACATACCCTGGAAATCAGCAAGTCTTATTGCTTCGAATTCATCTATAGAAAGAATTACTTCAGACAGGTCAACCAGCGGTATCCCTCTTGGCTTAAAATAGTATGAGCCGGGATTGCATCGTACAAAGCGGCATTTCTTGGGTCTAGGCATATCGTATTGTTAGTATATGCTCAATACTTTGTCAACCAATATATCAATCAACACGTAATTTAGATATTGGAACCCCTTGTCATTATAAAATAATACAATTGATGTTTTTTATTGATCAGTAAAATGCTGTCAGCAGATAACGCGTGTTAAGCAAAGTGAATTATTATTGATCTCAGCCATAGAAAAAGCCGGGAATCGGATTTGAACCGACGACCTGCTGATTACGAATCAGCTGCACTACCACTGTGCTATCCCGGCGTCAATGAGCCGTTATTTTATCAAATTCCAGTCTAAAATGTGCAAGCGTCTCTTCATCGAATATGCAGAATTCAATAACATTCAATGATGACGATTTATTACTCCTGAAGAATTCTGCAGCTTCTCCAACTAAAATAGCAGCGCACCTGTCTTTAGGAAATCCGAAAATTCCTGAACTGATCGCAGGCATCGATATGCTCTGCAAGCCTCGTTCTGATGCTAATAGAATTGTTTGTTGAACAGCGCGCTTAAGCTTCATATCCTCATCGCCTTCGCCCATTCGAGGACCTACTGCATGAATAACATATTTAGCCTTAAGCATACCGCCACTGGTTATCACAGCGTTTCCGGTAGGCACGAATCCAAAACGGTTACTCTCTTGCTGAATAATGCTTCCGCCCTTGCGCACTATTGCGCCCGCAACGCCACCGCCGTGCTGCAGATGTTTATTGGCTGCATTAACAATTGCGTCCACATTGCGCTCTGTTATATCGCCAAGCCCAAGACGCAGAATACCGTTACCAATTTTCTTTTCCGAAACCATCTGCATATTTCTAAAATTATATGCATACCCCCCAAAAAGTCAATGAAATAACATAGATAACTTCAAACAAATTCCGGATCTATCAACTTTGCCTGGAATATTTGTACAATATCGGCATGAGGATAGCGTATTTCGATTGCGCTTCAGGCATTAGTGGAGATATGTGTTTAGGAGCTCTAGTTGATGCCGGGGCAAGCATAAGAAAATTAAAAGAGGCATTGAAGCAGATACCGATTTCCGGCTATGCGCTCTCCTCAAGCCATACGACTAGGTGTGGCATTTCAGCTACTAAGGTTGATGTTAAACTCCTGAAGTCGAATGCCAGCAATGGACATCACCAGGCAAAAAGATGGCAAGACATAAGAAGATTGATCAGAAAGTCGTCTCTCGATAAAGCAATTCAGGACAAGGGACTGGAAATATTTAAGATGCTTTTCGAGGCAGAAGGAAGAGTCCATGGCGAGCCTTTCGACAAGGTTCATCTGCACGAGCTAGGTGCAGTCGACTGCATAGTAGATATTTTCGGTACACTGACATGTCTGAAGCTGCTGGGAATCGACAGCATTTATTCCTCAGCAGTCAATCTCGGAGGAGGAACAGTCAGGACTAGTCATGGAATGCTTCCGGTTCCGACACCGGCTACCCTAGAAATACTGAAAGGACGCCAAGTATATTCATCGCACATTCATTTTGAAATGACTACTCCAACTGGATCAGTGCTCTTAAAAGCGCTATCAAAACCATCTGAACCTGTGCCCCGGATGACAATACAGAATACAGGATATGGAGCAGGCAGCAAAGATTTCCATGAAATGCCAAATGTGCTTAGGGTGATAATAGGCGAAGTTGACAGTGACAGACAGGCGTTGGACACAAATGATCGAGCTATCGTAATTGAAACAAATATCGATGACATGAATCCGCAGCATTATGAGTGTGTAATGGACAGACTGTTGTCAGCAGGTGCCCTTGACGTTTTCATGGAAAACATAATTATGAAAAAAGGGCGTCCGGCTGTAAAGTTGACCTGCATAACAAGGGAATCAGATGTGACTGAAATGTCAGACATACTGTTTGAAAACACCACTTCGATCGGCATTAGGTATTACAGCACGAACAGGATGATCTTGGACAGGGAGATAAGAGCGGTTCAGACTAAATATGGCAATGTAAGGTTCAAGGTATCCCGCATACGAGGCAAGATAATTACCGTAACTCCGGAGTATGAAGATCTCAAGGTGATCGCAGAAAACAAAAACCTTTCGATAAAAAGGGTTGCATTTGGACTTTCCCACTGTTACAAGAATCTCTTTAAATGACCCTTTTAAGTTATTGCGGCATGATTATATTGTCGCCTGTTCAACATTGACAAGCTCTTGATTTAGAACGTATAATAATAACTTCCATTTACAGGCATATGAAAATTATTGTGTCAGAAATACCTGAAGAGGGTCTTGAACTCAATCTTAAAGATGACATCGAGACAGATGAAGTCTCTTTGACATCTCCGGTAACTGCTGTTCTTCGACTCGACAAAGTTGAGGCTAACGTAATGGCTAGGGGAGCATTAAGCAGCGATGTAGAATTGCAATGCGCACGCTGTCTGAAACATTTTCCAATGCGGCTTTCATCTCAGATTAATGTAACTTATCATCCTGCAAGAGACATTGCCAAGTCAGAGCAGCACGAACTGAAAGGTGATGAACTGGATACAGTATTTTATAAGGACGATATTATAGATACCGATGACCTTCTCAGGGAGCAACTGCTGCTTAGCCTTCCGATGAAACCACTCTGTTCTTCTGATTGCAAAGGATTTTGCCCGAAATGCGGTTCTGAACTAAATGTCGAAGGTTGTCGCTGCGAAAGAGAAGAATTTGACCAACGGTTTGAAGCACTGAAAAGATTAAAACAAGGAAAGGAGTAATACAATGGCAAACCCAACACACAGACATTCCAGATCAAGAAGAGATAAAAGAAGGGCGAACTGGAAAGGTTCTCAGCCGAGCCTCACAGAGTGCCCCGAGTGCAAGGAAAAGAAAGTGCCGCACCGCGCCTGCGTACTTTGCGGGACATACAACGGTAAAAAGATTCTGGATGTAGTCTCCAAATAGCTATGAAAATTGCCCTCGACGCTATGGGCGGTGACTATGCGCCTGAAGTGACAGTCGCCGGGGCCATAGAAGCGGTCAGCGAGTATGATGTCGAGGTTGTCCTTGTAGGAAACAGGGATCGCATAACCTGCGCTCTCGAGGATAAGAAATATCCTTCGGGAAGAATTTCTATCCTTCATGCCTCAGAGGTGGCGGGAATGGATGAGTCACCGGTGACAGTCCTTCGAAAGAAAAAGGATTCATCCATTCGCAAGGCTGTAGAACTGGTTAAGAAAGGTGAGGCAGACGCTGCAGTCAGTGCCGGGCATTCCGGCGTTGCCATGGCCATGGCCCTTTTCCTGCTCGGAAAAGCACCCGGCGTAGACCGTCCTGCAATCGCGACCATAATGCCATCGCTGACAGGCTATTTTGTGCTGCTGGACGCAGGTGCCAACGTAGACTGCAAGCCTGAAAACCTGCTTGAGTTTGCATTCATGGGCCATTCCTATTATAAGGCTATCTTCAATGAACCTGCCCCAAGAATCGCGCTACTCAGCATTGGCGAAGAGGATACCAAAGGGAACGAGCTTACAAAGGAATCTTTCAAGCTGCTGAAAGCTGCAAAGGGCCTTAATTTTAGGGGGAATATTGAAGGTAAAGATGTCTTCGCCGGCCGTGCAGATGTAATAGTCTGCGATGGATTTATCGGCAATATAGTCCTCAAGACCAGCGAAGGCCTTGCTGATACCATTATTAAGATGCTCAAACGCGAGATTGCTAATGTAAAGACCGGCAAGATCGGGTACCTTATGATTAAGCCTGCCATAAAGAATTTCAAAAAGAGGACAGACTATGACGAATACGGAGGCGCTCCCCTTCTTGGAATTAACGGCACGTGCATAATCAGTCATGGGCGCTCATCTGCCCGCGCGCTCAAAAACGCTATAAAAGTTGCCTCTGAAATGGCCAGGCACAGAGTGCATGAGAATATATCGAAATCACTGTCTTTGGCTGCTGTAGGAAACCATGCAAACGATTAAAGCTAAAATACTCTCTACAGGATCTTATTTGCCTGAACATATAGTTACAAATCAGGAGCTCGCAAAACGCGTAGACACGTCTGACGAATGGATAGTTGAGAGAACGGGTATAAGAGAGCGCAGGATTGCCGGCAGTAATCAGGCGGCTTCAGATATGGCATATGAGGCCTCCAAGACGGCCCTTAAGAGAGCCGGAATCAAAGCCAAGGATCTCGATATAATCATGGTGGCAACTGTTTCAGGAGATATGCCATTTCCTTCCACTGCGTGCATTCTTCAGGATCGGCTAGGTGCTGAAAGCGCTGCTGCGTTTGATCTGGCAGCTGCGTGCTCAGGATTTATATACGGGCTCTCTATTGCACAAGGTTTCATTAAATCTGGCGCTTATAAGAAGATATTGCTTGTAGGGGTCGAAGCGCTATCCAGGCTTACCGACTGGGAGGACAGGACAACCTGCGTGCTATTTGGCGACGGTGCAGGTGCAGCCGTCATAGGACCTTCCACGGATGGAAGCGGCATAATGTCTGTTGACATCCGTTCTGATGGAAGTCTATGGGATTATATTCAGGTGCCTGCAGGAGGTTCTAGAAAACCATGTTCCAAAGAGACAGTTGAGAAGCGACTTCACTATACAAAGATGAAAGGCAACGAAACATTCAAGGTCGCGGTTAAAACTCTCGAAAACATTGCTATAGAGACGCTCCAAAAAAATAAGATTAAAACCTCTCAGCTCGCGCTCCTAATTCCTCACCAGGCCAATTTGCGCATCATCCAGGCCACGGCCAAAAGACTGGACTTACCGATGGATAAAGTAATGATAAACATCGACCGGTATGGAAATACTTCTGCAGCTTCCATCCCTATAGCTCTCGATGAGGCAATTAATTGCGGTAGGGTCAGAAGCGGCGATTATGTCCTTTTGGAAGCTTTTGGCGCAGGGCTGACCTGGGGTTCCGCACTTTTGAAATTGTAAACTATTACTGCTTGCGGCCCGGTATTCCTTGTCTTTTCGCCTTAGCCTTCTTGCTTTGATTCACCTTATTTTTCCTGTATGATGTAACATGCCATAATCTGAAGAGCCATTCAAGCCTGCTCTTAAATAGCATGGCGATTAGAATCACAAGTATTGTAACAGCCGCCAATAGTGAAAAATCCCTGTAGCGATGGTGTCTTATAAAGTCTCCGCCAATTGTGAGCAGGATAGTACCAAACAATCTTCCTACTCCGCCGATCACCAGGAACTCGGTTGTAGTAAGATGGCCAAGCCCGAGGATGTAGCAAAGATAGTCTTTCGGCGTGCCTGGGATGAGAAATAAAAGAAAGACGAGAAATGCCCCTTTATGATGCAGCAGATAATCAAATCTGCGAAGAATGGATTTATCTACAAATCTTTCTACAAACGGCCTCCCGAATATTCTGGCGAGAGCAAAAGCAAGATAAGAACCGATCGTCAATCCGATTGTGGACCATACGACTCCCATAACCATCCCATACATGTAACCGCCGATCAAGCCGGTCACTTCGCCAGGTATAGGCGCTATTATTACCTGCAGCACCTGTAGAACGATAAATCCCAGAACTGCAAAAGGGCCAAGTGAATTGAGGAAGTCGATGACCTTCTGACGACTCGTGAAAAAGTCCCACAAGCCGGTGATATAAACTGCCCAGCTCAGGCCACCGATTATAATAAGCAGAACAACAAGCCGCAGCCATACATTTGATACAACTTTAGGTTTATCAGTATCGTCCGGCTGTTCGTCTTTTGATTCTTTTTCGTCAGTCAGCTTTAGTTCCTTCCCTCATAAAAGGTCTTATCAGATCTATAGGAACAGGGAAAATAATAGTTGAGTTTTTTTCAGTTGATATTTCTGTAAGCGTCTGAAGGAATCTCAGCTGCAGCGTCGCTGATTCTGATGATATGATCTTGGCCGCATCTGCCAGTTTCTGTGCCGCCTGAAGCTCTCCCTCTGCGTGAATAACTTTCGCCCTTCTTTCCCTTTCGGCTTCCGCCTGTCTTGCAATAGCCCTTAGCATCTCCTGCGGAAGATCGACATTCTTAACCTCAACAGCTGACACCTTCACGCCCCACGGCTCAGTCTGAGTATCTATAACCTTTTGCAGTTCTGTATTCAGTTGTTCCCTGTTGGTCAGAAGATCATCCAGCTGGCTCTGACCCAAGATGCTCCTAAGAGTGGTCTGCGCGATCTGTGATGTGGCGTAATAAAAGTCCTCCACTTCAGTGATGGCCCTGATTGGGTCTATGGGTCTAAAATAGATAACAGCATTAACCTTCACCGTAATATTATCCTTGGTTATAATATCCTGAGGCGGGACATCCATCGTTATTGTGCGGAGACTAACCTTGACAAGCTTGTCTATGATAGGCCAAATCAACACCAGACCAGGTCCCTTTATAGGGATTATACGTCCAAGTCTAAAGACAACCCCCCTTTCATACTCCTTGAGGATTCTTATAGCGTTAGAAACAACATAAAAAGCCATAACAATGATAAATATCAGCGTAATTAAGGTAGGTTGCAGGATTCCCATAAAACCCTCCCAATCATAAGTTGCTTAAAGTTTACCATGCAAAGCAGCAGAGCAGCAATCATACTCTGCGCCTGCCGCATATCGCCCCATAATCGCATATATCGCATGCTCTAGTAACGGCATCCACTGCTGAAAAAGTCACTGAAGCATCCTTGATTTCATTCATCAAAATACCGACCAATTCACCAAGCAATTCACTTCCAGCCAACTCATCGTCCTTCTTACCAAATAGTGGCAGTTCAATCATTGAATCAACACGCGTCATCCCTAACATCAAGTACATGGCATCTATGCTTTCAACGGGTATCCCGGAATATGCAGAATATAGGATCCTATATATAGGCAGCTGCAGTGAGCCTATGGCAGGCCGCCATGATTCGCGTTCTTCCAGGAGGAGTTTCTCGAAAGAAATCGAATATAATGACTTGATTGATGATGTTTTGAAATCTATTATAGTGCAACGCCCGTCAAAATTTAAAACCGCGTCTGGCCGGCCTGCAATTATATGCCCCCTGTAAGAAGCCGTTAACCTTGATTCCGAGGAAAGAATCTTGACTTTACGACTGGTTATTAATGGTATGAAATACAGTTTGATAAACTCGTCCAGTCTTCTTTGTACTTGCTTCATCAAAAGATACGGTGCTCCAAACGGATGTTCTCCGAATCGTCTGCAGAAAATGCTTTCTACAATTTTATCCACGTCGATTTCATTAAGCATTTCTGCAGTCAGTATACATTCTTTAAGCCTACCAAACAGGTGTCTCAAGGCTTCATGGACTATTGTTCCAACATCTTTTTTTTCGACTGAGTCAGTCTTCACGTCCTTTGGCCTAAGTCCCAAGATATTGCAATAATAGAATTTCAACGGACAGCTCAGATACCTGTCGAGAGATGAAGGGCTGAATTGATAAGCAGCCAGCCGATCCAGAATTACTTCTGTTTTTCTGACAGCCTCAACATGTTTATTGCCCAAATGCACCCTGTATTGGATATTTCGATATGCATCATCGACCAGCTTATGCCCTATTATTTGTTCTTCTTCCCATATCAATCTTTCCACGAATCTAGATTTGTCTTTGCGATCGTTTTCAATGAAGAAAATATTGACTTCTTCTGCAGCCCCAACCATAACACTGAAATAATAATGTGCCATCCTGTCACGATCACGTTGCGTTGGCATACCAAGCAATTCTCTTCCCTTGTTCGGTATGAAGGAATCGTTTTGATTACTTATAGGCATAACACTCTCATTCGCATCCAGAAGAAATATTTTTTCAAATTTCAGGCACCTGGTCTCAAGAATGCCCAGAACCTGAATCCCTCGGAGAGGTGTACCTTCAAAAGGTACAGTACACGACGTCATATAGCGCTCGATGAAAAGGAAATATCCGGAGACGTCACTAAAACTTTGACTGTGCAGCGACGAATTGCGTATCTCGGTTAGAGCTCTGATGAGCGCTTCAACATATGGATAAAACAGAGGATGAAGTTGTGCAGTAGAATGATCGTGAATATATTCAACTAGACCAATGCATGTTTCTGCAAAACTACCTGTCGACTTAATAGCAACAAAAGGATATATAGTCCTTGCATGTATATCTTTCAGATGTATCCCCAGTTGATGCGCATCTATTTTATAGCCTTCTCTGCGCAACCTGTTTGCAGCTATTTCCAGCATCCCGGCATTGGCCTCCAGTGATTCCAGCTTAACAAATGATGGGGCCGCTTGCCCGCTCAACTCTTCTTCAATAGTATGAAAAAGTATCCTTGTTACCTCAGCACTTCCCTGAAGTAGAATATTCTTAGTATAGGGATGTAAAACAAATGCTATATAAGCCGGAACATATACCCGTTGCTCGTCCATAGAGCTGATAAGCTCTGATAGAGATTTAAGAAAACCGAAAAGAGGCGTACGAAGAATTGGATAGCCCAATGTCACGTTGAAGCTTCCTTCCTCCCATCCGCCGAGAGTATGCCGCAGAAGTGGAAACAATGACTCTGAAGAAGGAAGCACGATAGCTGTACGTTCATCTAATTCTGCGTTATTGCGCATTTTTTCAATCAGGTCTCCCAGCGCGCATACCTCTCCATGGATGTCAGGACAGGCAAACATTGAAATGCCCGGCCTGAAACTTTCCGCATTAATAAGCTCTGCATCGATCCCGGAGTCTGTTAATTGATCCTTTATATATGGTCCATCCTGGAACAGGCTGAAAAATGAAGAGTGTTCCTGCAATGCCGTTATAATCTTCCTCTCAGCTGCAGTGAATGCAAAAAACCCCGCAAGAATAATTCTCCTGTATTTATCAAAAAAGCCGACGTGCATATTATCTGCAACATTACAATAACGCATAGCGCGTGTAGATCTGCCGAGTTTCTTAATAACATTATAAAATTGTTCCGCATATGTCGCGATATCAGCCATTGCATCGAAGGATCCGGACGGTATTGGAATCCCGGATGCAATGCCAAGACCCCTAATTTTATCAACGGAAATAAATTCAATAGTGAGTTCTTCGATATCATGAAAAAGCTGCATGCCAACCTGAATGAATTGATCAAGCGCAGTGAAACATGTTCTGCCAATGCGCCTCTCCATCTCCAGGTGAATATCATAGAGGAAAGCTACGGCGTCCAAGCTTGTGATTATAGCATTACTATTTTTGTTACTGTAAATCATGTCAATGAAATCGTCCATGGATACAATACGCGGCGGTATAATTGCTGCTGAATGCCGTCTCCCCAATTCCTTACGCAGGAAATGCGCAGGGCGCCTACCAGGGAAAATCACAAGATTAGCAGAATAATCATTGCCGTCAGCCACCAGAGTGTCTGCCACTTCAGTGATAAGACTGCAATTGATAGGCAGGATTCCAGCTGTCATACAACTTTCCTGAGCACTCGCTCGTCGACATAAGCAAGCATCGCTTCAACCCGGCTGCCATGAAAGCATTCCTCTATGAGCCGCTTATAGATGCCAACCTGCTTAACGTGCTGATTGCTCTCATCCAAATCCACGCCCGTCTTGAAATCGACAACCGTTATGATTTCCTCATCAATTATTAAGCGATCAATCCGGTATAAACGTCCGTTTTTGTCGGTAATCTCGTACTCATTAAACACCTTACGACCGGGACGATATGAAAATAATGACATGACTTGATTGATGCCGAAAAATGCATTCAAAGCGCCTGCGTCAATTTTTTCGGACATAGAGAGCCTTCCGCTCTTTCTCAATTGATATATTATTTCATCAATTTGCTTTGCCCCTCCATCAAGAATTGTTATTTCAGCCAGTATTAAATGAAGGATTTCTCCGCGGCGGCGGTCCAGCAATCTCAAAGCACTACGCGAAGACTCTAACTCCAGCGCGCAACCGCATTTATGTTCAAGAGCAACTGCTTCTATCTTTGCTTCAGGCAAAATAATACTTGCAGTTTTACTCCCCATTTCAAAGTCGACACCTGGAAAAATGTTGATCGGATAGCGCGGCGACTCAACATCCTTGCTAATACCGATAACATGGAGTTCATCACGCGCACGAGTAAGACCAACATACAATGCGTTCAGGCTGCTCACCTTTTCTTTTAATTGCGCTTCAGCATATTTTTTACTTAGATAGCCATTGCACTCTGCCATTTCTTTAGTGATTCTCATCAGTTGCATGTCAGCTTGATCCTCATCGACGATCGTCTCGAGACCGTACTGCCGATTCTCATACAGAACAACTATAGTTGCAGGGAAATCCAGACCTTTCGACTTATGAACTGTCATTACCCTGACTGCATTTTGACCCGCCGGAACTGTCATTTGCCATTCCGCAGCAACACCCTCTTCCGTACCGGCAAACTTCAAAAACGCCGCTAAGCTGTTATACCCAGTGCCTTCAAAATCCTTGACTGTCTCCAGCAAGCGCATTAACGTTGCTTCTTCTTCCCCGTAAATCCCAAAAAGATTAAAAACATAATAGACCTTTGATATCAAATCATATAGCGGCAGATAGCCTACCGACTTAATAAGTCCGCTGAAGAATTTCTCCCATGCCGTCGGCCATCTGTCCGCAAAAGCCAGATACATGACTCCATCGCTATGCACTGTGACAAGAAAGTTGTGTAGCTCTTCCTTGCTAATACTCAATTCTGCATGAACGATGCTGCGGCTAAATATTTCACCGAGAAGAAATGAAGCAAATGATAATGAGTCAATCGGAGAATCCAGAAAACTTAAAAGCGCTAGGATCTCCCGCGTAATGCCCCTTCTGCGAATGTCAAGGCTACTGAAAGAAAGAAATTCAATTCCACTTTCATTTAGCCATTCAGTTATCCTGATCGCTTCTTCATTGCGCTGCGTCAGAATTGCCATATCGCCATACCGGAAATTGCGTTTTCGCAGGTCTTCAATTGTTTCGATCATTCTTATACGCTCTTCATGACCATCTTCGGTCTCCTTTACAATCGAAACCTTCACGTAACCGGTTCGGGATCCGTCGGACGCAGGCCTCTGCTCGTACTCAGACAGACCGCTTGCCGCGGCAGCTTCGTAATAGCGTTCATCCTGTGCGACAATTTGTTTAAATATCATTTCATTGAATCCGATAATTACAGGAGCGCTTCGGTAATTTATTGTAAGATCACGTATCAAGCATTTTGCTGACGGAAAGGGATTTGAGCGGCATGCTTCAGCCATGATCCTGTAATCAGCATCGCGAAATCCATAAATTGCCTGCTTAGTGTCGCCGACCAGAAACACGCTTCCCCTTTCAGCAACCGTGTTTTCGAGCAATGGCAATAGCGCCTTCCACTGAACTGGAGCAGTGTCCTGAAATTCATCAATAAAGAAATGGTGTATGCTTTCCCCTATCCGAAAATAAATGTCAGGCACGCTCATTCTTTCCAGCTGAGTCGCAAGCATACTGTTGATATCCCCAATGAATACACGCCCCTGTCTTCTCTTGGTTTCGTCAAGCAAATCGCGGAAATTCAGAAAGACCGATGCATAAGGTTCATAATAAACATACGCGAACTGCAATGTTAAAATGCTGATGATTTCGCGCACATGCTCCCATAATTTCAGCACTTCCTCGTAAGATGCAAGGATATCGAATTTGGCTTTGCCAGGCTTGTTCACTGGAGGATTCTTAAGCTGTTTTCCGATCAGGTCAACAATGCGACCCCTGCGCGCTATCTCAGGCATGTTTGACCTGAAATAAGAAGAAGCCCTGCTGACCTGAAGTCCTGACAGTTCTATTGCAGACTGAATTGCATCAATGGCAACTCGAAATTCATTCATACTTTTTTCAAGTGCAACGCTTTGACGGCCTACCGCAACCGTTTTGCCGCGAGATGAGCAAAGATCATACAGCTTCCTCATTTCTTCAAGCAGTTTTCCGGCTGGATCCCATACATAGGCAGACTCGCCGCGCCTTTGCTCGACTATCGCCTTAACGGTCTTATCGATCAGCAAATCTTCATATGTGCCTCTACTCACTTTCCTCAAATATTTCTGAAAAGAATATTCAGCGAGTTCACTGCTGTCCAGCATGATCTCAAATCCAGGTGCGAACCCGAACTCAGCAGCAGCGGCCTGAAAAAGTGAAGTCGCAAAACTATCTATAGTCTTGACCTGGAATTCGCCATAGTGTTCCAGAATTTCTTCTACGACGGCTGATGCGCGGCTTTGGATTTCATCGGGCGGAAGATCAAGTAGACGGGAAAAAACATCCAAGGCTTCTGTTTCTCCGAGAGCTATGCGTTTAAGCCAATTCAGAATGCGGTTACGCATCTCCTTGGCGGCATTGTTCGAAAATGTCATTGCAAGGATATTTCTCAACCTGTTTTGAACAACATGCCGGGAAAGAAGGAATTGTACAAATCTCAGGGAAAGCGTGTAGGTCTTGCCTGAACCAGCCGAAGCCTTGAGAATTGCAAAATGCGGAAATGGCAAGTCGATGTCTTTTTCAAGAAACTGATTGTCCATATCAAGGATCCTTCAATCCCCGATTATCTTGACCAGCACTCGCTTCCTACGTATGCCGTCGAATTCTCCGTAAAATATCTGCTCCCATGTGCCAAAGTCGAGTTTTCCGCCGGTAACAGCTACAACAACCTCTCTTCCCATGATCTGGCGCTTCATGTGCGCGTCTGCATTGTCCTCGCCAACATTGTGACGGTATTGCGATACCGGTTCGTGCGGTGCAAGTTTTTCCAGCCATATGTCGTAATCGTGGTGGAGGCCGGATTCGTCATCATTTATAAAGACGGATGCCGTAATATGCATTGCATTGACAAGTACCAGCCCTTCTTTAATTCCGCTTTCTCCAAGACATTCTTCAACGTGAGAAGTTATGTTGATAAAAGCTCTTCTGGACGGCACATTAAACCACAACTCTTTTCGATAGCTTTTCATGCCCTTGCCCTATTTAATCTTCTTAAGCTCGTCAATTCTTTCTTTTGCCTTTATTGCATAATCACTGGAAGGATATCTGACTATGATCTGTTCATAAAGCTGGACAGCATGAGCGCTGTTGTGCTGAAGCTCTTCCAACTTAGCCGTGTCATAAAGTTCCTTGGCTTGCTGCCCCGAGCATGCCAGCAACATGCAAACAATCATGCCGATAAAAAAAGCCCTTGCGGACTCTCGCAATCCTTTTATCACTGTAGCCTCCCCTGCCGCCTATACTGTTCAACAATATCCTGTATCTTGGGCAAAACCTGCAACGCCGCTTTTTCTCCTTCGATTATTGCGTCGTTACGTCTATCAAAGTCAGCTGACCCAATATATCCGACAAGTGGTCTTATGACAACATCAGCTTTAGACAGCTGGCCGACGGAAATCTTGGAATTCATTATATTGATGGACTGCAATATTGTCTCGATCGTACCGGAAGGTTTTGCAGTGTCAAGATCAGATGAAACGTCCACTGCTATCACAACGTTTGCGCCGAGTTTTCTGGCTGCATCAACAGGCACCGGACTTACGACTCCTCCGTCTACATACATTCTATTGCCTATTGTCACCGGCTGGAATACTCCAGGGATAGAACAACTTGCCCGCACAGCTCTACCCGCGTTCCCAGTGGCAAAAACAGTTTCCTTACCGCCGGGCAGTTCAGTCGCAACTGCATAAAAAGGTATCCGCATCTTATCAAGCGACGTATTACGCACCATCTTGTTTATATATTCCTCAAGAAGATCTCCCTTAATAAAGCCGTTGTCCGGGAGCGTAAAGTCGGCAATATCGCTTCTCTGTATGTCCAGCGACAATTTTTGAATCTGATACGCGTTGAAGCCATAAGCATAAAGGCTTCCCACGAAACTGCCCGCGCTAGTCCCGATGATCATGTGTATCGGAATGTGGTTTGACTCGAGTATCTTCAACACGCCAATGTGCGCAAAACCGCGTGCAGCGCCTCCACCCAGAGCCAATGCTATTTTTACAGGCTCATGATGCGTCTGCACAGCTTCTTTCGGAACACACGAGATAAGGCAGAGACTAATAACCATCAGACATATAGTCTTATAAAAATGTTTTTCTATCCGCATGGTTCACCTCATATCTTCAGCGTTAATCATATACTAACAAAAGTGCGGTAAGTTTTGGAGTTGAAAAGCTTGCACCTTTGCTCGCAGCCTAATACACGCTGCCTAATGTTGGTTGAGATTAGCTATAAACATGAGTATTATATATAAGCTATTTCTTTAGGAGGCCAACCTTTGATAATAGGAAAACCATTTCTATCTACAGAGCAGATCCAGAAAAAAATCTCTGAACTTGCCGATAAAATATCGCATGATTATATCGGCAAAGATGTCCTGGCAGTCGGCATACTTAAGGGCTCCTTTATGTTCTTCTCTGATCTTGTGCGGGCTATCAAGCAGCCTGTTACCATTGACTTCATTGTCGCTTCAAGTTATGTAAAAACAACTTCGACTGGTGAAGTAAAAGTTCATTATGATATTAGAGAAGAAATAAGGGGCAAAGATGTACTTTTGATCGATGATATTATTGACACGGGCATATCGCTTAATTATATTCGTGAAAGAATCCTTTCACAAAGCCCGCAAAGTCTTAAAGTATGCGCCTTTCTGAACAAGAAGGAACGGCGCATAGTTGATGTGACGCTGGACTATGTGGGATTCGACATACCTAATGTCTTTGTAGTCGGTTATGGCCTTGATTACGAGAACCAGTTCAGAAACCTGCCATATATCGCTATCTTCAAAAAGAAAACCTGAGTTAGTGAGAATGCGTTATGTATACATTAAGTATTGAGACAAAATTCGCTTCGGCACATCAGTTGCGTGAATATAATGGTAAATGTGAAAATCTGCATGGCCATAACTGGAAGGTCCAAGTTGTTGTGAGCTCGCGCAGCCTAAACAAGATCGGGATTGCAATAGATTTCACCGACCTCAGAAGAGTAGCAAATGAGGTTATTGGTTCGCTTGACCATATATGCCTCAACGACCTGCCACAGTTTGCTGACGTAAATCCTTCTTCCGAAAATATATCCCGCTGGATCTTCGAATCCTTGAAAGAAAATTTCGCTGCATATAATGTTACGCTGAAGTCAATAACAGTCTGGGAGTCTGAAACAGCGGCGGCGACCTATTCTGAAGAATGAGGAAATCTGAGGTCGATACAGGATTTGCTGACCGGCTGTTGCAAATTGCCCTGGATGCAGGCGCCGATGAGGCTGAAGTTTATGTCACAATTTCGCAGAATCTAAGTGTGGAAGTTAAAGACAGGCGCGTCGATACTCTGGAGAAATCCAATTCGGTAGGCTACTCTCTGCGAGTATTCAAAGATAAGCGGCTCGGCTTTTCATACTCTACTGACCCGAATGAGCTTAGCGCTGTAGTAACCAGTGCAATAGAGGCGTCAAAATTTACAGAGCCGGACGAGGCAAACGGACTTCCGTCATTATCTGGCCATTCCGATGTCGTAGTTTATGATCCCTTAATTTCATCCCTGAAAGATACTGATGCAATTGATATGATCATTGCAATGGAAAGCGCTGCACTCGGCAGGGATAAGCGTATAACAAAGACCAGAAATGCTTCAGGAAGCTTCAGCGCGGGACGGACCAGAATAATTAACTCTAAGGGAATAGATTTCGAGTTTTCGGCTTCTGCGTGTTCGGCTCATATAATGGCAGTTGCCGAGCAAGGAATTGAGAATCAGATGGGTTGGGACTATCATGGAAGCAGATTTCTGAACGATATATCGTTCGAGCTCATAGGACAGACAGCAGCATCCAAAGCCATTCAGATGCTGGGAGCTGAAAAAATGGCACCTATGCGGGGATTCGTATTATTGGATGAAGCGGTAGCAGCTGAGTTCATTGGAATTCTTGCTTCAACATTATCTTCAGAAGCGGTCAGGAAAAAGAAATCTATGCTGGCAGGCAAAATGGGCGATCGTGTGATAAGCCCGCGGTTGAACCTGGTAGACAGCGGCATACTTGATGGGAAATTAGGCAGCCGTCCGGTAGATGCCGAGGGAGTGGCTACGACAAAGAAAACGCTTATTGAAGGAGGCATTCTAAAGGGTTTCCTATATAACACATATAACGCGAGGAAAGACAATGTAACATCGACCGGCAACGCGGTGCGAGGCGGATTTACCGGTATTCCGAGCGTCGGACCAAATAATATTTTTTTGGAGGCAGTTTCTGAAGAGTACAGAAAGGATATTTCCGGGCTGCTCGGGATAGTGGACGAAGGCATATATATCACTGAAACGATGGGTATGCACACCGTTAATCCTATCTCCGGCGAATATTCGGTTGGCGTGACAGGCATAAAAATAGACAAAGGTGCGCATGCTCATCCGATCAAAGAGGCAGTGATATCGGGCAACATTCTGAATCTTTTCGGCAATATAGTTATGATTGGTGATGAACCGCGCTTTTATGGTAATATTAAGTCTTCTCATCTCCTTGTAGAGGATATCGACATCAGCGGATAGGAAGTTCACTATTCTTTTGGGTACGGAGGGAATTTTCGATGGATTATTTCTTGACTGAAGAACAGCAAATGATACGGGACCTGGCTAGTCAAATAGCTGAAGAAAAAATAGTTCCGGTCAGAGCTGAACTTGACGAAACTGGAGAGTTCCCCTGGGAGATTATAAAAGTTCTTGCGCAATCTGATATGTTAGGCCTTTTCATTCCGGAGGAATACGGAGGACTCGGAAAGGGTTGCCTTGAGCTCTGCATTGCGGTAGAGGAACTTTCGAAGGCCTGCGTCGGCGTGTCGACATCCTATGCTGCAAATGCTCTTGGAACATTTCCCATATTGCTGTTTGGCAGCGATGAACAGAAAAAAAAATATCTTCCTGATATTGCTGTCGGCAAGAGGTTGGTAGCTTTCGGTCTGACTGAAGCTAATGCCGGCAGCGATGCTGGAGGGATTCAAACCACGGCCAGGTTGGACGGTGATCATTACATTCTGAACGGAACGAAGCAATGGATAACCAATGGTAGCGTTGCCGACATTTATTCTGTTATAGCGATTACGGATAAATCAAAAGGACCGCGCGGCGCCTCCGCCTTTATCGTTGAAAAGGGCACCCCTGGTTTCAGTTTTGGCAAAAAAGAAAATAAGATGGGAATACGTTGCTCGATCACAACCGAGCTTGTATTTGATAACTGTCGCATACCTAAAGATAATATACTCGGTAAAGAAGGCATGGGCTTTATAGTTGCCATGAAGACTCTCGACGCCTCACGCACCGGAGTTGGCGCACAGGGCTTGGGCGTTGCGCAGGGAGCCTTTGATGAGGCTGTTAAATTCGCCCGCCAGCGCGTCCAATTTGGTCATCCTGTGATAAGTTTCCAGGCAGTGCAGCATATGCTGGCAGACATGGCCATTGAAATCGAGGCTGCCAGGGCGCTAATATATTCGGTAGCCCGCTTTGTAGACAGCGGTGCCAAGGATGTATCCAAGGAGTCGGCCTGCGCCAAAACCTTTGCAACCGATCTCGGAATGCGCGTCACCACAAATGCATTGCAAGTCATGGGTGGATCTGGATATATGAAGGAATATCCCGTAGAAAAGATGATGAGAGATGCTAAAATCTTGCAAATTTATGAAGGTACAAACCAGATACAGCGCAATGTTATAGGACAGGCTATTATCAAGGAAGCCGCAAAAAAGAAATAATCAGCAGCAGAGGACATATATGATCGTATCCTCTGCCGTGATCACATTTTTCTAATATTTACTACCCTGCTTTTTGTCCTCATGATCGATCTTCTTATTAAAAATAATATAGTTCCATGACTGGTAAACTATTACAATCGGGACAAAAATAAGTGCTACTATTGTCATAATCTTCAAAGTATAGGGGCTCGACGAAGAGTTGAATATGGTCAGGCTGTATCTAGGGTCGATGCTCGAAGGGATAAGGCTTGGAAAGAGCCCAATAACTCCAGTAAATGTTACCATTAGAATGGTAACACAGGAAGCTGCAAAAGCTTGAATCGACGACTGCTTTGCCAGGCATACTTTCATTGTAAGAAGAGCTGCTACCGCAATCAGCGGCACGATGAAGAAAATGGGCGTATTAATGAAATTCAGATAGAGCTTGGTCGCAAACTTGGTCATCACAAGAAAGGCCACGGCTATCAGCAGCAATGGATACCATATTTTATTTGCAAGCCTGGATGCCTGATCGCTGACATAGCCTTTGGTCCTGAAACCTATCCAGAGTGCCCCATGCATCAAAAACAGGAACAGAAAAAAGATACCTGTAAGTAGACCGTAGGGGTTTAGCAATGTTAATAAGTTACCATGATAGCCGTCGGCATCCATAGGCAGACCCTGGAATATATTGCCGAAAGCTACTCCAAAAAGCAGTGCTGGAAGAAAACTGCTTGTTACAAGAGCATACCCCCAGTTACGTCGCCATGTTGCGCTCTCTTCTTTCCCTCTCAGTTCTAATGACACTCCCCGGACAATCAATGAAAAAAGTATCAGCAATAGTGCAGTGTATAAATAACTGAACATCAGGGCATATGTTGTCGGAAATGCTGCAAATGTTGCGCCGCCTGCAGTCAGCAGCCATACTTCATTGCCGTCCCATACCGGGCCTATGCTGCTTAAAATGGCGCCGCGTTCATCTTCATTTCGTCCAATATACCGGTGGAGAATGCCAACACCAAGATCAAAGCCATCCAACATAAAGTAGACAGCCCAAAGGACAGCCCAGAGGATGAACCATATAATTTGGAATTCCATTTTACGCCTCCTTGCTGCCGGCCCCGGCAGCCGGGTTCATAATGATGGAAGGCTCGAGATCAGGGCCTTTTCTTGCATTCTTGGCCAAGAGGTAGATATCCACCACTGCAAGAAATCCATATAATAATGTAAACCCGATAAGAGAGCCCATGACCTGCTCTACTGAAACGGCTTTTGAGGCAGCATCAGATGTTTTTAACAAACCATAAACTATCCAGGGCTGACGTCCCACCTCGGCCACTATCCAACCGATTTGATTGGCGATATATGGCAGCGGGATTGTGTAAAGCATAACCTTTAAAAAAATGGGGTACGATTCCAGATGATCTTTCCTTCCCAACAGCCATGCAATGAAACTCAACAGCATGAAAAGCATCCCAAGCGCCGCCATAGATCTGAAACTTGAAAACGTTAACGTAACAGGCGGCCTTAAGTCCTGAGGAAAATCCTTTAAGCCCTTAACTTCCGCATTCCCGTCATGATAGGCCAAGAGGCTGAGAGCCTTTGGAATACTTATTGCCTCCACGGTATTTCTTTGGGCAGAAGGGTCAGGAATCACAAGTAAATGATAAGGAGCTGCCTTTTGAGACTCCCACACAGATTCCATTGCCGCGAACTTTGTTGGCTGAGTTGTTGCGACCTCGACTGCATGAAAGTCTCCGGTAATAAAGACCAGAATCGACGATATCAGCCCGAACGATGCTGCCATCCTGAATGATTCCTTGAAAAACGAAGACTTGTTCTTTCTCAGAAGGTGATATGCTGATATTCCCATCACGAAAAAAGCTGCCACTACATAGCCTGCAACAACCGTATGAAAGAATTTTGACCATCCATAGCTGTTTGTTACAAGCGCCCAGAAATCGACCATTTCTGCTCGCCCATTTCTGAGCAGATACCCTACAGGCTTTTGCATCCAGCCATTAGCAAGAAGTATCCATAAAGCTGAGAGATTAGCGGCAACGGCAACTATCCAAATGGACGCTGCATGAAGTTGTTTTGAAACCCTGTCCCGTCCAAATATCCACAGACCGATAAAAGTGGATTCGAGAAAAAAGGCAAGAGTGGCTTCGATCGCCAAAGGCGCGCCGAATATATCGCCGACATACTTGGAGTACTCGGCCCAGTTCATCCCAAACTGAAACTCCAGAGTTATCCCTGTAACAACTCCAAGGGCAAAATTGATGAGAAACAACTTGCCCCAGAATTTTGACATATCAAGATAAACTTCATTTCCTGTGCGAACATACTTCGTTTCCATAAATGCAACCAACAATGACAATCCAAGTGTCAGCGGCACGAAAATAAAATGGAACCCGGCTGTCACTGCGAACTGAATCCTGCTCAGCATTACAGTGTCCATCTGTCCCTCCTTCGCTTAAATATTCTACGGCTTAACAACCCGCCGCATCACTAGAAACTACAGCAATAGATAAAACAATACATTAGAGCCTGCCCGAACGTATTATCGAAACTAAGAGCCAAAATCCGAGAAAAAAAGCAACCGCAAAGGTAATTATACCCAAAAAAGAGAGCCCGAATACAGTTGGAACAACACCGGCAGCATGCATGATAGCGGAACTTAATATTATCGCACTCACTACCATCGCAAATGCAATCCGGTTACTGGCTCTATCCATGTCCTTGATAAACTCCGGAAGATTGACGTGATACATCTTTATCTGCAAATCGTCTCTGACCGCCTTTCGCACAAGCTTCTTGATCTGTCCTGGAAAGATCTTCACCAAATCGGAAAGCTCGTTAAGATTCTTTTTGCCGGCGCTGAATATCCTTGACGGATCCATATACTTTACAGCCAGCTTAGTTGCATAGGGCTCTGAAGCAGCTATAATATCAATTTCCGGATCAAGCTGCCTGCAGAGGTTTTCAAGAAGCATTAGCGTCTTGTCTATCAACAGCAGATCCGGCGGTATTCTGAGCTTATATTTGATCGCCAAGCGAGTAACCGTATCTATAAACTCAGTAAATCTAATGTCCTGAAGCTTTAGACCATAAAGAGGCTCTAGCAAATCGCCCAGATCAGCCTTGAATTCGCGTTTGAAAGATTCTATGTCTGAATCGTCCGAGAACATCCCTAGCTCCAAATAGTGATCAACAAGATTATCAAAATCCTTTTTCACTAAAGCCAGAAATGTTCCTGAAATAATCTCTTTCAGCTCATCAGATACCCTTCCCACTATCCCAAAATCAATAAACGCAAGCGTGCCATCGCCTTCAATCAGTATATTGCCGGGATGGGGATCGGCATGAAAGAATCCATCTTCAAGAATCTGCCTGAAATATATATCCAGTGCACGACGGGCAAGCATCTTCTTGTCAATGCCAAGTCTGTCGATTTCATGAATATTGTCAATCCTGACGCCATCTATAAAATCAAGTACCAGTATCCTCTCAGAACTCAGATTGCCATATACTATTGGAATATGAATTCCATCAATATCTCCAAGAATTCTTCGAAATCTTGCACAGTTTCTTGCCTCTTCCGAGAAGTTTAATTCCCTTCTAACAGTTCGGGAAAATTCATCGACAATCCCGGCAGGATTGAAAAATCTGCTCTCAGGTATATGGTTTTCAAGAAGCTCAGATACAAACGACATTATCTGTATATCGGATTCGATATGCTCGCGAATATTCGGCCTTTGCACTTTAACAACAATACCCCGCCCGTCGATAAGAACAGCTCTGTGCACCTGTGCGATTGATGCGGCGGCAATAGGTATTTCTTCGAACTTCGCAAATATATCTTCCAGAGGCCTGTGGAGATCCTGCTCGATTATCTCTCGAACAGATCTTGCCGGAAAGGGCGGCACTTCATCCTGCAATTTCTTAAATTCGTTTGCATACCGCTCGGTAATGAGGTCCGGCCTAGATGAGAGAAGTTGCGCAAGCTTTATGAATGACGGCCCAAGTTCCGCAAAAGCCATCCTCAGGCTTTGAGCTGCTGTCAATCCTTCAAGCGGTGCCCATGCCCCGAATGACTTTAGCCTATTCTTGAACGGGATATATCTGCCAAGATGCGCCTGATCTATGATCTGGCCGAATCCGTATTTCAAAAATACATTGACAATCTGCTGAAGTCTTCGAGCCGAACGATATCTTCTTGCTAGCCCAGGAATGTCCACAGAAATAACGCTAAAATGCTTTATTAGGACCCAGTGCGCTCTCAAGAGCGCTGATCCTCTCTGATAATTTCTTAACTTGCTCGTTCAGCGCGTCAACTTCGCTCTTTGAGGGAATGCTCATTTTTTCCAGAGTTTTGGGAATAATTCCGGCTACCATTTCATTCAATTCAGAAGTAGTCTTATCAGCCTTCTCTGACAATTCTTTTGCTATTTTTGCACCCTGCGACTCGCTCAGCTCACCTCGCTTGACCAGATCGTCCACAAAATCTTTCATCTTTTCCTGAACACCATAACCGGCTAGGACAGCGTTTCTCAATAAATCAAATACAGTCATGAGTGCCTCCCTTATCCATCAAGGGCACAGAGACATGCCCTTACTTGTTCTTGACTAAAGCATAGACATATTCAAGTGCACTGTCCAGCTTTTCCAGATCCTTTGTCCCGCCTTGAGCCATGTCAGGCTTGCCGCCACCCCTGCCTCCGGCAAGCGCCGCAACATTTTTCAAAATCTCGCCTGCGCTGTATTGCTTTGTCAGATCTTTTGTCACCATCGCAACTATCGAAGCCTGACCGTCATTTGCAGACGCTATGACAATGATTCCGGACCCGAGACGATCCCTAACATTATCAGCCAGCACGCGCAGATCTTTCTGCTCTAAGTTATCGACCCTGCATGAAAGCACCTTTACGCCATTGACATCACGCATAAGTTCAAGGAGCGAAGAAGAACTATGGGAAGAGAGCTTTCCCTTAAGCGCTTCTATCTCCTTGTCCTTTTCCTTCATATCTGACATAACCTTCTCGATTCTCTCAGATGGTCTGTCGGTCTTCAAGATATCTGAAACCTGTTTAAGCTCATCACGCTTCTGTCTCAGATAATCAAAGGCTGACCTTCCTGTAAAGGCCTCGATTCTTCTTATTCCAGAAGCTACACTGCTCTCAGATACAACTGTGAATAACCCGACATCCCCGGTATTTTTGCAGTGAGTACCTCCACACAACTCAGCACTAAACCCGGGCACTTTGACAATCCGCACTGTATCGCCGTATTTCTCACCAAAAAGAGCCGTAACTCCAGATTTCAATGCCGTATGAATGTCAGACACTTCAGTATCGACAGGCTTATTATCAAGGATCTCTGAATTTACAATGTCTTCGATGGCATCAAGCTCGGTCTTATCGACCTGGTAAAAATGCGAGAAGTCAAAACGCAAGCGTTCGGCTGAGACATAAGATCCAGCTTGCTTGACATGCTCTCCCAGCACTGAACGTAGAGCCGCGTGCAGGATATGAGTCGCCGTATGATTTCGGGCAATAGCTATCCGGGCGCTCTTGTCCACTATACACTTCACTTTGTCCCACACCTTGACAGAGCCACTCTGTATAATGGCAATATGCGCGTTTAAGCCGGCTTCTTTCTTAGTATCTTTTACTTCAATTTCAGAGGAAATACCAAAAATAGAACCTGCGTCTCCAACCTGTCCGCCAGATTCTCCATAAAAGGGCGTTTTATCAAGGAATAGTTCTACTTCATCTCCGGCTATAGCTTCTGTCACTACCTTGCCATTTTTGAGAATAGCCTTGATTATAGATTCAGACTCCAATAAATCGTAACCTGTAAAATGTGTCTCTCCAATTTCTGAAGCCAGTTCCTTGTATATAGTCGCTATCGCGTCTTCTTCCCCGACCCAAGAGGCTCTGGCTCTTTCTCGCTGTAGTTGCATTTCTCTGTTGAAGCCATCTTCATCCAGATGCAGATGATTGTCCATTGCAATGTCTCTAGCCAGATCAAGTGGAAAGCCGAATGTATCGTAAAGCCTGAAAAGATCTTCGCCAGGTATTACCTTTCCACCAGACTGTTTGAGCTTAATTATCACATCATCCAAAATGTGCATGCCCTGATCAAGAGTCCTTGTGAAACGCTCTTCTTCAAAGAAAAGCACCTTTGATGACCTTTCCCGCTCATGCACAAGTTCCGGATAAATATCTCCCATGGAATCGGCAACTGAACCCATAAGTTTGAAGAGGACCGGTTCTGTAAAACCAAGAAGTTTGGCATGTCTTGCAGCTCTTCGAATGATACGCCTCAAAACGTATCCCCTACCGTCGTTGGCCGGCATCAGTCCCTCAGCAAGCAGAAATGATATAGCTCTTAGATGGTCAGCGATGACCCTGATCGATACATCCGAGTCTGCGTTCTTTCCATAAGCAGCACTTGACATTGTACTGATCGCAGAGATAATTGGAGCGAAAATGTCCGTATCAAAATTATTGTGCTTGCCCTGAAGCACTGCTGATATGCGCTCAAGCCCCATGCCTGTATCAATGCTGGGCTTCGGAAGCGGTGTCAGTGCACCTGATTCATCACGATTGAACTGCATAAAGACTAAGTTCCACAATTCAAGGAACCGGTCGCAGTCACACCCAACTTTACAATCAGCGCCGCCGCAACCGACGTCCGCCCCCTGATCAATAATTATTTCTGAGCATGGACCGCAAGGGCCTGTATCGCCCATTTGCCAGAAGTTATCCTTTGCTCCAAGTCTTACAACCCTTTCCGGGTGTATTCCGGTGAGTTCAGGCCACAGATTGGCTGCATCATCGTCGTCCTGATAAACAGTAACCCATAACCTGTCTTTCGGAAGTCCAAATCTTTCGGTCAGAAGTTCCCAAGCGAATATAATCGCATCTCTCTTAAAATAGTCACCGAAGGAAAAGTTGCCGAGCATCTCAAAAAAAGTGTGGTGGCGCGCCGTATGACCAACATTTTCAAGGTCGCTATGTTTACCGCCGGCCCGCATGCATTTCTGGGATGTGGTAGCCCGCGTATAAAGCCTTTTTTCCTCTCCCAGAAATATAGACTTGAACTGTACCATGCCCGCATTTGTAAAAAGCAGAGTCGGATCATTTCGAGGTATAAGAGAAGAACTTCTAATTACTTCATGCCCCTTGGATTTGAAGAAATCAAGGAATGTGTTTCTGATTTCTGAACCTTTCATATGTCCTCTGTCTACTTCACCCTGCCTGGCTCTGAGCTCACGATAGAAGTCAGCTTGCCGTCGATGAATGTAAGTCTCGTTTTAAACATGCCCATCGTAGAAGAATATGTCCAAAGTTCCTGAGGCCTTCCATCGACCGAAGTAGACAGCCTGACTTCGTCGGGCGCACCCCATGCATAGCGCACCTGAGTAGGGGTCATTCCGGGGATAACTTCACCCTTTATTATGTGTTCCTGCATTTCTACAGGATAATCTTTAATCTCGTCCTGAGTGTATTTGATCTGTGATGAAGAACATCCGATTAGCACCAATGCAGTCAAACATAATACGACCATCAAAATTTTCATCATACTATCACCCTCCTGTCTCATATTTTTATTCTTCAGATATTTCCTCGTTATCGAAATGTAACTTCATTGCACGCTTTATGATCTCTGTTGCGAAGCCTTTTCTTACCAGTGCGGCCCATAGCCTCTTTTTCATATCAATGCGTTCAAGTCCGCGTATTTGCTTAGCTTTCTTATCGATAAAAGCACAGGCACTTTCCAGGTATTCATCGTCATTTCCTGCAATGCGATCTATGAGCTCACTCGGAATACCCCTTAAAAGCATATAATGCAGAACTCCTCTTCTGCCTAAGTGTTTTTGCTCAACAGCCGCCTTCTTAAGCGCCTCTGCAAGCCTGACGTCGTCTATAAATCCCCGTTCCTTCAAATAAATTCCAATGCTTCTACCTGTATCTTCAGAGAATCCCTTTCTCTTAAGCCTCTGGACAATTTCGTTTTCACTTCTGTCACGATATCTAAGCAGTAGAAATGCATACCGCAAAGCCTTCTGATAATCGTCATTAAAGCTTTCCAACTATTAGACCTCAAGTCCCAATAGTACACTCTATATCAAATACCTATTTAGTTTTTGATTCGCCTGCTGCACCAGCCCTAAGCCCATAAACCTCTACTATTTTCTGCTCTATTTCGCGTGCAGTTTCAGGATTATTCTTGAGAAATTCTCTGACATTCTCCCTGCCCTGTCCTATCCTATTGCCAGCATAGCTATACCAGGCACCCGATTTTTCTACAATATTCTTCTCAACGCCCAGATCAATGATCTCGCCGACCCTTGATATCCCCTCGTTGAAATAAATATCAAACTCAGCCTGTCTGAACGGAGGCGCAACTTTATTCTTTACTATCTTTACCCTTACCCTGCCCCCTATTGTCTCTTGTCCGTCCTTGAGATTATCAATCTTCCTTATATCAAGTCTCATAGAAGAATAGAATTTCAGAGCTGTTCCGCCGGTCGTTGTTTCAGGATTTCCAAACATAACCCCGATTTTCATTCTTATCTGGTTTATGAATATTACCGTTGTCAGCGATTTGGATATTGCAGCCGTCAGCTTCCTGAGAGCCTGACTCATAAGCCTGGCCTGCAATCCCATATGGGCATCTCCCATCTCGCCCTCTATTTCCGCCTTCGGCACCAAAGCTGCAACCGAGTCTACGACCACTATATCTATAGCTCCGCTTCGGACAAGTGTTTCTGCCACTTCAAGCGCCTGTTCACCTGTATCCGGCTGAGACACCAGAAGGTCCTCGATGTTGACACCCAGTTTAGCTGCATAATTGACATCCAATGCATGTTCAGCGTCGATGAATGCCGCCACACCGCCAGACTTTTGTGCCTGAGCAATGGCATTAAGCGCAAGCGTAGTCTTGCCTGATGATTCAGGTCCATATATCTCAACTACCCTGCCCCTGGGAAACCCTCCTATCCCAGTCGCAATATCAAGCGTGAGAGAACCCGTCGGTATTGCCTGAACACCCTCAGCCACCTCACCGGATCCCAGACGCATGATGGAGCCTTTCCCAAAGCTCCTCTCAATCTGGGAAATAGCCATTTCCAGGGCCTTGAGTTTATCCTTATTCATTATGTCTTCCTCCTTATGAATTAACTTGATGAAGCCTGCATGAAGCAATCTTTGAATACTCTGCTCCTGAAGCTTTCAGTATGCTTTTCATCAACAAGATTTCGCGCACTTCTATACTACCAAAAAAGGTCTCATTATATGTAGCCAGCATCTTAATGATAGAATTGATGCCTCTCTTTTCCTTTACCCTTCCGATAGTGAGGTGTGGCGAAAAGCTTTTATGCTCACGTTGAAATCCTATTTCAGCGAGAGATTTCTCAATATCTTCGACCAGCGCCTCCAGCTGCCCGGATCTGCCCAGCCCGACCCATATTACATTCGGATCACGCAGGCTTGGGAATGCACCTGCACCGGAAGCCTCTATCTCAAACGGACTGTGATTCTTTCCAATAAGTTCTAGCCTGCATGCGATCTCCGGTACGATATCGTCACGCACTTCTCCGAGAAACTTCAATGTTAAATGGATATTCGCAGGCTGAACCCATCTTACACCCCCTGAGTCGACAGCCATTATCTTTATAACATCCTTGAGGGCAACTCTGACGGATTCCGGAATCTCTATAGCGATAAAAGATCTCATGATTATAAGTCTAAGGGCGTTATATCACATGCACAACCTGAAGCAATACATTAGCAATCAAGCCGGCAACCACATCGTCAAGCATTATGCCGGCGCCCCCGCCAATCTGCTCGATCAGGCGTATGGGTGACGGCTTGATTATATCGAAAACGCGAAATAATAAAAAGGCAGCTACCATATATGAAGGCGTAAGAGGTAGGAATATAATTGAGCAGAGATACCCGACAAATTCATCGACCACGATATGCCTGCAGTCCTTTTCTCCGAAAGCCATTTCAGCGATGCCTGAAACCTTGATGCCGACCAGCAGAGACACAAGCAAAATAACAAGCTGCCATGCAGGTGACGGCCTGACCGTCCATATTAATATCATTGCTGCAAGCGTCCCGAAGGTTCCCGGGGCAATAGGGATAAAGCCAAGATAAAAAACAGTCGCTAAAGCCTTTGAAAGAAAACCAGCCGCATCTTTCATTGGCTAATATTCTATCATACTTTCTTTACGCAGCATTCCATCGTTTGATAATGTATCTTAATGGATGATGAACTCATAGAGATTGTAGACTCGGAAGGATCAGTCATGTCTGTCCGCCCGCGTTCAGAGGTTCACAAAAATCCTCATTTATTGCACAAGGTAGTGCATGTACTGGTATTCAACGACAGCCGTCAGATGCTGCTACAGAAGAGGTCTATGAGCAAGGATATAGAGCCGGGCAAGTGGGACACCTCGGTTGGAGGCCATGTCTCCCCCGGAGAAGACTTAAGGTCTGCCGCATCAAGGGAAATGAAAGAAGAACTGGGAATCGACATGGCCGATATGGCGCCGTTATACTCGTATGTTTATACCGATACTAATGAAAGCGAAATGGTTTTCACATATAAGGTGATTCATAACGGACCATTTTCGCCCAACCGGCAGGAGATTGACGAAGTAGCCTTCTGGGACCTAAAAGAGATAAGGCAATTTCTTGGCAGTGGCAATTTCAGTGGCCATTTTGAGTGCGAAATTAACAAATATCTTTCATTTAACCCAAACGCACTATAAGAAGGTTGCCTATGCTACCGGTCTTCTCCGCGCAATTCACCTGCAGCGGCCTATTCACTGTAATTCCTTATCAGATATGTCCCGCATGAAAAGAAAGCTGCAGCGTACAGCACGAGAATTGCTAAAGAAACCATCGCCGCAGAATCGAAGGCCATCTTTCTGATCAGAATATTGGTATGGGTCAGCGGAACCGCATACATGAGATATTTCGCTACCACCGGCATGCGGTCTACAGGGAAGAAAGTTCCGCTGAAAAAAGCCATCGGCATTATGAAAAAGTTCGTGTAAGTTGCGGTATCCTCATGCGACTTTGAAATCATGCCGGTAATCACGCCGAGGCTTGAAAATAGAAGACAATTGATCAGCAGTGCAACGATAAAAGGCAAAGTGATGAACTTTGCCGATGATGCAATGATACCTACCGCAATTATGAGAACTGAAGCAAAAAGGCCTTTCACCATTCCCGCCAGAACCTCTCCTATCATTATGGACGATGATCTTATCGGAGCCTGGACAAAGACCTGAAAGGTCTTAAAGTAAATTCTATTCAAATTAAGAGCGCTTGATACCCAGTTATATGAATTGTTCATCGAACTCATGGCCACAAGGCCTGGGATAAGAAAAGAGATGTAATCTCCACTGCCTATCCGCACACTCTTGCCAAGACCGAAACCAAAAACTATAAGATAGATAATGGGAACTACCATAGCAGAAAAAAGGTAGCCCAGCCTCAGAAGTTTCCTTTTGAAGAGCAGCATCTCTCTCAGAAATATCGGATACCAACCAGGCGTGTGAATCATTCTATGCGTTCTCCGGTAAGCTTAATGAAGACATCCTCCAGATTTGTTTTTCTTATTGTTACTCCATCATACGTGCTCTTAGCAATCTCATGCGCTGCCTCACGCGTTTTACAGATCTGCTGCACGAGTCTGCCATCTTGATCGATAAATTCAGCAACATATTCACCCACGCTAGCCTTCAAATGAGCGGGCGTGTCAAGCGCCACCAGGCCACCTTTAGACAGAATACCGACCCTGTCACAAAGGGCTTCAGCTTCTTCAATATAATGAGTTGTAAGAACTACTGTCCTTCCTTCTATTCGCGTCTTCCTGATGACATCCCACATCTGCCTCCTGATCTGAGGATCAAGTCCGATCGAAGGTTCATCCAGGAACAGCACCTTAGGTTCAGGCAGCAACGCGCGTGCGAGCAGAAGCCGCCGCTGCATTCCTCCGGAAAAATGATGTGCCAGAGAATCCCGCCTGTCCGAGAGGCCTACTATCCTGAGAGCTTCCCCTATCTTTGCCCTGTGGTTTTCCACATTGTGAAACAAAGAATAAATATAGAGGTTTTCATATGCCGTCAATTCCCTGTCGAGATTGTTTTCCTGCGGGACCACACCGATAAGCCGCTTGATCTGCAAAGGGCTCGACACAACATTAATCCCGCCTATGCTGCAAACTCCTCTGCTGGGCTTTGAGAGGGTCGTCAGCATTTTTATAATGGTCGTCTTTCCTGCTCCGTTGGGTCCGAGTAAACCAAATACCTCGCCATCCTGAATTTCGAATGAAACTCCCTTTACAGCTATGATCCTGCCGTATGATTTTGAAATATTTTCAACTTTTACCATATCAATCTTCCTGATTCTGCTCAAATGTGCCCGCTACTGTGAGTCCTCTTGTAGACATAAACCGTCAGCAATAAGAATGCATTGACAAGGACTATCGTTGCTCCGGTGGGCAGGTTGAGAAACAGCGACAGCACAATGCCAAGCATAACACAGATCAAGGAAATACAAGCAGCTGCAACGAGCGAATACTTAAAACTGCCGGCAATTTGAAATGCAGTAACAGCAGGAAATATGAGAAGAGCTGATGTAAGCATGATACCTACCACTTTCATAGTAAGCACTACAGTAACAGAAGTAAACATGACAATCATGGCGTTAAGCTTTTGAGTGGCTATGCCTCCCGCTTTCGCAAACTCTTCATCGAATGTAATCGAAAAAATATCATGATAGTTAAGAATAATCATGATCAAAACCAAGATTGATAATATGACGGATATATAAACTTCCTGTTTGCTTATTGAAAGGATATTGCCGAACAGATAGCTGAACAAATCCACATTGAAACCGCCGGCCAGACTCGCTATCATAACTCCACCAGCAATTCCGAGAGCGGACAGTATTCCAATAGCAGCGTCCCCGAAAATACGCGCCCTATCCATCAGCTTCAATATCCCTAAAGAACTTGCCATGACAACAGGCAGAGACACATAAACTGGATAGGCGCCAAATAGCAACCCCAGCGCAACACTTCCGAAGGTGACATGCGCCAGGCCGTCACCAATGAGTGACAATCTCCTCAGTACAAGCAAGACTCCAAGCGTTGAGCAGAGCACCGAGATGAAAGCACCCGCTATAATCGCTCTTTGTATAAAACCGTATTGCAGATATTCCATTATCGCCATCTCTATTCCATATTTTGCCTGCTGTCTGTCTTATTCCCAGACTTCAAGTTTAAAAATTCATGATCATGCCTATGACATATAACATGCTGAGAAGAAGCCCCAAAGAAAGCAGTCATATCTCCAGACAGGCAGAACTCATCAAATCCGCCGAAGAATATTACCTCTTTGTCAATATAAAGCAGCTTGGATGCATATTTCCCTATACTGCCGGTATCATGTGTAACGAGTATTATAGTGACCTTTCTTTCGCTATTGAGCCTATTCATCAATTCAAAAAAATTATCTCTTGTCTCAGGGTCCAGAGCCGTTGTCGGCTCGTCAAGAAGAAGCAGTTCAGGCATATTGACAAGTGCCCTTGCAATAAAAACTCTTTGCTGCTGACCTCCTGAAAGGTCGCCGATGGCTTTATCGGACAGATGAGAAATACCGAGAATATCAAGGATCCTGCCTATCTTTTCGATATCAGCTAAACCAAGTCGCTTAGGCAGTTTCCTGCCGGATAGAAGCCCGAGCGAGACGATTTCTCTGACTGTAGATGGAAAGAAGGGATTAAAAAAATTCAGTTTTTGCGGAAGATATCCTATGCGTTCCCTGCATTTCATTTCGATCGATGGATGACCGAAGAGTGTGAGGTTGCCTGCCGTAGGAACCAAAAGACCCAGGATAAGCCGTATGAGAGTCGATTTGCCTGATCCGTTCGGGCCGACAAGTCCAATATAGTCACCCGCCGCAATATCAAATGAAATATTATTGATAACGTCGGCAGAATTATATCTGTAACAAAGCCTGTCGGCACAAATTATTTGTTCCGGCATTGCAGTCCTGTCTCAAGGTTTTCCAAGTTCTTTTCCATGATAGCCACAAATGAAATTCCATGCTTGAATTCTTCGCTGCTTACATTATGCGCACCATGCAAAAAAAGAAGTTTAGCTCCTGTCTCCCGCGAAATAGCCTCAGCTACATTCGGCGCTAATAGCTCTTCGTAGAAGATATAATGCAATCCCTTCCGCTTCATGATTTTGCTTATCATGATCAGCTGTCCCGGAGCAGGCTCTGCATCCGGAGAAAAACCATATGCCGAAAGGTATTGCAGATTATATCTCGCAGCAAGATAGCCGAATGCAAAATGTCCGCCGTTGATGAATGTCTTTTTATCGCAGTTGCCGAGCCCCTGTCTGAATTTATCATCGAGCCCTCTGAGCACAGCCTTATATTGCTCTGCGTTCTTGCGGTAATAAATCTCGTTGGCAGGGTCCTTCACTATAAGACCGTTACAGATATTGTCCACCATTACCATGCTATTACGAAGATCCAGCCAGACATGAGGGTCCATACCAACATGCCCATGATCATCAAGATGGTGCCCGTCTTTGTGTTCCTCATCATTCTCTTCGATAAATCGTATGCCCTTGCTGGAATCTATGACAAGGATATGTTTATTATCGATGCCTTTGATTATGCCTGACACCCATGGCTCCATGAACTGATTTGTATATACAAAAATATCTGTGTTGTTAAGGCCTAGAATGTCAGCGGGTCTGGGTTCGAAACTATGGGGTTCAACGCCCGGAGGAAGCATCAGAGATACATCGACCCTTTCTTTACCGATTGCCCGGACAAAGTCATATAGAGGAAATAGACTGGTAACCACCCTGATCTTTCTCTTTTCATCCTGACCGTGTGTTATATCAGTTTTCTGGCAGGACACACATGTAACCGACAAAAATACAGTTAAAGCGAATATTACAAATCTTATCATGAATATTTTCTATACCTCTTTTGGATGGAGCACTCTCTGCAAAGACCGTCTATTTGCAGTACGTGTGACAGCACTCTCCCGTTCAACCTTCCAGACACTTCACATTCAATTTCCTTCGATGCACAGAAGTTGATATCTTGCACCTTCCTGCACGACACGCATATAAAATGATGATGATGACCAGCGTTCCCGCAATAATAATAATAGAGCTGTCTGCTCGGGTGTATAATGCGGGCAATTACACCCTTTCCGGCAAGTTCCTCCAGTATGCGGTAGACCGTCGGCAAGCCGATTGTGCCAATTTTCAACCTAAGGTTTTGCCAGATCTCTTCCGGGCTTGCATAAGCCTCCATTCCTGAGAGGACTGAAAGCACAGCCAGGCGTTTCGATGTTGCCTTAAGCTTTAGCTCCTTCAAAAGTTCTGAAAAATATTCTTCTTTCATCATACTAATAAATAGAAACCGTTTCTATTTTAGAATAGTATCTGTTTTTGCAGGTTAAGTCAAACTCTAAAAAGCTCGAGGCCAAAGAGAACTATACACCACGCTGGTCTGGTTGATAGATATATTTATGCAGCTGTAGATTCAATCTGACTTGCAACTTATCGTTAAGCATCCATCCGGCCAGATCGGAAGGCTTTATATAACCAAAAGCGGGCGAAAACAGTATTGCGCATTTATCCGACAGTCCAAACCTGAATAAAAAATCTTTTGCCCAATCATAGTCGGTCTTATTTGTCAGCACGAACTTGATCTCATCAATTGACTTGAGTTTATCCAAATTTTCAATTTTAAACGCCTCCGACATTCCACTCCCAGGGGTCTTGATATCCATAATCACCGTAGCCCTTTGATCTATAGTGCCTATGTCAACGCTTCCATTCGTCTCTATCAAGACTCTTAGTCCGATATCAAGCATCCTTGATATTAGTGATGCCACTTCGCCCTGTAGCAGTGGCTCGCCGCCGGTAATTTCAACTAAACTCACACCGTATTTCAGCACCTCCGCTACGACTTCGTCAGATGTCAGCTCTCTTCCTTCGTCGTATGCATATGTCGTGTCGCAATATGTACATCTGAGATTGCAGCCTCCAATTCTGACGAACACACACGGCAGTCCCGCATAGGTTGATTCGCCTTGAATGCTCGTAAATATCTCACAAACTTTCATATCAGTAACTCTATCATGCCCGGTGTAATAGGGTCAAAAATAATGGGTTGGCTCTGCTCACCATAATATCGATAGAAAATAACAATAATTTTCATTAGTATATGCTATAATTATTCCCGTGGATATTCACCAGCTTCGGATATTTGCATCTGTATTTAAAAACAAGAGCTTCTCCCGTGCTTCGGAGGAACTCTATCTCACTCAGCCAACCGTCAGCGACCATATAAAGGCACTTGAAGAAGAATTTGGCTGCAGGTTGTTCGACCGCCTCGGAAGATCCATTTTGCCAACAAGAGAGGCGGAAGCTCTTTACGGCCATGCCCTTGAGGTCATCGAAAAAGCCGATTCTATAAAAGATGTCATAGGACGCTTCAAAAAAGAGCCGGCCGGCGAATTGGTGATCGGTGCCAGCACTATTCCTGGAACATACCTGCTGCCGCCGATCATGGCCGCATTCGTGAAAAAATATCCTTCGATTTCTTTTCAGATAATCATCGCTGATTCAAGGGAAATAGTCGAGAAAGTCCAGGCGCACGACGTTCTTCTTGGCATTGTGGGATCAAAGTTGAGTAATGAACAAATAGTGTACACCTCTCTTACGGAAGATGAACTGATTGCGGTTGCAGCTCCTTCTTTTCATGCAAAAGGGAGCATGAGCGTAAAAGAACTTTCGTCACTGCCATTTGTGCTCCGGGAAGAAGGGTCGGGCACCAGAACTGAAATTGAAAAGATATTTCTTGAACATGGCATTGGAATTGACAGCATAAGAACCACTGGCTTCTTTGGCTCGACTGATGCAATAAAACAGGCAGTGAAAGCAGGGATGGGGATTTCAATCCTTTCGCGGCTATCCGTGAAAGATGAACTCAAACATAAGACCCTCAGGGAAATCAGAATTGCTGATATAGAGATGAAGCGGAATTTCTATATGATCACTCACAGAAAAAGATCTCTTCCTGTTTCATATAGGCTGTTCGTACAACATATCACGTCTGCCGAGAATGCTTAGTTTTTTTTCGATCGGCCTAGTCAAATTTAGATATCTCAAATCTCATGTGTCTTAGTTGTCAGCTGATTACTGTGTAAGATCGCTGAGAAAAAGAATAAGATGACTCTTCTTATATGATGTCTTGATTATTCCATGCAGGCGAGTTTTTCTTCAAACTCCTTCGATTTGTTTGCCAGCTCATCATTGAGAACTTCAAGATCGCCAAACAGGAGCTCAATTTTCTGCTTGGCATCATGTATAACTTTTGATAGTGATGCTGCAGATTGCCAGTCTCCTGTTTCTGAAGCTAGCAATACGGAAGCTGTATCGTTCTCAATCGATTGCTCGAGCTTTATGATGCTCTCTTCAGCGTCACTTATTCTACGCTGCAAATCCCCAATAGATCGGGAGCGTTCGTTGATCAACTCTGCCTTAAGACGACGCGCCTCTCTGCGATCTGCATTCCTTAAGTATTTAGCTGTGGAGCACTGTCGTTCATTCAGGAGAGCTTCATTTCTCCAACCAACCCGATCCAGAAAGTCTTCATAAGTGCCATCAAAAACTGTAACCCTGTCGTCGTCAAATACAATAAGTCTGTTAACAAGGCTGTTTAAAATCATCTCACTATGCGTAACTATAATTACAGCTCCTTCATAAGCATCAAGCGCTTCTATCAACGAATCAACAGATTCCATATCAAGGTGGTTGGTAGGCTCATCGAGAAGCAACAAATTGGATCGGCTCACCAATAGCTTCCCAAGCAACACCCTGCTCTTTTCACCACCTGAAAGAACGCTTATTTTTTTTAGAGCGTCATCCCCTTCAAACATCATTATTCCGCATATTGTGCGGGCTGCTTTGCGATTATGCTCCGGATGAACGTCCATTATTTCGTCTTCGACTGTCTTTCCGGGATCAAGCCTGTCAATATTAGTCTGGCCGAAATAGGCCATTTCAGTCTTTTGATTCCGCACAATCTGGCCACCACGAGGTAGCAGTTCACCGGCAAGGAGATTCAAAAGAGTTGTCTTTCCTTTTCCATTCTTACCTATTATGCCGATACGATCGCTTTTGCCGACAGAGAATCCAAGCCCATTTATCAATGGTTCAGCATCATGTCCGTAGGAAAAAGACAGATCATGCACTGACATAAGCCACTTGCCTTCAAATGCTTCGTAAGGAAATGAAAACTCAAGTGTCCTCTCCCTCCGATGCTGTTCCATACGCTTGCGCTTATCCAGCGCCTTTATCCTCGACTGAACAGCTTTTGCCTTGTTGGCCTGTACCCTGAAACGGCTTATGAACCGTTCGATCTCTTCCCTTTTCCTGTCATCATTGACTCTGGTGCGCTCATATGATTCCTCTTCAGCAAGCAGCTGATCATAAAGCTTATCGGTCGTGCCGGACACTTTGCGGATTCTTAAGCGGTGAATACCCATTGTGTGAGTTGTAACACTGTCCATGAAGCTTCGGTCATGAGTTATAATGATCAGTTCGCGTTTCCAGTTTCTGAGAAAATCACGAAGCCATCGTATCGACAAGATATCGAGGTAATTAGTAGGCTCATCGAGCAAGAGCAGATCAGGCTCACCGATTAGCGACTTTGCAAGGCTCAATCTGACCTGAAACCCACCGGACAGTTCCAACGGACTTCGATTTATATCCTCATCACTAAAGCCCAGGCCCTGCAAAACCGCTCTGACCCTGTATGATTCATCCTTGTTATTATCGCTTTCTCTAAGGCCGAGACAGCCTTCCTTAAGGACTGTATCTTCTGAAAATGACAAATGCTGAGAAAGATAGCCAACGACATAATTATTCGGAATGCCGATAACGCCGGAGTCAGGAACTTCC
Source organism: Dissulfurispiraceae bacterium (assembly GCA_035319125.1). Taxonomy (GTDB): domain Bacteria; phylum Nitrospirota; class Thermodesulfovibrionia; order Thermodesulfovibrionales; family Dissulfurispiraceae; genus Fen-1308. The sequence continues at coordinate 231,497 of DATHDG010000014.1, read as the reverse complement.
TGCTTTGTAATCATTCTAAATAGTGTCGTCTTGCCAGATCCATTTCTTCCCACAAGACCGATACGCTCCCCTGGGTTCACATTAAAACTTGCGCCTTCGAATATGCCCTGCCTTCCATATATCTTATTTAGATTGCTAACCTGTATCATGTTCGTTTTATCCGTCCTGCCGATGCATTCTTTATGCGTTCAATTATTATCTTTAGTTCCTGTCCGTCATATGGTTGCACCGGCCCTGTTCCCCAAATAAGCCCTGGCCATGCACGGTCGCTCACGAACCTTCCTATCACATGGATATGCAATTGTGGGACTAGATTGCCTAGAGCCCCGACATTGATCTTGGCCGGATTAAATACGCTGCGTATCATGCTCGATACGAATGCAACCTCTTCAATGAGCAGACGCCTATCAGATACAAGCATTTCGTCTATTTCACTCAGTCCGATTCTCTCCGGGACTAAAATGAACCACGGGATTGATCTGTCATTCATCAAAAGAAGCAATGACAATTCCAGCCTGCCAATCATCACGGTGTCAGATTCTAATCGCTCATGAAGTGTAAACACAGATTCATTACCTCGGTATTAGAGAAATAGACCCGGTAGGACATGCCCTGCGACACAGACCACAGCCATAGCATTTTTGAATGTCTATAACCGCAACATGGCAACCAGCTTCACTCCCGCTTCCTATTGCTTCGAACTGACACCTCTCGGCGCAGAGTCCGCAGCCAGTGCAGAGCTCCACGGATACCGAAGCAACGTGCTCTGATCTGATGATTGTCTGCACGCCTAAGCCCGATAATGTCCTAAGTCCCAAGCAGTCAGAGACATTGCAATTGCAGACAGCGCCAATGAACGGCGTCATCATGGTCCAGATGGAATGTATTGCGCCACTCTCTTCCATGGCGTCCATCTGCTCTATTGCAATCGATGGCAGCACTGCTTCAAGCCCCTCTTCAGGCGACTTGCCAAAGTAGCCCATATCGAACCCCTTATACCATGGATCTGGGCTGTAGCTAAGCGCATAACAGCACCGCTCATCCTTTCTGGTTACTGTCCATCGACAGGCGCATGGCATCCTGACAACGCTTTCAGCTTTCAATACGACAGAGCGTATCTCCTCTATAGGAAGCACTTGGCCGAAGTGTTCTGCCCTGGCCTTTTCCTCCATTGCCCGGATTATCCCTGATGGAAGACGCCCCTTTTTTGCAAACAATGCTTCCAGTCGCCCCAGTGTTCTAAAACCTTCCTGCATCGTGGCTTCATGGAAATCTTCGATAAACTTCCGTCTCTTAATGTCGGAGAGAAGATCGTTGGCATAATTTGCGGCATTCTTATACCAGATTTTGCCGTCACCATGCTTCATGCAAAATTCACACATCTTTAATTTTATTGCGCCAGAACAAGGATGGTCAAGCTCTTCCGTATCCGGGGTGGCCTCCTGTATAATTACATTGCAATCGGTCCGGCTACATGCACGGACTGTTATTTCGCCGGACTCAATTTTATCAAACTGACCTATTGCGGAGGAGACATGGCCGACCTGAAAAAGATGTATAAGACAATCATGGACGACGATTTCCCTGATCAGATAACAATCAGCTTTGGAGGGCAGGCGCTTCTTTATCGTAAAAGGGCATGGAAGATAGCCGATGATAAAACCGGCGAGCTTATAGAAAAAGGACTGCGTTACGGAGAGAACCCTGACCAGCAGGCAGCCCTTTATGAGCTTACTAACGGCAATCTTACTCTCGGCCGCTGTAAATTCATAGAACCGGGAAACGGCCTGGTCAGCCGCATCACGGAGGAAGACATGCTCCAGGCGGGCAAACATCCTGGCAAGACGAACCTTACGGATCTGGACAACGCCCTCAATATCCTCAAATTCCTTGGGGATCGCCCTGCCGCCGCCATCATGAAGCACAACAACCCCTGCGGAGTGGCATACGGTAAGAATGTTGCTGATGCCTACGAAAAGGCAAATATGGCTGATCGCATCGCAGCATTCGGAGGATGCCTTGTCGTGAACCGCCCTATGGACAAGACCGCTGCCGAGATGGTGAACGCGAATTATCTCGAAGTTGTCGGCGCACCTGCATACGAAGACGGAGTGTTTGAGATACTCGCCAAAAGAAAGAACCTGCGCATCGTTCGCATCGATGCTATCGCGAAACTCGAAAAATACCGCTCGACAAGATTTGTGGATTTCAAATCGCTTATAGACGGCGGCTTTATTGTGCAGCAGTCTCCTGTCAACCGTATCAGAAGCAGGGCTGATTTTCTGCCGGCCAAAACCGTTTACAAAGGCAAGGAATATTCAATCGCCAGACAACCTACCGATGCGGAGTTCGATGACATGCTCTTCGGCTGGAATGTTGAGCAGGGCATCACTTCGAATTCCGTAATCTATGTGAAGGATGGCGTGACCGCAGGCATAGGCACCGGCGAGCAGGACCGCGTAGGAGTGGCTGAAATAGCAGTTTTCAAGGCTTACACGAAATATGCCGATGCGCTTTGTTTTAAAAAATATGGAGTGCCCTATAAAACGTTTGAGCTAGAAGCAGCCCAAGGCAAGCGCGATATAGCAGCGCTGAAAGAAATCGACCAGCAGACAAAGAAAGACAAAGGCGGCTTGATCGGCTCTACAATGGTATCCGATGCCTTCTTCCCGTTCCGTGATGGCGTGGATGTCGGAATCAAAGAAGGCGTACGAGCTATAGTGAATCCTGGCGGCTCGGAGCGCGATTTCGAATCAATAGAAGCCTGCAACGAGGCAAATCCGCAGGTAACAATGGTATACACCGGCCAGAGGGCGTTCAGGCACTGATAATTACGGGCTACGGAGAATAGTATTTCTTTTTCTTCGGCAAGTATTCCTGCTCTACATGTCCGCCATAGGCGTGTGGATATTTATACCCCCCGCCATGTCCGAGTTTCTTGGCGCCTGAGTAGCTGCTGTCTTTAAGATGATCCGGCACCGCCATTGTCTCTTCGCTTTTCACATCCTCAAGCGCAGCTTCGATCGCCCTGTAAGCCGCATTGCTCTTGGGCGCAAGGGATACGTACAATGCGGCTTGGGCTAGAGGAATCCTCGCCTCAGGCATTCCTATGAATTCCACCGCTCGAAGCGCTGAAACGGCAACTATCAGCGCCATCGGATCGGCATTTCCGACATCCTCAGACGCACATATCACTATCCTGCGGGCGATAAACCTGGGGTCTTCGCCTGCATAAACCATCTTTGCGAGATAATAAACAGTTGCATCGGGATCAGAACCGCGCATGCTCTTGATAAAAGCAGAAATTGTGTCATAATGCTGATCACCTTTTTTATCGTAGACCACCGCCTTCTTCTGGATCGATTCTTCTGCAACTTGAAGATTTATGGTTACAATTCCATTTGCATCGGGCTCCGTCGTAAGTGCTGCTATTTCCAGAGCTGAAAGTGCTCTGCGTCCGTCGCCATCCGACATCTTCGCCAGATGAGCCAAAGCATCCTCATCTGCTACGATATTCATCGTTCCAAGACCTCGCTCAGGATCAGAAAGAGCACGTTTCATAATGTCACGTATATTCTCGCTCGACAGAGGTTTCAGTTCGAAGACCTGGCTCCTGGAAAGAAGGGCTGAATTGACGTAGAAAAATGGATTTTCAACTGTTGCAGCTACTAATATTATATTCCCTTCTTCAACATCTGGCAGCAACGCATCCTGTTGAAGTTTATTAAATCGATGTATTTCATCAAGAAATAAAATTGTGCCTAATCTCCGAGCTTTTCTTGACTTCGCTGTCTGAATGACTTTACGCAGCTCCTCAAGGCCGGCAGTAGCCGCATTCAGCCATTCAAAGCGGGATTTGGTCCGGGCAGCAATAATCCTGGCGAGTGCTGTTTTGCCGGTGCCTGGCGGCCCATAGAGAATTACAGAGCTAATGCGATCGGCCTCGATCGCTCGCCTAAGTAATTTCCCATGACCTATGACGTGGTCCTGACCTGCGTATTCATCAAGTGTACGCGGCGCCATGCGATAAGCAAGAGGTTCCGGTTTCGAATGCCCTACTTCCTGAGGAACATCGGAGCCGGTATCGAATAGGTCCATCGTCAGACCTTTCCAAGCATTTTTATAAAAACCTTAAGCAGATCCGGGTCGTAATTACCCGTCTCTTTGGAAATATTGGCGAGCGCATAAAAGGGAGTAAAAGCCGGCTTGTATGGTCTCGCAGTCGTCAAAGCATCATAACAATCAGCAATAGCGGCGATCCGTCCGAAAAGCGCGATGTCCTTTTCGGAAAGCCTGGCAGGGTATCCTCGCCCGCTTATCTTCTCGTGATGCTGAGTAACTGCAGTCAGCGATTCCGCAGGAATTCGCCGGTTATTCTTCAGAAGCTTTTCACCCTCGTAGACATGGCTTTGCATTATCAGAAATTCTCGATCGTCCAACTTGCCTTGCTTATTTAATATCCCAGCAGGCACTGCGCTCTTCCCGATGTCGTGGAGCAGCGCTCCAATGCCGAGCTTTTCTATTTCATCTCTTTTCATATCGACAGCAACCCCAAGGCCGATAGACAGGACAGCGACATTAACTGAATGAGTATAAGTGTAATAATCAAAGCATCGGAGAGACAGAAGATCATGTATCGTATCTTTATTTGCTGTAATTGAATCGATCATATTGTTTACTGCATTTTGGGCGTCTTTCACGTGGGCGCCGCTTCTCGGATCTTCAAGCAGGCCCTTAATGATTATTTTTGAATTCTCCTTTATTGCAAAAGCCCTCAGACGTTCAATATCCGTACCTTTAATGCTGTCCGACTTCAGAATGGAGTTAAGATATTCGTTATAAAGGGGAAGGTCTGATGCCTGTATCATCACATCGCCTGGAATGGAGGCGACTTTGTCGTCGATAACCGCAGGCAGATCCTTGCTTGCGTGAAGAACAAGCGAATACGCATAATTCTTCATGGTGAAGACGCAGAACGGCACTGAAGTTCCTGAAAGCAGCATGCCCTTTTCAATCTGATGATAGTGCTCTTTACGGAATGTATAGTCTTTGAACGCCTTCTGGCTGTCAAGCACTGATGCACCATCATCCATGCCACGAGCCATATATGCATCGAGCGATGCCTTATCCTCGTCAACTATGTAAAGCTCATTAATCCCACGATCTACCAAGAACTCCTGGCTAAGTTTTGTATATTCGGCGCCGGACCTGAAAAGTGTCCTGAATATACCCCCCTCCTTCATAAGGACATCAAAAGGCAATCTAGTCCCTATAATAAGCTTGTTGGAAGCAAAGGGAATATATCCTCGTCTGTCTATGGTCCTATATTTTGTCGTCATGCGCCCTAATCCGGTATAAAACAAACCTGAGATGATTCTGCTGATTAGTCCATCGTCTTTAAATTAATTATGATTGAATAATTGTGATTTTGCAAGATTTCCAGTATATTTACATAAATGTGTTGACGGTTGTAACACATTAAACTACTTCCTTTTTTCCACGATAATATACATTATCGCAACTTGATTAAAGACCCTATAATTCTTATAATGAGAAATGTCGACTTCTTGTCTTTTGCTCGCCTCAGATGCTCGGAATTCCGGGCAAGTTATTGTTTCCGGAAGGCTGGTCATCCTATGGATCTAATAGCTGTATTGGGACTGATCGTAGGGGCCGCGGCCATAATCATAGGCAATGTAATCGAAGGCGGCACAACATCCCATTTGGTTCAAGCTGCTGCAGCTTTTATTGTTCTGGGTGGCACATTGGGCGCTACGATGCTCAGTTATCCTCTCAAGGATCTTCTTAAAGCTGTCTCATCGCTGAAAATGGTATTCTCGAAGAAGGATTTCAACCCGAACCATATCATAGAGGATTCAGTCAATATTTTAGTCCAGGCCAGGCGTATGGGTCTCATTGCGTTACAGCCGCAGATCATGGAAATTCAGAACGCTTTTCTAAAAAAGGGCCTTAACCTTGTGGTAGACGGGATGCCGCCAAAAATGATACGTGACATTCTCGAACAGGAAATCTCTACTTTCGAGACCGCAATGAGACGGTCAGCAAAGGTCTTTGAAACCGCTGGAGGCTATGCTCCTACAATTGGGATACTAGGGGCTGTTCTCGGGCTTATCCAGGTAATGAACAATGTAGCTGATCCTTCTAAAATAGGATCGGGAATATCGGTAGCGTTCGTAGCGACAATCTATGGCGTAGGTTCCGCCAACCTCGTCCTCCTTCCAATAGCCAAAAGAATAATTAGCAGAATGAATGAAGATATATATATGATGGATCTGATAGTCGAAGGTGTGCTCGGGGTGGAAAGCGGTGTTAATCCGTATTTTCTAAGAGCCAAACTGAACGCATTTCTTGAAGACCTCCCGATCAGCAACGCATGAGAAAGCGAAAGCGACTTGAAGACGATCACGACCATCTTGACAGATGGTTGATATCGTATTCAGATTTTCTGACTCTGATGTTCACTTTTTTTGCAGCGCTCTATGCATTGTCGACTGTAGACAAAGAGAAGGTCGGACAGTTTTCGACATCTCTCCGGCAGGCTTTCAATGTTATCGAAAAACCGGTTGCCGGGGTTGAAGATGGCAAAAAGCCGATTCTGGATGAAATTCGAAAAAGTCTCGGCAACATCGAGGGCGTTTCAGTAAAAAGTGATCCGCGCGGTTTGGTCGTAACGCTTTCAAACGATACGGCATTCTCATCCGGCTCCGCAGAGATCAATGAAAAGATTGCAACTGCTCTGTCATCTTTAGCCGGAATACTTAATAAGAATCCCGGCCGCATTGTCATCGAAGGCCACACAGACGATGTGCCGGCATCAGGCCCTAAATACAAATCCAATTGGGAGCTTTCAACAGCCAGGGCTTCAAGCGTTTTATCATCCCTGATCGGACAGGGCATTGATCCTAACAGGTTTATAGTTGCCGGATATGGCGAGTACAGGCCGCTTGTTTCCAATTCCACTGAAGACGGTCGTGCCAAGAACCGCAGAGTCGAGATAGTATTTGCCCCTTCCTCATTGAGATAGAAAGGATTATGCGAATTTATCACGATGATGAAGTGTTATAATAGAAAGGAGCGCTATGACTGATTACAGCGAAAAGAATCTGCGGGAATTCTCCCGTGTTGATGTGGTGATCCCCTTTGAAGTGCGTCTGGTCCAGCCTGATGAAAAAAATAACATCAGATCAATTTTCGTGGGCGAAACAAGATTGCCTAATTTCCCGACCCCGCCAGATGTTGAGGATATCATCCTTGCTGAATGGCTGAAAATGCTTAACTCGAAACTGGACGCAGTGCTTGCTGCACTCTCATCACGCGAAGACAAGGCTCAGTTGATGCCTCAGAAAAAAATAAACGTCAGCGGCGGCGGACTCTGCTTTGACTCAAGTGATGAATATAAAGTCGGCGATCTCTTGGAAATGAAAATCATGCTGCCTTCGCTTCCGTCAAACCTGTTGTATGTCTATGGAGAAGTCGTAAACGTGCGGGCTGCCGCCGATTACTATCATACTGCTGTAAAGTTTGTGGCCATTGACGACGAAATAAGAGATGAGATCGTAAAACTGGTGTTTAAAACACAGCGGAACATATTACGTAGAAAACGGGGGTAAGTTTTTAAGACACTATGTTTGTAATAATAGGGTCAATAATAGTTCTCCTCAGCGTCATCGGCGGCTACCTGATGGAGCATGGCAATCTCTCGGTATTGGTCCAGCCTGCTGAACTCGTTATTATAGGTGGTGCGGCTGTCGGTTCCCTGATAATTGCATCTCCGCTCAAAGTTATAAAAGATATCATGAAAAGCATCATCCGTGCTCTCACCAACAAAGGCTATTCAAAGGCAGATTATTTGGACGCTCTTGTCATGCTCAATGAAATCTTCTCCAAAATAAGGAAAGAAGGGTTGGTATCAATTGAGGCAGATGTTGACAGTCCGGAAGAAAGTAAGATATTCGGCTCTCATCCGAAGTTTTTGAAAAATCACCATGCTGTTAACCTGGTAACAGACACTCTCCGCACCGTCATGACGACCAGCATCTCATCATATGAACTCGAAACCATGCTTGACAACGAACTGGATACGCACCATGAAGAAGGAATGGCGCCGTCCAAGAGTCTCGCCAATGTAGCTGATTCGCTGCCGGGTCTTGGTATCGTTGCCGCTGTCCTCGGCGTTGTGCTTACTATGGGGAAAATGAAAGAGCCGCCGGAAGTCCTCGGCCATAGTATCGGGGCCGCTCTAGTAGGAACATTTCTTGGAATACTGCTTTCATACGGATTCTCTGCGCCCCTTTCCAGAAACCTTGAAACAATCGTCAACGAAGACAAAGAATATCTGACAGTTCTGAAAGTGGGCCTTGTTTCGTTCATCGGAGGCGCAGCTCCTCAGATTGCCGTGGAATTTGCCAGACGCGCAATTCCGGGCCATTGCAAACCTGCATTCGTCGAAGTTGAGGAAACGTTGCGCGCTATGAAGAAATAGCCGGACGCTAAGTTTTAAATGGCCGATAAGTCTAAAACAATAATCATCAGAAAGGTTAAGAAGAGCCACGGCGGACATCATGGCGGCAGTTGGAAGGTAGCCTATGCCGATTTCGTGACCGCTATGATGGCTTTTTTTCTTCTGCTGTGGCTTATCTCGATGGTAACACCTGAAAAGAGAGCCGTACTGGCTGACTATTTCCGTAATTTTAATGTCTTCCAGCAAGGTGGGCGTTCTTTTATGGAACAGTCTTCCAGTATCAAGAGCGAGGTCAAGACATCCACAGCCGAAGTCGTCACCGGAGAAATGAGTGTTGAAGACGTCAAGGACAAGTTGAAAGCCGCAATAGAGGAGCAATTGAAAAGCCTTAAGGACCAGGTTATTCTTGATATAGTCGATGGCGGTGTGCGGATTCAGCTGGTCGATCTTGAAGGGAGACCAATGTTTCCATCCGGCAGTGCCGAACCGAATGAGAAATGTCGTCAGATTATAAAAGTAGTTTCGGAAAACATCAAGGATTATCAGGGCAGGATTGCAGTTGAAGGACACACAGATGCATCACCTTTCAAGAAGTCCGGAGAAACCAACTGGGAACTTTCCACTGCAAGAGCATCGTCGGCCAGAAAGGAGCTCGAGCGCGACGGAATTGACCCTAACAGAGTCGCCAGAGTAGTTGGCTATGCCGATACGGAGCCATTGATAAAAGAAGATCCTTCTGACTTGAGAAACCGCAGGATTAGCATTATCCTGCTTTCTGCGCGACCGAAGCCCGCAGCTCAGACCGCGAATTCTCAGTCTGCGGCCGGACCTTCGGAGAAAGCAGATATTCCTCAACCGACTATAGTCCCTCCTGCGGCTGAACCAAAACCGCAGCAACCTGCAGTTGTTGAGCCATCTGTAGCTAAGACGAACCAGCAGCAGGATGCACACACAAGCATGACTGACAAAGACAGGAAAAAAATCATCGATACCGGGATAAAACCGGATAAACCTATAGATGTGCGCCCTTCAATCTTCCCGGGACTCGACCGATAACGAAAGTCAAATTAAGCCTAACCGTTTGAAAATCTTTGTGTGATTCCGCGTATAATTCAAAGTGAAGATACGTATAGTCATATCATTTTTATATTCTTATAATTAATTCAAATCAATTTTGACCCCGTTTCTCTTGACTTTTTGCCTGCTGAGCCAGCATTATAAGCACAGTTTGCGCGCTACTGGGAGACAATGAATATGCAAATACCAGGTTCATACGTCCCATACGAGTATTTGCCGATCATGATCATCATGATAATTTCTATTTTGTTTTCAGTAGTTGTTCTTCTTGTCGGCAGTATCTTTCGTTTAAAGAAGCCTTATAAAGAAAAACTGTACATCTACGAATCCGGTAATCCTCCTGTAGGCGAAACAAGGGAGCGGTTCAGCATCAAGTTCTATATCATCGCAATGCTGTTCGTGGTATTCGACGTTGAAGCAGTATTCCTCTATCCATGGGCGCTTGTGTTCGACAATATCGGTCTGTACGCATTGGTGGAAATGTTGCTCTTTATCGTCGTTCTATTAATTGGTTACGTTTACGCTTGGAAAAAGGAAGCCTTCAAATGGTAACGGAGGGAAAAACCAAGTGATAATTGATGGCACTACATCCCTCGTTGAAGTCGAGGATGGCATAAAAATCATTCCCGGCGCCAATACTATTGTAGCGGCTCTCGATAAAGTTGTTAACTGGGGCAGACGTTCTTCTATATGGCCGATGACTTTTGGCCTTGCTTGCTGTGCAATCGAAATGATGGCAACAGGTGCATCTCATTATGACCTTGACCGCTTCGGTGTAGTATTCAGAGGGTCTCCTCGGCAATCGGATGCCATTATCATAGCCGGCACATTGACAAAAAAGATGGCTCCGGTAGTCAGAACCGTTTATGACCAGATGCCGGCGCCCAGATACGTCATAGCAATGGGCAGCTGCGCATGCAGCGGCGGCATCTACAATACATACAGCACCGTTCAGGGTGTAGACACTATACTCCCTGTCGATGTCTATATACCTGGATGTCCGCCGAGACCGGAGGCTTTGCTGGAGGGTCTTATCAAACTGCAAGAGCTGATTGATAAGGAACATTTTAAATGGAGCAGATGGAGATAATTTGACACCTGTTGAAATCTCAGAATTGCTCAAGTCCAAATTTCAGTCCGCTATACTGGCAACAGTTGAATTCGGCGGTCAGGTATCTGTGACGATCAATAAGGCCAAGCTTCTGGATATAATGAAATTCTTGAAGAATTCGCCGGAGCTTAACTTTGACTACCTTGTAGACCTATGCGGAGTGGATTACCTGGGCAGAAAAAATGACAGGTTTGAGGTGGTTTATAATCTCCGTTCAATGAATCACAATCACTTCATTCGCGTAAAGGCCGTGGTGCCTGAGAATGATTCTACAATATCGAGCGTAGTAGACATTTGGGCTGGTGCGAACTGGCATGAGCGTGAATGCTTCGACATGTTCGGCATATCCTTCATGGGACATCCGGATCTTCGCAGAGTGTTAATGCCGGAAGATTGGGAAGGTTATCCGCTTCGAAAAGATTATCCTCTTAAAAGTGACCTTGGCGAGCATGAATGGAAAGGATATAAAGAGGTAGTCGAAACAGCAGAGCGGAACAAGCAATACGAGGTTCGCTGAGAGATGCTTAAGAAAAAAGAGCTTTCGATCAACATGGGGCCGCAGCATCCCGCGACCCACGGCGTTTTGAGGCTGGTGCTCGATCTCGATGGAGAGACTGTAGTTAAATGCACGCCGCATGTAGGCTATCTGCACCGTGGAACCGAGAAGCTTAGTGAAAACCGAACCTACCCAATGGCCCTGCCCCTTACGGACAGGCTGGATTATGTGTCCAGCATGTGCAACAATATTGGCTATTGCGTAGCTGTTGAAAGGCTTTTAGGTATTGAAGCGCCGTCTAGAGCTAAATACATTAGAACCATTATGGCTGAATTGACTCGGATAGCCAACCATATTGTGTGGATTGCAACACATGCGCTTGATATAGGAGCAATGACAGTTTTTCTCTATGGAATGCGAGATAGGGAATGGATACTTGATCTTTACGAAATGGTCTGCGGTGCACGTCTGACGGTAACTTATCCGCGCATCGGAGGCGTTAGGTGCGATGTTGATAATGAGTTCATTGACAGCTGTTACAAATTCGCCGAGGATTTTCCAAAACGCATTCTCGAATATGAAACTCTTATAGACCAAAACAGAATTTGGCTCCAACGTACAGTCGGCATCGGCGTTATTTCCGCTGAAGACGCCATAAACTGGGGATTGACCGGCCCAACTCTTAGAGGTTCGGGCGTAGCATATGACGTAAGGAAGGCCGTGCCGTATGATGCGTATGATCAAATAGATTTCGATGTGCCGGTTGGAAAAAACTGCGATGTGTATGACCGATATCGATGCAGGATGGACGAATTGCGGCAATCAGTCAGAATAATTAAACAATGCCTTGATAAAATGCCTGACGGGCTCGTATTGTCTACAGACGCACCCGGATATGATATTCTTCCCGGCAAACCGCGCGTGATGCCTGGACATCCCATGGGTGAAATAATGCCTGGAGAAGAAGAGGATCCCAAGAAAGAACCTTTTGATGAACTCTATTCGGCAATTGAAGTGCCTAAGGGAGAACTAGGTTTTTATTTTATCAATGATGGCACAGCTAAGCCTTACAGGATGCATATAAGAGCGCCTTCTTTTGTGCACGCTTCAGTTCTGCCGAAGTTGAGCGAAGGATCTCTGGTGGCAGATGTCATCGCCAATATTGGAACCATAGATATCGTTTTAGGAGAATGCGACAGGTAATGGGGATGGTGCATAATGGATTTTAGCTCAGCATACCAAATCACTGGGTCCGGTCTTGCTGACTTTGTCGTGCGAATGATTCTCTTGCTTATAAAGATCGCAGTAGTTATTGTTATCGCAATGTTACACGTTGCTTATTCTACATGGTTTGAAAGAAAGATTATAGGTCACATGCAGATCCGACTTGGACCGATGAGAGTTGGTCCGCACGGCTTGCTGCAACCATTTGCCGATTTTATAAAGCTTTTCTTCAAAGAAGACATCATACCAAGTGCAGGTGATCGCCTCGTCTTTCAGGCGGCGCCCATGATCGCCCTTTTTGCTACAGTCAGCGCTCTGGCGGTTATTCCCTTTTTTGACGATTTTGTTATTGCTAATGTAAATGTCGGCCTGCTGTACCTTTTCGCAATGTCATCTCTAAGCGCTTACGGCATCATACTCGCCGGCTGGTCGTCCAATTCAAAATATGCATTCCTGGGGGGCCTTAGATCATCGGCACAGGTCATAAGCTATGAAATAGCGCTGGCGTTAAGCCTGGTCGGCATAATGATGCTGTCGGGTTCGCTCAATCTGGTCGATATAGTGGAGGCACAGCAGAAGCACTGGTATGGAATGTTCGTCGTAATCCAATTTCCGGCATACATACTATTTCTTATATGCGCCTTTGCGGAGACTAACAGGACGCCTTTCGACTTACCTGAGGCCGAAAGCGAGCTTGTTGCAGGATATTTTGTCGAATATAGCGGCATGAGATTCGCTCTATTCTTCCTTGGCGAATATATTGCAATGATCATCATGTCCTGCATTGCCGTCACATGTTTTCTTGGGGGCTGGACCTTGCCTCCTATAGTTATACAGGCATTACCGTTTCTTGCATTCGTTCCAGGCATTGTCTGGTTTCTACTCAAGGTATACTGCCATCTGTTCTTGTATTACTGGGTCCGTGCCACAGTGCCTAGATTCAGATATGACCATCTGATGAGCTTGGGTTGGAAGGTGCTGATCCCGGTCTCCCTGGCGAATATAGTAATAACAGCTATTGTGAAATACGCATTTTAGAGGATCCACTGTTGACTATTAAGAAGTTCATTAATACCGTCCTGTTCGTTGAGATACTCAAGGGTATGGCTTTGACCTTTAAAATGATGCTGTCTAAACCTGTAACTATTCAGTATCCCGACGAGAAAAGGAAAATATATCCTGGTTTCAGGGGAATGCACGCTTTTGTTCGAGATCCTAAAACAGGCAGGCAGAAATGCATCATGTGCATGAAATGCGTAAACATCTGTCCTTCACAATGCATTACGCTAAAGAAAGGCAGGGATGAAAACAACAAGCCCTTCTTGGAACAATACGATATTGAAGCCTTGCGTTGCATTTATTGCGGCTATTGTGTTGAAGTATGCCCGGTTTGCGCACTGGTGCTAACTGAACGTTATGAATACAGCGCTTATTCAAAACAAGATATTTATTTCGACAAAAACCGGCTGTTGAAAAACTGGGATGATTATGCTGCCACACTCAGCGGCGACACGTATTGGAACAAATTCTGGCGGCCGGATGGTATAGATTCATCGAAAATGCCTAAATCCAAACGCGAACAGGCACCAGTTTCTTTGAAGCCGGTTCTTGCTTCACCTTATGTACCTGCGAGTGATAAATCAACCGCTGCCAAAGTTGCCGCGCCCGATGCTGACATTCAAGAATCAAAAGAAGCGAAGAAGGAGGCCGAATAGTGCTGCCGGTGATTTTTTTCATATATTTCGCCATCGCAACGACCACCTTATCAATACTCGTGGTGACAAGAAAAAACCCTATTCACAGCGTACTGTTCATGCTGGCTCTCTTCTTCCATATCGCAGCCCTTTATCTCTTTCTCAATGCTGAATTTCTTGCTGCAGTACAGGTTATCTTGTATGCTGGAGCTATCCTCGTGCTCTTTTTGTTTGTTATAACAATGCTAAATCTGAAGATGGAAGTATTTACTGAGCCTTTTATCGGCGCATGGCCCCTGAGTGTTTCCATCGGGGTGTCTATACTGCTCCTCATTTTTCTTGCTATAAGGGACTTCCTGAAGGGTCCGCTTGGACCTTACACCATAGATGTCATCAAACAAGAGACCAACACTAAGATAGTTGGAAAGGTTTTATATACCGAATATCTGTTTCCTTTTGAGATAGCTTCGATCATTCTCTTGATTGCGATTGTGGGGGCCATGGTGCTCGCCAAAAAGAAGAATTAAGGATGGTAATCGATGGTTCCTCTTGAGTGGTATATAGGGTTAAGCACGATTATCTTCATGGTCGGAGCCATAGGATTCATGATCAGGAGAAATCTTATAATAATGCTGGTTTGTGTTGAACTTATGCTTAACGCTGTCAATATCAGCTTAGTGGCATTCAGCCACTACCTGCAGGATCTTAGAGGTCAGGTGTTCGTTTTTTTCATAATAACTGTAGCTGCTGCTGAGGCTGCCATCGGCCTTGCCATTCTTGTCACACTGGTCAGAAACAAGGGTGCAGTGCATACGGATGAGATCACTGATATGAAAGGATGAGTCCGGCAAATGGATAAATATACTCTCATACCGTTACTTCCGCTGACCGCATTTATTATAAACATCCTTATAGGAAAACAGGTATTCAAAGACCGCGCGCACTGGGTAGCCACGCTGGCGGTGTTCGGATCATTTCTCATTGCTGTTATCACTTTTTTTGAGGTGGTCAATGGCAAGAATCTAAATTATGATGCTTATACGTGGGTAATATCGGGATCATTTAAAGTTAGCATTGGCTTTCTAATCGACCCTCTTACTGCCATCATGCTTATTGTAGTAACGACTGTGAGCCTGCTGGTGCACATCTATTCATCCGGATACATGCACGGCGATCCTGGCTACTATAGGTTTTTTTCATACCTAAGTCTTTTTACGTTTTCGATGCTCATGCTCGTCATGGGTAACAACCTTCTGCAGCTTTATTTCGGATGGGAGGCTGTCGGTCTCTGTTCCTATTTCCTTATTGGCTTCTGGTATGAGAAAAAGAGCGCTGCTGACGCAGGGAAAAAGGCTTTCATAGTGAACCGCTTTGGAGATTTTGGTTTCGGACTTGGCGTGATAATGATTTTTCTCAATATCGGCTCTATTCAATACGCCGATATTTTCTCAAAGTTAGGATCGCTGCAAGGACAGACAATTAGCCTGCTCGGATATAATGTCGATCTGATAACGTTGTTAGCCTTGCTGCTTTTCTGCGGCGCTGTTGGAAAATCGGCTCAGATTCCGCTTCATGTCTGGCTTCCTGATGCAATGGAAGGCCCTACCCCTGTCAGCGCGCTGATACACGCTGCAACTATGGTGACGGCCGGTGTATTTATGGTTGCACGCTTTAACCCTCTTTTCAATTTATCTGAGACTGCGATGTCGGTCGTGGCAATTACAGGAGCGGTAACAAGCCTATTCGCTGCGACTATCGCGCTGGTTCAAAATGATATAAAAAGAATTATAGCCTACTCTACTTGCAGCCAGCTTGGATATATGTTTTTGGCATGTGGCGTTGGGGCTTATGGCGCAGGTATTTTTCATCTGTACACACATGCCTTTTTCAAAGCACTTCTTTTCCTGGGTGCAGGCAGTGTAATGCACGCTATGTCCGGGGAGCTGGATATACAGAAGATGGGCGGCCTCAGAAAACATATGCCTATCACTTTCTGGACATTCTTTCTTGCATCTCTCAGCATTGCCGGAATCCCCGGGCTGGCAGGCTTCTTCAGCAAGGATGAAATTCTTTGGCTGGCATACAACGGCGGGCCCATCGGAAGAGTAGTCTGGATCATCGGTACAATAGTAGCGGGCATAACTGCATTTTATAGCTTTAGAATTATATGGCTCGCTTTTTTCGGGACATTCAGAGGTGGCCATGAACTTGAGCATCATTTGCATGAATCTCCATCATCAATGACCATACCTCTTGTAATACTCGGTGTTGGAGCAATTTCCGCCGGATGGATAGGCATATCTCCTCTCCTTGGAGGTAACAACTGGATCGCACATTTCTTTCAGCCTGTTTTAGGCCATCCGCATATACACGGGTCTCATTCGGAAGAATGGTTAGTGATGGGAGTATCAGTCTCTGTGGCCGGCGCCGGAATCCTTATATCCATGCTCTTTTACTTATGGATGCCTGATATACCTAGAAAGCTGTCAGTCAAATTCAGCATGATTCACAAAGTGCTTTGGAACAAATATTATGTCGATGAGCTTTATGATTTCATCATAGTGAGACCCGTCAAGTGGACTGCAACGAACATTTTAGTGGCAGTCACCGACGGCAAAATAATAGAAGGCATAGTAAATGGGATACCAAACAAGATAGCGGCTTTCGGCGAACAAATCAGGAAGGTGCAGAGTGGAAATCTGCAGCACTATGCAATAGTCATGTGCGTCGGATTCTTTGCGATCCTTACTCTGATCATGATTATATTTACGAAATAGTTTTTTGGATACCGACAATTCGGTTCCTTACAGGAGGATTTGAATGGGGCATGATAGCCACCCCGTAAACATTGAGACACCCAAATCAAACTATCCTATGCTAAGGACAGTTGCTATGGTTCCGATGTTCGCGCTTCTTGTTTTCTTCGGCGCTGAAATAACGAAAGACCTTCCATATCCTGTTCTTTCAACCATTATATTTTTCCCGATACTCGGTGCAATCATAGTGCTTTTGATGAGGCGATCAAATGAAAAGCAGATCAAATGGACAGCGCTAATCGTTAGTCTGATAACATTCCTGTTGGCGCTTCCGTTATATACGAATTTTAATAAGTCTACTGCCGCAATGCAATTCGTGGAGCGTTCGACCTGGATCAGAAGCTGGTCTATAGAATACTTCATCGGGGTAGATGGCATCAGCGTGCTTTTCGTCTTGCTCTCAGCGCTGCTTACCATTCTGTGCGTCACAGTATCGTGGACCAGTATTACGGACAGGACAAAAGAGTTTTATGCTTCACTGCTTCTTATAGAAGGCTCTATGATCGGTGTTTTTTGCAGCCTTGACATGTTCCTGTTCTATATTTTCTGGGAAGCCATGCTTATCCCGATGTATCTCCTGATCGGCGTATGGGGAGGACCGAATAGGGTATATGCTGCTATCAAGTTCTTTCTATTCACTCTCGTGGGAAGTGTTCTAATGCTCGTCGGAGTCATCGTGCTTTATTTTAATACAGACAGATCGTTCGACATGCTTCGCATGATGAATACCAATTATCCGTTCGATTTGCAGATGATTCTTTTCTGGGCTTTCTTTGCCGCATTTGCGGTGAAAGTTCCAATGTTTCCAGTCCACACATGGCTTCCAGATGCTCATACAGAAGCGCCGGCAGCGGGCAGCGTAATACTTGCGGGCATATTAATTAAAATGGGAGCATACGGATTCCTTCGGTTCAACATGCCGATGCTTCCTGAGGCGTCAAAAGCCCTTGCTCCTACAATGATGGTGTTGTCTGTAATCGCTATTATCTATGGCGCGGTAATCTGCCTCGGACAGACAGATCTTAAGCGTTTGATAGCATACAGCTCGGTGAGTCACATGGGATTTGTGACGCTTGGTCTTTTTGCACTCAACATGCAAGGCTTGCAGGGCGGCATTCTTCAGATGCTGAATCATGGGATAGTAACCGGCGCACTCTTCCTTCTAGTCGGAATTGTTTATGAAAGAACGCATACTAGGCTTATAGCTGATTATGGAGGAGCCGCGACGGTCCTGCCGGTTTATTCAACGCTCTTCATGATTTTTACGCTTGCCGCAATCGGCTTACCGGGAACCAATGGATTCATAGGGGAATTTCTTATACTAGTAGGGGGTTTTACGGCATCCAAGACTCTTGGAATTTTAGCGGCTACAGGTGTCATTATCGGCGCTGCCTATATGCTCTGGCTTTACCAAAATGTATTTTTTGTAAAGACTAATCCTGCCCTTCTGGAACATGATTTGAAAGATATGGGAATGAGAGAGATGATGACCTTGATCCCGCTGGTAATTCTTGTCTTTTGGATCGGCATATATCCGAATACGTTTCTTAGCTTCATGGATGCCTCTGTGCAAGGACTTCTGGATAGGATCAATAGCGCCGGACAAGCGAATGTTACTGCGCAGATCGTCGAGGTATTGAAATGAACATACCCTTCCCAGACGTTACACCTGTTATTCCGGAAATAATCATGGCCACTGTCGCCAGTTTGCTTCTATTGGCTGAATTAGTCTTTGCCAATAAGAAACCTCTAGGTTATACCGGCGTGGTTGTTTCAGCAATAGTGATCTATTTGTTGCCACTTTGCAAGGGTGAGGCCTTCGGCGGCATGTTCATCAGTGACGATTTTAGCGTCTATTTCAAGATGATCTTCTTGATTAGTTTGATACTTACAATTCTTATTTCGCTTAAATACCTTCAAATAGAGCACGCAGACTTCGGTGAGTATTACAGCCTGCTGCTCTTCTCCACGACTGGAATGATGATCATGGCCTCCGCAAGAGATTTTATCCTGGTTTTTCTGGGCATTGAACTCATGTCCCTTAGCCTGTACATTCTTTGCGGAGTCAAAAAACATGATCCCCGCTCATCTGAAGCGGCTATGAAATATTTTCTGCTGGGTGCATTTTCATCGGCATTGCTTCTATATGGTATTTCTATGGTATACGGCCTCACAACGACTACCGACATTTATGGCATTGCGTCATATCTGAGGCAAACGCCTCCAACCTTACCACTGATGCTCAGCATGATATTGATTATCGTTGCATTTTCATTCAAGATTTCAGCTGTGCCGTTCCATATGTGGGCGCCTGACGTATATGAAGGGGCTCCGACTTCAGTGACTGCCTTCATGTCTACAGCTCCGAAAGCTGCCGCATTTGCCGTCCTGGGACGGATATTTTTCACTGCCTATCAAACTTTCGAGCCTTACTGGACGACAATACTGCTTGTTATTTCGGTCTTGACCATGGCTGTTGGAACTATAATGGCCATCGTACAAACGAACATAAAAAGAATGCTCGCATTTTCATCCATAGCACATGCTGGATACATTCTCATAGCCTTGATTGCTGGTACGAATGAAGCCATGAACGCAATGAAGGTATATCTTATGATTTATACGTTTATGAACCTCGGAGCTTTCGGTATAGTGATACTTCTTGAAAAGGGCGAAAATATTTCTGATTATAACGGTCTTTCCAAGAGCCATCCATTTACAGCAGCCCTTATGCTGGTATTCATGTTCTCTCTGGCTGGCATTCCGCCGACAGCCGGTTTTATCGGAAAATTCTACATCTTCATGGCAGCCATCAATGCCGGATATACATGGCTTGTAATCATTGCTGTTGTGTTTAGTGCTGTTTCAGCATATTTCTATCTCAGGATCATAATGAATATGTATATGAAGCCTATGAGCGAAACAGTTGGGACAACACCATCGCTTGGACTTGCAGCCGCCCTATTCATAAGCGCCATTATGATGTTTGCAATTGGGCTGGTTCCGTCAATTGTTCTTTTTTGAGAAAGCCTTGTAATTAGTGCTTCAATTCCTGTCTTTGAATAGAATAGCTGTTTTTCCCTGTATTATTTCCCTGTATTACTCCTCACTGTCAATACGGGGCATGTTGCATTTCTAACTACCTTTTCAGCAGTACTTCCAAAGATAACGCGATCAATGCCATGGCGCCCGTGAGTGCCCAATACAATAATATCTATATCATTACCTGCTGCAAATTTTAGTATCTCATCATAAGGGACTCCTCTGATGACCTTGCATTCCACACCAGTCAGCTCCCGTCTGAGCTCAGCTCCAAAATTGTTAAGTTCCTTCACAGCGCTCTTTTCCATTTCGTTATATAGAGCGTCTAGCGAAATGTGGGGTACATGCAAGCCGGAAGCCATACTCATGTCATAGATTACATGGAGAAGATAGAGCTTGGCACCATACGATTTAGCCAGGTCAACAGCATTTGGTAAAGCAGCAAGCGCACCTTCCGAAAAATCAGTAGGGAAAAGGATTCTGTTGATATTCATATTTGGACCCCCTTTTTTTAGCATCATTATACATGTTTTATTATTTAGAACCAAGCTATAACGACTTCATCTCACATTATAGTTGCCTACATACCGCAGATTCTGGTATAAATATAGTATAGATAGCTTGCCTGCCCTGTACGTGATTAAGTAAAAAAGTTGATCCCGGCAAGTTAGATCTTTAGGGAGCCGATGTTAGGTATTCGGTGTGCAAGTCTCCCCCTGCGGAGAAAGCCTAAGGTACCTTCAAGGCACCCACTATCAAATACGGGGATCTAATTTTTTACTACACGGCAGGGTGGGTTATAACAAAAACTGCACTGACAGTGAATCTGTCTTAAACATAGATTATGCAAATGCATAGGTAACAGGTTGATAGGCGAATGTCGCAGAGGATATACAGGAGCAGGGCATTGATGAAGACCCTTATTCATAGAGAAAGACTTGTAAATGCTGGATTATGCATCTCTGGTCTGCCAATGCCATTTTCGCCAATGCTCCTTCAAGGCTTTCTGGACCTGTCTTATTAAAGTTTCATCGCTATCAGCCTCTTCCTAGCATCGGCAAGTTTAGACCGAAGCAACTGTATTCGACAGTAAGAGAGGGGCGTTTTGATAGCTATCCTGCACATTTTTTGTGCCTGCTATAAATGCTATCTGTTTTCCCCCTCTTTTCATTACGATAGAGGAGGATTCTAAACATGACGTCCACAATTCTTTACATCCTGATCGCCGCTGTTGCTGGAGTCCTGAGTAGTTTTGCGTTTATATTTGTTTACAAGAAAAATTTGAAATCTCAACAGGAAGCCCTCGAGAAGGATCGGGTACGCCAGCTTGAAGAGGCAAAAAGAGAGGCTGAAGTAATTAAGAAAGATGCTGCGGTTTCAGTAAAAGATGCGGTATACCAGGCAAAGGCAGAAGCTGAACGAGAAATCCGTGAGAGGACAAAGGAACTTAACCACTTAGACAAAAGATTAAGACAGAAAGAAGA
This sequence comes from Dissulfurispiraceae bacterium, assembly GCA_035319125.1. Taxonomy (GTDB): domain Bacteria; phylum Nitrospirota; class Thermodesulfovibrionia; order Thermodesulfovibrionales; family Dissulfurispiraceae; genus Fen-1308. The sequence continues at coordinate 210,071 of DATHDG010000014.1, read as the reverse complement.
ATCTCTTGAGAAGAAAATTGACCAAATCGAGAAAAAAGAGAATGATTTGTCGAAAAAAGAAAAAGATTTTGGTTTAAGGGAGAGGCAAATAGACGAGCAGGAAAATAGAAACCTTCAGCTTATCAAAGAACAAATGCAGACTCTTGAAAACATTGCCGGCATGCGCTCCGAAGAAGCCCGGCAAGAGCTCTTTAGAAGAATTGAGGAGGAATCTAGATTCGAGGCCGCCAAACTTATCAAACGTATCGAAGATGAGACAAGAGAAAATGCAGAGAAAAAAGCTATCGAGGTCATCAGCTTTGCTATTCAGCGTTATGCAGCCGATCATGTCGCAGATGCCACAGTTTCAGCAGTGAGTCTTCCAGGTGACGAAATGAAGGGCAGGATCATCGGTCGTGAAGGAAGGAACATACGGGCGTTTGAGGCTGCAACAGGAGTCGATATCATAGTCGACGATACTCCTGAGATGGTTACTCTGTCAGCACATGATCCTGTCAGACGTGAAATTGCCCGCCTTGCACTCGGGAAATTGGTCACTGACGGGAGAATACATCCTGCACGCATCGAAGAGGTAGTCGAAAAGGTGAGAAAAGAGGTCGAGTCTACAATTCGGGAGGAAGGGGAAAAAGCCGTATTTGAATTAGGGATTTCAGGCGTCCATCCCGAAATTATTAAACTGATAGGCAGACTTAAATATAGAACCTCATACGGGCAGAACGTGTTGCAGCACTCCAAGGAAGTTGCCTTTTTTTCCGGAATGATGGCTGGAGAGTTAGGCGTAGATACCAAGCTAGCAAAGCGGGGAGGACTTCTTCATGATATCGGCAAAGCGGTCGACCATGAGATGGAGGGCTCGCATCAGGAGATCGGCGCTTCCCTTGCTAAGAAATATGGTGAGTCCGAGGCTGTAATCAACGCCATCATGGCGCATCATGGTGACGTCGAGACACTATGGGTGGAATCTGCTCTCGTAGCCGCTGGAGATGCTCTTTCGGCAGCACGGCCGGGCGTAAGGAGGGAAAGTATTGAGCTGTATCTTAAACGCCTCGAAAAACTTGAGGAGATGGCAATGTCATTTTCCGGTGTGGATAAGTGTTATGCTATACAGGCTGGCAGGGAGATCCGTCTGATCGTAAAACCTGAACTGGTTAATGACGACATGTGCTCTCTTATGGCAAGAGACCTAGGCAAGAAGATAGAATCAGAACTCACATATCCAGGCCAGATAAAAGTTACGGTTATACGGGAATCGCGCCATGTAGATTACGCTAAATAATCGCATGAAGATATTGTTTATAGGTGACATAGTCGGCAAACCAGGCAGGCAGGCTGTAAAAGTCTTATTGCCAAATATAGTCAGCAGATATAAGATCGATTCAGTTATAGCCAACGGAGAGAACGCGGCCGGCGGGTTTGGAATCACTGAACCGACAGCAAAAGAACTTTTCTCTTGCGGGATAGAAATTCTGACTACGGGCAACCATGTCTGGGATAAAAAGGAAGCCATACCGTATCTGATTAAGGAACAACGCATTCTGCGACCACTCAACTATCCTCCTGAAGTGCCTGGGATAGGAAGTGTCATTTTTAAGGCATTGAAGAAGTTTCCAGTGGCTGTCCTAAATATTTCAGGAAGGATATTCATGAACACACTTGACTGTCCTTTTAGGACTGCAAAGATCGCTCTTCAGAAGATAGTGGAATCAGCTAAGATTATAATCATAGATTTCCATGCTGAAGCTACCTCTGAAAAGCTGGCATTTGCGTATTATGTCGATGGCAAGGTCAGTGCGGTAATCGGCACACACACGCACGTTCAAACAGCCGATGAAAGGATTCTGCCCGGCGGCACTGCATACATTACTGATGTCGGCATGACAGGACCGTCCGGCGGAGTTATTGGGATAGAGAAGGAAGAGATAATCGATAAATTCCTCACCCATATGCCCAGAAAGTTCAATGTTGCAGAGGGAAAGGCTGTATTGTCTGCAGTTGTGATAGAAATTGACGAACAGAGCGGAAAGGCGTCTGGTATCCAGCGGATCCAGCTGACCAATCCCTAGCAATAAGTATAATATCAGTCTAAAACCAGGAGACAGGAGGCAACAATGCTTAAAGCTACCGTGAAATGGGTTGACGGGTTACAATTTGTTGGCGAGTCCGGATCTGGCCATACAGTAGTAATGGATGCGAACCCCGAAGCTAGCAAGGCACTAACTGCCATGACACCCATGGAGATGCTGCTTGTTGCAACCGGTGGTTGTTCTGCCATGGATGTCGCATCTGTGCTCAGTAAAAAGCGTCAGGACATTATAGACATTAGAGTCGCTGTAACTGGGAAAAAAGCTGAAAGCCACCCTCACAAATTCGTTGACATCAAGCTGGAATATACAATAACTGGAAGAGACGTTTCTGAATATGCGGTAAAAAAAGCTATCGAGTTATCGTTAGATAAATATTGCTCAGTTAAAGCAACACTTGAAGGCTCTGCCAAAGTCAGTTATACATATGAAATAGTGAATGTATAGATTCCTGACGAATCTTTAGCATAATACACTATTACTCTAACGTCTGAGACTTTGGCAATGAGAAGATTGTTTCCTTTTATCAGCTGGCTGCGGTCATACAGAAAACAAGATGTGGTTCCTGATCTGATAGCCGGGATTACTGTTGCTGCAGTACTCATTCCTCAGTCCATGTCTAACGCCATGATCGCTGGTCTGCCCCCTATATATGGGTTATATGGGGCAAGCATACCGCCGATTGTTGCTGCTCTGTGGGGTCGGTCAAGCCAGCTTGCGACCGGACCTGTAGCTATTGTGAGTTTACTAACATTTGCATCTGTTCTTCCTTTCGCAAAGCCAGGCTCTCAAGAATTTATTATTATTGCAATCAACCTGGCTGCCATAGTCGGCACATTTCAGCTAATAATGGGTGTACTGAAGCTGGGATTTGTAATGAGGTTCGTGTCTCATCCCGTGATTATAGGATTTACCAATGCAGCCGCGATAATTATTGCTACCACTCAGATTAAACATCTGTTTGGCATTCAGGTAAGAGATAGCGAGTTTATTTTTCCGATTTTTGTGGATATCATAAAGAATGCGCCTCATGCTAATCTTTACACTTTGGGGATCGGGCTTTTCTCATTAGCGATTATTTTCGGCGGACGCATCATCAACAAGAAATTACCGGTTACAATGATAGCCCTGGCAGTTACAACATGTATCAGCTATCTTTTGGGAGTTGATACATACGGTGTAAAGACTATCGGAGATATGCCTTCGGGTATGCCTTCCATCATCGTTCCATTCTGGCAGTATATGGGGCCTATGGTCCCGCAGGACCAGATGAATATACATGGTGTAGTCTCCGCTGCAAGTAACCTCGAGGCCATCTTCCGGCTTATAGGTCCCGGCATTATCATCGCCATTGTCGGCTTCATGGAAGCTATGGCGATCACAAAAACAATTGCCGAACAGACAAAACAGCCTGTTGATATCGACCAGGAGCTGATCGGCCAGGGAGCAGCAAACGTAGTCGGATCCTTTTTCCATGCTTATCCGGTAAGCGGTTCTTTTTCGAGCAGCGCTGTCAACCTGCAATCAGGTGGTAGAACTGCTCTGTCTAATGTATTTTCCGGATGCATTGTTATTGCAACTTTAGTTTTTTTTACATCAGCGTTTCACCATCTTCCAAAGGCAACTTTGGCAGCCATAGTTATTTCGGCAGTTGTCGGACTGATTAAACAAAGCCAGTTTGTAAAATTACTCCGTACCAATAAGCACGATGGCATTGTGGCATTAACAACTTTCTTTTTGGCAGTCATAACAAAGCCTGATTATGCGATATTTATCGGCATTGCATTATCTTTGCTGCTTTTCCTGTGGGAATCCATGTCGCCGCGCATTATCATGCTTACTCGTGACCCACGCTCAGAGATTTTTGTGAATGCGGAAGCAAAGAAATTGCCTATCTGCCCGCAAATTATCTATCTGCTGCCGGATTTTTCGATATATTTCGCGAATGCAGAATTTTTTCGCAAATCAGTTCTTGAAAAAGCCGAGATGTTCAAAGAACATCTCAAATACATTCTGCTTGACCTCGAAATGGTCAATAAAATTGATTCAACCGGCGTTGATGAAATGCGTGAGCTCATACTTGATCTAAGAAAACAGGGAGTGGAGATATATTTAGCTAATGTTAAAACCCCTGTCGCCCATGTTTTAGAGCGTTCCGGTTTGAAAGATATATTAGAACAGGACCGCTGGTTCGTGTCAAAGGGTGATTCGATAACCAGACTTTTCAATAAAATAGATTATAAACACTGCCGCGACAACTGTCCCAATCTTGTATTCTGGGAATGTGAAACAGTTAAATATCCTTATTGCAAAACAGAGCCCGTCAAGATATGTCCAGCCGAAACGTCGGCATCAGACATAAGTGCGCACAGGGATGACGCGTAATATTGCAACATGACTTCATAGACCTCAACTTAACACAGTTTTACTTTTTCATGAGGCTGTTGATATACTTTAAATCATTGTTGCATGCGGAATAAATACACATTACATTGCAGATAATTCAGGAGGATTATAATGTCCATCATCTCAATATCAAGAGGATCATACACAAAAGGCAAGGAGATCGCTGAAAAAGTTGCGGCAAAACTAGGGTATGAATGCATCGCGCGCGAAGCGATTATCGAAGCGTCTCGGGAATTCGATGTACCTGAAGTCAAGCTTGTTAGGGCTTTGCATGATGCACCGTCCGCTTTGGAGAAAGTAACGTACGGCAAAGAAAAATTTATTGCCTACTATCAGGTTGCATTTCTTGAGCATATGCTGAAGGACAATATTGTCTATCATGGACTGGCTGGACAATTTTTGCTTAAAGATATATCTCATGCATTGAAAATAAGGATAATCGCCGATATGTCGGACCGTATAAAATGGGAAGTGGAGCGCGAAAAGATATCCGAGAGAGAGGCTGCGCGCATTCTGAGAAATGATGATGAAGAGAGAAGAAAATGGAGTCAGCATGTCTACGGTATTGATACCAACGATTCGAGCCTTTATGACCTGATTATCCATATCAAGAAAATAACTGTAGATGACGCTGTTGCCGTAATATTAGATACCGTAGGACTGGACCATTTCAAGACAACCGGCGAGTCGCAGGAGGTTTTACAAGATATGCTTCTGTCGGCCAGAGTAAAAGTTGCAATTCTGGATTATGCTCCTGACTCTGAAATCTATGCAAGGAAAGGCGTCATAGCTATCAAAACAAGCGCGTCGCCATATCAAGAAGAAGTGCTTGCTGCAAATATAAAGAAGGCAGCTCAGGGTGTGGCTGGAGTCAAGGACGTCGATGTCTATGTAATGCCCATACTGCCGTTTGGTGACTGATAGCACTAAAGAGCGGACTCTGTTTTAGAGGTGAATGTTTGTCATCTCTCCAGGACGTCTCTATATCTATAATAAGCTGCGCAGCTGCCTTCAGAGCTGACCATACATGCCCCAACCGGCTTGTCAGGCGTACAGGCTTTTGCAAAAAGTGGGCAATCAGAAGGCATCTTGATCCCTCTCAGTACTAGTCCGCACATGCAGCCCTTAGGCTCTGATGCATCAGGAATAGCGAGATCAAAGACCTTTTCAGCGTCTCTGTGTTCCCAGGACTTCCGCAGTTTAAGCCCGCTGCCTTGTATAACACCAATGCCTCGCCAATAGCTGTCAGCAGGCTCGAAAATTTCCTCTATAAACTTTACTGCCTTTGGATTTCCTTCTTCTTTTACGACGGTCTTATATTCGACCTCCACCAACGCTTTCCGATCCAGCGTCTGCTTCAGTAGCATGGCGATTCCGCCGAATATATCATTTGCATCAAAGCCGGTCACTGCGCATGGTATAGAATATCTGTCCGGAATGAATTTGTACGGCTTAGTGCCGATAATCGTGCTTACATGTCCCGGCAGAATGAACCCGTCAATCCTTACATCGTCTGAAAGAAGAAGCGCTTCAAGGGCGGGCGGCACAACTTTGTGAACCGAATAAATATAGAAGTTAGGGATCCCCACCCTCTCTGCTTCAGAAACTGTTGCAGCAGCCGATGGTGCTGTCGTCTCAAAGCCGGCTGAAAAAAATACGACCTTTTTGCTGGGGTTGTCTCTTGCGATCTTAAGAGAGTCAAGGGGTGAATAGACAATGCGTATGTCAGCCCCTTCAGCTTTCACTTCCATCAGCGATTTGGTCCCTCCAGGGACCCTCATCATATCGCCGAATGTCGTAAGTATTACGTCTTCGCGGCATGCAATGGCTATCGCAGTATCAACGTCTCTGATCGAAGTCACACATACAGGACATCCGGGACCACTGAGCAATTTCAGCCCATCAGGAAGGAGACTTCTGATGCCATGACGAAAAATAGCCACCGTATGAGTACCGCATACTTCCATAAAATTGAGTGGCCGTCCTATGCGACCGTGTAGGTTTCGAACTATATCTATCACGTCTGAAACAACCCCCTAAAAGAGATTTACTGTAACCGATTCACCCTTGTCGATTCCCAATTTTGAGGAAGGAATTATGACAATTCCATCCGCATTGACAAGCGTAGTAATTAATCCAGATTTCCCAAAAATGGGAATTGCTTCAAGTTCTCCCTCCCGATGTTCTACATAAACCCGGATGTGATCTTCTCTACCGGCAGCCGATACAATGCACTTTCCCATTCTAGCTCTTACCGTCTTCATAAACCTTGGAGATAAATCGGCGCCTGACAGCCGCCTGATTAAAGGCGCGATGAAAAGATTGAATGAAACGACTGCTGCAGCCGGGTGGCCGGGCAGTCCAAGAACAGGCTTATCCTGCACAATGCCTCCGATCAGGGGTTTGCACGGTTTCACTGCTACTCCGTGAAAAAGCACTCCTGGATTACCTATGTCATCTATGATCTTTGCGGTCATGTCCCGAGTCCCGGCAGATGTGCCGCCTATGATGACAATCAGGTCCGCCTCCTGAAGTGATTGTTCAACACAATTTCTGATTGTATTGTAATCATCCTTTAAAATCCATTTTTTGTATACAACCCCGCCTTCTTCAGATATCAGACCGGAAAGCGTAAAAGAGTTTATGTCTCTTACCTGCCCCTGACTGACCCGGCAGTCGGCCGGTACAATTTCATCTCCAGTAGAAAGCAGATTAACTATCGGTTTTTTGAATACATCAATTGAAGTTATGCCTGTACCAGCCAGCGCCCCAACGTCTTGCGCCCTTAGTTTTCTTCCTTTCCGGATCACAACCGAGCCTTTTCTGGTATCTCCATCTCTTTTGATGGCGTTTTCACCCTGTGCAACCGGCTCAAGTATCTCTATCGTATCATCTGATATTGATCGTGTATGCTCCAGCATAACCACGGCATCAGCACCTGGAGGAATCATTCCACCCGTCGGAATTTTCGCAGCTTGCCCCGAGATTATTTCAAAGCCGGGGTTCTCGCCCATAAAAACCTCGCCACTAATTTTCAGGCAAGCCGGTATAGTTTCTTTGGCCGCATACGTATCAGCTGCTTTTAGTGCGTATCCGTCCATTGTAGCCCGTGCAAAACCAGGCAGGTCTTCGGGCGATAGTATGTCTGAAGCCGCTACTCTGCCATAGCATTCTTCTATACGCTGTTTTTCCACGGAAGTGATATAACCGGAAAGCTTTTCCAGAAGCATTTCAACTGCAAAGGCAGGCTGAAGATAGCATTTATCTAACATCGTAGTTGCTTTTCAGAGACAATCATAATAGAAATTATTAAAATAGCGCTTTCTTGTTAGAAATATAGTTTGCGGACAAAGAGGATTATTATAAAGGGCTTCTTTCCGCGACGTCCGATTTCTTGCCATTGCTAAGGAGATCCACCATTCTGAGAATAGACTCACCATGCAGCCGTTCTATATGCTCTTTATCAATCCCTCTCTTTCTTTTCTTGTTCAGAAGCGAGAGAAATACAATCCCCTTATATATCCTTTTATTTGTCTTAAAGGAAAAAATATAGCTTTCAACAGATTCCTCAAGAAATCTCTCATGCTTCTTTTTCATCTGTCGGTTCATTGTGACATACTGAAGCCAGTAAACCTTGTCTATTACGCTGTCAGCCTTCAATTCAAGCCACGTGTGCCCCACATCCTTCAGGTCCTCGGTCAGAGTCTCGTGGGCTACTGTGTCTGCCGCCAGATGGCAAAGATAGCCGTAGACAAAGGCTTTTTCGGGGCCGGTCTTGGCATAGTCAAGCAGATTGAAAGCCATCTCCCAACTATGCGAACTTTTATCATCAGGAAGATATTTCTTCCCAAGAATTGTGTCTGCCATCAAATTGCCATATAAGAAATCCTGTCTGTATTTCCTTATAAGAGCCAATATACCGGCGGGAAGAAGCGGAGCAAAAGAGAATATTTCATTTCCCAGATATATGTGCGTCATTGGACCCCAGGCGAAAGCCATTGATGGAAGTGCAAGCACTACTAGAACTATAATCATGTATATCATTGGGAAATCTCCTTAATCAAATTTAGCAGCAGTCTAACCCCCACTCCAGTAGCGCCTTTGGCAGAATACGGGCGGTCTTTATCGCTCCAGGCTGCGCCGGCGATATCCAGATGAATCCATGGTGTATCACCAGTGAATTCCTTCAAGAAATACGCCGATGATGACAGCGCCCCTTTCCTGCCGCCTACATTCTTAATATCGGCAATGTCGCTCTTCAGGTATTCTCCATATTCATCAAACAAGGGCATGGGCCAAACTCTTTCATGCACCTCTTCGGAGACTACCCTAAGATGACTCATAAGCTCAGAATCTGTGCCCATCATCGCTATTGCCTCGCCACCAAATGCCATACTGCACGCTCCGGTGAGAGTCGCTATATCTATAATTGCGCGCGGCTTTATATATTTTATGGCATATCCAACAGCATCTGCAAGCGTAAGCCTGCCTTCTGCATCAGTGCTGATAATCTCCACGGTCTTACCGCTTAGCGTCTTTACCACATCGCCAGGCCTGGTTGCACTTCCGCCGATCAGATTTTCTACGGCCGGCAGTATTGCAGTGACTTTCACAGGCAATCTCATTTCTGAAATTGTCTTCATGACAGCAAGCACGACTGCCCCTCCAGCCATATCATACTTCATTCTTTCCATGCCTTCGCCCGGTTTTATATCAAGCCCGCCGCTATCAAAGGTTACAGACTTGCCGATTAAGACAAGCGACTTTTCCTTTTTCCCTTCGTATTCCATGATGACAAATTTAGGGGGCTGATCCGACCCTTTTGTCACGGCAAGATATGCTCCCATTCCAATTTTTTCAATTTCTTTTCTTTCGAGCACCTTAACCTTTATCTGATTGCTCCCCGTTGACTTTGCAAGCTCTGCAAATGCGGACGGCGTCAGATCATTCGCCGGGGTATTTATAAGATCCCTAGCCAGGCATGTTGCAGCTGTAACATTCAGAAGCCAGACGCCGTTAAACAATTTGTCTGCATCAATGACTGAAATAGTCGAAACATTCTGCTTTGCCTTGCCGCCTTTCTTGCTCTTCAATCCTGTCTTATATCTTTCGAAGCGGTGCATGCCAAGCAGCCCGCCTTCTATGAAATAAAAAGCCGGTTTCTGAGCAAATTTGTTTCCAGGTGCCGTCAGATTCAAGACTTTTGTCGATAACGCAATATCAGCAACACCAAGGTCACGCAGCGCAGAAAATGCCTTCGATCCTGCCTGGCGTATCCTCTCCTGTGTAATCTCATCCAGCTTACCTAATCCGGCAAACAATAGCCTGGACGAATTTATCTGCCGTGCCGGAAGCAGCATGACCTGTCCAAGTTTACCGGTAAAATCCCCTGACCTGCAGACTGCTGAAATAAGTCCACCAACAAACTTGTCAATACTGTCGTACAACTCAATGAATTGATCTTCAAAGAAAGGCAGAATAAGGACGTCCGAGATGATTTGTTCTTCAGGTATATTTTTTATGATGATATTCATATCAGCGATTCTATGTTTTAGCGGCTCGGTTACATTCATTCATAGCCTTCTCAATGCCGCCGGCAAGAATCAATTCGATTGCATTCACTGCTTTGAGTATACCATCTTCAATGCCCTTCTTTTCAGCCGGTCTGAATTTGCGAAGCACAAAATCCTCCACGGGGATTCCGGAGTCCCTTCCAATACCAATCTTGATCCTGATAAATTCCTTTGTGCCGGTTTCGCCAATTATGGATTCTATCCCCTTATGACCGCCTGAAGATCCATTTCTCCTTATCTTTACAATTCCTACGTTAAGATCCAAATCGTCATGGACGACTATGAGATTACTGATTTCTCCATCGTGGATGAGATTGCTCTTCTTTAGAACTTTTTTAATTGGAGCACCGCTAAGATTCATGTAAGTGAGCGGTTTAATAAGAGTTGCATTGACGCGCTCTATTGTGCCTTTGCCGATCAGATACTCATCCTTGGCAGAAAACGATATGCTGTTTCTTTCAGCAAGATCGTCAAGCACCATGAACCCGATATTATGGCGCGTAGCCGAATATTTTTCACCCGGATTACCGAGTCCAGCAATTAACCACATATTCTTTACTGAAGCATTCTAACAGAAAAAAGGCGCCTGCCCGCGCGCATAATAATAGTCCCGCAAAGACACGACGCCCCCAAGATTATTTTTCTTTTTCTTTCTCTTCGCCTTCCTCAGGTTTTTTACCCTTTTTTATTACTTCCGGCTCAGCTACTTCAGCAGCGGCTTCAGGCGCAGCAGCCACCTCTTCCTTGATGGTAGTAACAGCAATAATCATCTCTCCAGGATCTGACAAAAGCTTGATCCCTTCCCCAAGCTGAATATCCCTTACATGAATCGACTGCCCGATGCCCAGATTCGAAATATCAACGGTTATATGCCCGGGGATCTTCTCAGGCAGGCACTCGATCTCCATTTCTCTTACTCCGTATTGCAGAATACCTTTATCTCTCTTGACCCCTATTGACTCGCCGGTAGTCACTATGTGAACAGATATCTTGATCTCCTCCGTTGCTGAAATCTCCTGAAAATCAACATGGAGCAAGCCACCGCGTATCGGATCCACCTGGTAATCCTTGACTATGGCCATTTTTGTGTCATTGTGGAAATTAAGGTTGACAAGAACCTGTTCGCCTGCCGTCTTACTTATGAACTGAGACAGCTCCTTTGCAGCAATTTCTATCGGCAAAGAGTCTCCGCCACGATACATGACTCCCGGAATCAGTTCCTTCCTTCTAAGACCGCGGGCGCCTCCCTTGCCTAGAGCTGCTCTGCTTGAAACATTAAGATTATGCTTCTCCATAATTACCTCCTAAAATATATTGCTTAATTCGATTTATTATGAAAATAATGAACTCACTGAACTCTCTTCATGAATTCGCTTTATCGCTTCTCCCAAAAGTGATGCTACGGACTGAATCCTCAATTTGCTGCAAATCGAAAGTTTATCATCAAGAGGTATGGTATCAGTAGCTATCACCTTTTCAAGAGGGGATGAATTTATCCTCTCTATTGCAGGCCCTGAAAGCACTGCATGCGTGCAAGCAGCCAAGACACGGCGTGCACCATTATCCATAAGAGCCCGAGCAGCCTGTGTAGTAGTCCCTGCAGTGTCTACCATGTCGTCAAGAATAATAGCATCCATACCTTTTACATCTCCAATTACATGCATAACCTTCGATACATTGGCAGCTTCACGCCTTTTATCTATAATCGCCAGAGAAGCATCGAGCCTTCTTGCAAATGATCTGGCCCTTTCAACACCACCTGCATCTGGAGACACGATTACAAGGTCTTTAAACTCGCAATTTCTAAAGTAATCATGCAAAACAGGGGCAGCATATAAATGATCGACCGGAATATTGAAGAAGCCCTGTATCTGCCCCGCATGCAAGTCTATCGTAAGGATGCGGTTTGTTCCAGCCGCTGTAAGCAGATCAGCAACAAGCTTGGAAGAAATGGGCACGCGCGGCTGTACTTTCCTGTCCTGCCTGGCATATCCGTAATATGGTATCACTGCTGTGATTCTGCTGGCAGAGGCCCGCTTAAGAGCATCTATAATAAGAAGCAGTTCCATAATATTATTATTGATTGGTGTGCAGGTCGACTGCAGCACAAAAACATCCGACCCCCTGACATTATCATTAATCTGCACCATAAGCTCTCCGTCACTGAAAGTGGTGACGGTTGTATCGGTCAATGGAATCCCTATATATTCGCTGACCTTTGCTGCCAGCCCCCTGTTAGCATTGCCAGTGATAAGCTGAATTCCGTTAGGCATACTCAATCTCCCCCATGATTTCAAATCTAATAAACCCTCCCGTGCCTAAAGCACAAACTGACTGGGGCGCCAGGATTCGAACCTGGGGATGGCAGATCCAAAATCTGCTGACTTTCCACTTGTCGACGCCCCAAATTAATGGGTAAATGCTAACCCATCATTTCCGGCTTGATGCGTACCTACAATCCGGTTCCAGAAAGAAGGGAATAAAGCGGCTGTTTCAACCGCTTTTTCATATGTTTCAAAAAGACCAAATACAGCCGACCCGCTTCCGCTCATTAAAGCTGCTGCTGCGCCGGCAACAAGCATCTTATGTTTGATTTCTCCTATTTCAGGATGCTTCTCAAAAACTGCCATCTCAAAATCATTATGAAGCGCCATCTGCAAAGAATGCAGATGCCCATCTTCAAGGGTTCTAATTATTAGCTTGATATTATTAAGCTTTTCCTCATTATTTGTCAAATTCTGAACCATATCCATGTTGATCCTGGAAACATCTATCATTCCATAGGCCCACCCTGTCGATACAGAAACCTCCGGCTTTACGATCAACACAGAATGCGCTTTAAGCAGGATTACAGGATGCAGTACCTCTCCCCTGCCCTTAACTATCGCCGCAGAACCGGCCAAGAAAAAAGGCACATCTGAGCCCAGGGAGATTGCCAGGTCCATCAATTCCTGTTGTTTCAATCCAAGACCCCATAGCTGGTTCAAACCCATAAGCGTATATGCGGCATCGCTGCTGCCTCCGCCCAACCCAGCACCGGATGGTATTTCTTTTTGCAAGGTTATTTTTGCTCCTAAAGCAGTATGTTTCTGCTCCTTCAGAAGGACAGCGGCTCTAAATACCAGATTCTGCTCCTGTGGCATATGCATATCGCAATGAAGTTCTATATCCGCTGCTTTTTCAAAAGTTATCGTATCGTATAAGCCAATGAGCTGCATAAGCGACAGGATATTATGATATCCATCGTTGCGTTTGCCAAGAACATATAATGACCAATTGATCTTTGCCGGAGCATGCAAGGTTATCATAAGACGGAACTGTTCTCAGTCAAAAAAAGAAGGATCACTTGCCTTTTTCTTTAGTTTCTAACTTCTTGATTTTATCTTCAACCCGGGTTTTCACGCCTTCTTCCTTATCCTGATACTTAATGGCCTGCCGCCATGCTTCTAAAGCCTCCTTGTGTCTTCCCATTGCGTTATAGACATCGCCCAGGTGCTCAAAGAAGACCGGGTCATCCTTCACAGATTGAATAGCCATATCCAGATACTTGATTGCTTCCTTATACTTGCCCAGTTTGAAATAGACCCATCCCATGCTATCAAGAATATAGCCGCTGTCTGGCTTCAGATCGTGCGCTTTCTGGATCAGTGAAAAAGCCTCCTGCAGGTGAATTCCCTTTTCTGCGTAACTATAGCCGAGATAGTTTAAGGCATCTGCATGTTTAGGGTTTATTTTTATGACCTTATTCAAGGCATCAACCATGTCATCAAATTTACCGGTCTTCTCACAAAGCACTGCCTTGCTGAAATAGAGTTCGTCATTGTCTTTAAATAGCTGCATCCCTCTGGAAATCACGCTGTCAGCCTTCTTATACTCCTTCATCTGCACATACAAACTCGCAAGCTGACTGAAGATTTCAGCCTTCGTACTGTCGAATGTCAATATTTCCTCATATACTTTAGCTGCCTCGTCCAACTTGTTCTGTTTTGTGTAAATAAAAGCCAGAGTCAGAAATGCATTGAGGTTCTTAGGATCGCTCGAGAGGATTTTCTTTAACTCTTCTATAGCTTCGTCATAACGCTTCAATTCGTCAAGTGACAGCGCGAGATAATATCTGGATTGAATATCCCCGGGCTTCGCCTCGGTGACAATTCTAAATTCAGAAACTGCTTTATCATATTCCCGCTCCTGAAGATATAACATCCCTAGCTTCATGTGGACATCGACATTGGGAATATTTTTTGCGATCTCCTCCAGCTCTTTCACAGCCTTGTCATATGACTTGTCAGAAATATATACCTGCGCAAGCCGTTCCCTTACGAAGATATTCTGCGGATTGAGTTCCAGAGCCTGAGAGTAATATTCTTCGGCTTCCTTGGCATGTCCTCTGATTTCTGCTATAAGGCCCAAATTCAAGTAAGCCGCATCAAATGATGGATTCAGATCCGTTATTTTCTTAAATTGCTCCTCTGCTGCATCATACTTTTTTTTCTCGACAAACACCGTGCCTAAGTAATAGAGAGCCATGATATTATCGGGGTCTTTCTTCAATATCTCTTCGAAGTACCCCTGCGCCTTTTCAAATTCGCCCTTGGAGGCATAAATAACACCTAGTGATATAAGAGCTTCTGTTTTGTCAGGCTGCAACTTCAAAACTTTCTTATATAAACTAATAGCCTCATCAACCCGCTTTTGCGAATTATATAGTTCTGCCAAGTAGATCATTGCAGGAACATAATCCGGCTTTCCCCGGATTGTCTGCTCCATAGTTGAAATTGCCTCTGGTATCTTTCCCAACTTGACAAGCATTCGTCCAACCTGGGTTCTCAGATAAGCCGACGAAGGATCTTTTTTGAGTGCATTGGAATAATTGTTCAGAGCAGCTTCCCATTTTCCGTGGATTTCATTATCGTAACCAAGAAGAAATTCCAGGTCGGCCTTCTGCTGGTCAACCTGTGGTGCAGGATTGGCCTGTTCGGAAGAAGCTGGAATATTGTCAGCTGTAATTGCCGGAGAAACGAAAATAAAGAAGACAAGAAACGACAAGATGAACTGAGCGATTATCAAAATAGCCCCCAGGCTCTCTTCAGGATTAAAGTATTAAAAATAATTGGGGTCCGTCAGGACCCCAATTATACCGTATACGCTATCTTTACGCTGTTTTAGCAAGATCCTTTACACTTGCAGGTCAATGATCCTTTTTTCGACACCTTTTTAATTTTCATATACAGTCCTCTCTTCTGAAAATCGATTTTTGAAAATATGGGCTTATTGCCAATTTTATTTCATTATACCATAATGAAAGCATTTGTAAAGGTCACGCTCAAGACCGGTTCCGACCTGCTGTCCGCACGATAAACTTGCGCGATAGCGGCACCCTCCGCGGCATTCATTAATCATGTCACAGGAGGCTTTTGCACACTCGAGTTCTTCTAGATTGACCGGCCTGATCCCAGCCCATGCTTTAGCCAAGCCGTCACGTATGGTGCCTGCCGAATGTTCAGCATAGAAAGCGCATTTGCATATCTCCCCATTTGCAATAACGGCAGCCAGGTGAAGGCCACAGCCATAACCCACCGCTCCTTCATGAAGCCCACCCCCGAAACCAAAGCGCATTAATTTCCCCCCGATTTCAGGAGGCATGTAAAGGCTATCATTTTCCATTAATCTGCCTTCGCAGCACGGGACATCTACAGTCCAGTCACGGATACCTATGCTCTTAAATAAAGCCTCCATTTCATCAAATTCAGTCAGATTTTCGCGATGAATCATAGTAGATATCGAAACTGCAAACCCGGCCTCAACAGCCAACTTCAGATTTTGGATTACTATACGGAATGTGCCGGCGCCTCTCATTGCATCATGTCCACGTTCCATGCCATCGACACTGATTTGTATCTCATCAACATGCAGATTATTAAGCTGATCCTGCTTCAGCAAAAGTCCGTTCGTGAATAGAATCTTTCTGAATGAATATGCAGGGAGCATGTAATTCAGTTCTGAAAAACGAGAATGCATAAGTGGCTCTCCACCGGTAATGAGCAGTCGCAGACCCTGCATGGCTTCAAATTCATCAAGGACTGATTTAAGCTGTGTTATCGATAATTCACTGTTATCAGTCCCACCGATATAACAGTGCCTGCACCTGAGATTGCAGCGGTTGGTAATTTGCAACTCCAGATAGCGCAGCGACGGGATTGGTGACTGAATTATGAGCGGTCTGTCAAGACTGACCGGATCGACAGTCAATATCCCTTCGGAGATACAAAAGTCTATGAAATCCGCATCGGCCCGCGATGAGTCGCAACCACCCGGAATGGCGCAAGACCTTAGAAAGTCAAAACCTGCTTCATCCAGCTCATAGAGCTCATCCGTGGATGAGCAGTAAACACACGGCTTCTCCAAATGCCTCAATACATGCTTGCCGGACAGAAAGTATTTCACGCACAGGACTGCTTAATTGGTTTTATGTGCCAAATGTTGTCAGCATATTCCTTAATTGCCCGATCACTTGAAAATTTGCCGGATCTCGCAACATTAAAAATTGCCATTTCAGACCATTTTTCTGTCTCGGCATATGATTCCCCAACACTTTGCTGGCAATCTATGTACGATGCATAATCTGCAAGGACAAAGAAGCGGTCGCCCTCAAGCAACGTCCTTGCGATCGGATGAAAAAGTGACCGGTCTTCCGGTGAAAAATAGCCTTCAAGAAGCTGATTGATTATCAGATGCAACTCACGGTTCTTTTCATAGTAGTGGCGCGGATTGTATCCATGCCTCATGCTGTCGATTTCGTCAGCTGTCAGCCCGAACAGAAAGAAATTCTCTGTTCCGACTTCTTCGCGTATCTCCACATTCGCCCCATCCAGCGTGCCTATTGTCAATGCCCCATTCAGGGCAAACTTCATATTGCCTGTACCGGACGCCTCAAATCCGGCAGTAGATATCTGTTCTGAAAGTTCAGCCGCAGGCATTATTTTCTGCGCTATGGTAACGCCGTAATTAGGGACAAAAATGACTTTAAGCATAGAACTGGCACGCGCATCTTTTTCAATAGCCTCTCCAATACAATGTATCAGTTTGATGATAAGCTTGCACATATAATAACCAGGTGCGGATTTCCCTGCAAAGAGGATCGTGCGCGGCGCAGGCAAACTGTCGACTATGCCCTCCCTGATCCGGTTGTACAGCGTTATTACATGAAGTATATTCAACAACTGTCGCTTGTACTCATGCAGTCTCTTTACCTGGCAATCCAAAAGGAATTCAGAGGGGAATGTAAGTCCGGCCTTCTTTTCGACATAGGCAGCAAGACTCTTCTTATTGTTGTCTTTGATCTCGCGAAAACGCCGCCTAAACTCGGCGTCACCGGCAAACGGCTCCAGTTCAGCCAGGCGGCTCAGATCCTTTATCCAGGCATCACCAATTGCTTCGGTAATCAAGGCTGCCAGCGGTCTATTGCACTCAATCAGCCATTTTCTAGGTGTAATCCCGTTTGTAACATTACGGAATTTACCAGGGAAGACGGCATGAAAATCTTCAAATACGTTATTCTTGAGGATGTCGGAATGCAATTTCGACACTCCATTGACAGCATGACTGCCCACGATAGCAAGTCGTGCCATGTTAATCCAGCGTTCACCATCACCCGTAATAATGGACATTCTTATAGACCTTTCCGGATCATTACTGAATGTCTCTCCAACCTGTACAAGAAACCGCCTGTCTATCTCTTTAATTATTTGCAAGTGGCGTGGCAGAAGATGGCCCATCAAGCCCTCAGACCATGTTTCCAGCGCTTCAGGCAGGATAGTGTGATTAGTATACGCAAAGCTCTTGGTAGTTATCTGCCATGCGTCGTCCCACTCGAGGTCATCTTCATCAACCAGGATTCTCATTAGTTCCGGAATTGCGATGGATGGGTGTGTGTCGTTAAGCTGTATGGCTACCTTACCCGGAAAGTCGTCGAACTTGTTATAGTATTTTTTATAGCGCCTCAGGATGTCCCTGAGCGTAGCGCTTACGAAGAAATATTGCTGTTTGAGCCGCAGTTCCTTACCTGCAAAAGACTGGTCATCCGGATAAAGAACCTTCGATATGTTTTCACTTATAGTCTTATCCTCTACAGCTTTTACGTAATCACCGCTATTGAAATATTCAAGATTAAATTCGCGCGATGATTTGGCAGCCCACAATCTGAGATTGTTAACTGTGTCATTTTTAAAGCCGGGCACCGGATAGTCGTATGCCATGGCCATGACGTCTTCCGCATCTGACCAGTGCATTCTCATCCTGCCATCCTTGCCGAAAATGGTGTCGACATGTCCGTAGAACTTGACAGGATAAAGCACCTCAGGTCTTGGTATTTCCCATGGATTGCCGTATCTCAGCCAGCTGTCAGGCGTCTCAACCTGATACCCACCTCGTATTCTCTGGGAAAAAATACCATATTCATAACGGATACCATATCCGTACCCAGGGTACGCCAGTGACGCCATTGAATCCAGAAAACATGCGGCGAGCCGCCCCAGGCCGCCGTTACCAAGACCTGCATCCTCTTCTAAATCGGCAATTTCATCGTAGGTCATTCCAAGTGCACTTGCTGCATAACGGTAATCGTCAACAAGGCCAAGATTGGTAATATTGCTTTCAAGCAGTTTGCCCATCATAAATTCAAGGGAAAGGTAGTAGACACGCTTTGCGTCGCAAGTATAGTAATTCTGCTGTGTATTGATCCATCGTTCTATGAGAAGATCCCGCACGGAGAGCGAAAAACTGACAAACTTGTCTCTCTGAGTGGCTGAAAATCGGTCTTTTGCAATAGAGTAAATCAGATGATCGAGAATAGCCTTGTGAAAAAACTGGAAAGTTTCATGCATGGCAGTCCTCCTATGGGTAATATACCATACTTACTTAGCCAATTCTATCGATTCAATTATCGCTGGTGCCGGCTGTCTTGCAATTGTCCAACATATGACTAATCTGATAAACTTTTCGCATGTCTGCACGCAAGAATATAGCAATTCCGCATGAGCCCATGCGAAAAGCTTATCAGGTAATTATCAGCAGGCTCGACGGAGAACGGCTCGATGATACAGCATATCGAGATAAGCTTGTTGAGCTGGTAGATAATGGAATAGGCGGCTTTATAATTTTTGGCGGCAAGCTGGAGACGATCAGGGAATTCATTGGCGACATGCAGGCGCGGGCCGATATCCCGCTGTTTATCGCCTCGGACATCGAACGCGGCGCAGCGCAGCAGATCGCCGGTCTGACCGCATTTCCATCACAGATGGCGGTTGCAGCAGCGCTCGATCCCACATATAAAGACGATGAAACACTGCTTAAAAAAATGCTCGAAGCTATCGCCGATGAGTCAGCTTATGCCGGAATTAATATGCCGTTGATTCCTGTTCTGGACGTAAACCGCGACCCTGACAATCCGATTATCTGTACGCGCGCCTTTTCCGATAATCCTGATACTGTTTCCCGCTTTGGCTCCATCTACATTGATGCTTTACAGCAACGCGGCCTGATCAGCTGCCCAAAGCACTTTCCCGGCCATGGAGACACAGCGACCGACTCCCATATAGCGCTTCCTGTAATGAAGAAAACAAAGGATGATCTTTATCATATTGACCTGAAGCCGTTTGTAAGCGCAGTTAAGAACAGGGCCGATGCCATAATGATAGGACATCTCAAGGTGCCGGTATTGGATGAAATGCCTGCCAGCTTATCAAAACATATAATCACAGGATTGCTAAGGACAGAACTTGGATTCGAAGGTCTGATAGTCACTGATGCTCTAAATATGCATGCGCTGAAGGAGTTTGGAGATGTTCCCGTTGAGTGTCTCGAAGCCGGCGCCAATGTTCTGTTGCATCCGGATGACCCTGATGAAACGGTCTCCGCCCTGCTGTCCGCTCTTCGGGGGAAAAGGCTGCACACTGATATTCTTGATTCATCCGTAAAACGAATACTTGCGGCCAAAATGCGTTTCATGAATAACCTGCCTTCAAAGCATAATGAAATTGATCTGGTAAAACATTCTGCCTTGTCACAAGAAATATCGCAAAGGTCAGTGACGTTGCTTAAAGATACGTCCGCCCTTTTGCCGCTTTGCAACAGTAATGTCCGGGTTATATTCGCAGGAGATGAGAACTACTTCAGCCGGTCTCCTTTTGATGCCCTGACAAGATCATCTGCATCAGGCAGTAATGAGGTACAAGTTGCGGAAACAATAATCATAGTAATATTCACAAGCGTCTCTGCTTGGAGAGGTTCCTCAGGCATAAGCATCAAAGAGAAGATGCGGTTGTTGTCCATAATCAATAATGCGAATAAATCGATAGTCGTCTCATTCGGCAGTCCTTATGTGTTGAGGCACTTTTCAAATGCTGACGTTTTGATCGCAGCCTATGATGCAACCGTCCAGGCCCAGCAGGCCGTCATCCGCTGTCTGAAGGGACTGTGTCCATTTACAGGGAAGCTTCCTGTCATAATATCAGAGGTGTCGTCATAAAATTTGATCTCTCACCATATATTCAGGCATTCACAAACCGGCGCATAGCCTTCGTTCTTCTGATGGGCTTTGCATCTGGGTTGCCGCGTGCTTTACCCGTCAGCACACTTCAAGCATGGATGGCGGTAGAAGGCGTTGACCTTAAGACAATCGGGATTTTCGCCGTAGTGGCATTTCCTTATACGCTGAAGTTTCTATGGTCGCCGCTCATGGACAGATATGTTCCTCCTTTCTTCGGACGGCGGAGAGGCTGGATCCTGATCACGCAGGCCCTACTCGCCGCCGGCATAGCATCGATAGCTTTCAGTTCCCCCGGCAGCTCTCCCATGACAGCAGCTTTGCTGGCATTGATAGTTTCTTTCCTTTCGGCTTCTCAAGATATTGTAATAGATGCATATCGCACGGACATACTAAAGACGGATGAACGCGGATCTGGAGCAGCAGTCGCAGTTATGGGATATAGGATCGCCATGATAGTTTCGGGATCGATCGCACTTATACTTTCTGACAGAATCGGCTGGCGCAATACTTATCTGGTAATGTCATCCATTATGGCTGTGTCTTTTATGATCACCATGTTTTCGCCTGAGTCGGACGGAACAATTTCAGCCCCCCGAACAATACACGATGCCGTAATAGGCCCTCTCAAGGATTACTTCGCGAGACCGGCTGCCGTTGCCTTCCTGATACTTATTATTCTTTATAAACTTGCTGATGCATATGCAGCATCCCTTGCGACTCCATTCCTGATCAAGGGAATAGGGGTTTCAGCAACAGACGTCGGTACCATAAATAAAGGACTGGGACTAGTTTCCACCATCTTAGGTGCGCTGGTCGGAGGCAGCATAATGGTAAGGCTCGGCCTATTCCGCTCATTGCTTTATTTCGGCATAGTCCAAACACTCACTATTATTTCATTTTCAGCGCTTGCGGTGATTGGTAAAAATTACGGCATGCTCATCTTTGCAGTTGCCTTTGAGAATTTTGGCAGCGGAATGGGCACGGCTGCTTTCATGGCACTCCTGATGGCTATGTGCAATCATCGTTTCAGCGCAACACAATATGCCATGCTGTCATCACTGGCAACGCTAGGGGGAATAGTTATTGCTCCAACATCAGGCTTTGTTGCTGAATCAGTAGGCTGGCCGCTCTTTTTCCTTATTAGCGCTCTTTTGGCCGTACCAGGACTCTTGCTGCTTTTAAAACTGAGAGAGATTATTATTCCGATGGATCAAAAAGTACAATCAAGCTGAAGATTTTGGCCTAAGTACAATTATGCCGGGCTTGTCCTTGGTATAGTCTATGAAATCCTGATCGACAACCTTCATGACATTCTTTGCAGAAGATGCATGTCGCAAAACCCGTCCGCCTGGTTGCCTTACAAAGATTCCTACGTGAGTCGCATCTAGTCCTGCATGATCCGAATAAATGCCTATATAATCACCGGTCTTGAGCCTGCCTAGTGTCCTCTCGTCTATACCTGCAGCCGGTATATAGTTGATGATTCTATCAACTGGCATAATCCCATGCAGAAAGGCTGTTCCGTCGTCTTTCAGATTAAGGATTTTGCAAATTTTGCAACTATTGCTCCTGCCTACATCGCTCGTGACATCCCGAACAAGCTTGCTGTTGAATTCCCGCCAATCCGAAAAGAAATGATTCCGATTCTCGTAAGAAATAATTCGTCTCCTATATCTGACCAGTTTAAGATTTTCCTTGAATGCCGAAAACGTGTCAGACAGCCTCATAGCTTCAATGTAATCAAGAAAAGTAAAGCAATCTACACCTGAAAGGTTAATGATAAAGACCTCTTCATAAGCCTCACTGCCCACAAGTGTATTCCCGGCATAAGGCGTTCCGATGAACCGTTCCGAAAGATATGCAATACGCTCTCCAGAGTTATTAATTAATGCAGCTGTTTTCATTAGATCGTCTAATTCACTGATCATCCAAATTCCTGTGTTGATGTTTTCATCACAAACCATATTAAGAGCATGATATCGAAAAGACCGCCTTGTTTGCAATGCTAAATCCCTGTGCTATGATATTTCAATGAAGATAATAGATGTCCATGCTCATGGCATCGGAGGTTACGATACCAGATCATCTGATGTTGAGCATATACTGAAGATAGCGGATATCTTTGGCTCATTCGGCATAGCAGAAATAATTCCCACCGTATATCCAGCAACAATAAAAGTCATGCGTAAAAGCCTTGGGCTTATCAAACAGGCCATGGAGCTTCAGGCTTCTCATGCGGTGCTTAGGCAGGAATTTCGTTCTGAAAAATACGGAGATATGGAAAATTTCAAGCCTGCCCGGATAATAGGAGCGCATCTTGAAGGTCCGTTCCTCAATCCCCTCAGATGCGGCAGCCTGAATGCCATGACTTTGATCGAACCTAATGAGTACAATCTTGAGCATTTGACTGAAGATTTCGAAGACATAGTCAGGATCATCACTGTATCCCCGGAATTGGATGGTGCTGTTTCTCTCATCAGAAAGATTTCAGACACAGGAGTTATTGCAAATATGGGGCACTCGGATGCTACATACTCAGAAGCCGAGGCAGGCCACAAAGCCGGAGCAAGAGGAGTTACACATCTATTCAATGCCATGCGCCCATTTCACCATAGAGAACCGGGCATCGCCGGATACGGGCTGTTGAATAAAGATATTTACATAGAGGTAATTGCTGATCCTTACCATCTTCATGCTGCAACCATTGACCTGATTTTCAGGGCAAAGAACCCTGAGCGGATCATAATTGTCTCGGACTCGATTAAGGAAACAAAAGTCCCAGCCACGCCATTTTCAACAGCCTACGGCCTAGCCGACCAACATGGCAGGTTGCTTGGCGGTTCAATGACGATAACAGAAGCTGCGGATAAGCTTTCAAAGATGCATGATCAGAACATGATCATGAACTGCATCAGTGCCAATCCGGAGAGATATCTTTACCATACAGTTGCGTAATAGTTCCAGTTACAAGATAGGAGGGATGAATCAAAGGCTTTAAAGCGATACCTATGCAGATTTTCATTCCCCTAAATTCATCAATAGCAGGAATTCACAAATCGTTGAATCCTGCAAGTCTAGATGAGTATGGGTTCAGCATCGCATTTTAAAGACTTTGAGACGTTTCTCTTATCCTGTTCTATACAATGTTAGGGGTTATTCTTGATATTTATTACTTCAGTCCGAGGTCTTTTGCCGCTGCCCGAAGAAGTGCATCGTTTTGCTGAATATTGCTCATCATCGGATTTTTCACGCTTTTTGCCGTCCTTATCAATTCGTCCGCTGTTGCAAATCGCCCTCTTAAGTCCGGCGCAGTGTGTCCATTATGACATGGGGAGCAGGCCTGATAACCCAGATATGATTCGGCATTGCCAGAGCTAAATCCGCAGGCCGTAATCAACATTCCTGCGGTAATTAATAAAATTACCTTTTTCATTCTCACTGTCTCCTTTAATTTATCGATACTTTATCTTTATTATAGAATTGATTCAGAAATAAGCAAGGAGATTCCATGTCAGTCCTTCTTAATCTATTCCGCGACTTTGCACTTGAGCATGATTTTGCTCATAAGGCCTTCATTGTCGGCGGAACAGTTCGAGATTTTCTTCTTGGACGGCAGATCAAGGATGCAGACATCGCAGTCAATAAGGATGCCATAGGTATCGGCAGATCTTTAGCCTCTGCCGTCAAGGGATCCTTCGTTGTTCTGGATGATGATTATGGAATCGTGCGTGTCGTCAAGGGTTCTGAGCACATTGACATCTGTGCAATGCGCGGCAATTCCATATCTGACGATCTCGCCGAAAGAGACCTTTCTATCAATGCAATGGCAATACCATTGTCAGCATCCATAATTCAAGAGTCACTTCAAGGGAATTATGATCTTAAGCAGTTTATTATCGATCCTCATAACGGCTGTCGGGACCTGAAATATGGAATCATCAGGATGGTTTCAGAACAGAATCTTATAAAGGACCCTTTAAGACTATTGCGGATATACAGATTTGCCGCCGAGCTGAATTTCACGGTTGATGCTCATACGTCTTCGGCTGTCCATGCTAATGCAGCACTCATATCGCAGTCAGCCGTTGAACGCATAACCAATGAGCTAAAGCACACTATGCAATCTGCTTCTTCTTATAATATTATCAAAGATATGGAGAAGAGCAGCCTGCTATTCCATCTATTCCCTGAATTTCTTCAGTATCCTGATGGATTGTGGCGTCAGACGAGGCATTCCTATAGGTATATGGAACACATCCTGCTTAATCTTGATCTGTATTTTCCGGATAGATGTTCTCCAATCCAAGATTATATTTCTGTCGGATCTCGTTCATTCTGCCTGAAACTGGCAACACTCTTTGAAGACAGCAAAGTTGCTGAAAAAATCTCCGGCAGACTCAAACTATCCCGCCTTGAGACAGACTTTATCACCATGTTGACAGCTAATGACAACATTCCGATAATCCTTGATGAAACAACAAAACGACCAATTATTCACCAGATGAAAGGAATCGGGGATAACATTTATGCAGTCACAATCTATTCCCTTGCAACCAAGAGAATTTGCCAGCTTTCGGAGAGTTCTCTAGTATCAACTGCAAGAGAAATTGTCAGAATGTATCAGGAAGATTTCATGCCCAGGTATAGAAATCTGCCGCTGATAAACGGCAATGATCTTACCAGCGAGTTCAGGCTTTCTCCATCCCCATTGTTTAAAGAAATCCTCTCTGCTATAGAGATGCTGGTATTGGAAGGAAAGATAAAGACAAGGCTGGAAGCTCTTGCCGAGGCTCAAAAGATTATCGCTGCAAAAAAAACATACCAGTAATTTACTGCCTCCGGCATTTTTTTGTATTTATCGCATTCATTGATATATTTGAGTAAAGATTGCATATATTTGTATTGCTCAATAAAATCCGGAATAAATGGAGGAAGACAATGAAAATCGAGCTTGAGGGCACTCTACTGACGATGACACCAGAGAACGAAAGAGAGAAAAAGGAACTGAATCAGTTATGGACGATAATCATTGGATGCGTTAACGAAGGTAAAAAACTGGTGCCTGTCGGCCAGTATCTGCCCGGCATGAAAGAAGTAGCAACGTTCAATATCGAGTGAGAAACATTCTGAATAATGCAGGGGGTGGGATTTCCTGCCCCCGCATCATTTAAAATAATTAGTTTAAATTGCCGGGCGAAATACTGTGTTCTTTTCCCATGCGCAAGCCCTTTCATAATCCTTGAAGAGCTTCTCTCTTTGCTTAAACTCTTTCGAATGGACTATCCTCCTGCCGCCTTTCAAATCAACGCTCATAACTGAATGAAGCATCTCGTGGTATACGACAAAGGCTAAAAAATACTGGGGCACGTTTCTCCTGTCGAGCACAGTGTTTATCCGTATTAAATCATTGACCTGGCTATAGCTGCCGAGAGTACGCTTCCTCACCATACCACGCAAAGAAACTCTGCCCCAGGTAATTGCTGACTTTACTGCTCCATCAAAATATTCACGATTGATTTCATTGAAAATTTCCCGGAGGTTATAATAACGTCCTATATGCCTCTCAATCATCTTTCTCGATGGCCGGCAGCTCAATTTTTCCCTGCTGCTTTCAATAAAGCGCCGA
Organism: Dissulfurispiraceae bacterium; assembly: GCA_035319125.1. Taxonomy (GTDB): domain Bacteria; phylum Nitrospirota; class Thermodesulfovibrionia; order Thermodesulfovibrionales; family Dissulfurispiraceae; genus Fen-1308. The sequence goes on along the minus strand of DATHDG010000014.1, from coordinate 183,839 downwards.
AAATTCGGCATCTTGCTTTTACGCCTCTGAAGAGCGCTTATGATCTCGCATACGACTGCATCGTCCGCATTAAGAAACATCCTGTGCAAACGAACTTGCATCAGTCCGTTGATAATATTGGCAGAGAGCATAGTCGTCGAGTTATCAGTAAGAATCAGAGAAATAGATCTGCCCAGGCTCGTCTCAATACAACGTCTGAGCGAACTTTCAGAGTGGTCAAAAGAGAAGCCTAACTGTCTGTTAATATGCCTCTTTAACACCTTCTACTAAGAATACCATAACTCCCCGACAATGCTGCCTTATTTGCGTTATAATAGCCCAATCCTGATAGAAAGGAATTTTTTTAGCTATCAATACGCTGGACATTATTGTTCTGGTCATCGTTGGACTTGCTACTGCGTTTGGAATATGGAGAGGTCTGGTCAGCCAGACCTTCAGCATAGCAGGAATTGTATGCGGATACTTTGCAGCAACAAGCTATTATGCTGTACTAGCTAAGCATCTTACCTTCGTGGATCATTCGGTGGCAAAAATACTCAGCTTTATCTCAATCTTTATCGCATGCATTCTCTGTGCTATGGTTATAGCAAGCATTATTGCCAAATTCCTTAAGCTGCCTGGTCTGGGCCTGGTCAACAGCTTTGGTGGAGGTGTTGTCGGATTTTTCAAAGGTTTTTTAATGGTTTCGCTGATCATTATATTTCTGCTCGCCATATTGCCTCAAGACAGCCATTTGCTGCAGGGATCAGCTACGCTTCCGTTTGTTCTGAGAGGAATTAAAACCATTGACGGCACAGTACCTAAAGATATAAAAGACCAATATCACAACAAGCTAGACAATATCAAATCAAAAATATTCCAACAGAAGGAAAAATGACAATTTGAAAGTCGCGCTGGTACAGCTGGATATAGCATGGCAAAAACCGGAACTGAATTTTCAGAGAGCTGCGAACTGTAGCGCACTGGCCGCGCAGGAAGGTTGTGATGTAGTTGTATTTCCGGAAATGTTCAACACCGGATTTTCGATGGACTTATCAGTTATCTCCGATGAAGGCATTGGTGAAACAACATCATTTCTTTCCGGCCTGGCCAGGTCAAATAAAATAAATCTCATAGCAGGGTTTGCCATGAAATCCCCTGCTGAAAAAAAAGGCCGCAATCTCGCTGTCGTATTTGACAGAACTGGAACGCTGACCGCCGCTTATACAAAAATCCATCCTTTTTGTCTCGCTGAAGAAGATAAATATTTCTTAGCCGGTGAAAACGTGACAATCTTTGATATTGATGGCATACCTTCAAGCGTATTTGTCTGCTATGATCTGAGGTTTCCTGAAGTCTTTCGAAAAGTCGCAAGACAGGTTAAAGCCGTCTTCGTTATAGCAAACTGGCCATCATCCAGGAAAAGACACTGGGAAATCCTATTAAAGGCGCGTGCCATAGAGAATCAGTGTTTTGTGATCGGAGTTAACAGGACCGGCACCGATGGAAACGGAGTCTATTATTCAGGAGGGTCGTGCGCTGTGGATCCGATGGGAAATATTCTCTGCAACGGCAACGAGGAAGAGTACGTCATTTGCGATTTGGATTTTTCGAAGGTTCATGAAGTTAGGGCTCAATATCCTTTTCTAAATGACATGAAGCTCATCAGCAACCAGCAAGCTTAAATGCAATCAAGTCCATATTGGCAAATTATTATGCTGTCACGAATAAGGCCGCCCTATTTTGCCGCATACTTGAAATGCTTCTCTTAAATGATATGCTTATAGATAATCGCAAATGCACCTGGAATATGCTCTTATGTAATGCACAGCTTTTGCGATTCTATTTGCGGATCAAGTCCCAATAATGTCTTTATGGCCTAATTAGCAGATCTGGGACTGATGCAGACACGGAGGTATTATGGAAATAGTGATTGAAAAAGCTCCCGGTGGCTTTATGATCGATGGACTTCAGCTGTTGGGAGGTAAATGCGGTTGTACATCTTTGCTTTCATGTTGTTTCAGCTGGTCTAAGATAAAGAGACGCGACAATACTTTTTTGTATTCTGCAAAGGCTGATACGCCTCAGACCAAAGATAATTTCCTGTGGGGATATATTGTTTCTAAAGATGGTTATACTGTTGAAGTCGAGTTCAATGACGCCAGAGACAAGACTATTTTTTCGGGCTTCTATCCGCCGCGCCTTGAAGAGTGGACGGCTCGCGGCTGGCATGTAGCTGCCAAAATTGGCAGCCGTGAAGATGGAACAATTTGGCGGTGTTCGGCATGTAAATGGCTTTACAAAGAGAACCAGCAAGATGTGCCATTTGAAGAGTTGCCTCCGGATTGGCGCTGTCCTGTTTGCAAAGCAACAAAGGATGTTTTTGAAAAGATAGGATAGAATGTTATGAATGCTTAATCGGCAAAATAGTGCCTCTTTAGTTCAGTCAAGATCGGTTGAGGATCAATTCGGCAAGGCTGCTTATGTCTTCTGAAATCGGCCATAAATAAAATTCCTTTAAATAGACGTAGGCTGCCACCTGACCGTTGCTGAGAAGCTTATCACAAAGATTTAAATAATCAATGAACTCATTATCGGAATACAGTACAACCATTGCCCTATAGATAATTCTGTGCATGTCCTGAGAAAAATCATCAGGGCCAATGAGCGCATGTGCAGCAGCAAACCTTTTATTATCAAAAATAATAGAAGCCAAAAGTGTCTGTTCAGCAATAATTGTACGCATCACTGCTATTATTCCTTTTCACTTAAAGTCTTTAATCTATATTATGAGGGAAATAACTGCCGTCATCAACTTAATAATGCATAGCGGCAATGGTGCGAGTAATAGTAGAGATTTGCTATGACTGATCAAGCGTGACCTGGATAACGATTTCATTGTATTCTTAAGCATGGCTTTATTAATCAAGGCGTTCTAATCTTATGAACGTATTCATTATCGACAATGAACTATTTATCCGGTTAGTATGCTTTCTGTCAGTATTTGCTGTTATGAGCATATGGGAGATCGTATCTCCGCGTCGCAAGCTTTCCTCGCAGAAAAGGCTGAGATGGACTAATAATTTAGCACTAACAATACTGAATGCCTTGGCAGTGAAAGTCGTCTTTCCTGCTGCAGCAGTTGGAACTGCTTTTGTAGGAGAGCTGACTGGTTGGGGTCTTTTCAATGTGTTGACAATCCCGTCTGCCCCGGCCGGTTTTTTTTCGTTTATGTTTCTTGATCTTACAATATATACTCAGCATTTTGTGTTCCACAGGGTGCCGCTCCTGTGGCTTTTGCACAGGATGCATCATGCCGATCCGGATATAGATGTCACCACCGGAGCTCGCTTTCATACAATAGAGATTATCGTTTCGATGGTGATAAAGATTTCGGTCGTTACAATAATTGGCGCTCCGGCTTGGTCGGTGCTGCTTTTTGAAATTATCCTTAACGCGACATCCATGTTCAACCACAGCAATATCCGCATACCGGTGGAAGTCGACAATTTCCTGAGAAGACTTGTCGTCACCCCTGACATGCACAGGGTACATCACTCAATCATACTTGCCGAGACAAACAGCAATTTCGGCTTCAATTTTCCATGGTGGGACAGGATTTTCAGAACTTACTGCGCCCAGCCGTCGCTGGGACATGAAGGCATGAATATCGGACTCAATAATTTCAGAGACACAAAATATCTTAAGCTGCCATGGCTATTGGCCATACCGTTTCTGGTGAGAAACAAGTAATATTGCTAAAGTTCTGTTTATGTTCAATGCTTATGAAACAGATAATGCGAATGCAGATGGCTGTGCGCATGGCCGTCGTGGTAATGCACATGCTCATGAATCAGGTTAACCTTAAGCAGCAGCTCTTCATCATGCAAAATGTCGTCGGCATTGCCTGTCTTTTCCACTTCATGCCCCTCGGAAAGGACAGCGACTCCGGCATGTAGCTCGGACACAAGCGAGAGATCATGTGTAGCGATCACGATTGTCTTGCCCGCTTCATTCAGCGCAAGAATCAGCTCCAAAAGAAAAACCTGCGTACGGGGATCCAGTCCATTTGTGGGTTCATCGAGGAGCAGGACGTCGGGATTCATGGTAAGCACAGAACCGAGGGCCACTCTTTTCTTTTCGCCTCCTGATAACATGTAGGTCGGCCTGTCTTTCAGATTCTCTATCTTCAGCATCTTCAATATTTCCATCGCTCTGTCCATCGCTTCTTCACGCATCAGCCCGACCTGTAACGGACCGAAAAGCAGTTCGTCGGCGACCGTAGGACAGAAAAGTTGAATGTCGGAATCCTGGAAGACATACCCCACCCTCTGTCTGAAGAAGCGGAGGAACTTCTTCTCTTTAAGATTGTCTTCAGTGACTGGTGTCCCCTGAAACAGATATTCTCCTTGAGAGGGAAACAATAGCCCCCCGAGGATCTGGAGGAGCGTGGACTTGCCGCTGCCATTGGAGCCGATTACGGCGAACTTATCTCTAGGGGCAATACTAAGACTAACATCTCGCAATGCGACAAACTGCTTATAATAAGAGTAACTAATGTGGCTTATTTCAATCATATCAATAGAAACCCCACACTTACAGATAGCAGAAATAACCCGGCAGTCCAGTCTCTCATGTTCACATGTCTATGATGATAGATTCTAACCTCACCAGAAAATCCACGGGCGGTCATCGCCTTGAAAACCTCCTCACACTCAATTTGTGTCTTTTTGAATACAAATGCGATCCTTCCGGCAATCCACTCGCGCGCCTCTTTCCTGCTGCTGCCGCGCACCAGTCGCGCTTTCTTCGCCAAATACATATCTGAAACTATATGTGCGAAGATAAATATGTATTTATAAGTCATGGAAATCATTACAAGCAAGGCGTCCGGGACTCTGAATACTTTTAAAGCTTTGATAATATCTGCAAATGGCGTCGTATAGAGGATAAGAAATGATATCGACAAAGAGTTTAACACTCTTAGCGTAAGCAAGGATACCAATGAGATTCCGCTATCAGTTATGCCTATGACCTGAGGGACATCAAACAACCAAAAGCTGACCGGGTGAGACAAAACGATCAAAGGCAGCACAACCTTTCCCGGCACTATTATATTCAGCGAAGACGGAGCAGAGATAAGAAAGCCAAACAGAAAGCCCATTAAAATCACTTTTTTATAAAAGCTTATAAGATTGAGCCGGCAAAATAACGCAAGAATGAATATGAAAATGAAGATCATAGCTTCCGGCATTATAGTTCTCTTCAGGCTTATCACAACCGTCAGCGCCGCCAGAAATATTATCTTTACCCTTGCATCAATATCATGAAGCAGACTTGCTCTCGCAGATAATTCCCATTGTGCATAGCCTTCTGTAAATAAAGCAGCAAAATCTTTTATTCCTTTTTCGAGATACGAAATATCAGCGTGCCCGCTGCCGCCAGCTACAGAATGCGTGTCTGAAGATATATCAGATGCACTTAGCAGAAATGACGGTATGTCACTTTTCATGTTTAATCACAATCCTCGAAATGAGGTAAAGGAGCAAGGCCACTAAAGCTACTCCCAGAATAGCCGATCCAATGTAGGACAAGGCCTGGGAGCCGAAAGATGCGCCTTCTCCGCTGAAATTGTAGTCCGGCACAGGCGCCTTCCATATATCAGCCAGTTTCTTAAAACCTTCGGGTAAATATCCTATCATATTTTTCAGCGTTTTAGATCCCCACTCACCCCAGGCATCTCCGGCGCCAAATTTCTCAGGCAGGTAAATGCCCAGAGGTGACAAAACTGCCATGACCGCTAATCCAAGCCATAGTTTCTTATGAAACGTTGTCATGACACCTCCCTCATGCCGAAAACAGCATCCGGTTCATGTTTCATGAAATACTTCAGTATCATCATAGTAACCGCGCCTTCAAGGATACCGAACAAGGCAAGATGCTCCAGTGCCATTGCAGTCACGGCAACTGATAAAGGATAAGGAGCATATAGAGGCAGGCCGTCCGGGCCGGACGCTATCAACGGCTGAATGCCGAACTCTATACCGGTTACGACTGCGGCGATCGAAAGCCCTGCGTACCCAGCGAGGAACGCTGAAATATAGAACCTGGGGCCTGTTGTCGCTTTCCCGTTTACAAGCCTGAAGGTCCAATATGAAACAAACGGTATTACCACGGCCATATTGAAGCAGTTCGCGCCGACCGCTGTAATCCCGCCATCTCCGAAAATGATCGCCTGAATAATCAGGACTACCGATACAGCAAGCACGGCGGACCATGGTCCCAGCAGAATAGCGATTACTCCAGCCCCGACCGCATGGCCCGTGGTGCCGCCCGGGATCGGGATATTGAACATCATAATCAGAAATGAGAATGCGGCAGCCATTGCAAGATAAGGAATGTGTTTATGTGAAAGTTCGCTCTTTATTTTTCGTAGAGCTATCGTCCAGATACATGCCGAAACACCGAATAAAGGAACATACGTCTGAGGACTCAAATAACCATCGGGTATATGCATTACAGCCTCCTTCTAAAATCTGAACGTGATCCCGGCAAGGACCGTGTTGTCGACTTCGGGCTTGGTCAGTCCGTATTTGTATCCGGCATCTATGTCGATATTATCCGTGATCGAATAAACAACGCCGCCGAGAAAAAAAGCGGGATCAGTGTGGGAGCTCTTGTCCGTATTTCTTTGGATTCCGGTATTGGCTACAAGCTTCAGTCCTTTTGCGACTTCCAACTCTGCGGCTGCGGAAACATGCCAGAGCGAAACCCTTTGATCGAGCTTGTTTTCGTTGCCTATATATCCGAGATTAAGATGAAATGCCCATGGTTTCAATTCTTTGGTTGTTATAAAAAAAAGACTGCAAGTGACATTCCCTGTGCCTAACTGCTTTTCCTCATCTCCTGTAGGGAAAGATAAACCTGGCTTTATAGCGAAACTAAAGCCGTTCGTTTCATAAAACCTCCACTTTGCGGCTAAGAACAGATCGCCAAACCCATCATGGCGTTCGGTCTGCTCGGCATATTTTGTCTTAATCCATTGGTATGGAATACCAATGCAAACATCTACCGTTTCGAAAACCCCATAGGTCAGTGCCGACACAGCCGGAGTTGTATCCTGCACGACTTCTTCGCCGCGGTCCCTGCCGTACTGTCCGTTTAACTCAAGTTGAAATTTTCCCTTTCCCTGAGTGCCAGCGTCGTCGGTGATCAGTGGATGGGCTGCATAGGCATTATAAGAAAGCGATATCATTAATAGGGCGGAATAAAAAACTCTTTTCATCAGTCAACCCCCGGTCGTCAAGAAATAAAAAAGCCACAAAGGCTTTCCTAAGACCTTCTGGTCTCATTGAGGCCTTCGTGGCTCAATATTCTATTTTTAAATTACCAAACCTGGCGTTATTTGTCAATATATGAATAGTAAATTCGTCACTTCAATTATAATGATTTAAGGTTATAATGATACTGAATGAAGAGCGTCGGCTTCCTATACGATGACATTTATATAAAACATAAGACACCTGCCGGTCATCCGGAAAACTGCAACCGCTTAATATCCATAATCAACTCCATAGACTCAACTAATCTATGGAGCAGTCTGATACGAATTGCTGTGCGTAAAGCAACATATGAAGAAATTGCGCTCATTCATTCTGAACGGTACATCAACAGAGTAAAGCGTTTCGGAACGGGATACCTTGATTCAGATACCTACATGTCTGAAAACAGCCTGGAGGCTGCATGCTTTGCGGCCGGAGCAGTCATCGAGGCAATAGCGCACTGCCGCAAAGGGACTTTTGAGAGGGCCTTCTGTGCAGTCCGTCCGCCCGGCCATCACGCAGAAGCAGATGCTGCAATGGGGTTCTGCATATTTAATAATGTAGCTATCGGAGCCCGTTATGCTCAAAGCATCGGTTGTAAGAAGGTTTTCATAATAGATTTCGATGTGCACCACGGAAACGGCACTCAGCATGCATTCGAAAAGGATCGTTCAGTCTTCTTTTTCAGTACGCACCAGCATCCACACTATCCAGGCACTGGTGCTAAATCTGAAAGAGGCCGCGATACGGGTGAGGGATTCACCTTCAACTCTCCTATGAGCGCAGGCTCAGGAGATGCAGAGTTTACTAAAGTGTATGAGGATGTGATGCCTAAACTTGTTGATGACTTCGCTCCCGATATCATCCTTGTATCGGCGGGCTACGACATCCTGGATGCAGATCCTCTTTCGGCTACACGCGTTTCGCAGGCTGGAATCAGGTCGATAGTCCGCAGCATTATTAGATGCTCTTCAGTGCCAATCGTTTTTACACTTGAAGGTGGTTACAATCTAACCGCTCTCGGCAAAGCCGTCAAAGGGACTATCGAGGAGATGCTTCAGTAAATCCGAAATCGCATTGGCATATTGCTGTCTGCTGTTTTCCTCTATTTGCGCCAGCATATCGAATGGCTTCTGAAAGGAGTCCCTTTCGGCAGCAAACACTCCGTGGCCATAAATGATCACCCCGCGACCTTCCTCCATAACGGCAGGCACCGTGCCGGCCAGACCAGTTGGTCCCGTGCCGATCTCTCCCGAAACTACCGGGGTATTTCCAACAAATCTTTTCTTAGCACATAGTTTGTGACATATGCTCCTGTCACAGCATGCTTCTTTACAGAACATGGACATTATCACGGAGAATTTGGGATGGGCATGCATAATTGCGTTAAGACCAGTTTTCAAATAAATGTTCTTGTGCGCGGACAGCTCTGATGATGCAGTTATGCCTACGGATGATGAACCGTCAAGAGGCACCTTATCAATGTCGTGTTCGAGTTCATCAAGTGAGCTTCCAGTTCGGCTGATAAATATATGATCTTTAAAAATATAAGAGATATTGCCGAAATGTGAGTCCACCAGTCGCCGCGTCACGATTGCCCGGCCTGCCTCCATCAGCATTGCAGCCACATCATCTTCGGTGCGCGGCGGTTCCGATCGCAGGGCTACACGTTCTCTCCGCATCACAACAACAGACAGTCGCGCGATATCGATGAAGGCCTTCACATAATCCGTATCAATCCGCGTACCGTTCCTTGCACAGTTGTCGAAATATACTAGAGAATCGTGAAAATATTTTATAAACATCGAAAAACATGCAGAGCTGAATGAAATGTAAGCCTGTTCCGGTGTAAATGCGCCATGAGTGACAATGCCAAGATTACTGATTATTACCGCTTTGCGGCGCGAAAGCGCATGTGCCATTGCAACCGGATTTAAATCGTCGACTACCGGAAAGTCATGGAAGAAGGTGCGAGTTTCGCAATCCATAGGGACTATGATATTTCCAGCGCCGCACTCAGAGTCCCTTTCTACAATCTGGCGGATAATACTTCGATACGGTTCAGAAGGAGAGGCAAAAAGAAGGCTGCTCACATTCATCATTCGCAATACTTCATACAGGCAAGCTATATCATCTCCTGTCTGTCTGTTGCAGAAAAGATCGGCATCCACCGCAAGAAATGTTGAATCCTCTTTCTTTGACAGTCCCTGAGCTTCGAGTTTATCCAAATATTTATTTATGACATTCAGCATCGCGTTTTATGATTTTTCTAATTATTTATACCCGCGAATCCTGTAATAGTTATCAAGCGCCCTAAGAAATTCTTCGCGGTCAATCGGCGGTATTTTTGCAGATCCGGACGATCCTTCTTCGGTAAAGAACCTCGCAGGCAGGTCGTCATCGCTCATGGCAAAGCCATTAGCTGCATTCATTCTTCTTTCGAGATTCCATATGCTCTCACCAATCTTCATCAGCGACTGAACATCATGATCTCCGCCGGTCACAGCGTTTAACGCCCTGGAGTATTCCTCGAGCCCCGCAGCAAGAAAAGTGAACCTGCACGCTGAAAGAGAGTCGGCCACAGCATTGATATCCTCGGATATCTTAATCATCCTGGCCTTGCCTTCAAAGGAGAACCTGTCAACCGCAACCGGTTTCCTCAAAATTTCGCAGCCTACCGGATACGCCCGCATATGACAGCCTCCTCTGTTCGAAGTGGCATAGGCCAGAGCCATGCCATAGGCGCCTCTTGGATCATAAGCCGGCAATTCAAGTTTCTTGACGGACATACTCAACTCAGGCCGTCCTCTCGAGCAGGCATAACGGAACGATCCCTCAGACAGGGCTGACCCTAACCCCTCCCTGTTGCCGATATCTATCAGCATACTGAGCAGTTTCGATGACGTCAGCCTGATGCCGCTGATTTCGGCATAGCAGGCGATGGTTGAGGCCGCAGATATAGTATCAAGTCCAAAGTCGTTACATATTCTGTTTGCTTCAACAATCGTTTGCAAATCAGCACAGCCATTGAGGGCGCCGAAATGTGATGCCGACTCAAACTCCGGTATCACCTCTCCGCGCAATCCCGTTTTTTTACAGAGTATGGGACAGCCCGCGCAGCCTGTCTTTTCTGTCATGTAGCGCGTTTTTATCTGATGCCCGGAATAGCGCGTCGCCTCGGGGAAATATGTCCTCCTGAAATTATCAGTCGGTTCCATTCGTCTTGCATGTATGAGGTCGACCAGCGCTGCAGTGCCGAATTCTGCAATGCCAAACTCTCCAAAGATTGCAGGAGACGCCCGCAGAAGTCTCATGATATCCTCCGTTGCTTCTGCCAGGCATTCCGGATCTGCAACAGAAATCATTCCGTCTCCCTTTACTCTTATAGCCTTCAACTTCTTCGCTCCCATGACAGCACCCAAACCGCCCCGTCCTGCCGCATAACGCCCGTCGATCATAATCGAAGAATAAAGAACTCCCCTCTCCCCTGCCCTGCCGATTGCAGCGAACGAGTGCCCTGCCCCGATGAGTTTATGCAAGTCAAATATGTTGACGCCGGCAAGATTGCCTGCTGTCACAATCGATACGCTATCATTCTCGATATCTATTACTACCCATTCTTTCGATGCACCGGTAATCTCAATGTAGTCGAAGCCTGCCCGCTTCAACTCTGTGCCGAAGCATCCTCCGACTGAGCTGTCAGTAACAGTACCTGTCAAAGGAGATCTTGAGACAACCGACATGCGGCCTGATGTGGGCACATCCGTTCCCACCAGCGGGCCGGTTGAGAAAATAATAGGCATCTTGGGATAGTCGTAAGTATGCGTGATCCTGTCGCCCATGAGCGCAACTCCAAGCCCCCTACCGCCGATGTAGCTTTCGCAGAGACCTGCAGGTGTAGCAGCTACAGTTACTTTGCCTGCCGAAAGATCAACTTTCAGATACTTGCCGGCATATCCATTCATGGTATTTATTTTAACGCAGTCATCAATAAATATTTCCCCTTTGTCAGTTAAGCATATGATGAAATCAGGCCATCGTTATTCAATGCTCTGATGATCACGAGTTATTTCGCAATTATGTACATGCAGATTGAAGACAAACGTCATGGCAATATTTTCAAGATAGACGCGACGGGGAAAAAGTCAACGCCGGCACTCCGGCCAACCCTCAAATCTGGATCATTTTATCCTTGATGATGATACAATATTTATCTTTTTTCACAATTATGACAGCATAAAGACGAACCGATCTGTCAGGACATCATTTACAAGAGTATGGAATACGAAGCAATCTGCGCTTCATATAATGCTTTGAAATGCGCTTCTGAAAGTTGGGGTTAAGATGAATATCTATCGTTCTGTGCAAAAAGATGTGGTCATAATAGGAGCCGGGGCATCCGGCCTTATGTGCGCGATTGAGGCAGGCAAGAGAGGGCGCTCTGTAGTTCTGATCGACCATATGGGCAAGATAGGCAGCAAGATCAGGGTATCCGGCGGTGGACGCTGCAATTTCACTAATATCAATTTGAATTCATCAAATTATATTTCTGCAAACCCTCATTTCTGCAAATCGGCGCTTGCCAGGTTCGCCCCACGCCACTTCATGGACATCCTCGAAAAGCATGGAATAGATTACTATGAAAAAGAGAAAGGCCAGCTTTTTTGTCGCAAGACCGCAGGGGAAATCGTCAGGATGCTGCATGATGAATGCAGACGCGCAGGAGTGGAAATCATGTTAAATTGCAAGGTCGGCAAAATATCCCGGCCGGACGTATTTTGTGTTTCGTTAAACAATGCCGTGATAAAATCCTCGTCGCTGGTGATTGCGACGGGTGGTTTATCTCATCCTGATCTTGGAGCAACTGATTTCGGATTGCGCTTAGCAAAAAAATATCAACTAAACGTGCATAACCCGAGGCCTGCGCTGGTCCCCCTTGTATTTGACCGGATGGATTCGGAAATCTATAAGGGATTAAGCGGGCTTTCATTCAGGGCAACTGTAAGCTGCAGGAAAAGATATTTTGATGGGGAGGTGCTTTTTACACACAGAGGCCTAAGCGGCCCTGCTATTCTTCAGATCTCTTCATATTGGAGTCAAGGTGAAGAACTCATACTCAATCTTTTCCCTGATATTGACATATTAGACGTATTAACACAAAATCGAAATAGCCGTGTGGAAATGGCCAATCTGCTGGCTGACTACATACCACGGCGATTAGCGCTTAAGTGGACAGATAAGTTTTCCCCATCCCGGCCTTTGAGCACTTATTCTGAAAAGGAGCTGAAAGAGATATCCGTGCTGCTGCACAACTGGAAACTCAAGCCGCAATGCTCTGAAGGATATAAAAAAGCTGAAATCACTGCAGGCGGAGTGGATACGGATGAGCTTTCCTCTAAAACAATGGAGACAAAGAAGGTGCCTGGACTATACTTTATAGGTGAGGTCGTTGATGTCTCAGGACAGCTTGGAGGCTATAATCTGCATTGGGCATGGTCATCCGGATTTGCCGCGGGTCAATACGTTTAAAGATGAAAATAATAGTTCTTGCATCGTCATCGCCAAGGCGAAAAGAAATTCTTGAAAAGGCAGGCTTGCGGTTCATAGTCGATGAAAGTGACTATGAAGAGGATATGAGCTGCATCACTGAACCTAGAAAGCTTGTATTGAAACATTCTACGGGCAAGGCGAAAGCTGTTGCGTTGCGTCATAGAAACGCCCTGATTATCTCGGCCGATACGATTGTAGTGCTTAATAACAGGATATTCGGAAAGCCGCGCAGCATAAGGGAAGCAAGAGGTATGCTGAGGGCTTTAAGCGGAAAGGCTCATACGGTCATCACCGGCTATACCATACTCGATACTGCCGCTGGCAGAATATTGTCCCGGGCGGTAGAATCAAGAGTGTTTTTCAAAAAGCTGAGTGACGGCGAAATCGCCTCATACATTGAATCCGGAGAGCCTCTCGACAAAGCCGGCGCTTACGGCGTGCAGGGACTTGGAGCAGTAATAGTCAAAAAAATCGAAGGAGATTTTTTCAACGTAATGGGTCTGCCCCTTAATTCACTTGTGCAAAGTCTGGCCAAATTTGGTATAACTGTACTATAACGTTATTCTGCAACGTAGAGCCATTGTGGCATGTTTGCATATCTGCTGAAAAATCTGACAAGGAAAGGCCGGAACCATGAGACTTCCAGCAAACAAGACCAAGATAGTCTGCACAATAGGCCCCGCATCTGAAACACAGGAAGTCATGCAGCACATGATCCGTGCCGGCATGAACATAGCCAGGCTGAATTTTTCCCATGGTGATTACGACAGCCATGCCCGCATTGCCGAACGCATCAGAAATGCGGCTTCAAAGGAAGGCAGGCGTGTGGCGCTCATGGCTGACCTTCCAGGGCCGAAGATGCGTATAGGCCGCATTGCTGATGACCCGGTAGATCTCAAGCCGGGGGATACGATCTTTCTCACTACCGAAGACATAACAGGTTCTGCCTCCAGGGTATCGGTTACATTTGAAAGGCTGCCGCTGGTTGTCAAGCCGAGAGATACACTGTATCTCAACGACGGACTGATTCAGCTTGAAGTGATTAATGTCTCTGGAAACGATGTTAAGTGCGAGGTTGTTGTAGGCGGAGAGCTTCGTTCACGCAAGGGGCTGAATCTGCCGGGCATAGACCTCGGCATCAGCGCTTTTACGGAGACGGACAGGCAGTGGCTCGAGATTGCAAAGCGACTGAAACTCGACGCTGTGAGCCAGTCGTTTGTCGATTCGGCGGCAGACATAGACGCAGTGAGAGCGGCGGCGCATGCGATGGACTACGATCCGTTCATTATCGCAAAGATAGAGCGTCGTACAGCTCTCAGGAATATAGATTCCATTATATCGGCAGCCGACGGCATCATGATTGCAAGAGGAGACCTCGGGGTTGAAATCCCTATTGAGGAGATCGCGCTTGTCCAGAAATCTCTCATGAAAAAGGCGAACCTTGCAGGTAAACCCGTCATAACCGCAACTCAGATGCTCGAATCAATGACCGGAAATCCGAGGCCGACGCGGGCCGAATCGACCGATGTAGCCAATGCGATTCTTGACGGCACAGACTGTGTCATGCTGTCGGGAGAATCGGCCATGGGCATGTACCCGATTGCAGCCGTAAACATGCTCGCCCGGATCGCGGCATCTATCGAGCCAGTGCGCGGCAGCTATTCCGCACGCGATATTCTCCTCTCTCTGCCCAACAGCGAATGCCCGAAGCTCTCTGACATAATCGCGATGAGCGTGGAGTCCACCCTGAAATGCATCACGCCTGCCGCCATATTCGTGCCGACCCACAGCGGCGGCACCGCCAGAAGCATATCCCGCTTTCGCCTGCCCGTCTGGATCATGGCCGTAAGCTCCCTGGAATCCACATGCCAGACACTCCAGTTTTCATACGGCGTACATGCCCTGCACGAGCCCAGCCATCCGGACAACTGGAACGCGTATATCAGAAACTGGCTTTCTGTTTATGAATTTGATGGCGACCTTGCCCTCGTCACCGAAGGACCTTCATCAAAATTCCCGGACATGAACAACAGGATGGAAATCGTGGATTTGAAAAGAGAAGAATGCAGGAAGCTTTAGGGGCGAACGGTCGTTCACCCCTTTAATTATCTTATGTAATCTGCAAAATTAGGCCTGTACTGTCTTGTATGGAGCTGTTCTATGTAACTGATCATCTGAGATGAAGTTTTCGCTCTGAAAGCTTCGGTCCTTATAACCCTGGTCTCGTGAAGTCCTCTCACATACCATGCAAAGAATTTCCTGAATTTAGTAGTGCCAGTCTCATCTCCGTACTTATCTATCATCATTCTTAAGTGTGTTAGCATTGTATCAACAACATCGCAAACAGGAGGCCGCTGTGGCGGAATTCCGTTTTGGATGTATTGAGTAGTCTGACTGAATATCCACGGATTCCCAAGGGCTCCCCTGGCAATGGCAACTCCGTCACAGGCGGTCTCATCAAATATTTTTTTGATCAATGCAGGTGAAAAGGCATCGCCGCTCGCTATAACCGGTATCTGCAGAGACTCTTTGACCCTTCTAATCTCACTATAATCTACGGTCCCGCTGTAGCCCTGCTCCTGAGTGCGGCCATGGAAGAACAATGCACTAGCTCCGGCGTCCTGAGCATGAAGTGCAGCTTCAAGCGCATTGATGCTGGCTTTGTCCCATCCGGCCCGGATTTTTACTGTTACAGGCTTATTAGAATTAAGAACGAGAACCTTAACTATCTTACCTATCTTCTTAGGTTCTTTTAGGAGCGCCGCACCCTCTCCCCTTTTAGTGACTTTGCCCACGGGACATGCTGCATTTAGATCAATAATGTCAAAGTTGTATTCATGAAGCACACCCATTGCTGCATGCATTACGGCGGCATCATTTCCAAGCAGCTGAACGCCTAGCGGCCTATCATGAGCATGCCTTGAAAGCATATTCAACGTATTTCCATTTTTAAATGAAAGCGCCCTGGCACTGATCATCTCAGTGAACGCAAGCTCGCAACCAAACCGCCTGTTGAGCAAGCGAAACGGCAGATCAGTGATGCCGGCCATGGGGGACAATACGAGCGGAGATGAGAATGTCAATGTGCCTATTTTCAATGCCGTTAGTGTACTCTATTGATGAGGAACCGTCAAACGTGAAATAATATGACTATAATATGAGAAAATAGTTAATTTGGATTCATAACGTATACAATGCTTAATTAGAGATGGGGTACTGATATGCAGAGAGATATACTGAACATTCTGGATATGATTTATAGCGAATGGGAAAAGTTCGTATCTGCCGGCAGTCGCGATATTCAGGACATTAGACCTCAGATAGTTGAATCATGGATTAGATGCCATCAGGCAAGCGTAAGCCCTTATGATGCCCACTTTCATCGCTCGCTCGAAGAAGACCAGTTGGCCGATCTTCTGCATAAGAAAGATACTCTGATAAATATTGCCAAACCATTCATGTCCAATCTCTATAAGTTTGTGCAAGGTTCTGGCTTTGTTGTGGTTCTGACAGATGAAAACGGCCATATAATGGAAATGCTTTGCGACGAAGAAACCCTGAAGAATCCGATGACGAGGAACTTCTTCCGGGGATCAAGCTGGCACGAATATGAAGCCGGGACAAATGCAATCGGTACGGCATTGATGATTCAGGCTCCGATCCAGGTGTCAGGAGCTGAGCATTACTGTCAGAAGCATCATTGTCTGACCTGCTCTGCTGCGCCTATTTTCGACCCTAACGGACAGGTGATCGGGATTCTAGACATGTCAGGGGCTTCTCACGCTTCCCACCTGCATACGCTCGGAATGGTCGTTGCCGCAGCCGAAGCAATCATGGCTCAGCTCAGAATACGCCAGAAGAATTATGAACTTGCATTGGTTAACAGCAGACTCAGCAACTTCTTCAATACGGTCTCTGACGGCATACTCATAGTAGACAGAAACGAAGTAATAACAGAGCTCAATCCCGCAGCCAAGTCCATGCTGAGACGTCCTGAACAAAATATCATAGGAACGCCTATTAAACACCTGCTTGACTGCAGGGCGCCTGGCGGCAAATTGCCTTCGGCTGCCGACAGATATTCTGATGTTGAAATAATGATTGATACTAAAGATGGTATCTGTCATTGCCTCGCCTCTGGTGAACCCGTGATTAACGAACGGGGAGAGGCAACCGGCGGATTTATTGTCATGCGGCCTATTAAACAGGTTCAGAACCTGGTCAATAGATTTAGTGGCTATTACGCGACTCTTCAGTTCAACGATATCATTGGTGAGAGCGATGAAATCCGCGAGGCGATCCGGCTTGCCTCTCTGACAGCCACTACATCCTCAAACATACTTCTTCAGGGAGAAAGTGGCACGGGCAAAGAAATATTCGCCCAAGCCATTCATAACCGCAGCAATCAGAGCAGCGGACCGTTTATCGCGCTCAATTGCGGCGCTATCCCCCGTGAACTTATCGGCAGCGAGTTGTTCGGGTATGAAGAAGGGGCTTTTACCGGCGCCAAAAGAGGCGGTAAACCCGGAAAATTCGAGCTGGCCTCAGGCGGCACCCTCTTTCTTGATGAAATTGGAGACATGCCTCTTGAGCAGCAGATATCTCTACTCAGAGTGATCCAGGACAAGAAAGTTGCCAGAATCGGCAGCGATAAAATGATACCTGTAAATGTCAGACTGATATGCGCTACTAACAGGAATCTGCTCCAGGAAGTGGAAAGAGGCACGTTCAGGCATGATTTGTTTTACAGATTGAATGTAATCTCTATTACTATTCCACCGTTGCGCAATAGAATCAGGGATATACCAATGCTTTTCGTTCATTTTCTTGAAAAATTGGGGCGGGACCGCCGTTGCAAGTTCGACATAGAGCTCGACGTCTTTGATTACATTACACAATACAATTGGCCTGGTAATGTGCGTGAACTTCAAAATGTGGTAGAACGCGCCGCAAGTCTTGCTGAAAACGGCGTAATTTCTTTGAGACAGCTTCCTGCTGAGTTTTATTCTCCATTTTTTCAACCCCTATCGGCTCCTTCTGCTCGAATATTCGAAAATCGCGAACAACGTCAGCAACTTGTTAGAGATTCAGAGAAAAGCAAGATTATCAATCTATTGGACAGGCATGCTGGTAACGTAAGCAGAGTTGCGCGGGAAATGGGATTATCCAGAAAGACACTATATAGCAAGATGCGGTCGTACGCTATTCAAAACTAATAACTGTTACCTATATGTATAATAAATGTAACTATTGTATTCATGAAGGTTACACTTATTAATATCGGTGTTACATATTCTTCAAATAGCTTTAATATTGTTTGATCCTTATAAATATTCAATAACTATTTGAAATACTTAAAGTTAACTGACTCATGAATAAACTTGTCTGTCTCATTGGCATTGAACTTGCCTTATTATATGTAGAGGCGTATTATTGCACATATATTCGATTTCGAAGTGAAAGGACTAAGGTGGATGAAAACTATATCCGTGCATGACGCTGAAGGGATGATCCTCTGTCACGATATTACGGAGATCGTCCGCGACAAATTCAAGGGCCGTGCCTTTAAAAAAGGGCATATCGTCAGAAAAGAAGATATTCCCAGGTTGCTTGACCTTGGCAAAGAGCATCTTTATGTCTGGGAGCTTGATGAAAACACACTCCATGAAAACGAGGCAGCCATTCGTCTGGCCAAGGCGGCATCAGGGCCTGGGATCTTTTTGACCGAGCCTGTTGAAGGCAAAGTCGAACTGAAGGCCTCGACAGCCGGCCTGCTCAAGATCAATGTTGGTGCACTTGAAGAGATCAACGATGTCGATGAAATAGTATTGGCTACCATCCATACAAATCAACTGGTGACGGCGGGAAAGACCATTGCCGGATGCCGGGTCGTGCCGCTTGTGATCGCCGCCGACAAGATACGCGCTGTGGAAGGGATCGGACACAAATATTCTCCGGTGTTTGAGATAAAGCAGCTGCGGTCATGGAAGGTCGGCGTAGTTACCACTGGGAGCGAAGTATACCACGGCAGGATCAAGGACCAGTTTGGACCTGTGCTGGACAAGAAAATCACAGCACTGGGAAGTAATGTTCTGCGTCAAATATATTCGGATGATGATGTCCAAATGATCTCGAAGGCTATTACTGACTTGATCCGTGAAGGTGCCGAAATGGTGATTACAACGGGAGGCATGTCCGTCGACCCTGACGATGTAACCCCTGCGGGGATAAGGGCTGCAGGCGGACGCATAGTGACTTATGGCGCTCCTGTTCTTCCAGGTTCCATGTTCATGCTCGCATACATGGGCAACATACCGATAATGGGATTGCCTGGTTGCGTAATGTATCACAGGACTACAATCTTTGATCTCGTTGCGCCGCGCATATTCGCCGGCGAAGAAATAACGCGTAAAGACATTACGCGTCTCGCACATGGAGGACTCTGTACGGTTTGCAATCCGTGCATGTTCCCTAATTGCGCTTTTGGAAAGGGTATTTGAGCGGCTGAGCCGTTCCTATTCTGAATAATAAGGAGAGAAAAATGCAAAGAAAGATCCTGAAGGTCAACGGCGTTGCCAGGTCTCTGGTCGTAGATCCGGAGATGTCACTGGCCGAAGTGCTTCGGCAGCAGATGCTTTTGACCGGATGCAAGGTCGGATGCGGCCAAGGCCAGTGCGGAGCATGTTCGCTAATCCTCAATAGCAAGCTCGTACGGTCATGCGTAGTGAAGATGAAAACAGTGCAGGACTACGCAGAAGTCCAGACAATCGAAGGCCTCGGAACCGAAGACAATCTCCATCCGCTGCAGGTTTCATGGATGGCTCATGGCGGCGCGCAGTGCGGCTTCTGTACGCCCGGCTTCATCATGTCGGCTAAAGCTCTGCTCGACACAAATCTGAGCCCCGGACGCGAGGATGTCAGAGACTGGTTCCAGAAGAACAGAAATGCATGCCGTTGCACTGGCTACAAGCCGCTCGTTGACGCCGTAATGGATGCGGCCAAGGTGATGCGAGGCGAAATGAAGAAGGAGGCGCTGCTGTTCGAGCCAGGGAAAGATGGAAGCATTATAGGATCAACCTATCAGCGGCCTTCTGCTGTCGCCAAAGTTACAGGCTCGTGGGATTTCGGCAACGATGTAGCCCTTCAGATGCCGGCCGATACTCTACGACTGGCCTTGGTACAGGCTGAAGTTTCGCATGCCAATATAAAGGGCATCGATACGTCGGAAGCCGAGAAAATGACGGGTGTTTACAAGATTGTCACCCATAAAGATGTAAAAGGCAAGAATGCGATCACCGGCCTTATTACCTTCCCGACCAACAAAGGCGACGGATGGGACCGTCCCATTCTATGCAAAGACAAGGTTTTCCAGTATGGTGACGCAATAGCAATAGTTTGCGCTGACACAGTCGATAACGCAAAGGCTGCTGCAGCAAAGGTTAAAGTTGACCTTGAGGTGCTGCCGGCATACATGAGCGCTCCAGCCGCAATGGCGCACGATGCCATGGAAATCCACCCCGGCGTTCCCAACGTCTATTATGAGCAGGGAATAGTCAAGGGGGGGGAGACCGGGCCGCTGATGGCTAAGGCAGCTTATGTCGTCGAAAATGATTATTACTGCAGCCGTCAGCCGCACCTTACAATGGAGCCGGATTGCGGATGCGCCTATTTCGATGAAGACGGACGTCTCACCATCCAGTCCAAGAGCATAGGTATCCATCTGCATCACGCCATGATATGCCCCGGACTTGGCATCGAACCCGAAAAACTCCGCATTATCCAGAATCCAACAGGCGGAACTTTCGGCTACAAGTTCAGCCCTACAATGGAAGCCTTGCTGGGTGTGGCATGCATGGCCACCGGCAAGCCGGTATCACTGACATACTCGATGTACCAGCACATCACTTATACCGGCAAGCGTTCACCGGGATTCGTCAAACTCAAACTGGGCGCTGACAAAGATGGAAAGCTTATCGCCATGGAAAGCGACTGGACGATCGACCACGGTCCGTATTCGGAGTTCGGCGATCTGCTGACCGTTCGCCAGGCACAGTTCATCGGCGCAGGTTATAACATTCCAAACATTCGCGGCAAGGGAAGGACGGTCTGCACAAACCATGCCTGGGGTTCTGCATTCCGCGCATACGGTTCTCCGCAATCCTTCCTGGCGTCTGAAAGTCTAATGGATGAGCTCGCTGATAAAATTGGAATTGACCCGTTCGAGCTACGCTATAAGAACATTTATCGTCCCGGAGCCACTACGCCGACCGGCTGTGAACCTGACGTATATTGCCTTGAAGCCTTGTTCGATAAGCTCCGTCCGCTTTATGACGAGGCGAAAAAGAGATGCAAGCAGCTTTCAACGCCGGACGTCAAGCGCGGGGTCGGAATCTCCCTTGGCATTTACGGATGTGGACTCGACGGTCCTGATGGTTCTGAATCAGCAGTAGAACTGACCAAAGACGGTGTGCTGGTCATTAATTCCTGGGAAGATCACGGTCAGGGAGCCGATCTGGGCACCCTCACCTTCGCGCATGAGACATTGAAGCCGCTCGGTCTGAGGCCCGACCAGATCAAGCTGCAAATGAACGACACTGCCACATGCCCCAACAGCGGCCCTTCGGGCGGAAGCCGCAATAACGTCATGACCGGCAATTCGATCAAAGTATCGTGCGAGATGCTCCTGAACGCAATGCGCAAACCCAATGGCACATACCGCACATACGATGAAATGGTAACCGAGAAGGTTCCTCTTCGTTACAACGGCAAATGGGCTGCTGCTGCATGCACCGCCTGCAGCAGCGAAACCGGACAGGGAAGTCCGTTCCCTATCTATATGTATGAACTATTTATGCCTGAAGTGGAAGTTGACATGAAGACCGGTAAGGCGACTGTAGTCAAATTTACGACTGTTGCCGATCTGGGCACGATCATCAATAAGGCTACTGTTGACGGCCAGATTTACGGCGGTATTGCGCAGGGCATAGGGTTGGCGCTCAGCGAGGATTTTGAAGACCTTAAAAAGCATACCAACCTGATGAGTTGCGGCCTGCCGTATACAAAGGATGTGCCTGATGATTTCCAGATCATCTACAACGTAACGCCGAGGCCACTCGGACCTTACGGAGCAGCAGGAGTAGGCGAAGCTCCGCTTACATCGCCTCATGCAGCAATCTTGAACGCCATATACAACGCCTGTGGTGTTAGGGTAACCAAAGTCCCGGCCAGGCCCGAGGTGATCAAGGCTGCGCTCGATGCAAAAGGCAAGAAATAAGTAGTAATATAAATTAACACACGATGATACCTGAAACGGACTGTATATACAGTCCGTTTCAGGTCTGCTTTTTTCACAGACATTGCAATTCATCAGATAATTTATTAGGCAGGAGCACAGGTATGGACCATAATAGGGCCAAGGAACGGGAGAATCAGTGTATCCAGGAACAACCGCCTAAATGCATGGCGGCATGCCCTGTGCATGTAGATGCCCGGTCCATGATTGACTGCGTAAGACGCGGGGATTACAAGGCTGGATTCGCCATCTTCAATAAAACGGTTCCGTTCCCCGGCATCATTAGCAGGATCTGCGACCACCCTTGCCAAACAGCATGCAAGCGTTCCGATGTTGATGCGACCATCATGATCAACTCGCTCGAGAGGGCCTGTGCCGATTACAGCGACAGCGCCACAAAGAAACCCTTAATGTTGCCAAAAAAAGAAAAGAAGGTAGCGGTCATAGGTTCGGGGTTGAGCGGTCTGACTGCAGCTGTCGATCTTGCAACAAAAGGATATCGGGTTTCTACCTTCGAAGCAGCCGATCGCCCTGGCGGACATCTCCGCGAATTTGGAGTTGAGACACTACCATCAGATGCAATTGAAAAAGATCTTTCTTTACTTAACGCTCTAGACGTATCACTTCATCTTAACAGCCCGCTCGGCAATCCTCAGGAAGATCTAAACATCGATTATCTGCTTGCAGAATTCGACGCCGTCTATCTGGGCATCGGACCGGCTCCAGTTGAATCGCTGCTGCACGGACTCGTTGACACTTCCGACGGGCTGATTACGATAACGCCCCTGACTTATTCCACTAGCCATCAAAAGATCTTTGCAGGAGGTGGACATCGCTACGGTCATATTTATTCACCTATTACGTCGATGATGGATGGCAGGCTTGCTGCTGTCTCTATCGACCGTTTTCTTCAGGGAGCTTCTCTTACCGCCAATAGAGAGCTTGAAGGCCCCTTTGAAACACGCCTTTTTACCAAGACGGACGGCGTTTCGCCAAAGCCGGCTACTCCTATGGCAAACCGGTTCAACGGATATGCCCGGGAAGAGGCTGAAGCCGAGGCTGCCCGCTGTTTGAACTGTCAGTGTCTTGAGTGCGTTAAGGTTTGTGAATATCTTGCGCATTATAAATCATATCCAAAGCGTTATGTACGCGAAATCTATAACAATGATGCGATCATCATGGGTTCTCACAATGCAAATCGCATGATTAATACCTGCGCACTATGCAGCCTGTGCAAGGCGGTCTGCCCGGTCGATCTCGACATGTCAGAAATATGTCTTGATGCCAGGCAAAGCATGGTTGGCAAGGGAAAGATGCCGCCTTCTGCACACGATTTTGCCCTACGGGATATGGCCTTCAGCAATAGCGATGCCTTTACACTAGCCCGTCATGAACCTGGACATTCAACCAGCAACTCAATCTTCTTTCCCGGATGTCAGCTGAGCGCCTCTTCGCCGGAACAGGTAACGCAGATTTACGAATATCTTCGCAGAAACCTTAGTGACGGTGTCGGGCTGGTGCTGGGCTGCTGCGGCGCCCCCGCTGACTGGGCAGGCGAAAAAGCAATTACAGATACTGCCATATCCGCGTTTGCCGATATATTGAAGAAAATGGGATCACCGAAGATTATCACAGCCTGTTCCAGCTGCTTGCGTCTATTCAGAAATCATTTGCCCGATGCTCAAGTTGAATCCGTTCAAACCATACTTGCCATAAACCCGCTTCCAGAATCTGCATCGGTAAAGACACCTGAGCATGTTACTATCCATGATGCATGCGCCTCAAGACATGATCATGCAGTCCAGGGCAACGTGCGCTGCATACTTGAAAAACTCGGCGTGAAGATCTCTGAATTGGCGGACAACCGCCATCTGACACCATGCTGCAGCTACGGCGGACTGATGTCTCTGGCTAACGCAGAGGTTGCTGAAAAGGTTGTCAGGCGAAGGATAAGCGAAAGCGACGCGGACTACGTCACGTATTGCGCCATGTGCCGTGACAACTTCGCAGCTAGAGGCAAACGAGCTTTTCACATATTCGACCTCATATGGCCGCCGTCGGATGAAGATCCGGCTGCTCGCAAAGGACCTGGATATTCCAAGCGCCATGAAAACCGCGCTAAGCTCAAGTTGCATTTGCTGAGAAATGTGTGGAATGAAAAAACTGCAGAGGAAGACAAACCGATGAAACTCAATATCCCACCGGATGTAACGGAGCTTCTGGAAGCCAGGATGATATTGATCGAGGACATACGAAAAGTCATAGCTCATGCTGAGAGCGCAGGCCAAAGACTGCTGGACCGGAAGTCGGGGCACTTCATCGCTCATTACAAGCCGGTAAGCGTAACATATTGGGTCGAATATTCTTCCGATGGAATTGAATTTACAATTCATAATGCATACAGTCACAGGATGGAACTGATCGAGGGGATCTCGAAATGATTGGAAATGATAATGCATCAGCTGCTCCGGCCCTGACTTGCGCCAAATGCAATAGGGAACTGACCCTCGGTAAAGTAACGGTATCCTATTTGGGAAGCGAATTCCCTGTTGATCTGCTTAAATGCCAAGACTGCGGCACTGTATTTGTGCCCGAAGATCTAGCTTTAGGAAAGATGCTTCAGGTGGAACAGGCTCTGGAAGATAAATGATTGCTGTGCGTCAGAAGCCCTGCGAAAAAAACATCCGGCAGGAATTCATAACAGCTCATGACATGATGCGGCCCGGCGGATTCGGACTGACCCGGAGAGCGATATCTTTCTGCCCATTCAGTCCGGGTGACCGCATAGCCGACATTGGTTGCGGAAGCGGCAGCAGCGTTGACCTTCTGAAAGAGGAATTCGGCCTGAAGGCTTTAGGAGTAGACCTGAAGGCTGAGAGCGGAATCTCAATAAGCAACACATCATCATTTATCCGCGGCAATGCTGAAAGGCTGCCTTTCAAACCGGAATCGCTTGATGGAGTAATGGCAGAATGCTCGCTCTCAGTGCTGAAGAACAAGGATGACGCCCTGTCCGAATTCGCAAGAGTGCTGCGTTCCGGCGGATTTCTTATGGTAACAGACGTTTATGGGAGAGCCCCTGAAGCAATAATCATGATTGATGAACTGCCTTTTTGCATGTCCGGCATAATGACCAAACAGGGATTGACACAGGCTTTATGCACCTGCGGCCTGATAACCAAAGTATTTGAGGACCATTCTCAACTGCTGAACGAATTCGTAGCACGAATGATTATGGAACATGGATCATTGAAATCTTTTTGTAATTGCGGCACCTCAACATCGGCCGATCTGGCGAAGAAAATGATGTTGTTTAGACAGGCACGTCCAGGCTATTTCATGCTCATAGCACAAAAAATCTGATAGCAAGAAAGGACAACGATATAAATGACAGATGAATTCATGCGCATGATGGAGCTGTCCCGCCAAGGTTTTTTCTGCAGTCAGATAATGATGATCATGGCGCTCGAGTCACAAGGCAAAAGCGATCCCGATTTAATCAGGGCTATGTCAGGGCTGCTCGGCGGAGTTGGCTTTTGCGGAAAAATATGCGGCACGATGACTGGCGGCGCCTGCCTGATCGGCCTATATGCAGGAAAGGGAAGACAAGACGAAGAAGCGGACGGCCGTCTTTATCTGATGATGACAGAGCTGGTTGAATGGTTCGAAAGGGAATATCAGGACCAGTACGGCGGCATAAACTGTTCGGACATTTTGCAGGACGATCCTCGCAACCGCGTAGCCCGCTGCCCTCAGATAGTGATGGCGACTTATGCAAAGGTGAAAGAGATATTGGCCGTCAACGGTTATGATTTCACCAAGGCACGTTCAGATAAACCGGGGGAGATTTGAAAAAGATATTTCGCGAAATGGCTGAACTAATCAGCCGATCTCAAAATTTTGTTGTCGCAACTGTTTTCGACCAGACAGGGTCAGCACCGCGGACAACAGGGGCAAAAATGCTTGTCAAGACCGACGGTTCGATAAGCGGCAGCATCGGAGGCGGACGTCTTGAGTCTGAGGTTATCAGAAAAGCGGCAGATGTTCTTGGATCCGGCAAACCGATTGTTCATTCTTTTTTGCTGACGGGCAAAGATGCGGCGGATATGGACATGATCTGCGGGGGAGAGGGTCGGGTTCTTCTGGATTTCGTCAATGCTGCTGACAGAACCAGAAATGCTATCCTTGATGAAGCAGCCAGCATTTTTAGCAGACATGGAATCGGCTGGTTAATCACCGCTATAACGGGAAGCGATGATGCGCAATCGAAGCAATGTCTATACAGAAATGACAATTCACTTATCGGAGACGTGGGACTCAGTGCAGATATGTTAAAGGAAATTAT
Organism: Dissulfurispiraceae bacterium; assembly: GCA_035319125.1. GTDB lineage: Bacteria > Nitrospirota > Thermodesulfovibrionia > Thermodesulfovibrionales > Dissulfurispiraceae > Fen-1308. The sequence goes on along the minus strand of DATHDG010000014.1, from coordinate 157,351 downwards.
TTCAGGGCCAAAAAGAATGTTTGTGCATTCGTTAATGATTGAAAATCGCCAGCTCCTGATAGAGCCGCTGGTCAATGCCGGAACCGTCTTCATATTCGGAGCAGGCCACGTGTCCCAGAGTATTGCTCCTCTGAGTGGAACTGTTGGATTCAGAACAATAGTTTTAGACGACCGCGCTGAATTTGCCAGCCGCGAAAGGTTTCCAGCCCCTACAGAAATCATAGTGCTGGAATCTTTCGAAAGGCTGCCGCAGCTGGAAATTGATGGTGACAGCTATATTGTAATTGTAACGCGTGGGCACCTTCACGACAAAACAATTCTGGCAGCATCATTGAAGACATCGGCAGGTTACATCGGCATGATAGGCAGCAGACGGAAGCGCGACATGATATTCAAGGCACTTGCTGACGAAGGCTTCCATAAACATGATCTTGATCGTATCTACTCGCCGATAGGTACTGATATCGGAGCTGAGACACCGGAGGAGCTTGCTGTGAGCATTGTTGGAGAACTGATTAAGGTGAGGGCTGAAAAATCAAAATGTCCGCCCAAAAAAATCTAGCAGCGATCATCCTGTCGGCCGGCTATTCTTCCAGGATGCAAGATTTCAAACCTCTGCTGACTTTATGCGGCTCTACCATTATTGAAAAAGCGATCTCTGCGTTTGTTGAGGCAGATATTGCAGACATCACCGTTGTGCTAGGCAACAGAGCCGACGATATCAGGCAGCTGCTGGAGCGTTTGCATATAAAATGGACATTCAACGCTGATTACAACCTTGGAATGTTCTCATCAGTCTCTGCCGGGATCAGATCTCTCAATAGTGAAGTAGAGGGCGTCTTCTTGCTGCCGGCTGACATTCCCCTTGTAAAAAGCAGCTCCATCAGGTTGATGATCAAGGCATACGAAGGTTCCGAAGCTCTGGTCCTGTATCCAGTCAACCGCAAACAGCGTGGGCACCCTCCTCTTATTTCATCAAAGCTGTTTCCGGAGATCCTTACCTGGAATGGGATTGGCGGCTTGCAAAAGCTGCTTGAGCGGCATGAAAATAAAGCTCTTGAAGTCGATGTGCAGGATGAGGGAATATTGCTGGATATCGATACTCCTGACGATTACGAGAAGATTTGTTCGATGATCAAAGTGCATGAAGATCGACAGTGAACAGATAATTGGAGAAACAGAAAGTCTCTGCCCCACATGCCTCAGCAGAATTCAGGCAAGGCGAGTAGCCATCGGAGACAATGTGTATCTCGATAAGACATGCGCGGAACACGGTAATTTCAGGACTATAATATGGCGCGGGCAGCCGTCATATGAATCATGGCGGGTATCAAAACCTGCGGTGTACCCAAATGTCTGCGCGACAGATGTCCGTAATGGCTGCCCTTTTGACTGCGGCCTATGCCCCGACCATCGTCAGCATACATGCTGCGTCCTTCTTGAAGTCACGGACCGCTGTAATCTGCAATGCCCTGTCTGTTTTGCATCAACCGGCTGTAACCGCGGCGCTCCGAACATTAGAACAATAGGAAAATGGTATGAAATGCTGATGGACAGTGGAGGACCTTTCAATATACAGCTGTCGGGCGGGGAACCCACCCTGAGGGATGATCTTCCGGAAATTATATCTATGGGACGCTCTCTTGGATTCAGCTTTTTTCAGTTGAATACCAATGGCCTTCGCCTGGCCGAAGATGCACTCTATGTCCATCGACTCAAAGAAGCCGGTTTGGGCTGCGTATTTCTTCAGTTTGATGGAACGGATGACGCAATATACGATAGAATTCGCGGACGATCGTTGCTTGAATTAAAGAAGGCAGCTATTTCGCAATGCAATGAACAGCAACTTGGAGTTGTGTTAGTACCGACCATCATACCGGGGGTAAATGACAGCAATATTGGCGCGATCATAAAATACGCTATTGCAAATATGCCGACTGTCAGGGGCGTTCACTTTCAGCCGATCAGCTATTTCGGCAGATATCCGAAAGCCCCTGAGGATTCCGATCGTATTACGATACCTGAAATTATAAGCGAAATTGAACGCCAGACCGGTGGCTTGATGAAGCAAAGTGACTTCCGGCCGCCGACAGCCGAAAATTCATATTGCTCATTCAATGGAAGCTTCGTTCTGATGGAAAACGGCGAGTTGAAGTCCCGCAAAACTGGGAGTTCATGCTGCTGCAGTTCTCAGTCTTCAACAGGCGGCGCTAAAAGGTCGCAGCTCTTTGTCGCAAGGAAATGGACCGCAGGAACCGGTGCAAGTGTGGCAGATACCGAACCCTCAAACAGTAGCTTTATGAACGTATCCAGCCTCGACGCATTCCTTGAGCGTGTTGAAAATTATTCTCTATGCATATCAGGAATGGCATTTCAGGATGTCTGGAACATTGACCTTAAACGGCTGCGCGAATGTTTCATACATGTCGTCAACCCTGATAACAGGATAGTCCCCTTCTGCGCTTATAATCTGACCAGCAGTGACGGCAGGCCTCTATATAGGCCTCAATGAAGATGACAGTGATTAGAAGGACGCCTCTTGACGCATTGATAACCCGGAAACTCGGACTGTCCGGGGACATGTTGAACAGAGACCTGATAGAATCGTATCAATTGAAAAAGCTGAACGAAACAATCCAGTTTGTTTTAAAGAATAGTCCATTTTATAAGAACAAATTTAGCGGCATCGACAACCCTGGGATAAAATCTTTTAAGGATCTGGAACGCTTTCCGATGACATCAGCAGACGACATTGCCAAGCAGGCGCTCCAATTCCTATGTATCTCTCAGGATGAAATAAGCAGGGTCGTAACACTTGAATCTTCCGGAACGACCGGCAATCCAAAGCGAATATATTTCACGCCGTTGGATCAGGAATTGACGATAGATTTCTTCAGGCATGGGATGTCCACACTGGTCAAGAAAGGCGACAGGGTTATGATACTGCTTCCAGGGGAGCGTCCTGGGAGTGTGGGCGATCTGCTCTCAGCCGCACTTAAACGCTTCGGGGTCATTCCGGTGCCTCATGGTGTTGTCAGAGATATGAACGAAACCCTTTCCGTCATCAGGCGGCATGAAATCAATTCCCTGGTCGGCATCCCGGTTCAGGTGTTTGCCCTCGCAAGATATTCTGAGTTCAAGGGCATTGATATTCATCTGAAGAGCGTTTTGTTAAGCACCGACAATCTTCCTTCGCTCATTGTGCGCGAACTGGAACGACTTTGGGGCTGTCGAGTCTTCGATCATTACGGTATGACTGAAATGGGACTGGGCGGTGGAGTCGAGTGCGACGCTCATGCAGGCTACCACCTTCGTGAAGCTGATATGTATTTTGAGATCGTAGACGACTCCGGTAAATGTCCGCCCGATGGAAAATATGGAGAAGTAGTATTCACTACGCTGACGCGCAGCGGCATGCCCTTGATCCGTTACAAGACTGGTGATATCTCCAGATTTTTGACTATTCAATGTGAATGCGGCACGCAGCTTAAGCTTTTAGATAAGATTGCAGGCCGAAGAGAAAATCTGATAAAGACGCGTACCGACAGGAGTTTCAGCATATTGGATCTTGATGAAATTATGTTCGCTACACCCGGGGTAATCGATTATACTGCTTCAGTAAATGATATACTCAATGCATCAAAACTGAGCATATCAGCTCTTACCATAAATACATCAGGTGAACACGCTTCGCAGAATAAAGCATATGATATCAGAAAAATAGCAAGTATTATAAATGAGAAATTAGGCACAGACCTGACTATCAAAATTGAAGAGTCACATTGCATGGGTGATTTGACGATTGCGAGAGGCAAGAGGAGAATAGCTGTATCAAGGTAGGCCATGGACAGCAGAACGCTTTATCTGATCAGACACGGACAGATCCAGTTGCCGGATAATCGCAGGCGTTTCATAGGACAAATAGATCTTCCTATGAGCATTGATGGCGTACAACAGATTCAATGCCTGCATGACAGATTATCCTGCAAAGAGATAAAGCACATTTTTTGTAGCGATCTGTCGCGATCAAAACAAACAGCGCAGATATTGGCGGCCGGCACGAACGCAAGTATCGAAACACGCACCGGACTCAGAGAGATTAACCTGGGGGAATGGGAAGGATTGTCCTTCGACGAAATCATGGGGCGTCATCCGGACGAATTCAAAGCACGCGGTAAGGACATTGCGCATTACAGCCCCCCAGGAGGCGAAAGCTTCTTTGAATGCAGCAGGCGATTGCTTCCGGTTTTTGAAAATATCATCAGCACTTCTTCGGGCGACATCATCATTGTGGGCCATGCCGGAATCAACCGGATAATCATTTGCCATATACTTGGCATGCCGTTAAACAATCTTTTCAGAATCGGCCAGGACTATGCCTGTATCAACATTATTAAATGCCTAAATAGTGATTTTCTTGTCGAATCGCTGAACTTGACATATGGCGCACATTGCTAGCGTAATAGGCCGCATGATAGCACTGATAGCTTTATACTCAGCTGCATTTGCAGCTATTAGTTACGGCCAGCAGCGTGATGAGATTACAGACCTCAATCTTTTATACAGGGACCAGCAGAAACAGCTCAATGATCAACTCATAGACTATGCCGCTCAACAGATAGGAATTCTGAAATCGATGAAGGATTTTACCGGCAGAGAACAGTATGATTCGGCATTGGATTATCTGCCTGACGCAGCACAATTCCAGCAGGCAAGAAGATACAGCGGTGATGATGAGTATAACTACTTTAGGGCAAAGCTGGACAGTCTGAAGCTCAGGACCATCGATGCCGAGCGCAAAAAAAACGACCTGAAAGCCAGAGTTGTTAACTATAATGGACAGCTCCCCGGGTGGTGGGACAAGGCCGAGACTGAGTTTGCGGAAAAAAGAAAGATAGCAGTGCAGGCGGTGTTGAAACGATAGGTTAATTTTTTGGCTGCTTACAAGGCATGCTATATGTAGAAGTTTGTACTTTACCTATCAGACGTCGTCAGATCTGGTGCCGACTCCATATAGTTATCCGTATTCGACATGGTAGATGGTCGTTCTTTGGTACTCACATGAAGTAGAGCGTGTATATCTATCCTTTGGTCAGCGGTCTTTCCCGAAATAAAGCTTTCCAAAGGTAGCTGGCAGAAGCAAAATGTTTGATGCCGTTTATAACCTTCCGATTAGCCTGATTATGGTTCAGAAGAGTTGGCCCCCAAACACGCCGATATCCGATCGGGCAAATTTATTGCGCCGCCGAGTCGGATCGGCATGGCCCAGAAATGGTCTGTGTCAGTTTCTTTAGGTTATTGTTAAAATGACCCATAAATGTCGAAAACGCGATTTATCGGGTACGTCGCAACGAAGTTTTCCCATCTGGCAGTATTCCATAATCTGGAAACTTCAAAGTCAATCCGCGATTGAAACTATGTGTGATCTCCAAAAGACATAATTGATATCAATAAAAATGGTACATTCGACTGATGTATGGACATTGTAACTACATTTTGCTATGATAATAACTAAGGAATATCTACGTGGATACAAAATGGCATTTTGAGTGGGATGAAAACAAGAATCGCAAGAATCAGAAGAAACACTCTGTCAGTTTTGAAGAGGCGACCGAGGTTTTTTTCGATCCGATGCAGCGCGGCATTCTCGACGTGCGCTATGATGATGGAGAAGAAAGGTGGATAACTATAGGCTCAACAAAGAAAGATAGAATCCTCGTAGTTGGCCATCTCTACAACATTTCCGTAAATGGAACAGAGACTATCAGAATTATAACTGCCAGAACGGCAACAAGAAAGGAACGAGATCAATATGAAAACTCTAAATCATAGAAAAAATAATACGAAGAACGATAAAGATACCAGGGATAACTTTGAACTGCCTGCTGAGATTGATTTTACCCGTGGCGTAAGAGGCAGATTCTATCGGCCCAAGAAAATTTCAACGACGATAAGAATTGATGATGACATCATTCTATTTTTCCGTCGCCGTGCAAGTGAACAAAAATCGGCCTACCAAACACTTGTAAACGAAGCCTTGCGTGATTATAAAACACGAATTGAGACTGCTGCCGCAAGCCAGCAAATTCCCTGCGAGAAATAAACTGTATAATTTATATTTCTTGTGGCCGGGGCGCCCCCGGCCACTCAATCCCAACTCTGTAATTTGTATCGAATTCGGAACACGGCTTACAAAAACCTCGCGAATCACCATATCTTCCCTAACATAGCAGCGTCAGTTTTGCCGACGTACGCAATGATTCTTTCGGAAACAAACGCCGAGTCGAGAAGATGTTCCGGTAAACTACTTTAAGGGAAGACCTTAATTTATATGTAGTTGTCCAGAAATTGAGATTGTCATTTTTCTGGCGCCAAGCCACAGTACAACTGAAAATCATCATTTCTTAAATTTCTGGTACTCTCATCAAGTAGGTGACTTGCGGATTTTTGAATCCACAGTCAACCGGCTTCTCTTTAGGGGCCAATTCATCAAGGTTACAGTCGAAATATAACGTAACGACGACCAACTTAGTAAACTTCAGGCTGCCCTAACAGAATGCCTTTAGCAAGGACTCCGATTAGCTCCGGGATAATTATTTGTACCAGACCAGATATGATTGTTGCGGATTTCCAGTTCTTACTAAGACCTGGCCGATGAGGTTGTTGGCTCGAACATCACACCATTTTGCTAATCTCGCCGAATGTTTGTTACTGTCAAAACATCTCATCGGATGCGGATAATCATGTGCAACGCCCGGCGTTCCCATCTGTCACGCGATGTGAAAGATTGGATGAAGTAGATGCTTTCCCTGGTATTGACCGACTGGTCAAGTCCTGACTTTTATATATTATGTGCCAGATCGGAAGTGCAGCCGAGTTATGATTCTTATGATCGGGGTGAAACTGAATTATTTCTCGACAAGAGGAATGCTGATGATAAAAGTTGAGCCTTTGCCGAGAGTGCTTTCCACCTCTATCTCTCCATTATGTTTGCAGATTATATCATATGCAATGCTCAAGCCCAGCCCTGTACCCTTGCCAACCTCTTTCGTGGTAAAAAACGGTTCAAATATTCTTTTCTTGATATCATCAGGCATCCCGATACCTGTATCGGATATAGCTACGTTGATCCAACGTCCTTCACGCCACGTCCTGATGCGAACCTCTCCGTTATGCTCTATTGCGTGAGAAGCATTCAATAAAATATTCATGAAAACCTGGTTTAGCTGACCAGGATTGCATAATGTCAAAGGTATGTCGCCGTATTCCCTGATAAGAGTTATCTTGTACTTCAATTCATTCCATACAATATTTATTGTACTTTCAAGTCCTGAGTTTATATCAGCGGCTTTATACCCGACCTCATCGACTCGTGAAAAAGTTTTTAGATCCTGCACAATTCTCTTTACGCGCTCAGTCCCTTCAAGACATTCTCCAATAAGATTTTCAGTATCATCCATTATATAGTCGATCTTCAGCAATCGTTTTTTTTCTTCAACCTGGGTTAAATGGTCCTTGTACTGTGAACTCTTGTAACACTCGTTTATGACTGAATTCTGAACTTTCATAAACTCTGCTATTTTACCTTGATAACGCCTCAGCGTCTCTAAATTGCTCATTATAAATCCTATCGGGTTATTGATTTCATGAGCAACACCAGCTGCCAGTTGCCCTATGGCAGCCATCTTGTCTTGCTGCAGCAATTGAGCTTGTGTTGATTTCAACTCTTCATAAGCTGACGCCAGTTCAAGATTCTTTACAGTCAGATCTTCCCTGGCTTTGGCTAGAGCAGTCACCATATAATTAAAAGCTGTTGAGAACTCTCCCAAGAATTCAACCCTTTGATCGAAATCCCCGGCAGCCACCTGTTTGGTCTGCCATGTAAGATGCCGCAGATTCGCATGAAGAGTCTTTAGAGCACCGGCCATCCTTCCTTTGGCATTTAGCTGAACTGAGAGATCTCCCTGGCAGAAAGACATGACGAACCTGTCCAGCTCGCGCAGATGTTTGAGAGCCTGTCGAAGTTCATCTGTAACACCCGGTAAACTATCAACATCTTCCTCGGGCACTCTGCCGTTGGCGATCTGCAGCAATATGTCATTAACAGAGTCTGGAATCATCTTGCTAGTCGTCTGCCGGAGTTGCCTGGAAACGACAGGTCCTGTCACCAGTGCACCAACAATCAATCTCCTTAACATTGAACTTTTTGCTCAGCGCCGATTCAAGAATCGCTGCAATAAACCCTTCATCATAGGTGCAAACCTCATAACTGAGTTGCGGCAGGCCTGAGCAATCAAGATCCTCGGATACTGTCATTACTATCCTTCCAGTTTTCTCATCATGTTCCTCGACACGCAAAATGCCGATGCCAAGGTCTTTAAGGGCCGCTTGCAATTTCTTCACCAAATCGCCGATGCCCTCTATAGTGCCGATCATTTGATCATAGAAATGCTTGCCTGCGAGGAATCCGGCCTGATAAGTAATTTCATCTGCTTCACGATTACCGTATCGGTCTTCAAGGATATCACGAAAACAGTATTGCATCAGGCGGTAGACTTCAACGCGCATCATTTGCCCAAGGTTTGGGCGTCCTTCTGAAACATTCCCCAAGAGAGACCAATTGAATTGATACTTCCTATCTTTATCCATTTACTACCTCCTTGTTTCTCGCATATTTGTTTCCGGCATATTTGTTCTGATACATCATCTGCCTCTTTCGATCCTTATTATTTCCTCTCAAAAATAGACGCTATAATACAGACCAGCTTGAGTATCGTGCATGCCCAACTATTGTATTTTGCATTCGGCCGTCTTTTTTCCGGGGGCGCTGGAATCATCGAATTTAATGCCTCTGAAAAGGAATGGTCTTGCGAATCCCGGATTTACGCGGTCTTCCAAAATAAGATCGCATAGCACAACTCGCTCCAGATGTTCAGTTCGATCCTTAACGTCCATGACTCCATTCCCCAGCTTGAGGAAATTGCTCCAGTACATACTGTACTTATATGACCTTTGCTAGAGGCTATATATTTATTATCGATGATTTCATGAGTTTACTTTATTGCTATTGAAGAAAGAAGATGCCGATAAATATGATGATTAATTATACAATTCAATGTGATATCAGTATTGGGGATCTTGCTTTCACGATTGACGATAACCGATAGAATCACACGCCGGCGTAAATCTCGACTTCTGCAGTGCTACCGTTTATGTCCTCTTTGCTGCCAGGTTAGTTATTCCATTTATGATTTCGCCCCACGGGCTTGCCAGATCGCCCTTTGTGTCTGTTTCATATCTTATAACCGGGCGCTTTATTACTGCATCATCAAAAGTATATACCATTCCCTCTTGACTGTCATGCAGGAAAAGCCTGAACTTCATACTGTCTGTTTTAAGCATCGGCCCTGCTCCCTCTGCATCCAACAGCGTTATATTTTTACCATCAAAACTCATGTCAGCATCAACTGTTTTTAAATTAATTTTGCCGTCGGCAGAAAAACTGCCCGACACGATCCTTCCCGCAGACATGGCTGTTAAATTAAATTTTGAAAAATTATCAGCAAGAGGGTATTTAAGATTATCAACTCTCAGATTCAGGCCGGTCATATCAATTCTGTTATACTTTGCAGGCATGCGCTCATCTACAAGATGAAGCTCACCATCGACAATGACAAGATTTGAAACATCAACGGCAATATTTCCATCACTTTTATCTGGCTTATCAGCCCTACCCTTACTGCTCATCAATGGCAGCATGAGTTTTCCTTGCTTGTCGACCGATACCAGAATAAAGGGTTTTTCAACTGTAATGCTGGATATCGAGTAATATTTCTTTACAAACCCCATGAAGTCAGCCTTGATTCTAAGCCGGTCAACACGCAAAATGTCTTGCCCGTCCTTGGTAAGATGCACTCCATAGGCATCAACATTTCCCCAATTGAGTTCTATGCGATCAACATGAAAATCTTTGCCGAGGAAACCTTCCAGTTGCGCCTTAAGGACCTCGTTAGCATTTCTGATAAGAAAGATCAGTGCAATGCAAATAATACATACGACAATTGCAGTTGCCGTCAGAATTCGTTTCAAGCGCTTTGTCATAATTCAGCTATTATGCAGCATATGAGCTCATGAGATTTCTTTTTCATAAATCCGGTATTTCTTGTAGAGCCTTCCGCCAATCATTTCGATCAGGCGGATAACATTTAAGTTGTCCTCCAGAATCCAGGAAAATTCAACGCGTTTGTAATTACCCCGTTTTACGCCCTTGAAAGCTTCCCTAAACATTATACCGTCGACGCCCTTGTTTCTATACTCAGGCCTGCTACCCAGCAGAAGCATGCGCAGATCCGGTATCTTCCTCGAATAATATAAAGCCTTTGCAAGAGTAACGGGAGTCATTTTGCCCTGCATTCTCTTTAGGACAAAATTGAAATCGGGCAGCATTCCCAGGAAACCTACCGCTTCACCATCCTTCTCGGCTACTATTGTCATATCAGAAACCACCAGCGGTTTCAGACGCTTCGCGCTGTAAGCCAGCTCGTTCTCCGACATCGGTATAAAGCCCCAGTTATCTTCCCACGCTGCATTATAGACCTCTCTGAAGCCGCGCATAGCCTCCATGAAGTAATCTTTTGTGACCTGCCTCGCAGTAATTCCACGTTTATCAGCTATCGCTGCTACACGCAATATCTTATCAGGCAACTCCGGCAGAACATCATAGATGTACGCATGCAAATCCTTTGCTTTAATAAAACCGTATCCGTGCATAAGGTCATTATAATAAGGAGGATTATAAGGCATCATCAGCATTGGAGCTTCACTGAAGCCTTCAAGCAGGAAGCCGCACTCTTCATTGGTAGAGAAATTCATAGGTCCGCGAATTTTTTTCATACCCGCTGCCTTTAAACGATTAGAAACCGTATCCAAAAGCGCATTTGCAACAGTCGGTTCGTTAATGCTTTCGAAGAATCCAAAGAAGCCTGCTTTATCATTATGAATCTTCAAATGAAGATGGTTGACGATCGATGCGATTCGTCCGACGATTCTGCCCCGCTGCAAAGCCAAAAAAAACTCCACTTCAGCATCCTCGAAAAAAGGGTTTTTCCTAGAAAAATGGACCTTAAGATCCCGGGTTAATTGCGGGCAGTAGAGAGGATCCTTGCTATAAAGCGAAAGTGGAAATTTTATAAAACTTAAAAGGTCTCGGCGGCCTTCAACTCTGATGATATCGATTCCCGCCGGAGAATGCACAGTCACAATGACCTCTTACAAGGCAATCAGATGATTCCCATGGCTCTGCCGACCTTCTTGAAGGCCTCCAGCACTTTGTCGAGTTGTTCGTCAGTATGCGTTGCCATATAACTGGTCCTTATCAGAGCTTTTCCAGGAGGCACCGCAGGAGATACAGCTACATTGGCAAATACGCCTTCTTCCTGAAGTGCAATGGCCATCTTGAAGGCGGTTTCGTCAGCGCCCACGATGATCGGAATAATTGGCGTTTCGCTCGGACCAATTTGAAAACCAAGTGTTTTAAAACTCTGCAGCATTCTTCTTGTGTTATCCCAGAGCCTGGCAATCCTCTCAGGCTCACTGTCTATAATGTCGAGCGCCGCACTTACCGCAGCAACTGACGCAGGCGGAGGGCTTGCACTGAATATCAGGGCTCTTGCCATATGTTTGATGTAATGGATAACGTCATCGTCTCCGGCAATAAATCCACCGATAGATGCAAGCGATTTGCTATATGTCCCCATAACAAGATCAACCTCGCTTTCGAGGCCGAAGTGCTGTGCAGTGCCTCTTCCCGTCTTTCCAAGAACGCCAATTCCATGAGCGTCGTCAACCATAAGCCGCGCTCCATGCTTCTTCGCTATCTTAACCACTGAAGGGAGATCGATGATATCTCCTTCCATGCTGAAGACGCCATCCACTACGATTAGCTTCCCTCTGCCGTTATTATCATTCAATACTCTTTCGAGGTCTGCCATATCGTTGTGCCTGAATCTCTTCACTTCGCCATATGAGAGCTTGCATCCATCCACTATACTGGCATGGTCCATTTTGTCGATGATAACCACATCATCTTTGCCGACCAGTGCGGAAATCACGCCAAGATTCACCTGAAATCCAGTCGAAAAGATCAGCGCGGCATCCCTATTCATAAACTTTGCAAGTTTTTCTTCCAGCCGCACATGTATATCAAGGGTACCATTTAGAAAGCGCGAACCCGCGCAGCCGGAGCCATATTTCTTCACCGCCTCAATAGCTGCTTCTTTAACTTTTGGATGATTTGTAAGACCGAGATAATTATTAGAACCGACCATGATCATTTTCTTGCCGTTCATAATAACTTCCGGATCCTGAGCGCTTTCAATCATCCTGAAAAAAGGATAAATGCCTGCTTGCTGAAGCTCCCTGGCAATCGTAAATCTAAAGCATTTTTCGAATATATCTGTTTTTTGAGTCATAGCCAATTATGGATTCTGTACCAATCAGCAGTCCACTTAGCTCCTTCCTTAATTTTCACTTTAGGAGAGAATCCGAGTTTCTCCCGCGCTTTGTTCGAATCGCAAGTCCATAAAGAATGCCTGATCTCTTTCATCTTATCGGGGTTGATTATGCTGCACCCCGGCAACTTCTCAGCCAGCGCCCCGAACAGCGGCATCACAAATTTAGGAATACCCAGCTTGATCGGGCTGCACTGGAGCGCCTGGGAGATGGCTGCTATAAGATCGTCTGACGAATAGATGCCTCCGTCCGACATAAAAAATATCTCTCCTTCGCCTTCCTCTTTTAGCGCAGACAGTATTATACCATGCACGAGGTCGTCAACGTACAGGAACGAATAGTATGCCTTTCCCCAATACGGGACAAGACCCATCTTCACCATCTTGAAGATCACAAGCAAATCCCTGTCACGGGGACCGTAAACTGCAGGAGGCCGAATAATGGTAAACGGCATCTTACCCTTCCGTCCGAGAACTGCCTTTTCGCCGCCAAGTTTTGTCCGCCCATAAACTGAGACAGGCTGAGGCTCACAGTCTTCTATAAGTGGCTTGCCTTGACAGCAAGGGCCTGCGGCTGCGAGGCTGCTGACATACACAAAGCGCTTCAGACCAGAGTTGCCTCTTATCGCCGCATCCGCTATATTTTCCGTTCCTTTCTCGTTGACACGGACTGCTTCATCTTCAGAGGAGAATTTTGTGAGGCCGGCCAGGTGAAATATATAATCGAAATCATGAACTTTTGACAGAGTAGAAGGATCGGTGCAATCACCATGAAGGAATGAGATATTTAGGCCCTCAAGATATCTTAAGTTTGAAGTCGGCCTCGTCAAACATGTAACATCAAAGCCTTCATTGATAAGGGCCTCGACAAGATGGCCTCCGATAAAGCCTGTAGCTCCGGTAACAAGGGCTCTCATTGTCCTTTTAATTCTAAGGAAAGCCGCTTTCTTTTTTCAAGAAAACAAAGCCATTTTGTCATCATGGCTCATCTCTTTTTTACCAGAAGTTTAAGCCCCCTTACATCTTCCACCACTATAATGGAATTCTTGGTAATGCCTTCCTCCGAAAAAGCGGACCAAATCTCTCCATGCACTTGAGCCAGCCCACCGCTGGGTCCGATATCCGATTTCGCCAGCCCTTCCATTCCGACAAGAGATTCTCTTCCTGTCGCATGTTCTCTCTTGTGAGCCTTATAGGCTAATCGAAATGTCAAAATAAAGAACACCGCAGTGACCATTGCAACCGGCAGGATAATCGCAAGCGAAACCCGCAGAAAAGGCAAAGGTGATTCGAACAACATCAGTGAACCAAGCGTGATAGATACTATACCTCCTACAGTAAGCAAACCGTACGATGCCACCTTGACCTCAAGCAGAAATAAAACGATACCAATAACGATCAATAGCAATCCCGCATAATTCACAGGAATTGTCTGGAACGCATAAAACGCCAGCACGAGAGATATAACACCTATTACGCCCGGCACGAGAGTACCCGGATTAGTCAACTCAAAGAAGAGCCCATAAAAACCCAGGAGCATGAGGATGTAGGCAAAGCTCGGATCACTGATCAAGTTAAGGATCTTCAATCTTAAGCTCATCGGCTCTTTAATTACGCGGACAGACGCAGTTTTCACCTTTATAGAAGCGCCGGCAATCATCAGTTCTCTGCCATCAATCTCCTTTAAAAGCGCTTCAGTATCCTTTGCAACCAAATCTATGACATGCATTTTCAAGGCATCAATTTCTGTAATCGAAACGCTTTTCCTGACCGCATCTTCAGCCCATTGACTATTTCTATTACGTTCTTCAGCAATCGACTTTATATAAGCTGCTGCATCATTAGTTGCCTTTTCAGCCATAACCTTATCCATTTTTTCACCAATGGATACCGGATGCGCCGCTCCTATATTGGTCCCGGGCGCCATTGCCGCTATGTGTGCGGACAGCGCAATAAAAACCCCGGCTGATGCAGCTCTTGCACCTGAAGGCGCGACATATACTATTACGGGTATGCGGCTCGACATAATATCCTTCACTATGCTGCGCATGGACGTATCGAGTCCCCCAGGGGTATCCAGCTCAATTAACAGTGCACCTGCTTTTGCACTTGACGCTCTTTCTAGTGACTTATGGATGTATTCGGCAGCAACAGGGTTGATTATGCCTGTAATTGCTACAGACGATATGTCCCCGCTATGCAAATGAGATTCCTCAGCCTTGCAACCTACAGCTGTAACTATAAATATGAATATGGAGATGGCAACTAACTGAAAGGCCTTTTTCTGCTGTCTCAACTGCATGAACAATTATACCATCAAAAATCCGTCGGCTAAGATAGGCTATCTATGCTCTTATCATGGTTCATCAAAAGGTTTGATTCGGTTAGAATAATATTATCGAGATGTATTGTATAATATAAAGCATTTGTCCTTTGGACTACAGTAAACAATGGAGGTATTGAGATGGTTAAGATTTATTATGACAAAGACGCTAATCTGGGCCTTTTGAAGAAAAAGAAGATAGTGATTATGGGTTATGGCAGTCAAGGTCATGCCCATGCTAATAACCTTAAAGAAAGCGGCATGGACGTGATAGTCGCTGAGACAAAAGGTGCGAATTGGGACAAGGCGGTAGCGGCTGGATTTACAGTGATGACGGCTGCTGAGGCAGCGCGGAAGGGTGATATAGTTATGGTGCTGCTCCCGGATGAAATACAAGCAGACATATACAAGGCGGAAATCGCACCTAATATGAAGAAGGGAGTCTATCTGGGCTTTGCCCATGGATTCAATATTCATTTCGGTCAAATAGTGCCCCCGGCTGATGCAAATGTTTTCATGGTTGCTCCGAAGGGTCCTGGACACCTTGTCAGATCTGAATATTCTAAGGGTAGCGGTGTACCCTGTCTAATCGCCGTGAATCAGGACCCATCTAAAAACACTCGTGAAATAGCACTCGCTTATGCATCCAGCATCGGTGGAGGTAGAGCAGGAATCATCGAAACCTCTTTCAGGGAAGAGACTGAAACGGACCTGTTTGGCGAGCAAGTAGTGCTTTGCGGAGGATTGACCGCCCTCATACAAGCCGGCTTTGAAACTCTGGTTGAAGCTGGATATTCTCCTGAGATGGCTTATTTTGAATGCCTGCACGAGGTTAAGCTCATAGTCGATCTCATCTACGAGGGCGGAATCTCCACAATGAGGTATTCTATAAGCAATACGGCGCAATATGGTGATATCACCAGGGGGCCGCGCATAGTGACAGAAGAAACAAAGAAGGAAATGAAGAAAATACTCAGTGAGATTCAGGATGGCAAATTTGCTAACGAGTGGCTGTTGGAGTGCAAGGTCAACAAACCTACTTTCAATGCCCTCACTAAGAAAGGCGAACTACACCCGATAGAGGAAGTCGGAGCTAAACTGCGTGCAATGATGCCGTGGCTGAAAAAAGGTAAGCTGGTTGACAAATCAAAGGCATAGTGATTGAAAATCGAAGTTGATAGTCGGTATCAGGGGAACAGGAATCCATTTGCCGGCTTCTTTCCAATCCCCTCCGACTTTCAAAAACTGACAGCCAGGAATAAATGAAATTCGCCGAAGAAGGTTATCCGTTTATAGGCTTTTTTGCCATCGTCACAGCGGCCGTATTGCTGGCCTGGCCTGCATGGATAGCTTTGCTGCCGCTTGCACTGACTCTTTTTATGGCTTACTTCTTCAGAGACCCCGACAGGTCAACGCCTGGAGGCGAGGATCTTTTTGTGTCTCCCGCAGACGGGAAAGTGATAGTGCTGCAGACGATCAGTGAAAGTCAGTTTATCAAAAGTGAAATGCTGCAGATAAGCATCTTCATGTCACCACTGGATGTTCATGTAAACCGTGCGCCATGTGATGGCGTAGTTAATGAAGTAGTACACTCCTCAGGGAAATTCCTCTCTGCTTTTAAGCCGGAAGCATCATTGCAAAACGAAAATATCGCCATGACCATGGATACAAAATATGGAACCATTCTTGTAAAACAGATTGCCGGGTTTGTTGCGCGCCGTGCTGTATGCCGCGTCTCACCTGGCGACTCGCTAAAGAAAGGTGAACGCTATGGCGTGATTAAGTTCAGCTCGCGCGTAGACATCTTTTTACCGCTGTCGACAGTGCCGATGGTCAAGCTCGGCGACATTGTGACTGCAGGAGAGACTATCCTTGGTCATATACAGCATTAGGGGAGGTCAGCCACATGGCTTTCAGAAGAAGAGACCCCAATCGCAAACCTAAAAAAGGCGTCTATCTTTTGCCGAACACTCTCACAATTTGCGGCATGTTTGCCGGATTTTATGCCATTTTATCTGCCATTAACGGTGATTTCCTTAACGCCGCGTGGGCGATTGTACTCGCCAATATTTTTGACGGACTGGACGGCTGGATCGCTCGCCTGACTAACACAGCGACGAGATTTGGCATAGAGCTTGATTCTCTTTCTGATCTTGTAGCATTTGGTGTAGCTCCGAGTGTAATGATATATAAATGGGTGCTGTATCCATTTGACCGATTCGGCTGGGCGGCAGCTTTTCTGTTCGTTGCTTGCGGAGCTCTGCGTCTGGCAAGATTCAATGTGCAGACGGGCGCACCTGGGTCTAAGGCTTTCAAGGGAATGCCGATCCCTGGTGCAGCTACTATACTGGCTTCAATTGTAATTTTCTACTATGATTTCTGGACAGGAGTTCCGGAGAAGAATGTCTTTTTCCCCATTATCACCATATTCCTCGCCCTTCTAATGGTGAGCACTCTTCGTTATCATGGCCTGAAAGAAATCGATTTCAGGGAAAGAAAGCCTTTCTGGGCTCTCATACTTTTCGTCCTGGTGCTGTTTGTGCTTCTGATACATCCGTCCACGGCGATCTTCATATTTGCAATGGCTTATCTGATCCTGGGCCTCGTTGAAAATATATATATGCTTCTGAAAAGAAGACGAATGAAAAAGCTGGGTCTTCAGTCTGCATCCAACGATGCAGGCGCAACTCACACTGATGAGGGAATGAAGAATGAGAATCGTTAAAATTTTCGATACGACACTGAGAGACGGAGAACAGTCGCCTGGGGCTTCCATGAATGTTGAAGAAAAGATTCAGGTAGCGCGACAGCTGGTCAAATTGGGTATCGATATCATTGAAGCAGGCTTTCCTTATGCGTCGCCAGGTGATTTCGATGCAGTGCAGAGAATTGCAAATGAGATCAGCGGCGCCACCATAGCTGCACTTGCGAGGGCAAAAGAAGAGGACATCAGGAGCGCGTTTGACTCGATCAAAGGCGCAACTCAAAAGAGGATACATACCTTTCATTCCACCTCTGACATACATTTGAAATATCAGTTTAGGGTTACCCGCGAAGAAGCTCTTAAAAGGTCTGCTGAAATGGTCTCGCTTGCGAGAACGCTGGTTGAAGATGTCGAATTTTCGCCCATGGACGCCACAAGATCAGATGTCGGTTATCTGCTCGAAGTCCTTGATGCAGTCATCGCGGCAGGCGCTTCAACTGTAAATATTCCTGATACTGTCGGCTATACGACACCTGATGAATTCGGAAAGCTTATTAAGGAAATTAAGAAGAGGATCGGCAGCAAGGCTGTTATTTCAGTCCACTGCCACAACGATCTGGGCCTTGCCGTTGCCAATTCCCTGGCCGCAATAAAAAACGGCGCAGGGCAGATAGAATGCACCGTAAATGGCATTGGAGAGAGAGCGGGTAATGCCTCTATGGAAGAAGTGGTGATGGCACTGAAAACCAGACCGCGCTATTATAAGGCTGACACGAATATCAGGACCAACGAAATATATAAGACCAGCCGTCTTGTGTCGAAGATTACCGGAATAGCAGTGCAACCGAACAAGGCTATTGTTGGGTCTAATGCTTTTGCGCACGAATCCGGCATTCATCAGGATGGTTATCTGAAAGAGCGGTCCACTTATGAAATTATGAAACCGGAAGATGTCGGTATTCCACGGTCTAAGCTTGTACTCGGCAAACATTCCGGAAGGCATGCATTCAAAACACGCCTGCTTGACCTTGGCTATGAATTAAGTGAAACTGATCTGAACAGCGCATTCGATAAATTCAAGCATCTTTCAGACCAGAAAAAATACATCTTCGATGAAGACATTGAGACTCTTGTTTCACAGGAAGTATCGAAAGTGCCGGAGATATATGCCCTGGCAGGGCTTTCAGTTTCAAGCGGAACGGAAAGCAAACCTTCGGCCAGTATAAAAATGTCCGTACGCGGCAAGATTGTTGAACGTTCAGAGACAGGCGACGGCCCGGTTGATGCAGTATATAGGTCAATAGCTGTAATCACCGGGACCGAAAGCAACCTTCTTAAGTTCGATGTCAAGGGTATCACCGGCGGTACCGATGCTCTCGGCGAGGTTGTAGTTACCCTGGAAGAAAGCGGCAAGACTGTTAGAGGGCAGGGAGCAGATACTGATATTATCGTTGCAGCAGCCAAGGCATATATCAACGCGCTGAACAAGCTGGAGATTAGAAAGCTAAAGTAACTCATATAGCGTTATGAATATTCTGCTGACCGGAGCTACTGGGTACATAGGCAGACGCCTTCTGCTTAGACTGCGTGAGGAAACGGACGTATCGTTACGCGTACTCGTAAGAAACGCAAAAAAGCTCAACCCCGCCGACATTGGCAATGCTACAGTAATCGAAGGTGACACATTCAAGTGCGCTTCTCTTGTTCGCGCATTAAAGGGAATCGATGTGGCTTATTATCTGATAAACCTCACCGGTGCAGGCAGGGATTTCGGCAAGCTTGAAAGACAAAGTGCGGAAATTTTCAGAGACATATGCATAGAGTTTGGCGTGAAACGCATAATTTATCTGACCGGCGTCGGCAACATAGAAACAGCCTCACCTCAGCTCCGCACAAAAATCGAAGCTGGGAATATCCTCAGCAAAAAGCCGGATAAGATACAGACTATCTGGATCAGATCCGGACTTACGATTGGATCCGGCAGCGTGACTTTTGAAATGATTGAGGGAATGCTTGAACGCCTGCCTTTCCTCATACTGCCGTCCTGGACTCAGATAAAGACGAACACAGCTTTCGTAACAGACGTTGTGGAGTATCTTTGCCAGGCAAAAGACCTGACTCTGGACTGCAGCTCTGTAATCGATATCGGCTCCCATCCTCTCACCTTTCGTGAGATGATAGAGACTATGGCTAAGAGGATGGGAGTGCAAAGACCGCTGATATCCATCCATTTCGCGTTCCCCCGCCTTTCTACATATTGGCTGAGTCTTTTTACCTCGATCCCATATAGGATAGCGGCAGTTATAGTTGCCGGAATCAGATCCGGATATATAATTGATCACGAGGTAGCAACTGCCTGCTTTCCATCCATATCACCGCAACCTTTTGATGAAGCCGTCAGAAGAGCATTCATTAAAGTTGAAACAGATCAGGTTGTCAGCCGCTGGTGCGACAGCAGCGCAGGTGAAGTGTGTGATGTAAACGAAGTAGATGAAAGCGCAAACGCCAGATATAGAGATGCGACGCGAAGTTCATTTGGCACCCTTGATTCGTCGGCAGTCTTCAGGGCGGTAAAGTCTATCGGGGGAAAGGCAGGATGGTTCACATTTGGCTTCCTGTGGAAATTTCGAGGGCTGGTGGACAAACTGTTCGGTGGTTATGGAACCGCTCGAGGCCGCAGGGCCGAGAGCGACCTAAGAATAGGAGACAAACTTGATTTTTGGGAGGTTACCGACATTCAGGAGAACCGAAGACTGCTGCTGGAGGCACAAATGAAAGTGCCTGGCCAGGCATGGCTCGAATTTACTATTCATGGGAATGAACTCATTGTCACCGCATATTTTACTCCAAAGGGTCTGCTGGGGAAAATATACTGGTACAGTCTTGTGCCATCACATTATTTTGTCTTCAGAGATCTGCTTAAGAGCATAATCAAGAAAGCTGCATCCTTTTAGCATATTATAGGCCATGTGATGTTCATCACGGCGGCGATTTGCCATTCTGCTTTATAGTTAAAACAGATGCAGGTCTGATCTGCAGCCGTACAAAAGCAACCCATTCGTGAGGATGGATACGCAAAGCCACGGGCCTCGAACATGATATTAGAGGCAGCCGGGCTGCCGGAGGTGGATATGTTTTTTGCAAAAATGGCTAAAAGGCCGACGATACCTTCATGGATAGGTTTCTTTATCTTTCTTGCTCAATCACTTTTTCTAGTTCAAAGTGCTCTATCTGCCGTAACACTGACTTGGACAACACCTACCACTAATACAGACGGCACGCCGCTTACAGATCTTGCCGGTTACAAGGTTTATTACGGAACAGCCACCGGCAACTATTCTGCCGTCCTAAATGTCGGCAATACAACGGTCGCCGCGCTTACCCTACCTCAATGCGGTGTAACCACGTATTTTGCAGCAACTGCCTATGATCTAGGCGGGATAGAAAGCTCCTATTCCAACGAGGTTGCAAAAAGCGATCCCTGCAACCCGCCATCATGCGCATATACATATTCCGGCTGGGGTGAATGTCAGTCAAATGGCACTCAAACCAGAAGCCTCATATCAGCCCTGCCCATCGGCTGCACCGGCACTCCCCTGCCGCTAACGCAGTCATGCACTTATGTGCCTCAATCATATATGATGACAGTACAGCAACCCTCCGGAGGAGCCGTGGCAGGAAGCGGGATAAACTGCGGCAGCGGAGCAAGCCTTTGCTCTGCTTACTATTCAAAAGGGACAGTGGTTACACTTTCAGCAACACCAGCAGCTGGATGGAGCTTTGCAGGCTGGTCCGGCGCCTGCACTGGTACAGGGGCGTGTTCGATGACCATGAACGCCAACGCGTCAGTATCAGCTAGTTTCAAGGCTTCGATTTATACAATTACAGCGTCAGCAGGATATGGTGGCAGCATATCGCCTAGCGGCACATCAAACATCTACAACGGAGGTGCCGTGACATTTACAATCACTCCGGCAAAGACATATACCATATCCAATGTAAAAGTTGACGGCATATCACAAGGCGCAGTGAGCAGCTATACCTTCAGCAACGTGACGGCTAACCATAAGATATCGGCGACATTTGCCAAAAAACGGAGATAATATACGGCTAGAGGAAAGAAAAAGGGGGGCGAAAATCATGCCCCCTTTCATTCTTTTCCACACTGCAGGACTCCAGCAGGTCTAATATTTAGAATCGGCAAAATCGACCCAGCCTCCGGCTTTTACAAGTGCCTTGTCAAATTCGGCTATATTGTATGTGCAGGTCTTTGAGCCTTTAGGCGAACTAATTATCAGTTTGTCGTTTTCAAAATCGACCGAGATGGATGCATCTGAGTCCTTATGCTCAAAGAGTTCTTCTATAGAGCTTTCCGGCAGCTCAATCGCCAGCATGCCGCAGTTAAACATGTTCTGCCTGAATATTCGTGCAAAACTCGACGCAATAACAACATTGATATCGTTCACCTCGAAGACCCATGGGGCGTGTTCACGGGATGATCCGCAGCCAAAATTAGCACGGGTTACTATGACCTTTGCTTCAGATACAGCCGTTGCCTGAGGATCAAAGCCCTGCAATTTAAGATCCTCAAGCATATGGGGTTTTAATGCTTCTTTTGAAATCTCGGTCAGATATTTTGCCGGGATTATCTCATCGGTATTAATGTCGGAGCTGTCGAGAAAAAGGACCTTGCCTCCATAGGTTTTCATCTAAATCATCTCCTTTGGAAATTTCCTGGGATCAGCAATCCTTCCTTCGATTGCCGTAACCGCTGCGACAGCCGGGCTCAATAAATGCACTATGCCGCCCTTGCCCATCCTGCCGCTGAAATTGCGGTTAGTAGTGGATGCACATACTTCACCCGGAGCCAGCACTCCGTTGGACATGCCCAGGCATGCACCACAAGTCGGGTTCGTAACGCAAAAGCCGGCATCCATAAATATTTTTATAATGCCTTCGTCGTCCGCCTGTCTGAATATACGAGGTGTTGCCGGCGAAACTACTCCCCTCACAAGCGGCGATATCTGCTTCCCTTTAAGATACCCGGCAGCAACTCGCAGATCCTCTATTCTTCCGTTTGTGCATGAACCTATGTAGACCTGATCAACAGGCGTGCCCTCCATTTCCGTGACGTCCTTAACCTCATCCGGTTTATATCCGTACGTAATCTGCGGAGCCATGTTAGTTATGTCAATATCCAGAATCCTGGCATACCTGCAACCATCGTCTGACCACCACCTCTTAAAATCCTTAAGTGCTGCGCCCTTATCAGCATAATCAGATGAAATGAAAGACCACAGATATTCCAGCGTCACTTCATCCGGCATGCAAATTCCGGATGTTCCGCCTGCTTCAATTGCCATGTTACACAGCGTCATTCTGCTCTCCATAGACATTGCATCAACAGCATCACCCCTGAACTCTATAACGCAATCCGTAGCGCCCTTAACAGAAAGCGTCTTGATAACCTTGAGTATCACATCCTTGGCATAAACTCCCTCCGGCAACCTGCCATTGATATTAACCCTGATTGTCTCCGGAGTTCTGAAACTGCACACGCCTTTAAGTATGCCGACCTCAAGATCGGTTGTACCAACACCGGCTGCAAACGCACCAAAAGCCCCATGTGTGCAGGTGTGAGAATCACCCATTATCACAGTGTAGCCGGGCCTTATGTATCCTTTTTCAGGGAATATCGCATGGCAGACGCCGTTCCTTCCTATATCAAAAAAATCTCTGATATTGTGGCGCCTGGCCCAATCCCTGATAATCTTGCCCTGTATCGCGGTTTTTGTATCTTTTGCAGGAGTCACATGGTCTATTACAACTTTTATCTTCGAGGAATCGAAAACCCTGTCTTTGCCGCGCGCAACAAGGTCATTGATAGCCACAGGTGTGGTTATCTCATGACACAGCACCACGTCGATATTGAGCACCTTAGTACCGGGAAACGGCTCATCCCTTAAATGAGCTTTAAAGACTTTTTCAGCCAGTGTCATTGCCATTTTCGTCACCTTCTCTTTGGGAAAATATTGCTTGCTCTTTGTACAATTTTAGCTTATCATAAAACTATCTATTAGTATAATTCATTATTATTATAAATACGATAACAATAAGTATGAATTTTTACCAGCTCGTATACTTCAAGAAAGTTGCTGAGACAGCAAGCATTAGTCGTGCAGCCGAAGAGCTGTTGCTCACGCAGCCTGCTGTCAGCAAGCAGATTAAAGCCCTGGAAATTGAACTGGGTGAAAGACTTTTCGACAGGCTCGGCAAGAGGCTTTTTCTCACTCGATCAGGAGAAATACTTTACGCGCGAGCAGAAAAGATCTTGCAGTCCGTTGATGAGGCCAGAAGCGCTGTAAAGGACATGTCAGCTGAATGCGCCGGAGAACTTATCATCGGTACAAGCGACCACATCAGCATTCACAGGCTGCCGGGGATTCTTAAAGCTTTCATCACTTCTTTTCCGAAAGTAGACCTTAAGCTGCGCTGTCACCGTTCTGAAACTGTGCTGGAAATGGTAAGCAGAAATATGGTCGATCTTGGCGTGATTACGCTTCCAAAGGCCCAGTCTCATATTGTGTCCAAATCGATATGGACAGATCCAATGTCACTAGTCTGCCAGAAACATCACCCATTAGGGTCGCTAAAGACTCTTCGTCTTAAGGATACCGTCAGATACGGAATGATACTGCCGGATGCAACTACTGAAACCCGTCAGATGATAGAGGCTGCATACCGCAACAAGAAATTAACAATTAATGTGACAATGGAGGTTGCGTATATCGAGACGATAAAGAGCCTTGTCAAGTCCGGCCTCGGCATATCCATATTGCCGGATAAGGCAATAGAGGATGAAGTGAAAAACGGATCACTACTAAAATCAAAATTGGCCGATACTGCATTTACTAGAAGTCTTGGAACTGTATACTTGAAAGATAAATATCTTTCAAGGCCGGCAAGAGAGTTTCTAGCCCTGCTGGAACAAAACTCAAAGCATTAAAGATAACATCATGTCGGAGACATCTTATATACGCGCTTACCGAAGCGGAAGGCTATCGGAAAGTGTGGACAGTGCCCTTGGGATGCTCGAAAATTGCACTATCTGTCCCAGAAATTGCAATGTCAATAGGTTGAAAGGCGAAAAAGGTATTTGTCGCACGGGAAGATTAGCAATGGTTTCCAGCTATTCCCCTCATTTTGGTGAAGAAGGGCCCCTGATTGGCACCGGAGGATCCGGAACCATCTTCATGACCAATTGCAATCTCAACTGTGTCTTCTGCCAGAACTGGGATATCAGCCACCTTGGAGACGGGGTGGAGGTTTCTGCAGAGGATCTCGCCAAGATGATGCTAACTCTTCAAGGTTGGGGATGTCATAACATCAATTTCGTTACTCCCTCTCATGTAGTACCTCAAATACTCGAAGCGGTGCAATCTGCCGTTGAGGGCGGCTTGACTCTGCCTCTGATTTATAACTCCGGAGGTTATGACTCGATTGATACGCTGAGACTGCTCGACGGCATCTTTGATATATATATGCCTGATTTCAAGGTGTGGGACAGCAAATCAGCGCAAAGGTATCTAAAAGCCCCCGATTATCCTGAAATAGCAAAGGCTGCCATCAAAGAAATGCACCGCCAGGCAGGTGACCTTATTATTTCCAGTGAAGGACTGGCTTTAAAAGGACTTCTTGTGCGGCATCTCGTGATGCCCGGCTGCAATTCCGAAGCTGCCGGTATAATGCATTTTATCGCGAATGAAATTTCTTGCAATACCTACATGAACATTATGGACCAGTATAACCCAAGTGGGGTGGCTCACAAGTATGCTTCAATCAACAGACGAATCAATTCAGATGAATATCGTCACG
Source organism: Dissulfurispiraceae bacterium (assembly GCA_035319125.1). Classification (GTDB taxonomy): domain Bacteria; phylum Nitrospirota; class Thermodesulfovibrionia; order Thermodesulfovibrionales; family Dissulfurispiraceae; genus Fen-1308. Next base: position 131,940 of record DATHDG010000014.1, on the reverse strand, counting down.
CTATAGACGCTGCAGTAAGCGAAGGGCTCCTGCGGCTTGACAATCGCACTAATAAATTCCATTTCTAGTACGCACGAGTTCACATGCCAATGCTGTTCCAGCTATAATATCCGGAAATCGGTTCAATTGGTTTTCGAAAGGGACAGGCATGGCACACGGTATCAAAGTCAAGGTTTATTACGAGGACACCGACGCCGGCGGTGTAGTCTATTATGCAAATTATCTCAGGTATATGGAGCGGGCAAGGACAGAGTTTCTGGCTGATCACGGCATCAGCGTTGCGGATCATCACAACAATGGAATATTCTTCGTCGTAACCCATGTTGATATCAACTACAAGAAGGCAGCGCGCCTGGGCGAGGTCATCGATGTGACAACTGAGGTGGAGGAGATGCGAAATGCCAGCATGACTGTCAGAAACAGGATACTGAGAGAAGGCTCATTACTGGTGGATGCTAGCCTGACTCTTGCGTGCATCGGCTCCGATGGCAAACCCCAACGCCTGCCTGAACAATTTGAAGCTTTGAGGCCAGCTGGAGCGCCGAAATGAACATAGATGGCAGATTGAAAGAACTCGGCATCCGGTTGCCTGAAGCTCCGAAGCCACTAGGCGCTTACGTTCCGTTCGTCCGGACAGGAAATCTTCTGTTTTTAAGCGGGGTGCTGCCGCTAAGAAACGGCTGCCTTACCAAATCCGGACGCGTTGGAGATACAGTGTCTCTGGAGGAAGCCAAAGAAGGCGCAAAGCAGATTGTCGTGAACGCCTTATCAATACTCAAAGCAGCAGTAGACGACCTGAATACAGTACGCAGATGCGTGAAGCTGAACGGGTATGTGGCATCCTCTGAAGACTTTACAGACCAGCCCAAGGTGCTGAATGCTGCGTCGGATCTGCTTTTCGAAATTTTCGGTGAGGCTGGCAGGCACGCCAGGTCAGCAGTAGGGGTCTTCTCGCTCCCGCTAAATTCTCCGATTGAAATAGACTTCATATTCGAGATAGAAATCTAATATGTTGCCGGGTCCTCCGGAGGCAGGGCAGCTTCATCAAAAGGCATGATGCCAAGTTGAAGCATCACCGACTCTATACCACCCAAAGCATCTTTGAAATCATATCCGCGCAAATCATCATGCAGAGCCCTTTCCACCAACTGGTCAAAGGCTTCAAAATCAAACCTGCCGTCAAGCACCTTGGACAGTACCAGCAATCTATAGACGGTATGCTCATCGTTAAGATCATCATCTTCTTTCGGCGACAGCAATTTCATTCGCTCAGACGAGGAAACGTACCATTCCATGGCGCCGCTGAGCGCGTCATAAATCGTAATAATCCCGGCCGCAATTTTACCCTCCAGAAGCCTGCGTTTTCCTCCCCTGATGTGAAGTTTCGCCCTGAATAATGGCCCCTCTTCAGGCCCCATCTCCCTCTCGTTCATCAACCCAGCATGTGGCATAATTGTCTCCTTCATTGCATTCTAACGACTTGCGCCCGTTTCAGCAAAGCACGATTCTTCGTTTGTTATAATTAAACTAGAGGTCATGGTGATGGCAAGAAAGAAAAAGATCGAGGATTTTTCCTTTCGTCCCTTCAGAAACCTTGGGGATATAATCACATCGGGGAGTATCAGGACTGATACGCCTGGAAAAAACATAGGCTTCGAAATAATTGCGGATGATGAACAACTCTTCCGGGCAGAAATGCGAGACGTGAGAGAGATAGAGGAATATCGTAAAATTCCGGTAAGGCGCAGGGGTATTTCGCATATGAATAGACTCGTACACCCCGATGAAGAAGCAGCGAGAGTCCTCTCAGAGATATCAAGCGGCAAGCGACCGATCAAGTTAGAAGATACTCAGGAATATGTAGAATGGACAAATCTGAAAGCAGGCTATACATCTGCTGTCGCAAAAAAGCTCCATGAAGGCAGATTTGCAATTCAGGATTATATTGATCTTCATGGTTACACAGTGGACGAAGCCGAGGCTAAAATCAGCGATTTCCTCAGGTCATCGGTTAATAGTGGCCTGAGATGCGTCAAGATTATACATGGCCGAGGGCTAAAATCGCCAAAGGGACCAGTTTTGAAAATATCTCTCGTGAAATGGCTATCCGGCAAATACCGCAAGAATGTGGTCGCCTTTTCAACAGCACGCAGATGCGACGGCGGGCTCGGTGCCGTCTATGTCCTGCTCAGAGAATACCGCATAAACAAAAAGCTATCTTGAAAAAATCTTTTTGCCCTAATCGTATATAATCGCATATGTCAATTGGAGAAACAAAAGCCTGGGAATTACTGAAAACACTAGACCCTGAAGATGTCTGCAAACGGGCTGCAGTCAAGTATAAGGCTGTAGAACGTAAATATATCGTTCGCTCTTTGGGGAGGGATGTTTCTCTAATGCTTGACCGGGATCAAATAGAAGGCGACGATCTTTTTCTGGAACGATTGGGCTACTTTTTCAGATTCTCCGCACTATACTATTTGAGTACTGCAATAGAAATACAACCCGCCGGCCGCCTGATAAAGCCGTCTGATCTTAAAGGCGGTCAGGCCTTTTTCAGTAGTACGCATGCTTTGCCGCTAGATGGACTTGCCGCAAAATACAGCGTTAATTCGGACTTATTTCTTCAGAGAGGAGCTGACCTTGGCGGGAAGCCGGCCTCCTTTGGAGACGCATCGCTGCAATTGCTGCCACTCCCCAGGATTCCGGTCTGCCTGATTCTATGGGAGCAGGATGATGAATTCCAGGCTCGCGCCGACCTGCTCTTTGACTCCTCTGCGGCAATGCAGGCCCCGTTGGATATATTGTGGTCGGCGGCAATGATGACTATTCTTGCTATGATGTGACATAGTAAAGACGTGACTGCTTAAGCATTTTAATTCCAGCAATGTACAACTGACAGAATCAATAAGTCGACCTTATCCTGCCGGTCCTTTTATCTATGATAACTTTGTCCACAAGGGCGCCGCGCTTATCCCTGATATCAGCTTCGAAAAAAAGCTCTCTTTCACGTATATCGCCAATCCTCACATCCCTGCCAGAAAAATAATCCTTGATCATCCTTCTGGCCTCCTCACCGTTGGACACAGCTTTCCGTTCACCATAGCCGCCTCTGGTTTCCCCATATGGAAAGGCCTTTTGCCTCATTTCGCCGGATGCAACTGGACAAAAAGAAGCGGCCCAAATTACAAATGCAAGCAATATAGTGAAAATTGCATAAACTGACGATCTAAATCCCATACTCGATGAACCCTCTCCCATGCGCAAACTAAATCATTATATCACATTTAATTACAACCGCTTTCAGTTATACATCCTGCATGCAATATGCCGGAAAGGGTGTCCCAAGCCCTTTCCGGCCGCAATTATTTCTTATGACATTTAGTGCAGTTGTTCGCGGCTGCAAAAGCCTTTTTCCCGTTGTGACATGCGAAACATAATTTTGATTTCTTATGATCAGCCTGAGTTATCTTTGCCACTCCCTTTTTCATTTTAAACAATTTGGCATGACAGTCTTTACATTTCAAACCCTTGTCAGCATGGATCTTGCCGTCGAATACTACCTTGCCAGGGCTCTTCTCACCCGCAAACTCGACCGTCTTGCCGGGGGGGACAGCCCATGACGTTCCGATTAGCGCCACCATGGCAACCACCATTACAGCCAATACCGCGATTTTCATTGCCTTGTCCTCCGCGGGGCAGGGATTCCACCCTGCCCCTCTTCGTTATTATCTTAGCAACCTTCTACCGCTTTCTTCTTAACGATCTTCCCGTCCTTTACAGTAACTTTGTCACCGACCTTAAGACCAGCATCTCCAGTGGCTGTTGTTTCTTTACCATCCGCTGTCTTGACAGTAATCTTGCTACCCTCGATCTTGGTTATTGTGCCCTTATCGGCAGCAATACTAAGACCGGCCAACGCCAGCGTAAACACAACGACCACCAATACCGCAAGAATCTTTTTCATATAATTTCACCTCCTTCCCTTTTTATTTTTCACTGTCTCGCCCCTTATCACGATTAAAGGATATCAAATAATTATGAACAGCAAACGAATGGAATATGAACAATTATGAATTGCGTCTGACCTGCCTATTCGGGCAGTGTCAATGTAAATACAGTCCCCTTGCCATACTCGCTTTCAACATTGATTGTCCCTCCATGAGCTTCTACCAGCTCTTTTACAATCGTAAGGCCTATGCCGAGACCGCCTTTTGATCCTCTGAAAAATCTTTCAAATATAAGCTGCATATCTTCTTTTTTGATACCGCTGCCATTGTCGCTGACTGAAATAACTGTCTTATTATGAACAGCTGCCGCCTTTATCATCACAAATCCGCCGCGCTGAGAAGCCTTCAGGGCATTGGACAATAAGTTGATAATTATCTGACTCAGTCGGTCAGGGTCAGCAGTTATGCGTAATTTGTCATCGCAATGAAGCTCGAGCTTTACACCGCTTTCATCAAACAGCCTGCCGAACCGTTCGACAATGCCTTCAAGGAATTGTCTCAAATCAAATACCGTCTTGCGGAGATAACGGCTGCTTGCCTCCGCCTGCGCCAGTTCTTCTATGCCTTCAATGATTTTTTTTAGTCTGCCGATCTCGGCATAGAGCGATTGAATATGCTCCCTGTCCAATGGAATTAATCCGTCAATCATCGCTTCCAGCTCGCCGCGAATCGCACTAAGCGGCGTCCTCAACTCATGAGCAATATTGGTCGTCAGTTTTCGTCGCAGGGAATCCTGCATTTCGAGAGATTGTGCCATCCGGTTAAAAGCATCCGCGAGCTCTGCGATCTCACCTCTACCGCCGATATTCACTCGACTTTTCAGATTGCCGCTGCTAATATCGGTAGCTGCATTCGTCAGCCTTTTGATGGGATTGGTCAACATCCTAGAAAATACTACACTCAGAAAAAGAGCAATACCTCCAAGCGCAAAGAGTGAATATAGAAGCAGCCTGTTTGACCTGTTTACAAAGACTCCTTCTTTCCGCGGTCTCAACAAGCCAACGTCGAGGCGGCCTATCTGCTCGCCTCCCAAAAATAAAGGATAGGGAATAAACTTTTCTGCAGTTCTCCTCTCATCAAAGTCAGAAAGGGCCATAATTCTGCGTACAACAGCCTGTGATTGCTCATCGATTGCATTCTCAGTCTCAATAACTAATGTTCCATTAACATCATATAGCTTGACATCATATCCCAGCATCAATGCCCAAATCATATTCTCAGACACATCTTTTCTCAACCAGCCTTCATTCTTATCATAGGAACTTTCCATTGCGGCTGTGATCCAGTAAATTCGGTCTTCGCGCTCGCCTTCAAGATATTCCCTGAAGTCTTTGAGCATGAGTTCGCGGAGTAACAGTGCTGCGGAGAGTGCTATAAGTGAAACGGCTATGAGCAGTACTAGAAATTTGATCCAGAGATTCTTAAGCATCCTTCTTTCCCGAAAAGCGATATCCCACTCCATAAATCGTCAGGATAAATTCGGGGTTCCTGGGGTCTTCCTCTATCTTGTGGCGTATATTCTTTATGTGAGCATCTATGCTTCGCTCGTATCCTTCAAATTGATAGCCAAGTGCCTTTTCGACCAACTCTTCCCGTGTGAAAACCCTGCCTGGATGTGTTGCAAGTATATAAAGGACTTTAAATTCCGTAGGTGTAATGCTGATCTGGCCTCCACCCTTCTTCACTTCGTAACTTTGCCCGTCAATTATCAGAGACTTCTTGTTGAAGCTCAAAGGTTCGGCGTTCTCAAGGTCGCCCTTTTGCTGTCTGCGCAAAACAGCCTTGATACGATATACAAGTTCCCGCGGACTGAAAGGCTTTACAACATAGTCATCGGCTCCAAGCGCAAACCCGGCCACCCTCTCCTCTTCAGAAGCCTTTGCTGTAAGCATGATTATAGGGAAGTCACCAATCTGCCTGAGCTCCTGGCACACCTCCTCACCACTTACATCCGGCAGCATAAGATCTAAAACAGCCAGCAGCGGGCGCTCCTTAATAGCAGCTTCTATGCCTTTCTTGCCCGCATCCATATAGACTACCTTATAGCCTGCCCCTTCGAGATAAACCTTAACAACTTTGGCTATCTTGGGATCATCTTCTATAAGTAAAATGGGCTGTACCATAACGGTCTATTATATCGAAGCAGTAATGCCGACAGCAACCGCCCTTTACAATGCGCGATCCACAACTTTAAAACGCCTAGAAAGTTCAGTAGTATTCCGGTGACATAGCCTCGATACTACTCTGCGATGCATAGACTGCAGATGCGTCAACAAGCTCGATTACTCTGCCAACGTAACGTACAAACAATCCCTTGCTATCACAAAAGATTGCGCTGATCTCTACATAAGTTATCAGGGTTAAGCGAGTCTCTTTGGTCTTTTTATCATGTTTTGGCCTCTACGAATAGTCCAAAAGTCATCCGACAGATTTCTGTCGGAAAGATACTGGTAAGGTATTGTAAAGTAGCCATCCATTCCCCATTTGTCTCCCCAGGAATTGCGTATAAGAAACCTCTTCTTTGAATCATAGTAACCAACGGCCATGACAGCGTGACCTCCAAGCGATTTCTCTCCCTTTTTAGGTATATTTACAACTCCAGTCTTTGCAACCTGCTGAGATTCGAAACTTTCGTATACTGCAAATCCGAAAACAAACGGGAACCCCTCTGCCAGGCATGTTCGCATTTCATCGACCGTTTCAATACGATAATAAGAAGTTATTCGATGCGATGCGGCTTGCCTATAGCATTCAGCGCTTGGTTTTTGTGTAAATTCACCTATATCATATGGCCACATTGCTTCAGTACACACTCCTTGCTTGGCCAGTGTCTTTATTCCATCGCGGATCATAGCTCCGGAATCTGACTCTACAGTATGTTCTATTACACGTTCATTATAGTAAATGAAAAGCCTGCTGAGATCCTGAAAGAGCACATTGTCTTTCTTTTCAAGATACTCCAGCCCGCCGACTAGCGCATTAGCTGTGCAACTTCCCAACTGTCCCTGATCTTCCACAGCTGAGCATAATGATCTCAAATCAACAGACGAAGGCAGTTTTGCAGGAATCCTCATAACTGCTCTAAGAAAATAGTCCCTCCTGTCAGGAATATCTGGTAACCATCCGTATTTTCTGCGAACATGTTTTTTCAACACTGTCAAAGATCTTTTCTTACTTTTCCGGATTGCCATCTTTTCCTCCTTTCAACAGTTGATGTTGCCGGTCTTATATATGTGGTACCAAATCACTTTATGCTTGCTTACTTCCATTTATTTATGGGAACTGTTTGATTCGGTTTTCCTATTTTTTTAAAGCAATCCTATTCCATTCCAATGATCAGTATCAGCGCTGAATGATATCTCAGCAACTATCAAAGTGAAGTTAATCCTTCACGCACCGCATACTTTGTAAGCTCTGCCACATTGTGGCGGTCAAGCTTCTTCATAATCTTATGACGATGGACATCCACCGTTCTCTCATGCACACCTAGGACGACTGCGATCTGAGCAGATGATTTACCCTCGGCCAACAACTGCAGCACTTCACGCTCCCTTGATGAAAGTCTTCCTCGCTCTACAGGGTCATTAATGTTCCCACCAATATATTCGCTGATTATATTGCCGGCAACTTCGGAACTGAAATAATTTTTTCCTTGAGCCAGTGAACGAATTGCTGATAAAAGTTCATCAAACGAGCAGTCTTTCATCAGATAGCCGGAAGCCCCCGCCTCGACAGCCCCGGATATAAAGTGACTGTCTGCATGCATCGATAAAATAAGCACTTTAGCATCACGGCATTTGGCCATTATCTGCCTCGTTGCCTCTATGCCGTTCAGTTCCGGCATCGCTATATCCATGACAACAACGTTCGGCATAAGTTCTTGAGCCATTTGAACCGCGATCCTTCCGTTGTCTGCGACACCTGCTATAGTTATGTCGGTCTGTTGTTCCAATAGTGATTTCAGGCCGTCTCTCATTACACGATGGTCTTCAGCCAGGAGTACTTTAACTTTCATCACACCCTCCTACTACTCTTCTAGGGGAGCATAAATAGTTACACGCGATCCTTTGCCCGGTTCAGAATTGATATGCATTTCTCCGCAGAAATGGCCCAAGCGTTCTCGAATGTTAAATAGGCCAAAACATTCTTTTTTCCCAATATCAGAAGAGGCGTCCAAAGCGTCGAAGCCCTTTCCGTTGTCTTCTACTGTAATTACAATCATTGATCTTTGCCTAGCAATCGTCACAGCACCGGAATCTGCCTGCGAATGTTTTACTATGTTGATTAGCAGTTCACGGACAGCATGGTAAAGAAACACTCGGAGATCTGCATTGAGCTTTTTCTCACTATCGTCACTATGAAAATCAAGATTAATACCGTGCCTCTTACTCATTTCCAGCGTTAGTGTCTCAATGGCCGGTTCCAGCCCGAAGTCATAAAGCACCGGAGGGCTGATTTCGAATATAAGAGTCCTCAAATCCTGCACGCTCTTTTTGATATGTTCGTGTATCTCGATCATCGCATTATCCGTGTCGGCAGCACCGCTATCTTTCATTATAGTCTCAATTTTGAATTTCGAAAATACCAGCGTCTGCACTATTGAATCATGGAGTTCGGCTGCAATGCGGCGGCGTTCACGCTCCTCTGCCAGTGATAACTCGGAGGCGAGTTCGCGAAGCTTCTCCGCCAGTTTGCGATAACCGTCCTCACTCTGTCGGAGCGCTGCTTCAGCTTTCATACGTTCATCTATCTCATTCTTCAGCTCATAATTAGTAGCGAGCAGCTCGGCAGTTCTTTCAGCAACCTTCTGTTCTAATCCCTCGTGTGCAATGCGAAGATATTCATTCGCTACAATCAGTTTTCCCGAGCTAAGCTCATAGGCTCTTTGCATCATCTTCTTGTCGGCATCAAATTGCCAGAATAACCTGTTGACATCCTCCACAAACTTGACAAGCGGACTTGGTATAAGCTCCACGCGTTCGAAATTATCATCTATGCAGCCCTTGAATGCGGGATGAATAATATCCGCTATCATATCATCGCGTGTTTCCCTGTTGAATCGTCCGCGCGATATATTGTCAGTGGCATCTGACTCGGTCATGACTGTCTTTTTCTGCTCTCCTTACTTGTATTTCTATAAAGCTCTCTTAACTGCTAAAGTATAACTTGTGTTGTACCATGTTTCAACAGTATTCTCTTCGTATCCGGCGAATGCTGATATATTGATATAATTGATGTAACATTATCATCGCATATGGCTTGCCCTGATCAAGGTTCTGCCTGCATGCGAACTGTCCCGATGGCCGAAATAAAGGAAATTTGCAGACTCGATTATCTTTACGGCACCCTAGCAACTGCCTATAAGGGTGTTATCACTTCTTTGGCAGCTAAAGCCTTCTGCATGTCTCAACAAAGCAGCTCTGTTACGATAACGGGAACAATACTGTCAATGCCTGATGGCAATTATGAATCCAGTTTAATGCGAGACGGCAATGAACTGGCGAGGAATGAGATAAGGGGAGGTCTATTCCAATTCACTGTTAATGAGTCTTTGATTATGGAAGCCAGAAACTTGCAAATCGATGTCATACAGAAGGGCAGACATGTAGGAACATTTTTACTGAAACGTGAGAATTCTGATGAATTTTATGTATCAGCAGTTGAGCTGTCTGATGAACTCAGAGATTTTAAGCCACACATACTTCTTGCTTATATTCAGGATAAACCTGGACTGCTAAAAAGAGCGGAAGGAATTGTTTCTATCATAATTTCCCCCAAAAGGGACTGGATAAAGCTTTCAGAAGATATTAACAGCTTTGCCGGTGATCTATACTGGGCTGATCCGCTTGCTTTTAATGCATGGTACCCGGTATTTACGAGATGGTCTGCCAAATCAGCCGTTACATCTTCAAAACCAAATTTAGGCAGAACTACCGCCAACTTTTTAAAGCTTGCTGAGCTGCCTCTTGATCATATTAACACGCTGAAGTCTGAACCCCTGCTGCAATTATGGCTAGACATGCTTCAGTCTTCTGGAATTGATCTGTCCTTCAATCCCGATCAGATTGCTAATATCATCGAGCATATAAACAAAACCTTTCCTGCAATAGATATTAAGCCGGCACTCCTGCTATTGCTGAGATTTTTCAGGCAGCGCATTGCAAATGCTCCTATTGTCTCTGCAGAAATCATGTCGCATATGCACAATTCCACGGCAATGATCTCATTTACTGCTCTTAACAAGTATTCAAATGACAGCAAAGCAGCTACAATGGTTCTCGTCGATGCTGCTGAGTCGTCCTTAGTTAAGAATGATATTCGTGCTGCATTACAACAATTTCAAGAAATCATTGCGCTGATTCCAGATGAATCAGAACTGATTGAACTGCTTTTTTCGATAGTGGAAAAATATCTCAACACAAAATCGGCTTCTATCGCAATTGATATTCTGAAATATATTCTTGGGACAATCCCAAATCTTTCTCATGACATTGCAAGAAGGGCCTGTATCAATTCAGCGCGTTTCATAGAAAGTTTCATCGAGATGCACATGACAGATGCCTGTCTTTCCATATTTAATGTTCTCAATCATAGTTCTGAGGAACTTATCGACAACATATTGCTTCGGCCTGAAGTTGCCTCTGCCGTGATTCGATCTGGTGATTCCGGACTAATGGGACACTATGAATCGATCATCAAGAAGTTGAGGGTACCAGTCCCCCGGATATTAGGCTTTTCCGGCGATACATGGGCAGAGTTAGTAGATCCAAAACATATTGATCGCCTCTCTCGATTGCTGGCAGTCCTGGGGGTCAGCGGGGGTGGATTCCATGAACTGATGATCGGTCTGCTTTGCAATATTTATGTAAGTGGTGTTTTTATACAGGACGACAGGCTTTTTCAGCGTGACGTATCAACTTACCTAAATTCAGCTGCACTAACTAATAATTATTTGATCAACTACATTCTGCTGAAAAGATTGCCGGTTTATTTCAATGAAGTAGGTGCTGTAAATACGATACGCGATGATACGACCGAAATAGATTCGTGGGCAAATGACATGACTCTCTATTTTCTGAGGAAACAGGTGCATGTTAATTCGAGCAACCATAATATCCGCCTTGTTGAATCTATTATAAACGCATGGACATTTAATGATCGAAGTTTCCTGTCGGGAACAGTTCCGGATGATGTATACGAAAAAGCGGATATGAAGCTTATCGATAAATATTCTCAGGCAATAAGACCGCTCTTCACTACACTGAAAATACTTGATGCAGAGGGTCTCCATCTTGATAGGCTTCTGGCTCTGTCAGCGGAAGAGATTGAGCAAACGCTGTCCGATCTGAACCACTCCAGCGTTGGGCTAACGGATGAAATATTTCGAAAAACCGCGCTTTTATGCCGCATTTATCGTGAAATAGTGAAAAAATATGCCCTGTTCGGCGGAGCTGTTATGAATTCAGATGCCGCATATAAGCCATCCGTGGATATTGACAAAATATGGGCTCTGCGAAAAGTGGTCTTATCGTCTGACAAGACTGCGCCTGAAGAAAGCATCTATTACAAGAGGCATATAGCCTTTGGTATCCCATCGGTACTAGGCACTTATCATGAAGCCAAGTTCGATGCGTTCTCAGAAATATTGAAGATTGAAAACAGGATGACCCTTTATTTTGAGAGCTTAATTTCTGAAGTTGAGAAGATGCAAACCGATCCCACCGTGGATGACATCGAGCGGTATATATATTGCCTGGATATAATGAACGAGCTCTGCCGGTCACACGGCATGGAAAATTTTCAGATCTCAGAAGCTATAGCTATTATCAAATCAAACCATCTCTACATCGCCCAATTTACTGATCTCCTGAGAGTTATCCAGAAAGAGCTTATATGGATGGTTGATTCTCTTGCTCGAAAAATTCATGCTCCGCTGAAGGAAGTCATACAGTCAGCCCCAAAGGAAGATTTAACCAGATATCTTAAAATGGCTGATACAGATAAAGCCGACTATGTTGAAAAAGTTTTCGATGTCATTATGCGCGACATTATCAGCAGTATCGCCGGATTCACTGAGATGGACCGCCTTCTTGAGGCAATTATAAAGAAATCCCATAGCAGTCTCGATTCCAGTGGAGACATATTGATAAATACTTTTGACGGGAACCTGCTTAATGCGGCACCATTCTATGATCTTTCAACGTTGAGCAATCTCAGCGCGATGCAATTGGCGCCTGCAATCGGAGGCAAAGCGAAGAATCTGGTCTATTTGATCAATGGGAAATTGCAAGTTCCGTATGCAGTCGTTTTCCCTGCGCAAAATACTTTCAAACACAGGGAATACACTGAAAGTGCTGAATTCATCGATTCCGTCAGGCTGGCAGTTCAGAACATAGAGAGAGCCACAGGACTGGTATATGGAGATCCACAGCGCCCGCTTTTTCTGTCGGTTAGAAGCGGTTCATATATGTCGATGCCTGGGATATTATCATCGATATTATATTGCGGCATGAATGCAAATACTCTGGATGGATTTATATCCTTCTATGGCGACCCACTCCTTGCACTTGATTCTTACAGAAGATTTATTGATCATTATGCAAAAGTGGTAGTCGGTATGGATGATGAAATATTCGGCAAAATAAATTCTGATATGCTCAAACGGCGTTCTGCTTCAAAAATGACTGATCTGTCATCTGATGACATGTCTGACATAATCACCTTATACATGAAAGAAATTACTGCAAGAGGGCTGACTGTTCCGGATGATGTATATATGCAGCTAAGGGAAGCGGTTAATGCCGTATATGGCTCCTGGTATGGAGAGAGAGCTTTGCAATTCAGAAATGCTATGCACATTTCTGAGCACTGGGGTACAGCAGTGATGATCATGCAGATGGTATCAGGAAACCGGCAGGGTTCCGGTGCCTCGGTATTTTTCACCCGCACACCGTCATCTATGGCAAACGGACTATATGGAGATACCAGAGAATCAGCTACCGGAGATGACCTTGTGTATGGCGGGCTGATCAGCCGCCCTTTGTCCAAAGCTCAAGCGATTGATGGACAAAAGAGCCTCGAGGAAACTGACCCGGAGTTATTTGCCATGCATTTGGATCTATCTTATAAGATCGAACGTTCGATGGGCGGCTTGCCTCAGGAAGTAGAGGCTACTTACGTGTTAGATAGTAAAGGGAACAGAACGATTTATGCCCTGCAAACACGCCGTATGGAATCCCATCGAGGGTTTACTAAACATTTTCAGGATATCTGCCTGATGGAATCCAGCATAATAGGACGCGGCATCGGAGTGCACGGCGGAGCTTTGAGTGGTATTGCGACATTTTCGTCATCAACTGAAAAAGTAGACAGCATTAGAAAAAAGACTGGACTTCCAGTAATTATCCTGAGAAAGACATCAAGCACTGATGATGTCTCTCTTATGTCCCACATAGATGGCATTGTCACTTCAACCGGCGGTGCTACATCGCATGCAGCAATCCTGGCCGGCAAATTCGACTTGAGTGCCGTCGTGGGATGTGCTGATATGGAAATACTTGATAATGAAGCTGGACAACAGTTTGCAAGAATCAGTGGCTATATAGTTACAGAAGAAAGCCCTTTAAGTATTGACGGATCGACGGGACTTGTCTATTCGGGAGTCTGCAGCTTCATAACAGAGTCCGACTAGAACATGTTGTTTATTGTCAGATGATCTTAGCGACCTTTTTCAAGGCCGTTTCGTCTTCTGCCAGCCTTGTTACAGAATGATAGTTAACGAAAGTTATCGCCCTGGCCCGGCAAAAATCCCAGCACGTCATGCATTCAATACAGTTTTCTATGCACTTTATCTCCGGCGGCTCGCCTTTTTGTTTAGCAGCCACAATTACAGGATAAGGATTATTATCTCTGGACTGCGGGCAGACCAGGATGCATTCGTTGCAGCTGACACAACGGTCCTTGTCGTGAATTATTGCGAGGTCTTTCTTCATCTGCACCACTCCTTCGTAACTTTGCCGTTGCAGTCAATAGATTCAAATATCCAGCCGCTTTTACCGATTGCATGTGTTGCGCATGACAAACAGGGGTCATATGCGCGCACAATCATCTCAAGCTTGTTCTGCGTACTCTCATCAGGGTCACCTGTCCCTACCAGCTTCATTGCTGTCTCTTTCAGTGCGTCGTTATAACCATAGTTGTTGTGCTGTGTAGCTACGAATATATCAACATTGCTGGCCTTACCTTCCTCATCAAGTTCATAACGATGAACCAGGGTTCCACGCGGTGCCTCTACAACGCCGATACCTATTCCGGCCTTTATCTCAGGCTTCACAAAAATATCCTGCCCTATAATATCCGGATCCCTGAGCAGCTCTTCTGCCCGCTCAAAGGCAAATACCAGTTCGATAAATCTTGCAAAATGATAACAAAGCGTCTTATGCGCCGGTCTGGGCCATTTTGCTCTGAACCATTCCAGTTCCTTCGATGCCATCGGAGTAGGTATCTGGTCAGCTATATTTACTCTCGCCAGTGGACCCACACGGAATCTTTCGCCACTTTTCAGCACCGGGAACTTCATATAACTCCAGTTTTCTATCTTCTCCTCAACGTAGTCAAAATAAGCGGCAGGCTTGAACCTGGCTAGGTCGCTTCCATCCTCCCTGATGACCCTGATATCGCCGTCATAAAATGCAAGGGTACCATTTTCAGTAAGACCGAAATATGATGTCTGTATGTCACCAAGCTCATCTATATAATCAGCATTCTTCTCAAACAGAACGCGCATAAGATGGCTGAGCCAGGCAATAGACGGCTTCATCTCTTCAGCCTGCGCCGACAATATGCCTGCTTCGGCTGAGGACACCGGCAGCACCACGCCTCCGATTCTTGCGCCGATGGGATGCACCGGGCTGCGGCCAACAATGCTGCATATTGCCGTGCCAAAAGAGCGTATTTCAAGGGCTTTCTTCACAGCCTCCTTGTTCGCCTGATACAGCCCTATAACATTGCGCTGTTCAGGCTTGCTATCCCTGGCAGCAAGGTCGGGCAAACTGAGCACTGCCAGTGAAAGCATGTGGCTTTCGATGAATTGACCCATTGTATGTAATTCACGAAGCTTCTTTGCGGTAGGTGTAATCACGGTGCCGAAACAATCCTCTATTGCTTTTATTGACGCAAGGCTGTGCGGCACAGGGCATACCCCGCATATGCGCGATGTCATCGAAGGGAGAGATTCTGCAAGGGCACCTTTGCAGAACTTTTCAAAACCTCTGAATTCCTGTACGCAAAATCTTACATCTGAAAGCTTCCCCTGCTCATCACGTATAAGGGATACCTTTCCGTGGCCCTCAATTCGTGTAACCGGATTTATTGTTATCATTTTGGACATTGGCAGCTCCTTATACCTTTATGCGGTGGATTAATTTAGAGATATGCTCGGAGTCTTTACCGCGCATCTCCGGCACCGATAATGTATAGCTGTAAAACGTATGAAGGGTATCCTTCATCCTGGCTTCGACAGCTGCCACCTTTTCACCAGTAAAGTGGCTGATTCTGCGAGTAAGGTCATAAAGAATACCGTGAGTCGGCTCGACAAAAACTCTGTCAATCGGCCCCCTACAACCCTTGCAAGGCACTCCTGCATGGGTACAGACAGCCCCGCAGCCGCAGCGGCTCACGGAACCCAAGCAGATAAACCCTTGAGAAAGCAGGCATTCTTCCGGATCTGGCATGCTGTCAGCCATTCTCTTTATATCAGCACCAAGATGTTTTTTAACCGTCCTCTTGCACTCCGCGCAGACCGGCAGGTCTACTCTTTTGGGCTTTTGGCCTGAAAGCAGGCTTACTAATGTATTCCGCAGAACGCCAAGAGGAGGAGGACAGCCGGGAATATAGTAGTCAACGTCAACATGAGCGTCTATCGGAGATACGCGTGGTTCCAGCGGTGGAAGGCCTTCAGGCGTAAATTCAGCACCGTAAGCATTAGCCAGCAGTTCAAAGGTTGCAAATGCTGAGCCCATTCCAGATATGCCTCCGAAAGATGCGCACGTTCCCAGGGCAATTAAAATATCAGCCTTTTCACGCAGTTCCTTAAGTTTTTCCAGATTTTCATGATTCCGCACCCCACCTTCAACCAATGCAACAGTGCAGCGCTGGATCTTTTTTTCGTCCATTATGACAGGAGAATATACAAGGGCATTATCAGACAATATATCAAGCAGGTCGGTACCCAGATTGACAAGAGCCATATGGCAACCGCAGCAGGAATCAAGTGGAATCGTTGCGATTTTGACCGGGGCGCTCATTTCATCTCCATAATCTTCTTGCAGGCATTAGGTCCAGCATGCTCTACATGCACATCAACCTTTTTACCAAGGATTTCGCCCATCATGCCGGCAAAAAGCCCATGCGTGATGCGACATATAACCTTATCCTGTTCAACGCCATGAGTCATGCAGACCTGGCGAACAGGACATTCCCTGAATATGAGACGGGCCTTTTTAACATTGCCCTCCTCGAATATATAGTCGGAGGCACCCTCATCTTTCCAGGGGTCAATCTGCCACACACCCTCTTCTGCCTTCATCAGCATCTTCAGGGCAGTTTCAAGGTCGTCGCTTTTGTCTAGCTTTTTCCCCTCTATTTTGCCCAGATCCTTTCCAGTCTGATACATCAGCGCATTGGCAGCCTTCCCGATCAAGGTGTCAGAGGCATGGCCAAGACTAGCCATAATCCTCAACAGTGCACGAATATTATTTCTGTAAACATCGACGTCTTCCGGCATAATTTCCCCCTTCAGCTTAAAGAACCGCTTTGACGACTTCCTATATTATCGCCGAATCTCCAAGGCACTTTAATCGATTTCATAATAGATTGAGCAGCCCTTGAAGTCGCGACAATGCATGCCATGAGAATTCTAATCAAACGTCTTTCGGTCACACATTGACTTCTAAAGCAATGCTTCGATTTGGCTGACGACCTTCTTAAGATATACAAGAAGCAGGCCCAGCTTTGCTTCCGGCCCTGCTATAGCTGTAAGCACGGCATTGTCGCCGGCAGCCATAATCAAGACATAGCCATTCGGGCCTTTGATATA
Source organism: Dissulfurispiraceae bacterium (assembly GCA_035319125.1). Taxonomy (GTDB): domain Bacteria; phylum Nitrospirota; class Thermodesulfovibrionia; order Thermodesulfovibrionales; family Dissulfurispiraceae; genus Fen-1308. The sequence goes on along the minus strand of DATHDG010000014.1, from coordinate 114,834 downwards.
GATCTGATCAAGCATACCCCTGCTAAGTTCGTCGGCCGTTCTCTCTCCTAATCCGAGCATAGCTGCGGTCATCGCTGCGACACGATCTTCCTCTATGTCCGGAGGTAGAGAACTAACAATGATCAAACCATCCATTGATACCAATGCACTAGCTTCCAAGCCCGGGACAGAGCCCTGAGCCTGCCTTAAAAGCGTTTCCAATTGTTCTGCCAATCCAGCTGCCATATCTTCCCTCCTTTAATGCATCTTTATGAAAATTAATAACATCTTATAGCTTTAGGTCGCGATGCTTCAATAAATAATTGGAAATTCATTTATAAATAATTATTATAATTTTTACTCATCAAAATATGTAATTTGCAATAAAATAAAATGCAAAATAAGGTATTATATAAGACATGAGTTCGTGCGATACCAAAATCGCCGAGCACTGGAGTCCCGTAAACTAAAGGAGCTATTCTGATGACATCAACACAGAGAATCCTGAACCTTGGAGACGACCCTGTCGAAGCAAAAACCATCATCTCGGCGCTTGAAGAAGAAGGCGCTGTCTGTGACGTCTTCCAGGTGCACTCCACGGAAGAATTCGTTAGAGCTATTGACCAGGGTGGTTTTGACATAATATTCACAGATTATTCACTCCCTGGTTTTGATGGCCTGACTGCGCGCGCCATTCAGAAAGATAAATCTTCCAAATATACGGTATACGTACATTTCACCGACAGGAAACGAAAATCGCGACCAAAGGCCGGACCAGAGACAGAACAGCAGGGTTAAGATCACCGTTAAGGTAGAGCCGCAAGAATCTAATAATATATATGCCTTACCCGATAGGTTCATAACTTTATATCAATAAGGCTTTTTATGATTTGGTCTTCAGCCTGAAGCGACTTGATATTAGCTTGAATAGATGTCTTTTCTATCATCGTATCAACCATTTCCTTCGCAATATCAACCTCTTCGCCATGTCCTTTATTTACTGTAACCCTGACACCGCCATTGCTGTCTTCATTGATTATTGTGCGGGATGGAGTAAAGCCGCTCGTGTTCATATTAGCGACATTGTTAGCAGTTACATTAAGGCTTGTTCCGTAGGCTGCCACGGCACTAAGAGCGCTGCTGGATATGCTGCCAATAGACACTGTCCCCTCCTAATAAAATGCTTAACGATATTTTATTGATGATTATGCTTTAATAGGTTATTGTCGTCGAATGAAAAAGAAACTTTAGCAGTTGAAATATAGCACCTCCTGAAGAATACTTAGAAAGTAAAGTTCTCAATATATCAGAATGTGTTAAGCAGCATAATCATTCAACAAATTGATTGTGAAGCGGAGGGGTCAGATGCACCAAATTCGGTCCCATTTTTTTTCACAAACAAATATGCTGCGCATTGGCGCTCCAGGTATTAATATGCATTTCGCGATGACAATAACGTCGATTATCTGCCTGTTAAGCCTGCTTTTGCCTTCTGACGCAGCAGCTTTTGTTACCCATGACTACCCGGCAACCTTCATAAATGCGGCAGCGCGGATATACTTCTTATTTGCATGCATACTGATTAGTTGGGCCATGTTTAAAAACAGACTTCAGAAAGAAAAGGGCTGGCGTTACATCTTTCTATCTGTCGTCTGCCTGATGATATGGGATATTGTGGTCTTCGCCGGTCAGATTTCTGCCTCCAGGATCGACGAATCACATTTTATTGGTAGTGATAACGGCTGGGATTACTTCAGAAGAAGCATAGCACTGCATGGCGAGGACTATTTCTATTACATTGCAAGTTTCGACTATCTGATAATAGATACAGCGATGATGCTTTTTTATAAAGGGTTGCGCGAGCATATAGCCATGGAAGAACAGGCATTATCCGCCTCTGTCCTCATCTTGCCGCTCATGCCTGTTTTAGGAGTCTCTATCATAGGTGCAGTAGTATTCGTCATACTTTCTGTGGCGTGCCTGTCGGCAAGTGTAAGACTTTATCGGAACAGCAGGCAAAATATACTCTGGAATTATATGATATGGTTAACTTCGGCTTTCTTACTTTTTTCGATATCACGCTCCGCAGGGCATATTTTGCAGCATATATTGAAAGCTGCCGGTGCAGGCAACATATGGAAACAGATCGAACCAATAAGCGGCAGCATCAACATCATAAGTTTTTTCATTGTAGGTTCCATAAGCATTTTCTTTATACGCATGTACGATATTTACACAGGCATCATGCACGATAAAAAAGAGATCGAGGACATCAACTTCGACCTCACGGAGCTTAATCAGGAACTTGAAGCCATCGTTGCTGAAAGGACCATGAACCTTATGGCGCTGACTGTAGCAGACAAGGTCAGAAATCCGGCGGCTGTTATTGGAATTGTCTGTAAGCGGGTACTCAAAATCAAGGAAGAAGACACTCAGATAAGTTCAGATCTCAAAGACGTGATTGATGAGTGTGAAAAACTTCAAAACGTAGTCGGCGACTTCGAATCACTCCTTAAAACCAGACGGTCTCACTTCACTTATGAAAATCTGAATGATATTGTCAGGGATGTAATGCCGGTTATAGCTAAGGAAGCCGAAGCGAAAGGCGTGCTCATGGCAATACATCTTTCGGAAAACCCAATAAAGATAAATATGCAGAAAAGTCTTTTGAGGGTAGCTATTTTTCACGTGCTCAGAAATGCGGTAGATGCTTCTTCATCCGGCGGAGCTATTCGTATATATACCATGATTGAAGGGGACAATATGGTGCTCACCATAACCGATGCGGGAATGGGCATTAAAGCAAGTGATATGGAAAGAATCTTCGACATCTTCTACAGCACAAAAAGCAAAGGTTTCGGAATGGGACTGCCACTGGTAAAACAGATTGTAAATGAACACCTAGGAGAGGTGAAAGTGGAAAGCGAGGAAAAGAAAGGCACGACATTTAAGATGATATTTCCTTCCAGATGGAAATATGACGTTAAAGTCGCTGTTTCTGGCTAGACCGCTGTTCAATCTCAGTTGTGGATTTCAGATCCAGCTGCTGCAGGTGCAAGTTTTTCACATATTTGGCCGATAATAACCTTAGCTTCTGCAGGATGTTTGATTCGCACGGCTCCGACAATATAATTACCACATTGTTGGGCTCGCACACTGCCATACAAGGGGTCGTCAGCAGACATAGACATAGCGTCAGATACTGCACTTTCAATAACCGCAGCTCCGGATGCCTGAAGATAGTCGCGGTATTGCAGTAGAGACCTTCCGGCAGCATCGGCAGAATCGCCAAGAACAATAAATATCTGAAACTCTCCTTTTCCTGTATAAGCATCTGCCATTAAACCACGTCCAAAAAAAGAATATCCGAGGAGGCTTTTGGCGATATAACGGTGACTTTTCTGCACAATCTGATTAATCTTTAATGCATCAAGCTCAGTGGGCTTGCCTAAGCCAGGGGGAAGTTTTCGTGATATGGCCGTTGCGCAAGCACGTAAAATTTCAAGATTCATATTCAATGTTCCGGAGGCTTGAAGCCTTATAAAGTAACGATCCTGATAAAAAAGAAGCTGGGCAGGCGATATGATGCCTTCAGATCCTATGCTAATTTCTGCATCATCAACTCTCCTGTAATTTGCATAGATGCCGAAGGCATCAAGAACGGAACCCATCTTATAAACGTCGGCTTCAATTGCAACTTTAGGATTGTTTTCATTGACATATCTCGCAGATATGAGGGTTTCGAACCCGTACGGGAAATATATTTCAGCCTCACCATCTATGCGATCGAAAAGATTATCGCGATTATAAATATCAGGCTTCCCATCAATGTTCCACCCTGTAGTGCATGCCGGTAACGGTAACACCTTCAGTAGAGGATAATCTATTGCAGTAACCGGCGCTGCAGTTAATGTCAGCAGAAACAATGTGGCAGCGCTGATTTGAAACCTAAACATCAAGTTCATCCGCAGAGAATATATTTCTTGCCCGAGCCATTCTTGACGCTATGTCCAGACCATTAACGCATCTCGCAACACACGCTCCGTATTTATCCTTAGCTGCACATGCAGTGCATGCATTTGCAGAAAAAGCGCTCGGTATTTCGCGATAAGTGGATAATGCCAATTTACGATTGTTATAAGCTCCTTCAGCATACATCAGGGCGCGACTTACGGCACTGATGTCCACTTTCTCTGTGCATGAACTTTCGCATTTGCCGCAGAACCGGCAGTAGAAGTCCCGGATGCCGGCATTATAGTGTTGCAAAATATTTGCATCAGCATAGGTGAAAGGCATTCCCATCACCGCAATATCCTCCTTCAGCTGAGACAAATCTTTCATGCCCGGAATTGCCGCCGCAACATATTTATTTTGAAGAGCCCACTTGAGGGCTGCCTGATGAGGGCTTATCTCGCCCAATTCTTTTGTTTCATATCCACCGGCCTGGGTCTTCATAGCAATGATCCCTATACCAGCCTTTGCCGCTTTCTCTATTGCCTCAGCCACATCCTTGTCGCTCTTGAAATTATAAGCTACAAGAGCTGTGTCAAAAAATCTATCCTGGTCGTTCACGATGGCGTTCAGCACTTCCGCCTGATTTTTATGAGTAGTAACACCGAAAAATCGGACCTTGCCTTGCTCTCTCAGCCTTATCAGGGCCTCCCTGGTTTCTGCGATGTATACCCGCTGCTTATCGGATAAGTTGTGCAGCTGAATAACATCAATATAGTCCGTACCAAGAGCTTTCAAGCTTGATTCGACGTCTCGCACGATGTCCTCTCTTGCTTGGGATGTGGGTAAAGTCTTAGTAGCAATAGTTACCTTTTCCCGTATGCCTTTTATGGCTCTCCCGACAACGTCCTCATTTTTGCCACCCATATATTTTCTGGCAGTATCGATATAATTGAGCCCGTGATCGACCGCAATCCTGATAACCTCCGGCTCCGGCGTTAGCATCGCCCCGAAGCTAACTACAGTTATCTTCAATCCTGTCTTTCCCAAGGTTCTATAAACCGGCTTGGGAAAAGCAAATTGAGTATTCTCATCTGATGCATACTGCGCGGCATCTGAGATACGATTGCGACAAAGAATGGCAGACGCTGTACTTGCCAATCCAATTTTCAAGAAAGCTCTTCTGTTCAATCCATCCTGCCTGCCCATATTTGCCTCCTTTTGGCAAATAAATCCTGAAAGTGGTTCGTACTGGCGGACAACTCCAAAACTGCTTATAACATTATAGCAAGGAATCATCTATCCAATGCAGTGCCTCCTATGTGCTGATTATTCTTAGTTCACATAGTTGTTGACACTATAATTTATTATGAATTATGTTTATTTATAAGCACACAGCATCGATGGGGGAAAAGAACTATGAATAGACGAGATTTCTTGAAAAAATCTGCTCTAACCGGTGTCGGGCTCTCCATGCCCTCTTCTCTCAATTTGCTCATTAACATATGTGAAGCGGCTCCGTCGAACGACCTAATTGTCGCAACAGGATCCAGGCCTGACAAGATAACACGCGCTGCAGTCGAAGCTCTCGGAGGGATGAAGAAATATATATCCAAGGGCGATGTTGTGGTTGTTAAACCAAATATCGGCTGGGACCGGCTGCCGGAGCACGCAGCCACTACTAACCCGGATGTAGTAGCGACTGTAGTGCAGATGTGCTTTGAAGCCGGTGCAAAAAAAGTGAAGGTCTTTGACCGCACCGTTAACGATCCGCGGAGGTGCTATATTCAGAGCGGAATAATGCAGGCTGCCAAGAATGCCGGGGCAGACGTCAGCTATGTAGATGAGCGCAAATTCAAAGATACTGCTATCAATGGCATCTCCCTGAAGTCATGGCCACTATATGAAGATGTTCTTAATGCAGATAAGGTAATCAACTTGCCGATTGCCAAACACCACGGCCTTTCGAAACTAACCATGTCGTTAAAAAACTGGATGGGTATAATGGGTGGTCAGAGGTCTCAGATACATCAGCGTATTGATGAGAGTCTGGTTGATGTCTCCAGGGCTGTCAGGCCTGTGTTAACGATCCTGGATGCAGTGCGAATACTTACGCGCAACGGCCCGCAGGGCGGCAATCCTGCCGATGTTAAGAGGTTGGATACTGTCATAGCCGGAGTCGACCAGGTTGCAGTCGACTCGTACGGCGCTACGCTTTTCGGGATGAAGGGGAGTGATCTCGGTTATATCAGGATTGCAGATAAGAGCGGCCTCGGAACAATGGATCTCTCAAAAATTAAAGTAAGAAAAATCAGCGCATGACTACATGACTCTATGAGGCGTCTACGCATAATATTTCAAGGCCTCTTCATGCTGCTGTTTTTGTTCCTTTTTTTTCAGACGGAATCCAAAGGGGTCGATGAACTCGGCTATCCGGTAAAGCTGTTTCTAGATTTCGATCCGCTTATTCTCATAACAACTCTCTTTTCAGCTCATACCGTGGCAGTCGCTTTTTATCTGTCGCTTGCAATGATTGTAGTAACTGCTATTTTCGGTAGAATCTTTTGCGGATGGGTTTGCCCTCTGGGCACTTTAAACAACTTGACCGGACTCATGAGAAATAAGAAACATTCTGGTACTATCAAAGGGTGGTATCGTCTTAAATATTATCTTCTGATATTGCTGGTAGTATCTTCTTTATTTACGCTTCAGCTGGTTGGTCTGATGGATCCGCTTTGTCTTGCTATCCGATCTCTGTCACTCAGCGTTAATCCACTTTTCAATAACGCAGTCCGCGCATTTTTCGATTCGCTTTATGATCTGCATGTCAAGTCGATATCCGATCTAACTGAAGCTGTATACGCTGTAATTAAAAACAGTATGCTTTCTTTTGAACAACCCTATTTTAGACAGGGATCCTTCATAGGATTTCTCTTCTTCGGCATACTGGCGCTAAATCTTTATGAAAGCCGCTTCTGGTGTAAATATCTCTGTCCGCTTGGAGCATTTCTTGGAATCATCTCCAGATACTCTCTCCTTGGCAGAAACGTTAGTGAAGGTTGCAATTCATGCGGTCTGTGCTCCGTGAATTGTCAAAGCACCGCTGCATCAGACCATTCCGGCAAATGGAAAAAATCAGAATGCATGATTTGCATGAACTGCGATGATATCTGTCCGCAAAAAGCTGTAAGTTTCGGGTTTAGCATAAGCCAGGCTGCGAAGCCTTTTACTATCGACCTTGGCAGAAGAAGAGTTATGGCTTCTGCAGCAGCCGGATTGCTTAGTGTGCCCCTGATCAGGTCAAATCCTCTGTCAAGAAAAGGTTTTTCTGAGCCAACAGTGATACGCCCTCCGGGCTCATTATCAGAAACCGAGTTTCTGAAAAGGTGCATCAAGTGCGGCGAGTGCATGAAGGTCTGTATCACTAACGGTCTTCAGCCCGCTTTATTTGAAGCTGGAATTGAGGGATTGTGGTCTCCTGTACTGGTACCCAGATTTGGTTATTGCGAATTTCGTTGCACTCTGTGCGGCCAGGTCTGTCCAACAGGAGCAATAAAGAAACTGCCTCTTGAAGAAAAGATGAAAACCAGAATAGGTCTGGCTATGATCGACAAGGGCAGATGCCTGCCCTATGCGCACTCCACTCCTTGCATAGTATGTGAGGAGGTATGCCCGACCCCTAAGAAAGCGATATGGTTCGAACATGTAATTGTGCAGGACAGAGAGGGCAGAAAGATTGCAGTTAAGCAGCCGCGGGTTGATATGAATCTCTGCATAGGGTGCGGAATCTGTGAGACCAAATGCCCCGTGCGCGGAAGGCCGGCTATATATGTCAGCAGCGTAGGTGAAGCGCGCTCCCAAGAGAATCAGCTGCTTTTAAATTGATCGTCGCATTGATGCATCAGTCTGCTGAAAGCTTCGCTCTTGCAGCATCATGACTCTGACTTGCCGATATCGTTCAAGATGTCCCAAGGGGAGCTGTCTACGACAGACTTGAAAATATCAGCATTAAGCCCAAGCTTATTAAGGCAGTCCGAAAGGCTTTCTTGGTCTTGACGCCCGATGGCTTGGCTCGTCCAGAAACCGCATGTTATGATATCAGCTAAACAGACGACATGAGTTAGAACAGAGTCTATTGTCGCATTTTCGGGCCGGTGATGATAGCGGATGGCTTCCGCCAGGTTTTCAGGAATGGACCAAAGATTTGCAAGTTTAGCGCCAACTGCCGGGTGCCCGACTCCCAAGATCTCCAGTTCGGCATTTTCGAGGCTCAACATATCCTCCACCGTCTTGCGGTAAAACAGCGGATATCGATTTGCTACGAAATGGTCAAGAACGATCTTACCAATGTCATGCAAAAGCCCAGCTGTGTATGCGACTAATGGATTGCACAACCCGGTTCTCCGCGCAAGATTGTCAGCGATCAATGCGGTGCCAATAGCGTGATGAAACAGTCTTCCCTTTACAGTTGAGTATACTCTCTCGCATTCAGGATAACAGCCTTGAACAACAGAAGAAAGTATCATAGCCAGCAAAGTTTTTTCACCCAGGACCATAAGTGCCTCATCAATTGAGTCTATAGGAGCCTTGCGGCCGCACAGTGCTGAGTTGCATAAGTTCAACACTTTGGCAGTAATAATCTGGTCCTGACGCACTTCGGCAGCCACATCCTGAAGGTTGTAACTGCTGTCAGCCGTCATTCTCATTATCTTGAGAGCAATTTGGGGGATCGGCCTAACTCCGGCTATAGCACGAGCGATCTCCTCTTCGCCCGGCTTCTCAATATCAATAACATAATGTTGCGGCGGATTGACCAACGGACTTATTTCATGCTCCAATGTATCAAGATCTAAACTAAGAATCATGCCGTGCATACCGCCGGTTTCAGATTCCCTGATCGTTACATTCTCACTGAAAAGAATACACGTAACTACATTTGAAATGCGCCCGCCAATATCAAGATCCAGGTCTCTTCCGGAAATACTGCCTATCAACGCACCACCAGCTACAACCGCCTCAAGCCGTTTAATATCGGCACCTATTCTACAAAGCTGTTCGATAAATAGTGGAAGCGCTGTGGAGGCATAGCTTTCAGGGCGTATAGGATTTTTGGGGTCAGTTGGCGCAGGAAGCAGAATGTGCGCAAGTCCGCCGACACCAGCGGCCCGATCCACAAGAACCACGCCTACGCAGGTGCCCAGTATCGCTGTAAGGACAGTCTTCTTCCTTCGGCTTACAGAAAACGTTCCGGAACTTATATATCGCATCTCATTTACAGGCATTGATCAATTATTTCGTTAGATATTGGAATCAAGCAAGGTTCGGACTGTCTTGAGCAATACTGCCGGAGAAAAGGGCTTAAGGAGAAATCTTACATAGAATTCATCAATGCCCTTCTCTCTTACAAAGTCTTCTGAGTAACCTGTCACTATTATCGCCTTAACAGCGGGGACCATATTCCTGATCTCCTCGTATGCATCTTTTCCACTCATTTTAGGCATGACTCCATCAAGGATTATGAGCTGTATACTTTCACTATGCTCCCTGTATTTTGCTACCGCATCAGCACCATCTACTGCATCAATAACAGTATAACCATGATCATTCAGGACAGTTATCGTCAGTTCTCTAAGATCGGTATCGTCCTCAGCAAGTAAGATTGTTTCGGTACCACCGCTTACAGTGACTTTATCATCAGTCTCAACCGCATGGTCGGCAACGCCCTTATAGAATGGGAAATAGACCTTAAACGTTGAACCCTAACCCAATTCGCTATATGCTTCAATATAACCATCGTGCTGCTTGACGATACCATATGCCGTAGAAAGCCCAAGACCAGTGCCTTTTCCAGGATCTTTCGTCGTAAAGAATGGCTCGAAAATTCTCTCTTTTATTCTTTGATCCATTCCTTCTCCGGTATCAGAAACCATCAAAAGCGCATATCTTCCCGCCCTGCCATAGCCATGCAATGCCATAAATCCTTCGTCAATGCTCAACATTTCAGTTCTGACAGATATGCGACCGCCATTCGGCATGGCATCTCTGGCATTGGTTACAAGATTCATAAGAATTTGCATATCTTGCAAATAGAAATCTTGCATTTTCTGCGTTGACGCCGGATAAGCAAGAATGATCTTTTCTGATAATGGCCACAAAGATTGTTTTGAATGCTATTCTGGGATTTCGCAGTTGCACGAGACTGAAGACTCAATGAAGTTAATCTTGTAAAATCTTACTTTCACATTGATCTTGCACTAAGAACAACGAAAAATATAACCAGACAATCATGCCAATTATCAGTTATGTTACCCTTTCGCCAATGAGCTTTCCCAACATGTATAAATGGCGCTTTTCTTCAATAATGATGCTGTCAAAGACTTTTTTAGCATCTTCGTTACTGATTCTTTGATAGATTTTGATATAAAGATCTATTGCATTGGTTTCCAATTGCATCGATAGTTCCAGCATATCGAGAAGGAACAAACCTCGCTGTTTAATGAAGTTAATTGCGTCATCAATCCTTACGCCGCTTTCCATGACTCCGTTTAGAGTTTCTCTCCCTTTGATATCTTCGCCAAGGTCTTTTCCGCTTACTGCCTTGTATGCCTTAAATATATTCATCTTATGCCTTGCTTCAGACTCAGCAAGATCAGCGAAAATGCTTCTTGCCTGAACGTCTCGTGTCAGCTCTATTAGAGTTGAATAAAACTTGTAGCTGCCTTCTTCAAGCGCAAGTGCAAGTGATGTTAACTCTTCTGCTGTTTCTCTTCCATTTAGCAGGTACAACCCTTCATCGTAGCTCCCAGTTGCGACCTGACCATTCCATGCAGTTATACCACCGACCAGATTATAAACTTTAGAAAAGCCGCTGCCCTGCAAAATGCCGGCCGCTGCACGGCTCCGGTTGCCGCTCCTGCAATAAACCATCACAGGCTTCGCATGATCGAGTTGTCCAATATTATCTATCAAGGTTGCAAGCGGTATGAGGACAGCACCCGGCAGATGACCCTTGATGTACTCCTCGGGTTGGCGTACATCAAGGAAAATAAATGCGGATTCTTTGCCGGCAAGCCAATCCTTTGCCCTGTCGACCCTCAAGTCTTGAATTGACTCACTACCACCCATATTTTCCACAAATTCCTCCCTTGATATCCTATCAATAATATTCAGGGCGGCTCATTTCTCCTATGGTTAAGGAGAATATCATGCCGGTCTTTATCTGACCTGTTATCGTGCTTCTAATGTTATCAATATATAAATGCATCGGTTCAGCGGAGGCGATGGCCGCCCGCTGGAACCGGAGCGTTAGTTGAGCATTCTAAAACTGCCCTGCCAGATGCCCTCAGAAACGTTTTTGCAATACTCAGGCGATGTCGAAACGATCGAGGTTCATGACTTTATTCCAGGCCGCCACAAAGTCCTGGACAAACTTCTTCTGCGCATCTGCGCTTCCGTAGACCTCGGCCACGGCTCTGAGTTGTGAGTTCGAGCCGAAGATGAGATCGACACGCGTGGCTGTCCACTTCAGTTCACCGGTCTTGCGGTCGCGACCCTCGAACAAGTCCTTGTCTTCTGAGGTTGCCCTCCATGTTGTCCTCATGTCGAGCAGATTCACGAAGAAGTCGTTGGTGAGCGTATCCGGCCGCTTGGTGAAGACGCCGTGTGGTGACTGTCCGAAGTTGGCATTCAAGACGCGCATGCCGCCAATGAGAACCGTCATCTCAGGAGCGGTCAGCGTCAGCAGTTGTGCTCGATCAATAAGCAGTTCCTCTGCCGACACGGCGTACTTGGTTTTCTGGTAATTACGGAACCCGTCCGCCTTAGGCTCGAGTACAACGAACGACTTCACATCGGTTTGTTCCAGCGATGCATCGGTACGACCAGGAGTGAAAGGAACCGTCAGCTTATAACCGGCGTTCTTCGCAGCCTGATCAACACCCGCGCATCCGCCCAGGACAATCAAGTCGGCGAGCGAAACCCTCTTATTGCCGGACTGCGAGCTGTTGAAGTCTTTTTGTATTTCCTCAAGGGTCTGCAGCACAGTTTTAAGTTGGTCGGGCTGGTTGACTTCCCAATCCTTCTGCGGGGCAAATCGAATGCGCGCTCCGTTGGCTCCGCCGCGCTTATCTGAACCGCGGAACGTGGATGCCGACGCCCAGGCGGTTGAAACCAGTTGGGAGATCGACAGGCGCGAAGCAAAGATCTTGTCTTTGAGGTCTTTGATGTCTTTAGCGTTGATCAGCTTATGATCGACTGCCGGTACAGGATCTTGCCAGAGCAGGTCCTCCTTCGGGACCTCAGGACCAAGATAGCGTGAACGCGGCCCCATATCGCGGTGGGTCAGTTTGAACCACGCACGGGCAAAGGCATCCGCAAGCTTCTCAGGGTTCTGAAGGTAGCGCCGCGCAATAGGTTCATAGATCGGATCGAAGCGCAACGAGAGGTCAGCCGTTGTCATCATGGGTCGGTGCTTCTTCGAAGGATTGTGTGCATCAACCACCATGTCCTCTTCGGCCACGTCCCTGGCCAGCCATTGATTCGCTCCGGCAGGACTTTTTGTCAATTCCCACTCGTATTTGAACAGCACTTTTAGATAGCCCATGTCCCATTTCGTCGGATTGGGCTTCCAGGCGCCCTCTATGCCGCTGCCGATTGTATCGCCGCCCTTGCCGCTGCCGAAGCTGCTCTTCCAGCCGAGGCCCTGTTCTTCGATTGGGGCCGCTTCAGGTTCAGGTCCAACATGGGTTGCAGGGCCGGCTCCATGGGATTTACCGAAGGTGTGGCCGCCTGCGACGAGTGCGACGGTCTCTTCGTCGTTCATCGCCATGCGAGCGAAGGTTTCCCGAACATCAAGGCCCGATGCAACCGGATCCGGGTTGCCGTTCGGCCCCTCTGGGTTCACATAAATCAGGCCCATCTGCACGGCCGCGAGCGGGTTCTCCAAGTCTCGATTGCCGGAGTAACGTTTGTCGCCAAGCCACTTGTCCTCGCTGCCCCAATAAATATCCTCTTCCGGCTCCCAGATGTCCTCGCGCCCGCCGCCGAAGCCGAACGTTTTGAATCCCATCGATTCCATGGCGACGTTGCCGGCGAGGATCATCAGGTCGGCCCAGGAGATTTTCCTACCGTATTTCTGTTTGATCGGCCAAAGCAATCGACGCGCCTTGTCGAGATTCACGTTATCCGGCCAGCTGTTGAGAGGCGCAAGGCGCTGATTACCGGAACCCGCGCCCCCCCGGCCGTCGCCCATTCGATAGGTGCCTGCACTGTGCCACGCCATCCGGATGAAGAGCCCTCCGTAATGACCGTAATCGGCAGGCCACCACTCCTGTGAGTCGGTCATCAGCGCGCAGAGGTCTTTCTTCACGGCAGCAAGGTCGAGTTTCCTGAATTCTTCCGCGTAGTTAAAATCCTTGCCCATCGGATCGGGCTTGGAGGAATGCTGGTGCAAAATATGAAGATTCAACTGGTTCGGCCACCAGTCACGGTTAGATGTCCCACCCCCGGCTACCTGTTTGCTCATTCTGCCTGTTACCGGGCACTTGCTTTCATCAGTCATAAATTTCCTCCTTTCTTTATACGAACTGTTTAACATTACTACTATGAATAACGGTATTTCTCTGCCTGATCCAGCTAAATACGATTACCGGCCTCGCATCACGATAAAAAACCTCGATTTTACTGCGTCAATATCCTCAAAAGTTCGTGATGTTCAGTTAATTATATGGACTCACTTCTGTTCTCTGCCCTTGCAGTCCTTACAGTATCCATATAATTCGAGGCGTACTCCCAAAGGGCGAAAGCCCGTTTTCGATTCTATCGCCTTGGCTGAGAAAGGCAACGGTTTCATGAAGTCTTCTATTTTCCCGCATTTCCTGCAAATAAGGTTGAAATGATCTGATATGTTGATATCATATCTGTTCTCCCTGTCGTAAAATTCCAGCTCTTTTATCAAGCCTTCTTTCTTTAATAGGTCCAACGTGTAATAAACTGTCGACATGCTTATGCTGGGTGTTTTTTTCCTTAATTCACTCAATATATCCATTGCACCCGGATGAGATCGGCAACTAGCCAGAAATTTGATCACTTCCAACCGCTGCGTTGTAAGCTTGTAGCCTTTCTGCCTGAGGCCGTCTTTCAATTTCGCTTCAATTTCTTTCGGTGTCTGATGTCTGTTCATATTCGGAATGGTTCCTGATTGGGAGTATATAAAGTTCAGTTTGTACTGTCAAGGGCCGGCACCACAACACAAGAAGTACGAAGAAGGGTTTGACAACGGGCTGCAAAAGATTGATGCGATACTGCCCGCATCTTAGTTAACTGAGGCTTTGAGATCTCTGAATATACTTCGATTATATACTGAAAATCATGATTGAGAATAAATTTCAAAAGCTCTTTGTCTTATTACATGCCAAGCGCGCCATATATGATAGAAGCAATTGCCTTATGGTACTAAAAAAATCGATCGTGCTGACCAATCCCATCAAAAGTTAGAACTATCAAAAAATATAAGCAGACCAAGTATCCTAATCACTTTTAAGCATTTTATAAAGATTTCCACGCGAGACGATGTTTTCTAATGCACCCAATGCTTTAGTTAGGCTTCGCCTCTTGATCTTCGGAATCATTCCGCCCCTTGGAACATATGGGCTGTGCCAGTAATTCAAATCGAAACAATCGATCTCGGGTCTATCTATTTTGATGAGTTTTCCGGTTGGCTCATACTTCTTCTTAGGCATGCATACATTATTTCACAAGAATGTTTAATGCCGCAGTGTCCTGCATCACCTACATAGCTGTTTTTTTATAATAGGGATTTCAGCAATCATGAAAGACACAGGAACTTAACTGACATCAAACTATAAGTCTGAGGAAATCTTTAATAATATTAACAGCCTAGATGGCGGAGAGGGGGGGATTCGAACCCCCGGTAGCCTTACGACTACAACGGTTTTCGAGACCGCCGCTTTCAACCGCTCAGCCACCTCTCCATATATGAGCAGAGACAGATTATTATACAGTATGAATGCTTGAGAGTCTAAGAACTCCTGCGGGCGGCAAAGAATTTCTTCAGTAATTCGGAGCACTCATTTTCCAGCACTCCAGACAGTACTTCAACCTGGTGATTGAGTCTGCTATCTGATAGCAGCTGATAGACATTTGCTACGGCACCCCCCTTGGCATCGCCGCATCCGTACACCAATCTGCCAAGACGAGCATTCACCATTGCGCCGGCGCACATCGGACATGGCTCTTTTGTCACATACAGCGTGGCGTCGGACAGCCTCCATCTTCCCAATTTCCTGGCGGCTTCCCTGATAGCATTGATTTCAGCGTGTCCCGTAGGGTCGAATGATGCTTCTCTGTTATTGTATGTCGAAGATAGAATCTCACCGTTGACGACCAGCACTGCTCCAACCGGCACTTCCGCCTCGCTGAAAGCCTTTTCAGCCTCAGCAAGGGCAAGTCTCATAAAATCATCGTCTTTATCCACTGCACCCACTGCTGCATGCCTTCTCCGGTCTTGCTTGATATTTCGAATATCTCGATAGATGGATTAAGAGAACGGGCATCGCGCTTTATCTTTTCGACATCCACGTCAAGCACCGGTTTCAGATCGACCTTGCTTATAAGAAGCGCCTTCGACTCCTGAAATATTATAGGGTATTTGAGCGGTTTGTCGTGTCCTTCAGTAAGGCTAAGAATAGCGACCTTGATGTCTTCGCCCAGCTTGAATTCAGCAGGGCATACCAGATTGCCTACGTTCTCAATGAAAAGGAGCCTTATATCGTTCAGCGGCAACTCTCCGAGGACATCAGAGATCATTCCTGCATCCAAATGGCAGGCACCGCCGGTATTAATCTGGACTACAGGGACGCCAAGACAGTCAATTCGTTCTGCATCGTCAGTACCCATTATATCGCCTTCAATGACTCCCAGCTTCACTTCGTCGCCGAGAGTCTTGATGGTTGTTTCCAGCAACGTCGTTTTGCCTGCACCCGGTGAGCTTATCAGATTTATGACAAAGATACCTTTTTCGTCGAAGAATTTCCGGTTGCCTTCGGCGATCCGCTCATTGGCGGTCAGTATCTTATCTGCAAGCTTCAGCTTCATTCAGAAAACCTCCATTTCAGTAATCATCATTTCTCTGCCTGTCTTGATCGTATATGACAGGCCGCCGCAATTGGGGCAGCTCAGCACATAGCTTTCTTCAGTAGTAAAATCAGATTCGCAATCGTTACAGTGACCGCTTACCGGGACCTCTTCCACTTCAAGAACAGCTTCTGACGCTGGAGTGCCGTCTTTTAATGCATTGAAGCCAAAAATCAAGGCATCCGACATAACGCCTGATGCCTTGCCGATTACTACCTTTACGCTCCCTATCCTGCTAAACCCTTTGCTGCTGCAATTATCCAAAGCGACTTCTAACAAACTCTGCGCTATCGACAGCTCGTGCATTATTCCTTGCCGACTTCTTTTTCGTATGCATCCTTGCCGGCCTCAACAGCGGCGGATATCGCAGATTTCTTTTCTTCATACAATTCCTTGGCCTTGTCTACGGTCGTAACAACTTTGTCCTTAGCAGTACCTGCATAGTCAGTAGCTCTGTCCTTCACATCGTCAGCAAGCTCCCTGATTCTCCTTCTGGTTTCGGTGCCCGACTGAGGAGCTAGAAGGAGCGCCACCCCTGCTCCAACCATGCCGCCCAAGACGAAGGCAAGCAATACCGATCCTGAACTGTAACCTTCGCAATCGTGATGGCTCATAATATCAACACCTCCTCTACTTGTGATGCTTCATTAAAACGCCAAGCGCCGCTTGTATTCCTGCCATTACGCCATTTGTCCTTAAAGATACCTGCTCTCTAACATCACCCATAATCATACTGACTGCCCGGACATTTGTAGCAACATCTGAAACTGCCTCAGACACTTCTTTAACACTGCCCGTAACCGCGCCTATGTCATCAGTAATAATTCTGACACTTTTCAGAGTCAACTCTGTCTCTTCTAAAACAGGTTTTATTCTATTATCCGTCGTACGAATGAATTCATTAATTGCGACTGCCATCTTCTTAATTTGAATTGAAGAGTATATCAGAAAAAAAAGAGCTGCCAGAAAAGTGATGATCACAATGAAGAACCCTGTGGTCAACAATAATGTCCAATATTGGCCCCCCATTTGACTCCCCCTTTATCGAATTTTAAAAAAAACAGTATCAAAAAAAGTTATATAAAGTATATATTAACGTCGATTAAGATACAAGCAGATTTAGCTATATTATGCCACAAGCTCTCATTGCTCGTTTCTCATTTGTCTGTAAACGTGGATGATACGCTGCATGACAGTTATATGGCTAAAGATAAAAATAAGGACCATACACAGCAAGAGCAGGCCTGAAATGCATCCCAGAGCCAAAAGTAGAACTCTTTCAGGTCTTTCCATGATGCCGACCTTGCATTCAGCTCCGAGTGCTTCAGCTCTGGCTCGCGCATAGCTTATCACTAGCGATCCGACCATGCTTCCCAGCGATAAAAAAACTCCCATAGCATTGCCTGCATTATAGAAAAACCATGTCACTCCAATAAAAAGCAACGAGTCTGCATAACGATCTAAAGTAGAATCCAGAAAAGCACCGAACCTGGTACGCTTGCCGTTAGTGCGCGCAATCATTCCGTCCAGCATGTCAAAGGCACCGCTGATGAGTATCATCATGCCTCCGAAAGCTAAGCTATATGGAATGATAGCTGCAGCTACGGCAGTCAGCAGTAGACCTGTTATGGTTATGACATTGGGATCAAACGGGATCCGCCTTACAACAGGAGCAAGCGGCTTGTCAAGAACGTGTCCGAACCATGCACTGAGCAACTACCTCTCCCTCTTGGCGGCAATAAACTCGTCGACCATCTCTCTGGCTTCTTCATCAGGATGCTGAACCAAAGGGTGCTTCATAAAATACGATGACGGAGAAAGCAGTGCGCCACCTATACCTCTGTCACGTGCAAGTTTGCAGCATCGTATCGCATCAATCACTACCCCGCCACTGTTCGGTGAGTCTTCAACCGAAAGGCGCAGTTCTAAGTTCATCGGAATATCACCGTATCCCTGGCCTTCCATCCTTATAAAACAGACCTTGTTGTCATTCAACCATGGCACAAAATCCGATGGTCCTATATGCACATCCTCTGCGCTGAGGCCGTGGCTGATCTGTGACGTAACAGCCTCTGTCTTGGATATCTTCTTTGATTTGAGCCTCGAATGGTTCAGCATGTTGAGGAAATCCGTATTCCCACCAACATTTAACTGATATGTATGATTTACCTTGACACCTCTGTCCATAAAAAGTTTGGAGAGCACACGGTGGATAATAGTTGCTCCTATCTGAGATTTGACATCGTCACCGATAATCGGAATCCCCCTGTCTTCAAACCGCTTTATCCAATCCTTGTCAGAGGCGATAAATACCGGAATACAATTCACCAACGAGACACCGGCTTCCAGGCATGATGCAGCATAGAACTTGGTGGCATTTTCAGAGCCCACAGGAAGATAGCTCACCAGAATTTCCGCTCCGCTATCTTTCAGCACCCTGGAAACATCGCATGGATTGTCATCAGCCACAATAAACCTTCTGTCATCCGGATAATCAGCCATATGCGGAGCCACGCCGTCATGGACCTCTCCCATTTTTACATCAACAGGAAAGTCCGGAAGCTGAGGAAAGAAAACTTTTGTGCAATTAGGTTTGGCAAAGATAGCCTCTCTCAGGGGCTTGTTGACTTTTCGTCTGTCAATGTCGAAGGCCGCAACAACCTCTATATCAGCCGGCACATACCCGCCAAGATTATAATGCATCAGTCCGCTCGGTCTTTCATCAACGCCTTGCCCGAAATGTTTGTAATACTCGATACCCTGCACAAGTGAACTCGCACAATTGCCGATTCCTGCAATTGCAATTCGAATCTTGGTCATTATATCAATCTCCTTTAATCTCTATCCGCCTGAGCGATGAACTGCCGAATTTTTTCAGAAGAATAACTTTAAGAATACCATCCTTCAATGTCGCTCTTATTTCATCCTTATCGACAACTTCCGGCAGAGAAAACTTCCGCGAAAATGGTCCGTAGCGGCGCTCCACCTGATGATAGAGCCGGCCCTCCCTTAGCAGGCGCCTCTCACCGCTGATCTTAAGGAAATCGCCCTGTACATTGATATCGATATCTTTTTCACGGACGTCAGGCAGATCGGCCTTCAACACAAACATTTCCGGAGTTTCGTAAATATCGACAACAGGCACCCAGCCAACCAGCGAGTTGCCATGCAATGTTTCGTCCACGCTTTCGAAGATCTTGCCGATCCTCTCCCTCAACGCAAATATGTCTTCTAACGGGTCTCTCTTATCCATTCAGAAATCCAGTCGCAAAATAAACAGAATTTTATAAATTAATATGCGGGCTTATGTCAAGCGCGACCATTGTTGTCACGCTTTCTAGTGCTTACACCGCTTTAACCGGACAATTATAATCCCTTTTAATCGATTCCGGCAAATGCATCTGATTTCAGCGGGCGAGCAAGGATGTAACGAAGATGAGAATCCATCAGGGCGGTTATCTCTGATATCAGAGATTCAGGGGCCTTTACCCTGTCGATTGTTTCAAAGCGCCACTGAGCTAAACTCTCATAGAACTTCAGAGAGCTTCCGGATACTGAAACAGCGCCTGTACAATCTTTTCTGCATGATGGACACATCAAAGTCCCTTGTGACGCGAAAAACCGATTGGCACCGTTCTTCGCCGGCTTAGCCCCGCACTGACCACAGACATCAAGTTTAGGCAGGTATCCGGCGAGCTGAAGAAAGCGTATTTTGCAGAAAAGAAAATGCAAATCGTTACGGGTACCCGGCTGAAGCTTCAACAGCATATTAAGCAGCAGCATGAACATGTCAACATTAAGCTCTTTTTCAGGAAGAAAGTTAATCATGAGCTCAAGTATCTCTGCCAGACGAATAAAGCAGGCATAATCCTCCCTAATAGCCTGAAAGGGGGTTATTATGTCCGATTGAGTTAGTCTCGGCAATCCGGCATCCTCTTTGCCGATGAACGATATTCTTGAATATGTCAGCGGCTCTAGGCTGCTACCGAACCTGCTCTTGATCTTGCGGGGACTTTTGGCAAAAACCTTGATCAGGCCGCAATCGCGGGTAAGATATGTGACTATAAGATCGGCTTCACCGTATACCGCGCTCTTTAAGACAATCCCTTCGGTACGGGTCAGCAAGGCTACATGATGTTCCCGAAATCCTCGGGCTTCAGGTTCTTGAGCCACTCCTCAAGTTCATCGGCCTTTCTGACCTCAAGAACATCTTCCTCAACAAATATAGGCACTTGCACCCGTAGAGCAACGGCTACAGCATCAGATGGTCTGGAATCAACCGTGACCTCTTTGCCGCCGTCAGTTACATGGATAAGAGCATAATATGTATTTTCAATTATCTCTGTTATTACAACACGAGTCGCCCTTACATCCAATGCATCAAACAGGTTTTTTACAAGATCATGCGTGAGAGGCCTGGGCGTTATCACTTTGCCGAGAGCAAGGGCTATGGAATCGGCTTCAGGTTTGCCTATCCAGATCGGCAATGTTCCGTTGCCGTCGACTTGTTGAAGAAGCAGGATATACATTCCACTCCTCGGGTCAAAAAGAAGCCCCTCAACTTTCATTTGTATCAGCATTATCTAAATCCCAGTTCCCTTAATGTTCTATCATCGCTGCGCCAGTCTTTCCTGACCTTAACCCACAACTCTAAATATACTTTCGTCCCTAACAGGCTCTCAATATCAAGCCTAGAGTGACTGCCGATGGACTTCAGGCGAGATCCTTGCCGTCCTATTATAATACCCTTCTGCCCGTCTCTTTCAATATAAATATTTGCCCTGATAAAGACAACTCCGTCTTCCCTTTCGCTCCATTCCTCAACCTCCACCGCGGTGGAATACGGCACTTCTTCTTTCGTTGCCTCGATTATTTTCTCCCTTATAATCTCCGCCACCATAAAACGCGCAACTTGGTCGGTAACAATGTCATCCGGATAAAGCATTGGCCCTTCCGGCATATACTTTTCTATCGTTCTTAGCAGCGGATCAAGGCCATCTGTCTTCAGTGCGGATATGGGAAATATCTCAACAAAGGGATAAAGCCCTCTGTAAGTGTCGATGACCGGAAGGAGTTCATGTTTTCTTACAGTATCCACCTTATTGATAATGAGAAAAATCGGCTTTCCGACCTGTTTGATCTTTTCAAGGATAAAGATATCTCCTTTGCCCGGCAACTCGGGTGCAACCATAAAGAGAGTGATATCGACCTCTTCGAGGGATTCATAGGCCAAGCGGTTCATCTCTTCGCCCAGTCTTTGTTGGGGTTTATGAATCCCTGGAGTATCCATGAAGACTATCTGTGCTCCAGGCATAGTCTTGATCCCGGTAATCCTGTTTCTGGTGGTCTGAGGCTTCGGAGTCACAATGGCGATCTTTTCCCCGACTAACGCATTAAGCAGGGTTGACTTGCCTACATTGGGCCTGCCGACTATGGACACATGACCACTACGAAAGACTCCCATCCGATTACTTCAGGCTAGAAACAGCATCTCTTATGCGGACAAGAGCCTTCTCTATGTTAGCCATAGACGTAGCATAAGAAATCCTGATGTAGTTGTCATCGCCAAACGCCTCGCCGTGCACAAGTGCTACCTTTGCCTCTTCCAGCAGATAAAGGGCAAAGTCCAGCGAAGAATTGATCTGCCTCTGTCCGGCTTTCCGGCCGTAAAGCGCAGAAACATTCGGGAATACATAAAAAGCCCCCGTAGGCGGCAGACAAGTAATACCCTCTATGCTGTTAAGACCATCGACCAGATAGCGGCGCCTCTTGTCAAACTCGTCGCGCATCATAGCCGTAAAATCCTGCGGGCCTGTAAGTGCTGCAACTGCAGCCATCTGTGCTATCGAATTCGGGTTAGACGTAGACTGACTCTGGATGTTGGTCATCGCCTTGATGACATCCTTGGGACCTGCAGCATAGCCGATACGCCAGCCTGTCATAGCATGAGATTTCGATAGGGCATTGACCGTAATCGTTCTACCCTTCATACCCTTGTGCAGAGAGGCGATGCTCACGTGCTGATGGCCATCGTATATCAGCTTCTCATAGACTTCATCGGAAATAACATAAATATCATCACGCATGGCAATGTCCGCTATTGATTCCATGGTCTTCCTGTCATAAACAAAGCCGGTAGGATTAGACGGCGAATTAAGTATTAAAGCTTTAGTCTTGCGCGTCATCTTTGCTTTTAACACATCCGGCTTCAGCATGAAACGATCCGATTCCTCAGTAGGGACAAAAACAGGTACCGCATCATTCAGCAGCACCTGATCAGGATATGAAACCCAGTAAGGCGACGGAATCAACACCTCACTTCCCGGCCCGTACAAAGCCTGTGCTATGTTATAAAGCGAATGCTTGGCGCCACACGAGACTATGATTTCATCTCTTTCGTATTCAAGGCCATTTTCATTTCTAAGCTTTTCAATAATGGCATCCTTAAGTGAATCTATGCCCCCAACCGCAGTATATTTTGTAAATCCATCCTTTATCGCTTTGATTGCTGCTTCTTTAATATATTCCGGAGTGTCGAAATCAGGCTCTCCGACACCAAAGTTCACTATATCGATTCCCTCTGCCTTCATGGCCTTAGCTTTAGTATCCATGGCCAGAGTCGCTGACGGCTTTATCTTGCTAACACGGTCCGAAATCATGGAATTCCCCCTAGTTGAAACATGCCCGTATATTCTGAGCAATTTTTATTATACCTGATTTGTCAGTCTGTCTTCTGACTCTAAAAAGCTCCCGATCCAGGGTTAATCGTTCTGACGAATTTCGGATTCGAAGATAAGAGCCTTTGAGGAAACTACAGCATCCGTGAGCTTTCTTCTGCCGCTCATGAGGAGCCGGTGTACAGTTCCGCGAGAAACCCCCATACGCTTTCCGGCTTCCTCCTGTGTAAGGTCCTCGAGGTCGCAAAGCCTCAGGGCCTCAATTTCATCCCTGTAAAGGGTTATGTGCTGCAGCTGCCCCATGGGGATGCCGGACGGTTTGAAGATATGCCCCTTCAGTTTTCCGAAGGGGCACTCGCACATCCTTGGCTTTTTATGGCGAGGCGACATGCCTCTATTTTACCTGAAAAGAGCTGGAGTAGGTATCGCTTTAAAGCCTTTGATACATCCCTCCCATCCTAGTGTTAGAAATATTGTGCAACTGTAATATCAATCGATGAATAATGAACGCTAGTGAGCGCAGCCGTCCCCGCTGTGGCCGCCGCAACACTGCTGAAGCGTGAGTACCGGCAGCGAATTTCTCTCAAAGAGTGCTATATTCTCAGAGACAGTGGGTGCCATAGCCCTATATACTGATATCCCGAGTTGATTAAGCTTGTTAAGCGCTCCGGCCCCTATTCCACCGACTACTATCGCATCGACCTTCGCACCGCTTAAGGCTTTCATAGGATTGCAGGCACCGTGCACGTGATGCACGTCCCGGTTATTGATCACTCCGACCTCTTTTGTGTCCGTATCAATTACTACAAATGACGGCGCAGATCCGAAATGATTGAATACTGCGCTATCAACGCCCTCGGGGTTTTGTGTTGGAAAACATATCTTCATATAGATTACCCTCCATTTATTTTGTGCATATGCACATTTTATCGGGCGGCTGATTCCGTTGTCAAGTATATCTTTTTGCAACCGGGTTTGAAATGTACATCTTTGCCTTTATCATAAAACAAGCTTCCTATGAAGGGGGGAATGAATGAGCAAGATAGATAGAAGACTCAGGACCGAATCACTGGCACTCCACGGCGAACGGGAGACCGACACTGCAACCGGGTCGCGCGCCGTCCCGATTTACCATCGGTGGCCATAGCTCTTCCATCTATGACATTATTGCTGACATTAATCAGGCTCTCAGCAAGGCTTCATAACTGATTAACTCTAATTAAACCACAGGAGAATATAATGAGAACCTTCAAGGATATAACTGAAACCATAGGTGGCACCCCATTGGTTAAGATAAACAAGCTTGCATCGGGATTGCATGGAACTGTTTTTGCAAAACTGGAGTCGTTCAATCCGTTATCCAGCGTTAAGGACCGCATTGGTATTGCCATGATTGAAGCCGCAGAAAAAGAAGGCCTTGTCGATAAGGATACGGTAATCGTCGAACCGACGAGCGGAAACACGGGGATAGCATTCGCCTTCGTCTGCGCGGCAAAGGGCTACAGACTTGTCCTCACCATGCCCGAGACGATGAGTCTAGAACGGCGGCAGCTGCTGAGGATTCTTGGTGCCGAGGTCGTGCTTACAGACGGAACCAAGGGGATGCGCGGCGCTATCGAAAAGGCAGAAGAGCTGTTGAAGAAGCATCCGAAGAGTTACATGCCGCAGCAGTTCAAAAACCCAGCCAATCCGGAGATCCATCGCAGAACCACTGCCGAAGAGATATGGAAGGATACGGACGGGATCGTTGACTGCTTCGTCGCCGGGGTGGGTACAGGAGGCACGATAACCGGGGTCGGAGAGGTTTTAAAAAAACGAAAACCGTCGGTGAAGATAATCGCGGTGGAGCCTGCCGACTCGCCCGTTCTCTCCGGCGGAACTCCAGGCCCTCATAAGATACAGGGCATCGGCGCAGGATTCGTCCCCGCGGTGCTGAACACTGCCGTCTATGACGAGATCATAAAGGTGACGAATGAGGCCGCCGGCGAGATGGCCCGCAGGCTTGCTCGCGAGGAGGGCATCTTTGCCGGCATTTCGAGCGGGGCTGCAATGTGGGCTGCAATCGAGATCGCAAAGCGCGAAGAGTACAAGGACAAGCTAATCGTAGTTGTGCTGCCCGATACCGGCGAGCGCTACCTGTCAACGTGGCTGTATCAGGAGTTCCTGGGTTGAAGATAAACGTGAGAATAGATCTCTTCTACGATTATTACCGAATCTTCCGGCCCTGAATGCAATCTTCGTTATTTCATAATAGGTGGGATTCCTGCGTCTATCTGATGATCAATTGTTTATCAGCAAGTTTCCCATTTGGATTGCAGACAGCACATGGCTTGCGCACTATTGCATGCCCGCCCTTGCACTTGGTGCAAGGCCTGTAACCGATGAAAGATGTACCGTTGCAGTACTCGCATTTTTCCTGGCTATCATACCAGAAGGTCCCCTTGCATATCCGGCATTTTTCAGGCATTGTCGCTCCTCTAAGTACCATGGCTTTACTGCTATTGTTTATATAATTAAAGTATACCGTAAGTACGGATAATTTACGCGTTTTCTAAAAAAAATATCCTGATATAGAAGATAAACCACTGTATCCCGTTTAGAGAGTCACCGTCGCAATCTTCAATATAGAGCATGATGATCGCTTTGAGATAATCTGTATAATAGATTGTTAAAGATAGAGGATTTGACAGATGAAGGCAATGATCATTAACAAAATATGCAACCTGAATGAAGACAAGGCGCCACTGCAGCTTGCGGAAATGCCGGCGCCTGTGCCGGGCAATCTGGATGTCTTGGTAAAAGTCTCTGCATGTGGAGTTTGTCATACTGAGCTTGATGAGATAGAGGGCAGGACGCCCCCGTCAAGATTGCCTATAGTCCCCGGTCATCAGGTTGTAGGAACAATATCAGACAAGGGCAAAGATGTCAGTCTGTTTAGCATAGGCGACAGAGTCGGGATTGCGTGGATCAACTCTTCTTGCGGAAAATGTCGTTTCTGCCTCGATAACAATGAAAACCTGTGCCCGGCTTTCTCTGCAACCGGCAGGGATGCAAACGGCGGCTATGCGGAATACATGATCGTGCAGGAGGATTTCGCCTACGCGATCCCCGAAATATTTTCGGATGCAGAAGCTGCACCACTCCTATGCGCAGGCGCTGTAGGTTATCGCTCGCTGCGGCTTTCCGCTTTAATAAACGGTGATAATCTTGGCCTGACCGGATTTGGCGCTTCCGCTCATCTGGTACTGGCAGTTGTTAGGCATTCGTTTCCCGATTCAAGGATATTTGTTTTTTCACGAACAGAGGCCGAACGGAAATTCGCGCTTGAACTGGGAGCTTCCTGGGCAGGTGATTTCGGCGACGCACCTCCTGATAAACTTCACTGTGCCATTGACACAACCCCTGTTTGGAAGCCAGTTGTCGATACTTTAGCGCATTTGTGGCCTGGAGGTCGGCTGGTAATCAATGCAATAAGGAAGGAATCGATCGATAAAGAATATCTGCTCAAACTCAATTATGCCGATCACCTCTGGATGGAAAAAGAGATAAAGAGCGTTGCGAATGTGACGAGAAAAGACGTGGATGAATTTCTTAAGATAGCAGCGGAAATTCCAATCAGACCCGAAATCCAGCAATACGATCTTGCCGATGCAAATAAGGCGCTGCTTGAGCTGAAACAGAGAAAAATACGCGGGGCGAAGGTTCTGAGGGTGGGATAGTCGGTAGATTCTAAGCGCCCTTGAGACCCATTAGACTACTGTGGGATTTGCCCATTTACCCACATATAAAGTATAATTAAATCCAGGAGGTGCGACAATGCTTGTTAGCGCAGATTCCAGGAGACGCATTACCATACCGGCAGATTTGGGTATCAACCCCGGCGATGCCATCGACATTGAAGTGCTTGAAGATGGGCGCATAATGCTTGTGCCCGTTGCCACCATCCCGAAACATCAGCTTTGGGCATGGACAAAAGAAAACCGTGCTGTTGTTGAGAAGTCGCTCAGCGATACACGACCATCCGTTGTTGTCAAAACAGGCAAAGAGGCCGATGCCGTGGCTAAACGGTGGACAAGTGAGGGTTGAGATTCGCCCTGTCTTTGATGAGACCGTCATGGCCTCTGAACGGCCGGTCCGAATAGCCGCTGCCAAAACGCTGAAGCTTCTTCAATCTCTTAACGATGCGACCGAACTGTTCAGTCATACAGGCCTCCGCTTCGAAGAGCTGCATGGCTTTATAGAACCAACCACCGGCGAACAACTGTACTCCCTCCGCATCACCCAAAGCGTAAGGGCTATCGCCTGCCTGCTGAGTGGGCCGACAATAGTGCTTGTCAGCCTTCACACAGATCACGACAAGGCATACAAGAAGCGATAAGTCCTGAGCCTTACCGGACGCATCCGGATCGTATCGGAAGCAGTTTCAATCCACGCGCCCGCATGGGTCGCGACAGCTAAGCTACAACTCCTTACATATGCTACAAAATTTAACTGCAATCCGCGAAGCTAATCTTTCAGCTCTTGCAAAGCTCCAATTTGTCAAAGATCAATAAACTCACGCCTTTGCTATCACTGCGTAAAATGTGGTCTGCGAACCTTCCAGTAAATACTCGTGTGCTTTGGGTTCGCACAGACCTAAACAAGCAATGGCCCTTCCTGATCAAATGGCTCCTTTGCCCCTACATGTTCCACTTTATGCTTCCAGTTCGACCCGAGATAATAGAACCGCAGGCTGTCCTTTTCCTGATCTATTTCGCCGATCAGTCTGACTTTCAGCGCGGCCCACTGCGCCGGATCGACAATGCACTCGAAAACCGAATACTGCACCCTCTGCCCGAAATCCTGACATGCGCGCGCCACTCTGCGCAGACGGCGTTGACCATTGCCCTCACTAGTTGCAACATCATAGCTGATTATCACAAACATGGCCTGCTCACTTCCAGATGAACGGCGGATAACAATCAAGATCGCCGCGTAGATGTCGAGCCATGAGCATTGCCTGAATGTGAGGCAACAAACCGATCGTTACCTTTTCGTCGATGAAAGGATGCAATATTTCCTCCTGCTTGCGTTTCCGATAGGCGACGAGCACCGCCTTCCTCGTGTCGTCATCCATCCATACGGTGCCTGATTCTTTTTCCTTGAAACACTTGCCCTGCACCTGGCAAAGATTGATCAAGGAAAGCGCGAGCCGGTCCGCCAGGAATGGCCTGAATTCCTCCATCATATCGAGCGCGAGGCCATATCGCCCCGGACGATCCCTGTGCAGAAAGCCGACTGCCGGATCGAGCCCCACTGCTTCCAGTGCAGACCTAACATCATGCATAAGAAGCGTATAGAGAAACGAGAGCAGGCAGTTTACATTGTCCAGAGGAGGCCTTCGGCTCCGTTCGTCGAAAGTAAAATCCTCTTTCTGGGAGGTTATCAGATGGTCGAAGACACTGAAGTAAGAATTTGCGGCATCGCCCTCAAGACCTCTCACAATATCAAGTTCACAGTCACACTGCAATCTTCGAATTGAATGTGAGAGACTTTGAGATGCCTGCGATACCTCATCTGTATTGATCTTGTCCGAATGGTCTCTCAGTGATCTCTGAAGCACTGTCCGGCAGTTAGCTATTTTCCCGATTACCACTGCTCGCGCTATCTTTGAACATGCTTGAAGATTGTCGGCCAGGCGATACTGTTCACGCCTGAGAAGGACGTTGCCTGATACGGGACCCTGCACCTTGGCAAGGAAACGACCATTTTCGGTAAGGAAGCTGATGGCTACCCCATTTTCTGCGCAGAAACCCATCAGGAAAGGACTGCATGACACCTGGCCAAAAAGACAATACTACCAAGAGTATGTATGGGTACGCGAAGAACTATTTCGTGCTCAATCTTTACGGCGATGGTCTCGCCCTCCTTGGAGAGATATGCACCCTGGGTTGTTACGAAAAGGGTATTGAGATGTTTTTTCATTCTTCCCTCAATAACGTATGCAAATATTTGCTCGCCGACTTCGATTTACCGCAGGTCTTCGGCATGCATAATTCGAGCAGCGAACATTGATCGCATTTCTTCGAGTATTCCGGCTTCGGCGTTAGGCCGGAAGCAATGAGTTCATGAACCTTCTGCGCGACATCTTCAGTTTCTGCGTGCAATTTCGCGTCGAATGTAACATCCTCCCTGCGTCGCGTCTGCCCGTAAAAAAGAGCTCCTTCTTTAATCTCGACACTGAGCATTTCTTCAAGACAAATGGCCTGTGCACATAGCTGCACACGGTCGCAATCACTAGCCTTTGGTTTGCCGCGCTTGTATTCCACTGGAAAAGGCATCCACATTCCGTCATCCATCCGATGGAATTCGACAACATCTGCCTTTCCGATCAATCCAAGCCTCAGCTACCGGAGCGGCACGCCGTATTCTATGCGCACATTTCCGCGAGACTCATACTTTGCCGTGTCGGCCTTGTCGTGCATAATACGACCTTCGGCGGTGAAGATGTTTTCACTCCATGCTTGTTCGATGTGAACAAGGGCGCAACGGCGCGGGCAGTACACGTAATGGGTTAACGCTGACAGCATTATTGTTTCACCGTCGTCCATATGGTCCCCCTAAACGCAGCAGTAATCGTCAAAGTTAGCCAATTTGATCACACCGGCCATATAGCCGATAAAACCATCATAATCGTAAGTCCACTTGCAAAGGCCGGGCCTGCCGAGTATCTCCGGTAATCGTAGTTCATTAAGGCGATAGCCATATATTTGCACAGAGGATTTCTGTATTTTCCTCCAATCAACAGATCGCCCACGTTCGATTTCATTAACTATAGCCATATCAACAACAACAGTTCGGGTGTCAGAAGCAATAACACGAAAATCTTTTTCAACTTGAGGAAACCGTAGCCTTTCATCATATTTCAGTAATGCCTGAGAAAAAGTACCGCCCAATCTTACTTCGCGTTTGAGAGCGTCAGTGCAAAGAGCTGGGGAGATAACTTGTTTGCTATTCAGCAAGTCCATCAGGACATTAGCAGAATCTTGGAGAGACGGAATTGTCTTGAGCAGCCCGCCATCCTTGAGCACAATTGTCCAAACAATTGCCGACTGCATCTGTCCATGCCTGTTTACGCGACCAGCTATTTGCAACAATGAAACCAGAGATGCGGCTTCCCTTACTCCCGTCCGAAAAGACAAGTCAACTCCGGCTTCGACACATGATGTGGCAACAAGAGCCCAGTCAAGTTCGTCGTCTTCTTCGAGTCGCATCTTTATTCGGATAAGCGTTTCTTCACGATCTCTCGGTGACAAGGCAGTGGAAATATGCTCGACAGAATTGCTTCCGTATTTTTTCCTATATTCCTGCGCGATCACCGCCGCACTTCGC
This sequence comes from Dissulfurispiraceae bacterium, assembly GCA_035319125.1. Classification (GTDB taxonomy): domain Bacteria; phylum Nitrospirota; class Thermodesulfovibrionia; order Thermodesulfovibrionales; family Dissulfurispiraceae; genus Fen-1308. Next base: position 84,703 of record DATHDG010000014.1, on the reverse strand, counting down.
ACGGTATTCAAAATCACGAGTCTTGGCCCCGGCAATGAATGCATCCATTGAAACTTCCATTTGAATCGGATAATTATTCATTCACCCTCCTTCCTGGTTCTGTCTTTATACTGATTTCAACCCCCTGGTATAAAAAACAGCCGTCACCCTTCTCGCTCCCTCCCAAACCCTATCTTCCTTTTCTTAGGTTCAGGCTGAGACATCATCTGTCTAATGGCGTTAAAGATCAATTTGATCTCATCATCATGCTTTTCCATCTTTCGTTCAAGTCTCTCCAATTGCAGTTTGAGTTCTTTATGTGTCAGAAAGATTTCGCGCAATTTCGCAAATGTCCTCATTATCTCGATGTTTACTTCGATTGCCCTTTCGCTGTTAAGAACGCTGGACAGCATAGCTACTCCGTTTTCCGTAAATGCATATGGCAAGTATTTAATGTTTTGCCCTCGCTTCAAGGTCACAAGTTGTGACCTTGAAAGTTCGTCAGCCTCTACTCGATCCAACTGAAACATGAAATCTTCAGGGAAACGACCAATATTTCGCTTAACAGCTTGGTTCAGTGCTTTAGTCTCCACTCCATAGAGCAGCGCGAGGTCGCGATAAAACATCACTTTTTTACCTCTGATAAGCAGAATCTTGCTTTCAATAATTTCGGCAGGCACAACTGAACCCATTGTATCCTCCTAGTTCGCAAGCATTACGCATTGAGACAATCATAGCACTTTGCACGTGTGCTGCCTAGTGGGAAAATAGAAATGAAATGTAATTATAGAATGAAGCCGGTTTCTGTTGAAGGTGGATTTATAAAACTGGGTATTCCCGGCTGTACTATACTGCTGCGGGCAATTTGATAGTCGTCTCTTCCCCGCTGCTCGAAATCTCCGCTCCTATTTCAGAAGCCAGCTGCCTTATCTCTTCATCGCTGCATACCGGCGCGGGTGCTTCTTTTACAGGTTCGCCCTTTGACAGCAGCGTTATGCATGCGCAGCCGCCGGACAGCGACGTGCTAACACATATTTTGCTGTTTCTGTCAAAACAAGACATCTTTGCATCTATCAGACTAAATAGCAAATAGTGTAAAAGAATTGGATCGACAGAGGTTGGCGGAATTCCTCCACGCAGGTTTTTCTCTAATGCTATTCGTTTCCTGTATGCCAAACGTGCCATAAGAGCCAGCAGCTCTTCAGCAATTTCATTAACGCTTGTTTGTATTCGTCCACAGTCCATGCGATGAGCAAAACGGTGTAGATAATCCGTAATATCGGCAGCCCTTGCTATCTGGTCTTCCACCGATCCTATGTAACCAAGAAACTGCTTGGAATCGATCGATTTGGACTTGCTAACCTGCAGCACGTCTTTCATCAGGCCGTTAGTCTCTTTTATGATGGCCAGGTAGTTTCTGACCTCATGCGCATAACTTGAAAGTATTTTATCCAGGAACGCAAGCCGTAGCTCTTTCATTTCTGCTTCTTTTTGAGCGCCGCGTCGATTTTCATGGTTAGGCCTTCTATCTCCACAGGCTTCATGATGTAATCAAATGCGCCTCCCGACTGGCATTCGGCGTTGCATTGATCAGAGCCATGTCCAGTCAAAAGTATTACCTCAATGCCGGGATTTAAATTCTTAATGTCTTTCAATATGTCCACACCACTAGCCCCAGGCATCTTCAGGTCCAGGATCACTATATCAGGAACATTGTTATTAATCTGCTCAAGCACTGCATCAGCTGCGTAAACAGTGCTTGTTTCGTAACCCCTAATATTCAGTCGTTCTGCCAGAGTCGATGCAAATTCGACTTCGTCATCGACCAGCAGTATCTTAGCCTTCGCCATGAATACCTCCTTATCGCCCCGCTGCCTTTATCGGCAAATCGACGTAAAAGATTGTGCCCTTGCCTTCTTCGCTCTCGACCGATATATCGCCACCAAGTCTTTGTACTATGCCGTATGATATCGAGAGTCCCAGACCTGTCCCTTTACCCTTATCTTTTGTTGTATAAAATGGCTCGAATATGCTTTTTATTGCGTCTTTAGGAATTCCACGCCCATTGTCCTTAATCGATATCCTGACCATATTCCTAGTCTTCACATCTGAAGATATGATAATCTTCCCACCATCCTTTACAGCATCGATTGCATTGTTGACGATATTTAGAAAGACTTGCTGCAGTTGCCCTTTGTCGGACACGATCCTGGGCAGGTCTTCTTTCAGTTTTGTCTCAAGTCCGATATTTCTGTATAACACTTCTTTATCCAGAAATTCGATAACTTCCTTTATGGTATCGTTCAGATCGATCTCCTCATGCTGTATGTCCATTCTCCGCGCAAAGCCCAGAAGCCTGTGCGTGATAGTGCGGCAGCGATGCACGCTGTCTGAGATAGCCTTGATCAGAGAGATGAATTTATCCCTGTCAACCGGCATATCCGACATCAGCATCAGATCCTTCATTAGCCCGGCTTTTTCGTTAATGATCGCAAGTGGATTATTTATCTCATGCGCCACCCCAGCCGCTAAACGACCTATTGAAGCCAGCCTTCCCGTGTGATGGGTCTGAACTATCGCCTCCTCGCGCTCAAGCTCAGCCTCCCTTATCCAATTTACAACCTTAATGGTAATTTTTATGTATGAAAAAATACCCAGTGAAATCAGAATGATTATGAGATAAATGGCTGCTATATCCCCGGCAAGAAGATTGATAAGGCTGGTTTGCGCTGTAGGCGCAACCATAACCCCAATTGTCCAGTCCGAATTTCTAATACCTGCAAACCCAAATATAAATGTAGTGCCGGCCCGGCGAATTTCGGTTAAAGTAACAGCTTCCTTTTGTCGGGGAACTTCAAAGTTGACCGGCTCAAGCACATTGCCGTGATATCTGGATTGAGTCTGCAATATACCGATCCGGTTTATAATGAATGCATCATCCTTGCTCTTCAGATTCACAGTCGATATATAACGGTTCAATGTTGCCATATCAATAGTAGCTCTAAGTATGCAGAAGGTGTCTCTATCGGGCAGCTCTTTTTTAACCGCGATTACAAAATGCGGGAACTTCCTGTACCCCATAAATACATCGCTGACATAAACTCCTCTGACAGCAACCGCATTGAACCAGTCCTGATTGGAATAGTTCTTGCCCTTCAGGTCATAAGGGCCGGAATATGTCACCTGCACGCCATTTGAATCGATGACCCCGAGATCTACCAGTTCCCCGAATTCGCGCTTGAATTTAATAAAGACATCATTTAGATATTTCCCGTCGGACAGCTGTCCAAAAGAATTCGAGGATGCGAGAAATCTAAGCGCAGAAATACGCTCTTCGATGAAGAAATCAATTGATTGCCTTGTGTTCTCAATGTTCCCTTTCAGCTGATTGTTAAAGTCCTCTCTGAGAGCACCTTGCAGCCATATGGTGCCAAATATGATTATAGTAATAATAGGCACTGCTGCCAGCGCTGCAATGAGAAAAAAGAGCCTGATCTTCAGGCTCTTATAGCGGTCACCGGAAAGATCTCCTTCTGCCTTCTCATCAGTGCCGGCCGGCGAAGGGTCCTTACTGAGGAATGCCGATTTTCGTTTCAGCCAGTTAAACAAATTTGCCGACTCCTCCCAATATACTTTGCGTTAACACGTAAAATATCAGATTCCTCGTCAGAAGCAGATTGTGAGCAATTATACCATACTTAAATCCATATGTTTCGGGTATGATAATGTCGATGACAATCAAAAGGAAATTGGCTCTTATATTCGCATTCTATGTCGCCCTGTCAGCTATCATGGGGTATCTCATATTTACGGAATTGACGGCTCTTCACGATAGCCTGAAAGTATCAGACCCACAAGGTTCAGCAGATAACAGTTCGCTTAATATCACGGCAAGCGCATCCATAAGCCATGCGAAAAACCTGCTTTTTGCAGGCGCGGCAATAATACTCGTTTCAGGTGCATTGGTGAGTGTTTTCCTGGCGCGAAGCCTGGTTTTGCCGATTCGAAGGCTGCAGGATGCAGCAAGACGAATGGCCATGGGTGATCTCTCTGCAGAGATAGAAATATCCGGAGATAGTGAAATAGCATCTCTATGCAAGAGCTTTAACAGCATGCAGATCATTCTTAGAAACGTGCTTGACTCGCTTGATGGCAGCCTCAAAGAACTGAAGGAGAAGCAATCCCAGCTCGTGAAAACTGAGAAGCTTGCTGCAATTGGAGTTTTCGCTTCCGGAGTTGCGCACGAGATAAACAATCCGCTGACATCTGTTCTAACCTTCTCTAATCTCCTTCTCGAAAAGATGCCGGAAGAAGATCCCCGCTGCGAAATGCTTAGAATCATGTCCCGCGAAGCAATGCGCGCTCGTGGGATAGTAAAGCAATTGTTGTCGTTTTCGAGGGACGCGGCCATAAATCCGGTAAACTTCGATATCAACGAGACTATCAGGGAATCCATAAAAACCTTATCACTGCAAGAGGCTCTGCAGGGTATTTCCATAGAGCTGAATCTTGCTGACGATCTGCCGGCAATCTATGCTGATCAAATACAGATAGAAGAAGTCCTGTGGAACATCATGGCCAACGCTGCCGATGCTATTACATCTCCAGGCGTCATTGCCATTTCAACGTGCAGGAATGAAACCGAGATTATAATAACCATAGCTGACACCGGCGCAGGTGTACCGGAAGAATATCTCGACAAAATCTTTGATCCTTTCTTCTCTACCAAAGGAACTGCAGGTACAGGCCTCGGCCTGGCAGTGAGTTATGATATTATAAAGAAACATGGGGGGAACATAGATGTTTTCAGCACAGTCAATGAAGGGACCACATTCACTATAAGGCTTACAGCCAATGAACGGGACCAGGGCATTAGTAGTTGACGATGAAATCAGCATCTGCCAGGCATTAAAGGCTATACTCGAGGCTGAGGGGATATCAGTCAAAACCACGCTCAGCAGTCTTGAAGCCTTTGAACTCATAATGAGAGAAAAGTTCGATCTCATTATATCCGACCTCAAAATGCCGAATATGAACGGCATCGAACTCTTCGAAAAGACCAGGAGCATCTGTCCAAATTGCATCTTCATAATAATTACTGCTTACGGCACTATCAAATCTGCAGTAGGCGCGGTCAAGAAAGGCATATACGATTATATTCCGAAGCCTTTCACTCCGGACGAAGTCAGAACGCCGGTCAGGAAAGCCCTCGAAAAACTGACTATAGCAAGGGAATCCGAGGCGATGACAATTCAGCATACAAAAAGATATTCATTCCAAAGCATGATCGGCAACAGCCCGGAGATCCACGAGCTCTTCAGGGTAATGCGGCATGCAGCATCAAGCGACAGCAACGTCTTGCTGACCGGAGAGAGCGGCAGTGGAAAGGAGCTTGTAGCTCGGGCTATACACAGCAATAGCGTAAGGGCAAGAAAAAGGTTCATCACCGTCAACTGCGGGGCAATACCTGAAGGGCTGCTGGAGTCGGAGTTGTTCGGATATGTCAGGGGAGCCTTCAGCGGTGCAGCAACAGACAAGAAGGGCCTTATCGAAGAAGCTGATAAAGGGACCCTCTTTCTTGATGAAATTGGTGAAATGACGCCGAGTCTGCAAGTCAAATTACTTCGCGTGCTTCAGGACGGAGAGTTCTTCAGGCTTGGAGATACTATATCTCGCAGAGTGAACATGCGGATTATCGCTGCGACAAATAAAGACCTGATGAAAGCAATCTTTGATAAGCAGTTCCGCGAAGATCTGTACTATCGCCTGAATGTTATCCCTATTGAACTTCCGCCTCTCAGAAAAAGAAAAGGCGACATCCCGCTGCTGGTCAATCACTTTCTGCAAAAACACGCCGCAAAAGGACAAGGAAAGATTATCAGCGGCTTTTCCAAGGAAGCTTTGCAGATATTGATCAACTATGATTTCCCCGGCAATATACGAGAACTGGAAAATGCGGTCGAATATGCAATAGCCTTCAGCCGAAGCGACCTTATCGAAAAAGAAGACTTGCCTGACTACATTTTAAATGGCAGAAAAGCTGTAAAAGAGACGCGCGCACCATTTTCCGTTCCGCTCAGGGAAGCTAAGTTCCAGTTCGAAAAAGAGATAATAATTGGTGCATTGTTGGAGTCTCGTGGAAATGTCTCTGAGGCTGCCCGCCACCTAAATATTCACAGACAGAACCTGCAGCAAAAAATTAGAATACTCGGTATAGATCCTGACAGTCTATTTAGCAGGAAATAGTTCTGATCAGGCCAGCGCCAACCGTTCTCATTCTTAACTCCAGCCCCTCCATGCATCATATTAATGCACCATATTTGCAGTAAATTTACTGCAAACTGAATCTATTATATTGTTTTATCAATATTTTTTTATGGCACGAAATCTGCTAAAAATAAATAGTTCGCAACTAATTGATTCATAATTAGTGTTCATCGGGAGGAGACGTGGATATGCCTGCATCAACAACATCTGCGGTCATTCTGGCGCCCATGGATGACAAAGAGATGACGGAAACCGTGTTCAGGCAGCTTGTAGGAGAGGCCCAGGCTACGTTGTCCAGGGTTCTTTTGCTGGGTATCATTCCGATTCATCTTTACAGTTCATCCGAAGAAATTGAGCTCGAATTGGTTAAGAAAGCCACACTCAAAGCTGTCGACCTGGCTGTCTCAAGACTGCAAGGACTGGGGATACAGGCCGAGGGCGCTATAAGAATGGGCTATCCGGATGAAGAGATTATGAAGGCTGCAGAGGAGAGGCATGTATCGATGATAGTAATCTCTTGCTCCTCCGACCAGTATTCAGAATTGACTAAGGCTGCAAGCATAATATTGGACGAAATAAAGCAGGTCAAAATTCCAGTATTATATGTGCCTGCATAATTTATTTACAGTTATTTAAATCTTAAAAGGAGGTTGTATCGTAATCATGGAAAACGATGTTTCAACAATGCTAAAACGCAAATTCACAGGCTTCTTTTCGAGGGTCAGAAAATCACGGTCTGCTATGGTCTGTATTTGTGCGCTTTTCCTGACCGCTTTCGTGCTAATTTCAATGGCATTCATATCTCCTGAAGCAGTGCAGGCTGCTGAAGGCGGAGCAAAGTCAGCGTTGCCATGGTGGGCTTGGCCGCTTATTCTTTTTGCCGTTACGTTTTTTCTCGGTATCGTAGCTGTTCTTGGCGGCGTCGGCGGTGGCGTGCTTTTTGTTCCTATTGTAGGTGGATTCTTCCCATTTCATCTTGATTTTGTCAGAGGCGCCGGTCTTCTTGTAGCTCTTGCAGGCGCACTGGCAGCGGGTCCAGGCCTTCTCAAGAAGGGCCTTGCTGACCTTAGACTGGCCCTGCCAACAGCAGTAATCGCATCAGCCTGCGCAGTAGTCGGCGCTATGATCGGTCTGGCTCTACCAACCAATGTAGTACAGATCTCTCTTGGAGCGACAATCCTCGGTATAGTCCTGATAATGCTTCTGGCAAAAAAATCTGAGTATCCGGAAGTTAAGCAGGCTTGCGCACTGTCAACTGCTCTCAGAATCAATGGTATCTATCATGAAGCTTCATCTGGCCAGACTATCAATTGGCACGTCCACAGAACAGCCCAAGGTCTTGCTACATTTGTCGTCATAGGTGTTATGGCAGGCATGTTCGGTCTCGGCGCTGGCTGGGCCAATGTTCCAGTGCTAAATCTCATGATGGGTGCCCCCCTGAAGGTTTCGGTCGCCACGAGCAAGTTTCTGCTGTCAATCACAGATACTTCTGCCGCCTGGATCTATGTCAATAATGGCGCCGTTCTGCCGATGATAGTAGTTCCATCAATAATCGGCATCATGCTCGGCTCAATAGTGGGGGTAAGAATTCTTGCAAAAACAAAACCGGCTGCTGTCCGGTACATAGTAATTGTGATGCTGATCTTTGCAGGCGGCAGAGCGCTGCTCAAAGGTCTCGGAATATAAGATAATAAAGGAGCAATATAATGGCACAGAAAATGAAAGCTACAGAAGAACAGTTGGCTTATGCTCATTTACTAGACATTGGTATGAAGATAGGGCTGATAGCGTTGATCATAACCTTCGTTATTTATATGATAGGCATACTGCCTCCTCATGTGCCTGTGTCCGACCTGCCCAAGTATTGGGGGCTTTCGGTTCATTCATACCTTGAGCAAACAGGTATTCATCCTGGATGGGCCTGGCTCGGCATGCTGAATAAGGGAGACTTTCTGAACTTTACAGGAATAGCTTTCCTTGCAGCAGTAACACTATTATGCTATGTACGTATTATTCCCATACTCTTCAGGAACAAGGATACGGTTTACGGAATCATAGCTATCGCCGAAGTTATCGTGCTCGCTCTGGCGGCGTCCGGGCTGCTTAAATCCGGCGGACACTGATGAAAATACGCGGTTTTATAATGGAGTCCATGTCATAAAATGTATTATCATTTTTTGGCGAAATCAATTACTATAAGTATATATGCCTACTTATAAAGGAGGGTATTGTGAAAAGGAATAAAGATATAAAAGTATTACTGGTTGACGATGAAGAGGCTTTCGTTAATACGCTTGCTCAAAGATTAAAAATGAGGGACCTGAACGTACAAACGGTTTATGACGGTGATCAGGCTCTTACCAAAGTCCGCTCCGAAGAACCGGATGTAATGGTACTCGACCTCAAAATGCCGGGCCTGCACGGTATGGATGTTCTGCGAGAGATCAGAAAGGCGTATCCGAATATGCAGGTTATTATTCTGACCGGACATGGCACCGACAAAGATGAAGAAGACGCTCGCAGACTGGGAGGCTTCGACTTTTTGAGAAAGCCTGCCGACATCGAAACTCTCGTAGGTAAAATAAAGGAAGCATATGCAGAAAAGATTGAAAGAGCTATGACCGCCATAGCTTTTGCCGAAGAGGGCGATTTCGATACAGCCAGAAAGATCATAAAGGAACAGGAATAATTCCGGCACAAGAACTGTAATATTATGACTGATAATCTGAATGCAAGGGTGCTTCTGGTAGACGACGAAGCCAGGTTTGTAGAGATTCTAGCGGAGCGCCTGAGGATGCGCGGTGTATCTGTAGACACAACTACGAGTGGAGAGGCGGCATTGAAACTTGTCGGAGAGAAGAGCTTCGATGCTGTCCTCCTCGATCTCTCCATGCCCGGCATGGGAGGTACTGAAGTCTTGCGGGAAATGAAAAAGATTAAGCCTGCGCTTCAAGTCATCATACTCACGGGACAAGGTAGCATTCAGGCCACGGTCGAGGTAATGAAAGAAGGTGCTTTGGATTTCATGGAAAAACCGGTGGACATCAATAAATTAATAGAAAAGCTTAAAGAAGCCGTTCAAAAAAGCACTGAAAACATATAAGCCTAATCGCCTGTTGCCGCCCCAGCCAAGGCCTCGAATACATCGGACATTCTTATTATTCCTAAAAGCTTTTTCTTCCCTTCCAGAACTGGCAGCATCTCAAGATTATACCGCAGCATCATGAACGCGGCGTCAGTTATGCCATTATCCGGTGCTATAAAATGCATAACGCCAGACATAGTTTCGCTCACCGGCCTTTCTGCCTTAACACGGGCTTCGGTGAGAAACAGATTGCCCCATGTGGACATATCACCATCAGTTTGATTGGACGATTCGTCAGAACCAGTTGCAGACATATCGGACCCCAAGCCTCTTAGCAAATCATTCCGTCCCAGGGTGCCTATAAGATTATATTTTTCATCAAAAACGAGAATGACGACAGGCTCAGGATGCTCTCTGCCGGAAAATGCCATTTTCATTAGCTGTACTGCCTGACCGATAGTAAACCAGTATGGCACATGTGGATAATCAAAAATATTGACCATGAGTTCACTAACCTTCAATCCTGCCGTCATTAATATTCCTCCACGTTTCATGTATTCATCTACCGGTTCCACTTATTATCTTCGATAATATCTGTTACGTCAACCTCTTTTCAAATGTTATAATTTACAATGTTATTTCAGAGCCTTTTCAGAAAGAAGTCAGGTGAGCCGTCTCAAGCTGAATTGATCCGTGAAACATTTAAGGCAAAGTATACTGCCTTTAACCAACTTCTATCCCAAAATAATCAGGTTTTGGAGCTGATGGCAGATATGGAAGAGAAACGATCCGGAGAGTTTCTCTTCGACCGCCGATATATCGAAAAGATGACAGCCTCTATTGCAGAAGGCATCCATGATATTATTGACCGCCTGAACATGATATCGGGCGACAAGTATAAGCCTCTTTATGATCGGTATGCGTTTATAAATTCAGGTATAAACGAGCTTCTCGCTCGCAAGAGCGAAATTGCAGCAGGCAGTCTTATCGTTCCGTTCAATGAAGTAAACGGAGATATGATTGACCGTCTCGGTGGCAAGAACGCACATCTTGGTGAAATCAGGAATATGATACATTTACCGACACCGGATGGATTTGCCATAAGCACATACGCCTTCAAATTGTTTTTTGATCACAGTAATCTACAAGCGTGTATCTCTCAGAAGCTGGAAGGTTTATCCGTAGACGATCTGCCTGAGCTTAACAGGATAACATCTGAAATACAGGAAATGGTCTCGACTGCCGAAGTGCCGGATGAGCTGAAAAAAGCTGTATCTGAAGAGCTGGGTTCTCTTACTCAAGGTCAGTCAAACAGCTCTAATCCAAATCATCAGCCAATGTTTTCCGTCAGAAGCAGCGCATTGCAGGAGGACGGAGAGTTCAGCTTCGCCGGGCAATATTCTACCTTCCTGAATGTGCATCCCGACCAGGTGCTGCAGCGATACAAGGATGTCGTGGCAAGCCTCTTTACATCCAGAGCGCTTTTTTATTTCAAAACTAAAGGCCTTAGCGAGAGCGACATGGTCATGTCAGTGGGAGTATTGAGGATGATTGACGCAACAGCAGCAGGTGTAATCTACTCAAGAGATCCCAACAATGCACGTTCTGACAACATAGTGGTCAGTTCAGTGTTCGGACTTGGCAAATCGGTCGTAGACGGCACAGTAACCCCTGAAACCTACAGGGTTACACGGGATCTCGATATCGCTGCAAGAGATATGCACTCCCAGAAAAAAAAGATCATCTGCTCTGCCGCAGGATCTACAGAAGAGGTTGATATTCCTGAGATTCCAGGCCAACAAAGCATCAGCGACCCTGACATAAAAAAACTTGCTCAGTACGCGATTGCCATAGAGAAACATTATGGCGGTCCTCAGGATATAGAGTGGGCTCTAGACAGCAGCGGCGCCATGTATATACTCCAAACAAGACCCCTCAGAATCGTTGAAAAGGCTCCTGCCAGAGCTATACCGACGAGGGTAGCAGGATACACGCTGCTTATTGACAAGGGGATTATAGCTTGCAAAGGCATTGGTTACGGCAAAGTACACCTTGTGCGATCAGATACGGACCTCGATGACTTTCCGGAAGGCGCGGTCTTGGTTGCTAAACATACGTCTCCAAGATACGTATCTGTGATGAACAGAGCAAGTGCTATAGTTACAGATTTCGGCGGTGCTACCGGTCATATGGCATCACTGGCTCGTGAATTCCAGGTGCCTGCGCTATTGGACACAGAGTCAGCTACTGCAAAGCTTCGTAACGGCATGGAGATCACGGTTGATTCATACAACTGTAATGTGTATGAAGGAAGGGTTGATGAGCTAATAGAACTGGCTGAAAAGAAGGAAGATCCATTTAAGGATACTATTATCTTTAAAACACTGCAGAAGATTCTCAAATGGATAGTGCCGCTCAAACTTATCGAACCCGAGAGCGCTGATTTCAAAGCTGAGGCATGTGATACATTTCATGACATAACCCGTTTCAGCCATGAGATGGCTATGCGTGAGATGTTCAAAATCACATCTACTCCGTCAGATGAAATTGGTGAAACCAGAAAGCTCATAGCAGGCATACCGTTGGTCTCGTACCTTATTGATTTAGGCGGAGGGATACAGGATAATGCCCCAAAGGTGCTCAATCCTGAGCATCTTATTTCTAACCCTCTGAAGGCCTTCTTCAAAGGGCTTGTCGCATCAAATTGGCCTCAAGCCAAGCCGGTTGATGCAGGAGGCTTTTTGGGAATGCTGGCGCATACCGCGACAATACCGGAAGAGGAATTGCAAAGAACCGGAGAAAAGAGTTTCTCATTCATATCTGAACATTACATGAATTTCCTCTTGCGTCTTGGTTACCATCTTTCTACAGTCGAGTCCTTCGCCGGGGACACTATCAACGATAATTATATTCGCTTCTTCTTTAAAGGGGGAGGTGCGGCGGCTGAACGGCGACTGCGGAGGGTGCGGCTGATCTCGGAGATACTGAAAACCATGGATTTCAGGGTTAAAATCATCGACGATGTTGTTGATGCCGTCCTTACCAAGTATAGAAGAAATATCATTGAGGATAAACTGGAAGTGCTGGGCAAGCTCACTGCGTATACCAAGCAGTTGGACATGGTGATGTATAATGATACAATAACAGATTTTTATATCCAGGATTTCGTGAAAAAGAATATTAAGAAAGCAATTTAAGTTTTAATGTAATTATTCAAAACCGCTTCTATTTCATTGCTAAACTCTGACATATCGAAGGCTTTGTGCAGGTAACCGTTCGCGCCTGCCTTAAATGACGCCGCACGGTCTGATTCTAGCGATGAGGAACTAACCATTACAACCGGAATCTTTTTCAAATGATCATCGCGACGCAACTCAATAAGCACATCGATCCCGTTCATACCAGGCATTTTAAGATCCAACAGGACAAGATCAGGCAGAGGCTGATCATCACGCAACATCGCTAATGCCTCCCTGCCGCCTGACGCAGATCTCACGCTTACATCTCGCCCTAATGATTCAATAGCCATTACCGTAAGCTCAAGATCATCGGAATCGTCATCAATGATCATTACAATGGCGGTCATGGTCTTCATATTAATATCGTTATACATCGTACCAATAATAGAAAAGACTTACAAGAGCGGTCATTCTCCCAGAGTGAAATATATCGTAGCTCCTTTACGCAATTGTCCTTCCGACCAGATTTTCCCGCCATGGCGACGGATAACCCTATCAACTATGGCAAGTCCGATGCCTGTGCCTTCAAACTCGTTTGTAGTGTGCAACCTATGGAACGGCAGGAACATTCTCTCGGCGAACTTCTGGTCGAAACCTGCGCCGTTATCTCGTATATAAAAGATCGTCTCACCATCCTGTCCAAATGAACCCAGTTCAATCCTGGCATTGACGTTCTTTGATGTAAACTTCCAGGCATTCCCTATGAGGTTGGTAAGGGCCACTTCTATCAGCCTTGGATCCGCATTAACAACAAGATCGCTGCCGATGGTCACTTCAACCTTCCTATCAGGCTCCGATTCCTTAAGCTCTTTAAAGGTCAAAGCAGCTTTTTTACCTATATCGACCTGCATCCGAAGCATATCCTGTCGTGATACCTTCGATAAATGAAGCAGGTCATCTATCAGAACTGTCATTCTGGCTGCGCCGTGCCGTATCCGCGCAAGATATTCCCTGCCCTTATCATCAAACATGTCTGTATATTTCTTTTCAATGATCTCTGTAAATCCGGATATGGCACGTATTGGCGCCCTGAGATCGTGAGACGCCGAGTAGACGAAAGATTCCAGTTCACGATTCAGTTCCAACAGGCTTGCGTTCGCCAGTATCAGCTCCTTTTCGGCCCCTTTCTGGGCTTCCTTAAGGCGCATGACCTGACACCCGTACGAAACATTGTCCGCCAGCTCCGCAAGTAATTTTACCTCGTTCTCAGAAAAAGGATCTGTTTCTCTTGAATAGATTGTCACCGCACCGAACACCCTGCCGTCCGCCATCAACGGAAAGACTATGGACGATGCATATCCGCGCTTGAGCGCCTGTTCCCGCCAGGGAGCAAAGGCCGGATCGCTCAGCATATTCGGGCAGGCAGCCATCTTTCCGGTGCGAATGGCCGTACCGGTCGATCCCCTGCCGCGTTCGGTGTCTGCCCATATTACGTTCAGCGTTTCGAGATAGCCATCCTCGAACCCCGCATGAGCTACCGGACAGACTGTTCTTTCTTCGTCGTCCCGTGCAAAGCCAATCCATGCCATAATGTATCCGCAGTCTTCTATTATTATTCGGCATATATCGTTTAGAAATGCTGTCTCATTAGTTGCCCGTATAATCGCCTGGCTGCTGTCGCTCAACGCCTTCAACGCCTTGTTCAGCCTTAAGGCCTCTGCCTCTGCCCGTTGGCGTACATCAATTTCCTCAATCAGTACTTCATTCAGTTCCTCGGACCTCTTTCTGGCAGATACGGAATCCTCCATAAGATTGAGTGCCGCCACCCGCGATGCTCTAAGAGATTCATTTACCGCCTGCAGCTCCGTCGTCCTCTCGACAACTTTGTGCTCTAAAGTTGCGTTGAGTTCGTTGAGCTCCTTCGTTCTCTCTGCCACGCGCGTCTCCAGCTCTTCATGGGCCCGCCGAAGCTTTTCTTCGGCCTTCTTGCGGTCGGTAATATCCACGCAGAATTCCACACACGAGTTGCTGCCTATCGAGCTGCCTGCGAAGAGAAGCCATTGCCGCGTGCCGTCCTTGCGGAAATAGTCCTTCTCATAAGGGCCGACACGTCCGGTCTCATTAAACTTTTTGATCTCGGCAAGGCTAGCCTCCACGTATTCCGGAGGGGTGAGCATCTGCCAGGTAAGTTCACGGGCCTCCACTTCACGGCGGCTATAGCCCATCATTTTTAGAAACGTGTCATTGGCGTCCGTCATGCAGCCTGTAGTCAGATCCCAGAACATCACGCCGACCGTCTCAACCTCAAGCACCTTCTTTAGTCTCTCATGGCTTTCCCTCAGGGCCGCCTCTGCCCGCGTTCGCTCTTCCGCAATGGCTTCGAGTTGCTGCTGGGACTCCTGCAATTTACCCGTCATTTCATCAAAGACGCCAGAAAGTTCAGCGAATTCGTCATCTCCCACGAGATCTATCTTGTGATCGAGGTCCCCCTCGCCAATCCTGACTGCACCATCCCTAAGGCGATTGATTCGTTCTGTAATCAGGCGGCCTGTTACCCCGGAGTTGACAAGTGCAACCACGCTCAGCAAAACCACAATGAAGATTATCCCTGCTCCGCCTATCCTGAATGCCGATATGACAGCCTCACTGCCGGACTTCTGCAGCTTGGAATCAAGCAATATCGTCTCATAAATCCGCATATTCAGCTGGCTGAGCAGCATATCTTCCTTAGTTACTAAAAGCGCATCAGGCCCTGTATCTGGACGCATATTTTCGTTGATCTCCCTGATGGCCCTTGCCAATTTTCCGGTTGACTCATGAACGGCAAGCAGTTCATCGATTGTCGCTTTATCTTCCGGCGCCCGGAATTTTTGAGAGGCGGATTTCAGCAGGTTGCCGACCTCCATGTGTTTGGCTATAAGCTGCAGCTTCGATCTCTCGCTGCCGGTCCGGACATTGTCGGTCCTGAGCATTAATCTCTCGTATGATGCCGTCATTATCGCATCAGCTGTCTCGAGTAACTCAATTGCTCCGGCAAGCCTGTAACCGGAAACAGCTATAACCGCCACAATTATGCAAAGTCCGACAAACAAGACCATTGAATTTATTCTAAGCCTTTGCTTGATCAGCATCGGTCCACTCCTACCTTAGTATCCTTACCGCAGCAGGCTTGACCGATTTCAGACCTTCAAAATAAATAAAATCCAAATAGTTGGGTATTACAGTCGCACCGGTCAAGCCATTTTTGATCGCCCATTTAGATTCATCTTCCAGCGCAAGAATCAGTGACTGGTCAAGAGCCACCCTGAAGTTGTTGGATGCCCATGTCTCACTGACCAATGATTCCTCAGTGCGGCTGTATTCCGCTGTAATCCTTTGCGCTTCGGCTGGATCGGTCCTGATGAACTCCTCCGCTCTGATCAGAGCCCGGAGAACCTTTTTCACTTTTTCCGGGTTGCCACGTATGGTATCCTGTTTGGAAACAACCAGAAAGAACTGCGTGTATAAATCATCTCCATAAAAAGTCCTGCCGGTCTCACCCAATTTCTTTTGTGCAACGACCAGCAGGGGGTTCCAGAGTGTGGCAGCGTCAATATCACCACCAAGCAGCGCGTCTGGCAGTTTTTCCGGCGGCAGATTAACAGCCGTGATATTCTTTTGGGATATTCCATTGACTGTCAATATCGAGTACATAAAAAATTCGGCAATGGTACCAAAGGTTGTTGCTATTTGCCTGCCTTTCAAGTCCTCAAGCGTTTCAATGCCACGGTCCCTTCTGGCCAGAATCGCTATATTTCTATGCGATGTGTCGATTGTTGCAATAACGCATATCTTTTCGCCTTTCATGATTGCCAGCATAGCAGGGGCTTCGGCAACAGTTGCAAAATCGGCTTTACCGTCAAGCACTGACTGAAGCGCCTGTTTCCCGATCTGATGTACCTGCATAGTGACAGCCAGCCCCTCCACGGCATAATAACCTTTTGTGTCTGCAACCTGGACCAGGGTCGAGTCGGGGAGCATGGTTGAGGCAATGATAGTTTTTTCGGAAGGCATGACGGCCTTTTGCTCTTCACGCGAGCATGCGGACATCGAGATGCAGACCGCAAGAATGAAAACAGCAATTATAGGCATTTGAAAGATATTTTCCTTAAGAACTTTCACAAGTCTTCGGCTACCCCTCTAAAATCATGAGGAGAGCATTAGTATCAGGGTTCATCAAACTCAACTTTATATTTGGGAGGCTCGCCCGTCATGCTGCAAAGCTTGTTAACCTCTTTCTTAAGCTCTACCATTCTCAGCTCCCGTCCGACTGCGACCCTGTTGAAGCGTTCCAGTTCGTCGTTCTTGATCTTAAGCTCCTCCATCGCACGGCTTATCGCTTCCTCGGCTTGTTTGCGCTCGGTAGTTTCGTAGAGGGAAAATATCAGGCCTACGACCTTGTTAGAATCCTTTACCGGCATCAATGTCCAGTCCCAGTATGTAACCCCCCTTCCGGGTTGGTCCGGGAATCTAAACGGTTTGTCATAGAACTCGACAGGTTCGCCATAATCCCTCACGCGGGTGAAGATCGCCTTGTTCTCCTCGTGAGGATAAAGATCGAAGTGGTTCTTGCCGATCATTGCCTCCGACGAATAGCCGCACGTTACAGCGTATGCATCATTCACTCGCACAAAATTGAAGTCCCTATCAAGATAGACTAGATGGGCGTTCCTAGCGCCATTCATAATCGATTGCAGTAGGTTTCTCTCCCATTCCAATATTCTTTTTGATTCTTTTAGAGATTCCTCGGCCTGCTTGCGACGCGTGATATCTTCGCTGAAAACTACGATCCCGCCCACCTCGCCCGCATCGTCGTACCATGGACGAACCTCCCAGCTAAGCCATTGCACAGATCCATCTGCGCGATCGAAACGGTCTTCATCAGCTTTAATGACTTCACCAGCCAAACCGTGACTATGTATATTCTTCCATCTCTCGGGTATTTCGGTAAATATGTCGTAGTGAGACAGGCCCCGCAAATCTCGACTACCCAAGTTGTAATCGCTCATCCACCTACGGCTCGCGCTTACATACCTCATGTCGCGATCAAACATGGCCAACGCCGCCGGCGCATGTTCAATGAATATGGCGAGACGTTTCTCACTCACCCGCAAAGCCTCATCAGTCCGAAACTTGGACAGCGCAACAGCCAGATAGTCTGCAAGCCTTTCCCACAAGGCTATCGATTCAGGCGTAAACCGGTCAGGTCTGCGATCGTTAAGTTGCAGGAGGCCAAGTCTTTCATCGCCGAGGGTCAATCCGATAAGCGCCACTGATTCATATCCTTCTCCATTGCATCGGTTTCGCGTTCTGGCCTGACGGTCCTTTTCGGTGGTCGTAGCGAGAAGACGGGTAGTATTGTTGGCCCAGAAGCTGCCCCGTTTTGAAAAGAAAGGTTTTGCAGGATCGAAGCGGCCGCAGATAACGTTGCCGCACATGCAGTCGAGGGCTGGGTTGCCAGCGCCGTCGATGATGGGACGACCGCGCTCGTCGAGGGCGCAAAGCCTGTTTTCAAGCATCACGAACTCTTTCGAAAATCCGCTCGTTTCATAATAAGGATAGTCGTATTCCTGCCTGAGTCTGATGCCGACAGCTTCACAGCCGGACTTCCGCTGAAAGAATTCGGTGGCGGCATGAATCAGATCGGCAGTAGATTTACTTTTATTTACAAGCTGCAGGAACTCAACCGTTGCCTCCCTCTCCGTTTCAATCAGCTTGCGGGCAGTGATATCGCGGGCAACATGCACCGCTCCGATCACTTGGCCGTCCGCGTCATGCAGGGGAGTGATACTTACCAATACGTCGCCGCCGATCTTACTCTCGTATACCTCTTCGATATGCTCCCTGCCATCATTAAGAGTTCTGACATGCGGACAGAAACTGGGCGGATGGTGTATACCGTGCACAATCTCGTAACAATGCATTCCGACACATTCCGACGGTTTTCGACCTAGACGTTCAGCCATGGCGCGGTTGACTCGTGTAATTTTATGGTCCGTGTCGAGAATGGCTATCATATCAGGCACTGTGTCAAAGGTCAGTTCCCAGGCCTTTTTGGCGCTGATAAGCGCGTTCTCCAATTTCTTTTTTTCAGTGATGTCGTAAGCGTAAATACGAGCAGAATTGAATTCGGGGGAAAGGTGGACATTCTCTGCGAAAGTCCTGTCCTTTATGCCGACTTCCCGATATACCGATATCTCGCCCTTTTTGTCCCACGCCCCGACAATGGCTTCAAAGTCGGCAGGCACAAAAACGGTCGGGGTCCTGTCCATTCCAAGACTCTCTAAAATCTTTCGAGATGCTGGGTTCATAAAAACGATACTGCCCGATAGGTCCAGCTCGATCAAGGGGTTCGGGTTCATCAGCGGGAATGAGGCAAGATGCAGTGTCTGTTCGTCAACCTTATCTTTTGAGCTGCTATCTCCGGCTGATCCATCTTGCTGCATCAGGGCCTCCGTTCACAGTTAAATCCTTACGTACAATATCATAACATTTAGTTTAACTGTGCAGGGCCCTTGCGGTGAAATAAAGCCAAACGCAAGCGAGAGTTTTAGCTACTGTTTGATCTGTTCCTTAAGTTTCTTGTTCTCTCTCTGGAGTCTAAGCCAGCTCATGGCCTTCTCAATAGTGAAGAGAATCTGCTCTTTCCTGAATGGTTTTGTTATGAAATCAAAAGCACCCTTGCGCAGAGATTCCTCGGCTGTTTCAACAGTTCCATATGCAGTTATTATTATCACGGGAATATCCTGATCATAATTCTTGACGGCTTCGAGCATCTCAACTCCATCCAATCCCGGCATCTTAAGGTCCGTGATGACCATATCATATCCTCCACGTTTGACAAGGTCGAGCGCTTCGGCAGGATTGTTGGTGGTGATGGTTTCGTATTTGGTTTTGTCCCTGATGATCATGCTCAACAGTTTCAGCATGTCGGGTTCATCATCTACTATAAGCAGCTTCTCAGCCATTGAAGCCTCCTCTTGTCCATTACCAGAGATAGGCAAAAAATTCACCTATTATTTCTTCACAGCGGGTAATGTTACTATGAATGTAGTGCCTGGACTGTCCGACTCCTCCTGAGTCTTTGTCTCAAATGTCAGGGTGCCTCCGTGATGCGTTACAATGCCATAACTGACTGAAAGTCCGAGACCCGTGCCTTCGCCAACCTTCTTCGTTGTAAAAAGCGGGTCGAATATCTTAGTTCTGTGCTCTTTTTTTATACCACATCCGGTGTCGGAAATGCGCACTTCGACACTGCGTCCGCCATCAACAACTCTCGTGCATACAGTAAGAATACCCCCTCCCTTCATAACAGCAAGAGCATTATTTATAAGATTGAAAAACACCTGCTGGAACTCTCCCGGTTCTCCACGCACTGCAGGCAGAGACGATGCAAAATCCTTGATCGTCGTTACCTTATTAAGAATTATCGTGCGCCCAATTACATCCAGCACCTCATCTACGTTGTTATTGATATCGACATCCTCTTCTTTACTTTCAGAATGACGGGCAAAGCTGAGTAGTTTTTCCACCACGCGTTTTGCATTAAGAGCCTGTTTTTCAATTGTTCTCAGGATATCATATGCCTCAGGGTCCTCAAATTTCTTTTCGAGAAGCATATCGGTAAAACCAAGTATTACAGCCAGAGGATTATTGATTTCATGGGCAACACCGGCGGCAAGCGTGCCCATGGATGCTAGTTTTTCAGTATATATCATCTGTTCTTCATTCTTTCTTCTCTCAGTGACGTCCCTGCCTATGCCAAGGATTTTATAGACGTTCCCGTATTCATCTATAAGAGCGCTAAGGCTTATGTTGAGCCACTTTTCAGAATCATCGATATTTGCCTTGCAGTTTATCCTCCTGCTCACTTTGGTATCGAATATTTCCGTTTCTACCTGCATGATCATTTCTGCACTCTCGGCAGGCAAAAGCTCGCTGATCATCTTCCCGGCAATTTCTGCCGGTCCCTTTCTAAAAAACTCCGCCCCGAAGTGGTTCATCGAAAGTATAGTTCCTTCAGGGCTTATGGTGAATATGATATCGTTCGCATTTTCGACGAGAGAACGGTAAAGATGCTCGGATCTATTAAGCTGTCTGGTCTTGATCTCAACTTCCTGTGAAACTGCAGAGGACCATCGCTGGAGCAAAACAATAAGGAACAGCCCGGCAACTATGGTAACCGTAACGGCAAAGAGTTCAATAAGGTTCTTGCTGTCGGATATCCAGCCTAGCAGAAGTATGACGAATAACAGAATGATGGTGACGGCGGCCGTCACCATCGCATAATGCCTTATATAGAAATCGATCCACCGCAACGGGAAGCTGGTAGCCTTCTGCGACAGATCGCCGCCTTTATGGATTTCCATATCCTCCTATGCCAGCCTACGCGGGCAGCTTTACTATATAAACTGAACAATCGCTGTATTTTACCACTTGCGACGCGACGCTGCCCATCTTGAACCTTGAAGACTGGCTGAGCCCCCGGCTGCCCATCACGATGAGATCTGATTTCGTCTCTTCGGAATAGGCGAGGATTGCGTCAGCAATGGAGGTATTCGATGTAACTACCTTACAATTTGCCTTAACGCCGGCATCCGCAGCAATTTTACAAGCCGCTTTCACAGCTGAGTCAGCCTGCTGCTCCATTCTTTCCATTATCCGTTCGCGCTGGCTCGCTGAGATTTCCAAATCGATACCGCTTGCATCAGCAGCCACGCTAATAATGTCTATAGCAGCACCCTTTGATTTAGCACACTCAAGGGCAACCTTCAGCGCTTCGTTTGAATGTCTCGATCCGTCAACAGGCACCAGTATCTTCATGTCGTCCTCCTATACTTCTTTCTTTTCCTTCGCCTTCTTCATGGAAAGCCCCAAACCTTCAAACATAAAGAAGATCGAAAAACCCCACCACATGGTATATGCGACATAAAAGACGAGCAGAAAGGTCATCAAGCCTGCCTTATCTTTGACCTTGATGGCATCTACTGTGTAATAGTTATATGCAGTCTCGACCGCCTTTTTGGTCACATCGCTTATGATGTTGGCCTCTTCGATCTTGCCTTCCTTCTTTAAAACCTTGTCGAATTTTGTGAAGGCGTTGTGCCACTGCCTGAACTGCTTCTTCTCATCGTCTGCTCCATATTTCGTCTTGATGTAATTGCCGTCATTCTTATACATTGCATCTGAATCCTGCAGGGCAGCCAGGAGTATTTTGCCAAGATCGCCTTCCACTTTAAGTTCAGATCCGGTCACGGTCGCATTTGCGCCTGCTGCTATAAAGACCTTGGAGGCGTTGACTGCCCTCTTCTCGGCGTCACCAGGCTTATCTGTGTCTTTAGTCATTTTCACAGCAATAGATATGGGCCTGCCCACAAACTTCTCAGCATCTTTTGTTACCTTAGGGATAAAATAAGACGACCCCTTGGAAAGCCTGTTGAACGTCTCGTCAGCCCACTCCAGTCCGTTCTGGGCCTTGCCGTCAGCCGACTTCGGAAAGATCGGCGAAAAAGTCAGGAACAATATCACAAAGAAGCCTATGGCCATTACTATGCCGAGGCCAAGATGTTTTTTTGAAGACGCCATTGTCTATCCCTCCCCTTTTATCTTTCCGGTTTCCATCGAACTGACAGAAGCCCGCGCATGTGTATAACTATCGTCATCTTCTCTAAGCTTTCCGATATTCACAAAGAATTTGCTCAGAACCCAGAACCCGAAGAATCCGACGACCACCCAGAAGACTACGTTGCCGACAAGCTCTATCGTGTCTATCACTGTTTTATTCAGCTGAAGGTATTCAAGTTCGACCATCTTCTTGGGAAGTGTAGCCACTCTGTTAATGAAACCGGCTATGATCGACATTGCATAGAATCCCCTGATGTGAGCCCCTTTGACGACCTTTGTTGTAAGGGCGCCGACCTGGATTCCGATCAGTGAGCCTATGAGCATGCCCATGGCGAGGGTATAGAAAACATAACCGTAAATTGCGTACTGGAAGATCGAGCCGAGACCTGCCGTGAAGATGATCTGCAGGATATCTGTACCAACCGTGGTAGCAGTAGACACGCCAAAAATATAAACGAACATCGGGAAGGTAACAAAGCCGCCGCCCACGCCCATAATCGCTGCGAGCATACCTACGATAGAACCTCCGATAGCGACAAACAGCCACGATATCTTCCTGCCGCCGAAGTCTTCGTCGAATGAAATCATCGGAGGTATATTGATCTTCTGCAGGCTCACTGCCAGTGGGGTCATACCTGCAGGACCGCCGTGCGCATCATGACCGCCGGTATCTGCACCAGGCGTCTTTTTGCGGGTTGACTTCCAGAAATCGAGCATGGCGTATGTTCCAAGGAATCCGAGCAACACAGCGTAGACGAGGCTGATAAACGCATCGCTAAGTATCGGGTCATGGTTATAGAGCGTCTTGTTTATCCAGCCGCCGACAAACGTTCCGCCAGCCGAACCAACAAGAAAGGCTATCGCAAGTTTCACTGAGACGTTGCCCAATTTCTTATGCACAGTAGTGCCCATGATCGCCTTGGCAAATATGTGGAATATATCAGTGCCGACCGCCAGGATACCCTTGACGCCAGCTGCCATCAGAGCAGGCGTAATGATAAAACCGCCGCCCGCGCCGATACAGCCTGTAATCAGGCCAGCTGCAAGGCCCACCGCTATGGATGCAAAAAATATCAGGTCTGTGTAATGCGCCGGCGCATAAGCCTGTTTGCTGCCGATAATGTCTGCCGCCCCCGTCAGGCTGACCAGCAGGATCGGCAAGAGAAGTACGCCGATTATAAGTAGCTTCTTTTTGTTCTTGATGATAGACATCGAGACTTCATAGTCCCACTGTGCGTGGGCCTTCGATGCTGCCTTTAGAAATTCGTACATCTGCCGCATGTAGCTCATCTCTTAAACCCTCCTTAGTATTTCTTTTTTCATACTGAAAACCGGCCTGTTTCTTATTTCTCTAATAAATATTGCAAACTGTCACAACGTTAATTAAATTGTTCCCCTCCCCGCCTGTGTAATTCTTAGTTTCCCTCCTTTGCCGAATATAGTGATGCCCGACTCCAGTCCGGGCCATGTTTACTTTTTGTAGCTTTCAGTTCTGCTAAGGTTTGTCAATTTAAGCGCCTTGCCGTCTTCACGATAGTTAATTCTTACATCATCCCCTGCCTCCCACGTCTTGGGAGGCATTGAAAGATATTCGTCAGCCACCGAAAAAGTTGTAACCAACTTCTGCCTGCGCGAATAAACGGTGATTGTCTTTGCAGTATTGTCTATCAGCGGAAAGTCCTTATCTTTGCCCGCCAACCTGTCAAATACGAGAGGATCATTCTTTTCGACATTCTCTGTCTGTTTAACCAGCTTATAGTCTATCGTCCTGAAATTCTTAGCTGCAGGATCAAAAATTATTATCCGGTTATGAGCAGCATCAAGCTTCATGCGGTATCCCGCCTTGGGCTCCACCCCGGCATCAGCAGCATCTTTAGGCAGAAAATAAGTGAGCGGAGGCAAATATGTGTATTCGGGGTTGCCGGGATCCGTCTTAACATCTCTTATTAACGTCACTGTCCCCTTATCGCGGTCAAATTCGATTACGCGACCCTGATCAACCTTGCCGTAATTCTTGCCGCAGCCGAACATCAAGAGCGTCGATACAAAGCAAAATATAATTGCGGCAAAGACATGCTTCCTGATCATTTCGTTGCCTCCTTTTTTTCTGGGCTACAGTCGGGGTTCATTTCAATCTCCTTCAGGTCCACTCTACTTGATCTTTTCAAACTCAGTGTGCACGTGATACTTTTCATCCCGGCCGTATAACCTTATATATGCGACCGGCTTATCTTCTGCGTCCAAAAAAACCCTGTGCACTGCAAGAGCCGGATGTCCGTCAAGAACTTTTAGCAATACCGCTATAGTTCCATTTATGTGGCAGACTTCAACGGTTTGAACCATTCTGCATGGTTTTCTAACAGAGCGTTCTTTAACAAGATTAAAAAAGGACATGCCGCATATCTGACGCTCGTCAAGTCCCGGATAATAAATTAGCGGCAAATATAGTTCTGCTACAGAAACCGGCTCTCCATCTACCGTACCCCTGCATTGAACGTAAAAGACTGCATCGCTGAATTTGAGATAATCCCGAACATCCTCGGATGGTTCAAGAATGCCTGTTGTCAAAGATTCACTGGCTCCTATTATTCCATCCGGAAACATACCGTCGCTAAGATGCGTCTTCATCATTAAACCAGAATGTGGCAACGGGCTCTTCACATAGGTGCCTTTGCCCTGCTGCCGGCGGAGAAAGCCATCTCTGACAAGATCCGCCAGGGCAAGGCGGATAGTGGCCTTGCTAACCGAGAATAATTTGCAAAGTTCATCTTCAGACGGGATGATGCTGTTGGGCTGCCACTGTCCATCTTCAATCATCTTTCTGATGATTCCATAAATCTGGACATATAAGGTTACGCCACTTTCTCTGTCGATGCCCTTTTCAATCATGATATCTTCCGTTCCTTCTGTCTTTATAATGACTAGAGGTTTACAAAAAAAATAGCACCCATTTTATCTTTGATTCAACAGCTTTTACGGTTAGGCACCAATTCTAATTTAAATCTCACTTCTACTTTTGCAAAAAGGGTACCAAAAATGAATGATCTTGATTTGCAAGGAGAATATAATTTTAGGACATTATAAAGATATCATCTAGCGCAATATAATGTTGCAGATTGTGAAATAATTAGTCATTTTTCTAAGTGGACGAGCATAATCCAGCAACGAATCGTTGCTTTATATCATTTATGTTGCAATCTTCAGCTGCTTTATCTTTCTTTGCAGCTGCTGACGGTAGATGCCAAGAATGGCTGCCGCTCTAGAAATATTGCCCCTTGCCTCCTGAAGAGCCGACCAAATAAGCTCCTTCTCATATGAAGAAACCGCGTCCTTCATTTTTGGCGTAGCCGAGCGTCGTTTCAGCCCGGATTGGATCAATGAAGCAGGCAAATCGGAAGGCAGGATCTCCGGATAACTCGCAAACGAAATAGCATGCTCAATAATATTTTCAAGCTCGCGGACATTGCCCGGGAAGCCATAATTCAAAAGTATATTCATTGCTTCATCAGTTATCCCGGAAATTACGATGTCCTTTCTTTTTGGGGCATATTTCCTGATGAAATAATCCGTCAGTATAGGGATATCCTCCATTCTGCGCCGCAGTGGGGGCATATGAATATTAATGACATTTAGCCTGTAAAACAGGTCCTCCCTGAATACACCTCTCTTGCAGGCAAGCTTTAAGTCTTTATTAGTGGCAGCTATTACCCTGACATCAACGTTTGTATGTCGCGTACCCCCAATACGCATTATTTCACCTTCCTGGATAACGCGTAGCACTTTAGTCTGAAAGAGCGTTGAAACGTCCCCTATCTCATCAAAAAAAACAGTCCCTCCGCTAGCCATCTCAAGGATGCCTTTTTTCGTATAATTTGCACCGGTGAATGCACCCTTTTCAAAACCAAAAAGCTCAGACTCCAGCAAAGTATCAGGAATAGCGCTACAGTTTAATGTCATAAATGCGTTGTCTTTCCGAGGACTCCACCTGTGGATCGCACGGGCGGTAGGCTCTTTACCGGTGCCGCTCTCGCCTGTTATCAAAACATTGCTTTCGCTGGCTGCCGCCCTTTTGATAAGGCTGAAGACCTCCTTCATAACGGTGCTTCGCCCAACAATGTCGTCAAAGGAACCTTCACGCTCCCTCATGCGGCTTTCATGCCTCTCAAGGTCTTCTTGAATTCGCTCAACAGTCAAAGGCTTGTCAACCACGTCAGATGCTCCCAGCCGCATGGCTTCAATAGCTATGCTCATCGACGGGGCAGAAAATGCTATAACCGGCATGCGATAACGCAGGCCTTTTAGACAGTCCCTCCAACTATCAATGCTGAGGTCTAAAAATGCGAGTGGGAATCCATCGACAGACAGGCGTACGCCCGAAATTATAGCCAGATCTTTTGGTCCCTGCAATAAATAAGGGATTCCCGAAGCCTGAAAAATCGCCTCTATTTCCCTGGATTCGGTGATTAACCATATGGCCGACATTGTGGTATTCTAAAACACAATTGATAAAAAAACAACGAGATGAGTAATATTAATAAAACACTATGAAAAAGATATATATACTTTCGGATGCTACTGGCCAAAGCGGACTCGACATCCTGAAGGCCGCGCTCGTTCAATTTGAAAATCCGCACATAAAATTTACGGTTTTCCCGAGAGTTGAATCTAAAACCGGCATAAGCAAAATTCTCGGACAGGCGAAAGCCGACAATGCGCTTGTAGCCTTTACGCTAGTTAAGAAGGGCAACAGAGAATATATCTCCGAGTTCTGCCGCAAAAACCACATAATACACGTCGACATACTTGGCCCGCTCATAAACAATCTTTCTTCGTACCTCAAGATAGAGCCCATGGAGAACCCCAGATTATTAAGAAAGGTTGATGAACGCTACTTTAAGCGGATAGAGGCGATTGAATTCACTGCAAACCATGATGACGGACAGCGAGCGCAGAGACTGCAGGATGCCGATATTGTAATACTTGGACTTTCGAGGACCTCAAAGACACCGACTTCTTTTTTTCTTGCACAGCAGGGATTCAAGGTCGCAAACGTGCCCATTGTCCCGGAAGTGCCTCTGCCGGATGAGATATTGAAGATCGATCAAAGCAAGATAGCATGTCTTGTCATGGCACCGGATGTGCTTCAGAAAGTCAGGCTGGCACGACTGGGGCCTTATTATAAGGCCGATAGCAGTTACACAGACCTGAAGAAGATCTATGAAGAGACCGAGTTTGTGGATAGCCTTTGCAGGAAACACAAGCAATGGAAAGTGGTAAACACGACTAATAGGTCAGTTGAAGAAACATCCCGAGAGATAATACAGGCCGTATTCGGCAGGGATGTAGAATATCATTAATACAGGAGATATTATGGCAGAGGTTACCTTGAATATCGAAGGCATGAGCTGTCAGCATTGCGTCATGAGAGTCAAAAAGGCATTGGATGCTATCCAGGGAGTAACGAAGTCTGCGGTTGATATAGGCCTGGCCGTCGTCTCATTCGACGAAACGAAGACGACGGAAAAGGAGGTCTGTGCGGCGATCGAAAATGCCGGATATAAAATAAAGCGTTAGGGGAATGATATTGATTTAGATGAAAATTCCCCTGTTCGGATTCACGCTGCCGACCATGAAGATTAGAGAAAAGATATTCCTTGCGGTCGGCACATACATATTTCTTTCGGCTATCATGGGGGCCATCGCCTACCGTGAGCTATATATAATCTTTACTAAGCTTCCTGTAATCACTAAGATAGACGACCTGACTCACAATATTGTAGAAGCAAGACGATATGAAAAAACATATTTGCTATACCGGAATGAAAGCGATCTGCTCGAATTCAAAAAACAGATCTATTTGCTAAAGACCGACGGCGACCTTATCAGGCCGCATATCGATAAGGCTGATCTCAGCGCCTTCGACGATGCCCAGACCTCTCTGACTGAGTATGACCGTCTCTTCGATATTGTAGCTAGCCACCTTCGGTTGCAATCTGAAGCGGAAAGGCAGCTTTCAAGAACTGGGAGAGCGCTTGAACTGAAACTCAGAGGCAGCGATCTCCAGAATTTTCTTGTCTTGAGAGGGTTTGAAAGAAATCATATAATCAAGAAAGACAATCAGTCTTTTAGCGCCTTCTCTCAAGCCCTGCATGATCTGTCTGCGCGCAACTCTGAACTTATCGGATATACTGCCATCGCGCAAAAGCTTTTTGCCTCATACCGCACCGAACAAAATACCGAAACTCGTATGCGGGAACAGGCTAGAAAATATCAGGCATTCTTTAACCAAATATTCGTCCGCGAAAGGGCCGAAATACCGGAAACCATGAAGAATTCACTTGAACTTTTCATGGTTTCTCTGCTGACCGTAATAATCCTGGGAGCTGTTGTTAACACCAGACTGGCAATGAGTATCGTCCGTCCGCTCCGCATGCTGGAAAAGAAAACAAAAAAAATTGCAACGGGAGATTTTTCTGAAAAAATTGAAGTCAAAGGGTCAGATGAGATTGCATCGCTGGCCCAGTCATTCAACAGGATGGAGGATCACCTCAAACTGGCCGTCAGTTCCTTCGAACATACGATTACCCAGCTTCGAGAGAATCAGGCCAAACTTGTTGAAGCTGAGAAGCTGGCCTCCATAGGCATTCTGACCGCGGGAATTGCTCACGAAATAAATAATCCGTTGACGTCGGTCCTGTCATTTTCGGAGTTGATGCTGGAACAGATGCCTGAGAATGATATAAACCATAGACGCTTGAAAATAATGATCAGAGACGCTCAAAGGGCCAGAACAATAGTTCGTGAATTGCTGAGCTTCGCAAAAGAGGATCCCATTCATCGCACTATAATGGACGTCAATAGGTCCATCACAGAAATAACAGAATCTATTGCTGCCCAGGACGCTTTCAAAGGCATAGAGCTGAAACTCGATCTCGCACAAAATATACCCGAGATAATGGCCGACCCTGTCAGAATCGGCCAGGTTGTCATGAACATACTGCTGAACGCTGCCCACTCAATTACTCCGCCTGGAACGATCGAGCTTGCTACACAAGCTTCAGAAAGTCACATTGAGATTGCCATTAGCGATACCGGAAGCGGCATTCCGAAAGAACACTTAAACAAAATATTCGATCCCTTCTTTACAACAAAGGGAACACGCAAAGGCACCGGCCTGGGGCTTGCGATCAGTTATGGTATAATTAAAAAACATAACGGCAGCATTGAAGTAAAAAGCATTCTTGGTAAAAGTTCTACATTCATCGTGAGGCTCCCCATACGTGGATAAGCTAAAAGCACTTGTCATCGATGACGAAGAGAGCATCTGTGAAGTCGTCAGGGAAATTCTTCAGACCGAAGACATTGTCGTTGATACAACTTCAAAGAGCGTTGAAGCCATCTCTCTCATAGAAAAGACTAATTACGACATTATAATGTCCGACCTCAAGATGCCGGATATGGATGGCCTGGAGATCTATGATCGCATCAAGGAGCTATCCCCTGACAGCGCCTTTATAATCATTACAGCCTACGGCACAATCCAGTCGGCAGTTGATGCCGTCAAAAGAGGCATATACGATTATATACAAAAACCTTTCACTCCCGATGAAGTGCGGATACCGGTTAGGCGAGCTCTTGAAAAGAAGAAACTGGAAAGGGAGAATATAGCACTAAGGACACAGATCGAGACGCGTTACGCCTTCAGCAACATCATAGGCAGCAGCCGACAGATTCAGGAAGTATTCAGAATCATGAGACATGCTGCGACCAGCGACAGCAATGTCCTGATCACTGGGGAAACAGGCACCGGCAAAGAACTTGTTGCACGAGCAATACACAGCAACAGCCTGAGGGCCGGAAAGAAATTTGTTGTTGTGAACTGCGGTTTGATACCCGGCGGATTTATGGAATCCGAACTGTTTGGATATGTGAAGGGTGCATTTGATGAAGCAGTTTCAGACAAACGCGGCCTTATTGAGGACGCAAATCACGGCACGCTTTTCTTGGATGACATAACCGAGCTGGCTCCAGAATTACAGGTAAAGCTGCTGCGCGTCATTCATGACGGTCATTTCACCAGGATCGGCAGTTCTGCACCTGTCGTGGTCAATTTAAGGATAATATCCTCTGCTGTAAGGGATATGCGAAAACTAGTTGTAGACAAGATTTTCAGAGAAGACCTGTATTACCGGCTCAATATAATTCCGATTCACTTACCGCCGCTCCGTGAAATGCGAGATGACATACCTCTTTTGACAACCCATTTCATCCAGAAATACCAGTCCAAAGTATTAGGCAAAGTAGTGACTGGTGTTTCCAAAGATGCCCTCCAGGCGCTAATGAATTATCACTTCCCGGGAAATGTTCGCGAACTGGAGAACGCGATAGAATATGGAACGGATTTCACGTCCGGCCCGCTGATACAACTTGAAGACCTGCCTGCATATATTCATGAAAAAAAGGATATCAGCGAAAAGGCGGAACAGGTTCCGATCATGCCTCTGAAGGATGCCAAAGAACAACTTGAAAAGGGGCTTATTATGGCAGCCCTGATAAAGTCAGAAGGCAACATATCAGAGGCAGCACGGATGCTGAAAATTCACCGTCAAAATCTACAGCAAAAAATTCAGCTGCTGGGCATCGACCTGACGTCGGTCCAGCACACACGTTGATCTTTCGCTTTCACACAGGAGACAATGCGTTAAATATTAGATCCTCAGCTGAGCACCCGTCTTTTCGAGTACATAGGCTACGAGATCTTTGTGAAGTATCTCGACCTCGCTATCTGTAAGCGTCCTTTCAGCTGAACGGTACCGGACGTTAAAAGCAATACTCTTCCTTCCCTCGCCGATGTTGCCGCCCTGATAAACATCGAAGATCGATGCATCCTCGATTTTCTCGGACGGGTATGTTTTCACTAGCCTGATTATCTCGGCCGCCTCAAGACCTGTTCCAACGATGATCGCGGTATCTCTATCAATGAAAGGATACTTCGGCAAAGGCCTGTAAACATTGTCTCGTCCGACATAGGGAAGAATCAATTCAATGTCCATCTCAAAAACCATGACCGAAGGCTTCTGTGCCTTGATATCGAGCATCTCTAACACAGCAGGAGAAAGTCCACCTATATATCCCACTTTTGTTGCGCCCGCCATAATATCCGCAGATCTGCCTGGATGCAGAAAAGGTTCGTCAGATCTTATGTACGAAATGTCCCTCAACCCGATGCCCTCAAGAATAGCGTCAACAATGCCTTTAAGGACAAAGAAATCAGGAGTATCATCTTTATATAATGTCTTGACCTTCTCTTTATAACATAGTGCTGCTATATTTTCTCGTTCAGCCGGGAGCGCATCGCCGTTAAGGCCTATGAATACCCTGCCTATTTCGAATATGCTCAATTCCCTGTTGCCATGAGATATGTTATACAGCAGATTTCGCACGAGCGCAGGCATGAGGGTCGTTCTCATGAATGCCTCTTCTTCTCTAAGGGGATTTCTAACTTTCACATGCCGGCGTCTAGGATCTTCGGCAGCAATGGCAAAAATATCAAGCTCGCGACTACTCATGAAACTGAGATTGATAGCTTCAGTGAACCCGCATTTGAGAAATGATTCCCTGACTTCGCTTCTAGCTTTGCTTGCAGCGATGTCCGCTCTGCGGTTATTTGACATTAAATGAGCCCTAGGCAACACCGCAGGTATATTGTCGTAGCCGTAAAGACGTGCGACCTCTTCAATAATATCCTCTTCTCTAGTAATATCGCTTCTGAATGGCGGCACTTTTACTTTAAATCCGACGTCGCTGCAATCACAGATCTCCAGCCCAAGCCCCTTCAGACAGTTAAGCGTATCATGCTGAGGCACCTCGATCCCAAGCACTCTATTAATTCGTTGATAGCGCACACCTACCATTTTCGGACGAAAGCGCTTAGGATAAATGTCGATCTTTCCATATATTGTTCCGCCGGCTATTTCCTTCATAAGAAGCGCAGCCCTGTCCAAAGCCTTCTTCAATACCTTTACATCCGCTCCGCGCTCAAACCTGTATGAAGATTCTGTCTTAAGGCCAAGGATCTTTGATGTCCTTCGAATTGATGACGGCTCGAAATGGGCACTTTCGATAAAAATGTCAACTGTCTTTGCCGTAACCTCAGTATCCCTGCCGCCCATGATGCCGGCAACCGCAACAGGACTCTCGGCATCCCATATGAGCAGCATATCTTCCATGATGTCTCGCTCCGCACCGTCTAGAGTGACAAACTTGATTCCGGATTGACCCGCCGCGGCCTTTGGCGTACCAACCCTTATTAAATGTCCCTTCAGGGTGCTGAGGTCAAACGCATGCAGAGGATGGCCAAACTCAAGCAATACATAATTCGTAATATCAACAATATTATTGATTGAGCGGATACCGCATTTCTCCAGCCGCTCCTTCATCCACGAAGGCGACGGCCCCACTTTTACTTTATGGACAATCCTTCCGGCATACCTGCAGCAAATCTCCGGCTCCAGAATCTCAACATTAAAATCAAGTTCCTTTGCTTCAGACACTACGCTAAGATCGGGAAATGTAAGCTTCACGCCATATATTGCAGAAAGTTCCCGACCAATGCCAATCATGCTCAGACAATCCGGTCTGTTTGGGGTAACATTTATCTCGAAGATTGCATCTCCGCCTGCTCGCTCGATTCCTTCGACTTCAAGTCCTATCATCGTAAGCT
The DNA here is from genome assembly GCA_035319125.1 of Dissulfurispiraceae bacterium. Lineage (GTDB taxonomy): Bacteria > Nitrospirota > Thermodesulfovibrionia > Thermodesulfovibrionales > Dissulfurispiraceae > Fen-1308. The sequence continues at coordinate 51,807 of DATHDG010000014.1, read as the reverse complement.
TTTCAGCGACAGCCTCAGGGGTTGCGTCAATCTTCACAAAGTCTTTCAGCCAATCAAAAGATACTTTCATCTAGAATTGCCTCAGGAATCTGATATCGTTTTCAAACAGAAGCCTAATATCGTCTATACCGTAGCGAAGCATGGCAATTCTTTCTATACCCATGCCGAATGCAAACCCTGTATATTGCTCAGTATCGTAACCGACATTTTCAAATACCTTTGGATGAACCATTCCAGCTCCGCCAATCTCCAGCCATCCAGTTCCTTTACACACCCGGCACCCGATGCCCTTGCAGAAAATGCAACCGATATCGATTTCTGCCGACGGCTCTGTGAACGGGAAAAAACTCGGCCTGAAGCGTACAGGCAGATCAGTCCTGAATAGCTGGCGCAGAAATTCAATCATTACTCCCTTCAGGTGACTGAATGTGACATCATGGTCCACCATCAACCCCTCTACCTGGTGAAACATTGGTGAATGTGTCACATCAGCGTCACATCGATAGACCTTACCGGGAGCAATAAACCTGAGCGGAGGTTTCTTCTTCTCCATGACTCTCACCTGGACCGGTGACGTATGTGTCCTGAGAACTATATCTTCGCTGATATAAAAAGTATCCTGCATGTCCCTGGCAGGATGATCCTTAGGTATATTGAGCGCTTCAAAGTTGTAACAGTCCAACTCGATTTCCGGTCCTTCTTCTACATCAAAACCCATCCGGGAAAATATATCAATTACTTCTCTCATAGTCTTGCTGAGAGGATGCTCATGTCCGAAAGAAGCAGGCTTACCCGGAAGCGTAATGTCGATCGCTTCAGCAAGAAGGCGCATCTTCAATTCCTCATTTTTTAGAATTGCCTCCTTGAGGTCGCATTCATTTTCCATGAACTGCTTTAATTCATTGATCTGGCGGCCGGCAAGACGCTTTTCTTCCGGAGGGAGGGATGACAGTGACTTTATTCTAGCTGTTAGGATGCCTTTCTTCCCAAGATATTTAACCCTGAGATTAACGGCATCGGCAATATTTTTTAGAGATGTGACTTCTTCAAGAAATATCTTTTTAAGGTCTTCGCTCATAGTCTCGAAAGGGCTGCGGAAAACGCACAGAAAAAAGTGGCGTTCCTTCCACCGCCCCCGAAGAAGCGTCTATCTTTTGATCTGCTCGACAAGCTCGCCGAATGACTTCGGATCGCTATAGGCCAGCTCAGCAAGGGCTTTTCTGTCGAGCGCTATATTGGCCTTTTTAAGGCTGCTCATAAACTGGCTGTAATTTAATCCAAGAGACCTTACAGCAGCATTAATTCTGACGATCCAAAGAGATCTAAAGTCACGTTTCTTAAGCCGTCTGTCCCTATACGCAGCAATAAGGGCCTTATCCACAGCCTGGGCGGCGCTTCTGTAAAGCCTTGATCTACCACCTGAATATCCCCTCGCCTGATCGAGTACCTTTTTATGGTATCTTCTAGTCTTGAATCCACCTTTAGCCCTTGGCATGTTTCCTCCTTATGCAGACAAGGCTCCAGACACAGGGTCATGCAGAGCCGAACAGTTTTTTTTGAAATAAAATTTTACTAAAATAATCAATGTTGCGTCAAGTATAAGTTAAGTGGTTGCCGTAGACTGGAGTTCCAGGCGCGAGGCGCAAAAAGACACCGCCGACTCCGCAACCTCATGCCTGTCCACTCCTCGATAAAAGAATTAAAGTCCGTATGGGAGCATCTTTTTGATATTAGGAAGCAGAACCTCAGGAACAGGAGCGCTCTTTCTCAGCGTCCTCATCTTCTTGGGGGATTTGCCTGTAAGAAGATGTCCTTTGTACGCCTTATTCCGCATTATCTTGCCGCTGCCGGTTACCTTCAACCTCTTTGCGGCGCCTCTGTGAGTCTTAAGCTTTGGCATCTATACCTCCTCTCTAATCAATGAACAGTCTAAGAGTTTAAGGGCTCAGGAGTCAAAACGCATAACTCTTCACCTTGACTCCTCAACACCTAAACCCTTGAACTTTTGATTTACTTGCTGCTTGGCGCAATCACCATAGTTATCGATTTACCTTCAAGCCTGGGCTGCTGTTCAACCGTAAATTTCCCTGGAATTGTGCCTATTATTCTCTCAAAAACCTTCATGCCCAATTCAGGCCTGACGATTTCACGACCCCGGAAAAACATTATAACCTTTGCTTTGTCTCCCTCGTCCAGAAACCGCCTGAGGTTCCTGATCTTGAGGTCCAGGTCATGCTCTGATATCTGCGGGCGGACTTTGACTTCCTTGACATCAACGGTTTTCTTCGCCGAATGCTTCTTGCTCATTTGGTATTTGTATTTTCCGAAATCCATGACCCTGCACACCGGGGGGACTGAGTTCGGAGATACCTCGACGAGATCGAAACCCTTTTCACGAGCAACTCTCAAAGCTTCCTGAGGGGTAAGAATTCCGAGCTGCGCTCCATCTTCATCTATAACTCTCACCTCTTTTGCCCGTATGCTTTCGTTTACCCTGATATCCTTGCTTATGCCGCCACCTCCATTTTTAAGTGAATATCATTCACTGTTTATTCTGCACTGACTGATGCATTATCCTGATAAAATCGGAAACGCTGAAAGGTCCGGCGTTTTCGCCATTTCTCTTTCGTACGGTAATCTGTTTATCGGCAATTTCTTTATCCCCTATTATAACTAAATACGGGATTTTTCTTAAGGTCGCCTCACGAATTTTATAACCTATCTTTTCATTTCTGCTGTCTATATCGACTCTGATATCCGCTGATCGAAACTCGCGGCATATTTCCTTTGCAAATTCCTCATGGCGTTCTGCTATTGTAAGAACTTTCGCCTGAACAGGAGCAAGCCAAAGCGGGAAATCACCACCATAATGCTCTATGAGAATGCCAAAAAAGCGCTCAAGAGAACCCATCAGCGCTCTATGAATCATAATCGGTCTATGTTCTTTCCCGTCACTGCCGCGATACGTGATATCAAAACGCTCAGGATTGTTGAAATCGACCTGGATAGTGCTGCACTGCCAGTAGCGGTTTAAAGCATCCTTGATCTTGATGTCGATCTTCGGGCCATAAAATGCGCCGCCGCCCGGATCAGTCTGGTATTGCAGGCCCTTTTTCTGAAGGGCAACTTCCAATGCCTGTGTCGCCCTTTCCCAGCTTTCAACTGTACCTACATATTTTTCAGGCCTCGTCGAAAGATAAATGTCATACGCTTCAAACCCGAAAGTCTTTAGCACATAAATTGTGAAATCAAGAATGTTATGCATTTCCTCTTCAAGCTGGTCTTCCCGGCAGAATATGTGAGCGTCATCCTGTGTAAAGCCACGAACCCTGAGAAGACCGTGCAGTACGCCAGATCTTTCATAGCGGTAAACAGTTCCCAACTCCGCATATCTGATTGGGAGTTCGCGGTAACTCCTCAGATCACTTTTAAAAATGGCTATATGGAACGGACAGTTCATGGGTTTGAGCTCATAATCCACGCCTTCTATATCCATCGGCGAATACATGTTTTCGCTGTAATAATCGAGGTGGCCGCTCGTCTTCCATAGGTTAAGTTTAGCTATGTGGGGAGTAAAGAGGATCTTGTAATCAGCCTTAAGATGCTCATTGCGCCAAAAATCTTCAATCGTCTTCCTTATGAGCGCGCCGTTGGGATGCCACAGGATCAGCCCTGAACCAATGTCATCGTTCATGCTGAACAGATCCAGTTCCTTTCCGAGCTTTCTATGATCTCTCTTCTTGACCTCTTCCAGGAATTCCAAATATGCTTTGAGTTCCTCTTTGCTGCCGAATGCAGTTCCGTAAATCCGCTGAAGCATCTTGTTCTTCTCATCGCCGCGCCAGTATGCGCCAGCTACGCTCAACAATTTTACAGACTTTATTTTGCTTGTTCGAGACAGATGAGGTCCCCGGCAGAGATCAATAAAACCGTCCTCGTCGTATAGAGATACTTCATCGTCAGCAATGTCGTCGATCAGTTGGACTTTATATGTCTCGCCTTTGTCACTGAAGTATTTGAGCGCATCGTTCCTGGGCATGACTTTTCTTACAAATGGACTGCCTTTCTTAATAATCTCCGTCATCCGCTTCTCGATTTTTTCAAGGTCCTCGATACTGAACGGTGTTTCTCGTTCAAAATCATAATAGAAACCATCATCTATGGCTGGTCCTATGGCAAGCTTGACCTCTGGAAAGAGATCTTTTACCGCATGTGCCATTACATGAGAGGCGCTGTGGCGATAAATTTCCTTCCCATCAGCAGAATCGATGCGGACTGGCTCCAAAATGTCCGCCGGATCCAACTGCGACGTAATCACCGAATATACATCATGCAGTTCTCCGTTGACTTTAACAGCCAGTGCGCCTGCAGAATCGAGCTCTTTTTTCAGGTTAGCCGCATCAATCTCTTTTGCGGAACCGTCTTTCTGCAACAGTTTGATAGGTTGCCTCCAATGAGAAAAAGTAAGGTATATGATAGCTGATTGACATCTATCGATTCAATAATCTGCCGTCCAACATCTCGACGACCCTGTGACATCTTTTCGAAAGAGATTCATTATGAGTGACTATGATGAACGTGACTCCGTGCTTCTCATTGATCTCAAGCAGCTGTTTGAAAAGACTTTCACCCGTAGCTGTATCCAGGTTCCCTGTAGGCTCATCAGCAAAAACAATACGTGGTTCCAGCAGTAATGCCCTTGCAACTGCAACGCGTTGCTGCTCACCGCCCGACAGTTCGCCAGGCTTGTGGTTACGCCGTTCATATACGCCCAACATGCCAAGGAGTTGACCTGCCCTGTCGGAAAGAGCACCTGCATCGCAGGGTTTATCAACACAGAACCTTGAAGTTTCAGCCGAAGACAGACTGCTGCAAATAAGTCCGGGCATCATGACATTTTCCAAAGCGCTGAACTCAGGCAACAGATAGTGGAACTGAAATACAAACCCCATCATCCGGTTTCTGAATGCAGCTATAGCTCCGTTTCCCAGGGAAAAGGGGTCTATAGCCACCCCTGCATTGTAAATTACCTTACCACTAGTAGGTGTGTCCAGCGTTCCGAGGATATGCAAAAAAGTGCTCTTACCTGCGCCAGAGGCTCCGACTATGCTTATCATCTCACCTTCACCGAAAGATACGTCTATGCCTTTTAAAACTTGCAGTTCTCCGGCTGGCGTATTAAAAGATTTGCAGAGTCCTTCGACCGTAATAAGATCCTTCACAACTAATCACCCGATTTATGTGAAGGTCTTGCGGACGATGATTTGACCGCTTTTTTTGTTTTATTGGCAGGTGCCTTTTCTTCATTCGAAATCACTTCTTTCGCCTTTTCTTCATGCTTGAAGCCTAGCTTCTCTTTCCATTCGTCTGCCTCTGCCTTGATTCTGTCCGCCTTACGGCTTAGTTTGATTGATATGTCCCGAACTTCATTGATCATTGATTCGCCGACCTGCGTGAAGATATCCCCACCCTTAAAGGCGGAAATGATCATGAATAAAAGCCACGGAGCAATAATCGCAATGGCAAGCCACTTTAATAATTTAAGAGAAGTCATTCATACCTCAGCGATTCAACCGGCTGTAGCCGGGCGGCATAATACGAAGGATATATTGTGGACAGAAAACTGATGACAATTGCAGACACGGAGACGACTACGAAGTCCACAAATTGCATCTTGACCGGCAGCTTACTCAGATAATAAATGTCAGGAGGGAGTTTGACCAGTTCATAGTTGTTCAGAATCTGGCAAAGAGCATAACCGCCTGCAACACCCATGGCCGTACCGACAAGCCCTATTACAAGGCCTTGAAGCATAAAGATCATCATTATTCCCTGGTTTTTTGCACCCATCGATTTAAGTATGGCAATCTCCTTCTGCTTCTCTACAACATTCATCATAAGCGTGCTCACTATATTAAATGATGCAACCAGCACAATAAGTATCAAGATTACAAACATTGCAAATTTCTCAAGCTTAAGCGCCGAAAAGAGATTTTTATTCATCTGCATCCAGTCTTTTGCAAAAAAGGGCGGTCCCAGTTTCTTGTTCAAAGATGTACGTACATCCGAGGCAGCGTCAATGTCCTTGAGTTTGAGTTCAATGCCAGAAATAGAGCTTCCCATACCAAAAAAATCCTGCGCAGACTTAATATCAGTCATGGCAAGGTTAGCGTCATACTCAAACATACCCATATCGAAAATTGCTGCGACTCGAAACTGCTTTATCTTGGGCAGCATGCCAAGTGGCCCTATTTCTCCGGTAGGTGATATAACATTAATGGTGTCACCAACCAAAACGCCAAGCATGCCGGACAACTCTGACCCAATGATTATCCAGGGTTGCTCTCCCGACTTAAGGCCAGTTGGGGCATTATCCTGCTGCAGCGGAAGCTTCCCGTACTTTATATGGCTGAGAATTTCTGTAGTCTTAGTCTCTGTCGGAAGACTAACGCCTTTTAAAAAAACCCCGTGCGCATTCTTCCCTGCTGAGATGAGCACCTGCCCCAACACAAATGGTGACATATGCACAACAAGCGGCTCTTCCCTGATTTTCTCCTCAAGCGCAGCATATGATGGAATGTTGCCGGCATAGCTCAATACTATTGCATGAGAATTGGCACCGAGGATTTTCCTCTGAAGATCCTCCCGAAACCCGCTCATCACAGAAAGAACAACCAGCAACGCCATAACGCCAACCGTTACACCACCTATGGAAATAGCAGTATTAAATGATATTCCCTTATGTTTCTTCTTCGACCTCAGGTAGCGTACGGCAACAAATAATTGATAGGGCATACTCATTTGTATTTCAGCTTACGCATTAATCTTGTAGACTGTTTTCATTTCTCTGCTCCGGTTTTAGTTGCGGGAAGAGGATTACGTCACGTATGGAAGACGAATCGGTCAACAACATCACTAGCCTGTCAATGCCGATACCCTCTCCAGCTGCCGGCGGCATGCCATATTCGAGCGCTCTGACATAGTCCTCATCCATCCAGTGCGCCTCTTCGTCACCTTGCTTTTTCGCTTCGACCTGCTTCAAAAATCTTTCTTTCTGGTCCGCCGGATCGTTCAGTTCCGAAAAAGCATTTGCAATCTCCCTGCCGGTAATGAACAGTTCAAATCTCTCGACCAATTCAGGATTGTCTGTTTTCCGTTTAGCCAGTGGTGACAACTCGACCGGATAATCAATGATAAATGTAGGCTGAACAAGTTCAGGTTCTACGAATTCCTTAAAGATTTCATCGAGAATTTTAGACAGTGATGCTCCCGTTTCAATATCCAATTTATTCTCTCTCGCCCATGCAAAGGCTTTATCACGGTTATTTATTGCATCCTCCGGGACACCTTTTTGCTTGAGAGTATCCAGAAGAGGAACTCTCGGCCATGGAGGAGTAAGATCGATGATATCATCCCCGTATGGCACTTTCAGTGTACCCAGAGTTTTTTCCGCCACATATGCAAATATTTTCTCGGTAAAGTCCATAAGAAACCGATAATCCTTAAACGCCATATAAAATTCGATCATCGTAAATTCTGGATTGTGTTTTGTGGAAATGCCCTCATTTCTAAAATTCTTATTGAGTTCAAATACCCTTTCGTATCCACCTACGAGAAGTCTCTTGAGATAAAGCTCCGGCGCGATACGAAGGTACAGATCAATATCAAGCGCATTATGGTGTGTACTAAATGGCCTAGCAGTTGCACCGCCGGGAATCTGGTGCATCATCGGTGTTTCCACTTCGATAAATCCATTAACTTCAAGAAAATCCCTCAGAGCCTTTATTATGGCACTCCGCTTTGCAAAGATCTCTTTCACCTGTGGATTGACGATGAGATCAACATATCTTTGGCGATATCTGAGTTCCACATCTTTCAGCCCATGCCACTTCTCCGGGAGGGGACGCAGCGATTTGCTAAGAAGTTCAAAATCTTTAACCTCGATAGTAAGCTCATCTGTTCTCGTACGGAAAAGCCTGCCAGAAACGCCGATTATATCGCCTATATCCAGCTTTTTCAGAAGGGTATATTTATCCTCCAACACTGCCTTACTGAAAAATATTTGCATCCTCTCAGTTGCATCCTGTATAGTGGCAAAGCAGCCTTTTCCGAAGTCACGCATAGAAACAATCCGACCAGCCACAGATGTCAGTGCCGGATTTGCCTCCAAAGTGTCCTTTGACGATTGACCGTAAGTGGTCTTAAGAAAAAGGCTTGTTGCTTCAGGTTCAAAGCGACCGCCATATGGGTCGATATGAAGCTCTTTCAATTCGTTGAGCTTCTTTATCCGTTGGTCTATAAGGTCATTTGTTTCTTCCATAAATGGAAATTATACTGGCCGTCCGAGCTATTAGTCAACAGCGCCTTGACTAATAGACATTGCATGAAATAGATTATATATCTATGCGAAGGCCGGTTTTTGCAGCTAATTGGAAGATGAACAAAAAGATCGACGAGGCTCAGAATTTCCTCGACGAATTCATTCCTCTCGTCTGGAATGAAAGAGAAGTCGAGATTCTCATAGCGCCTCCATTTACCGCACTTTATACAGTGGCCAATCTTCTTAAGATTACCCATATAGGTCTTGCTGCGCAGAATATCTTTTATGAGGATAAAGGTGCTTATACCGGTGAAATCGCGCCTTCAATGATTACAGACGTCGGTTGCTCTCACGTAATACTCGGCCATTCTGAGCGGCGCGGATATTTCGGCGAGACAGATGAAATAGTGAACAGGAAGGTGCGGGCTGCAAGAAAACATGGCCTGAATGTGATTTTCTGTATCGGCGAAACATTAACAGAACGTGAAACAGCAATGACATTCGACGTCCTCAAGCGGCAGATCATCGAAGGCCTGAGAGAAGTTTCTTCAGAAGGTTTGATAATGGCATATGAACCGGTGTGGGCCATCGGTACAGGCAAGACAGCCACGCCCGATCAGGCACAAGAAGCCCATGAGTTTATACGGAGCACTCTCTCGCATCTTTATGGAGAGCCTGCTAAAGCGGTACGTATTCTATATGGCGGCAGCGTCACTCCGGAAAACGTTGACAGTCTCATGGCCTGCGCGGATGTGGACGGCGCACTCGTAGGTGGCGCCAGTTTGAAAGCAGAAAGTTTTGCAAGAATAGTCAAATATACAAAACCATAATAAAGAATGCCCCGCCGGGGTTTGCAGGAGGTTATAGTGACAGTCTTTTTGTTGATAGTACATGTTTTGGTTAGTATCTTTCTAATATGCATAGTCCTTCTTCAAAGTGGCAAAGGTGCAGAGATGGGTGCAGCTTTTGGAGGGTCAAGTCAGACACTCTTCGGCAGCAGAGGCGCTGCAACGTTTCTCAATAAGCTTACTACAGCCGCTGCTGTTATTTTCATGTTAACTTCGCTTCTTCTCACAATGGTTACAACAAAAGGGTCATCTGTAATTCAAAATGTGCCTGCTGAACAAGGCAAGGCTATGCCTCAGCAACTGCCGCAACAGCCTATTCAACAGCCGGCTCAGCAGCCTGCCCCGCAGCCGCCGGCATCAAAATAATATTATGCTGTCATGATAAAATGAGCGCACATGGCCGTTGAGATCTGGAATCCATGCGCTTATTTCATCTAATTGGCCCAACGTCAAGACACTTTAGAATTTCAACCTGGTTAACACTATTTTCAATTGTCATTTTTATTACAGGCTGCAGTCGCGAACCTTCGATCAAATACCCTAACGATATTACTCTGGGCACTTTGGCCGATGCAAAACGCTTGCTGCCGCTTCTGGCTTCGGACAGCGCATCCAGCCAGGTAAGCGGATATATTTTCAACGGGCTGACCAAATATGACAAATACCTTAAAATAACCGGTGATTTGGCTGAGTCGTGGGATATAAGTCCGGATGGCCTCACCATAGTCTTTCATTTGCGTAAAGGTGTTAAATGGCATGATGGCGTGGAATTCACTGCTGATGATGTAATGTTCACATATAGTTCGGTAATGGATCCGAAAATCCCCACACCATACAGCAGCAACTACGGGCCGGTTGGAACGGTACAGGCAATCGACAAATACACTATAAAGGTGCGGTACAAGCAGCCATATGCGCCTGCCCTTGAATCATGGGGCATGGGGATAATTCCCAAACATGCATTAGAAGGCAAAGATCTGGCTTCTCCGGAGATCAGTCAGAAGCCCATAGGCACCGGGCCGTACAGGTTGAAGGAATGGGTTACGGGACAGAAAATATTGCTGGAAGCATTCGACCAATATTTCGAGGGCAAACCCGGCATCGACCGCATAATATTCAGGGTAATCCCAGACCCTGCCACAATGTTTCTAGAACTAAAATTCGGCGGTATAGATTATATGGGTCTTACGCCGCCTCAATATAAACTGCAGGCGAACACATCTTTCTTCAACCGCTATTTCCAGAGGTTCAGATACCCATCTTTCGGATACACATATCTTGGGTTTAATCTGCTCAATCCCCTTTTCTCTGACAAAATGATCCGGAGGGCTATCGCGCACGCGATAAATAAGAAAGAGATAATCGCAGGAGTTCTTCTGGGATATGGAATTCCCTGCACAGGACCGTTCCCTCCTGAATCATGGGCTTATAACCGCGGCGTGCAGGATATATCGTACGACCCGGATAAGGCAGCATCGATATTGAGCGAGATCGGCTGGAAGAAAAACAGAGACGGCTGGCTTGAAAAAGATGGCAAGAAATTTTCATTCACACTTATTACAAACCAGGGCAATGCAGAACGTCTGAAGGCTGCCCAAATTATTAAAGAACAACTGAAACGAGTCGGCATCGATATGGACATAAAAGTACTGGAATGGCAGGCGATGTTGCATGAATTCATCGATAAGAAGAGATTTGAGGCTGTTATGATGGGATGGGCTCTTTCCCGTGATCCTGACTTATATGATATATGGCATTCATCGAAGACCAAGGAGGGTGACTTCAATTTCATTTCTTATAAAAATGATGAAATAGACAGGCTGCTTATAGATGGCAGGCAGACCTTTGATATTAACGATCGCATAAAAGTTTATCATCGCATTCATCAGATTCTTGCTGACGAACAACCCACTATTTTTCTCTACATACCTGACGCTCTTCCGGTTCTTCATAAGCGGTTCAAGGGTGTGCAAAAGGCACCAATAGGAATATGGTATGATTTCATCCACTGGCGCGTGCCTGCGAACAGGTCAGAATGGTATAACTGAATCCTTCACAGCCTTTACAGGAGCGGTGTTGATAGGTCATATGCATAAGCTAAATTATTCTTGACAACATAATACTTCTGTGCTAATAATTGATACTAGTGCTTTGGAGAGATATCTATTTATTGACTCCATATTAAATTGGAAGGAGGTGACTTAACTATGAAGAAGGTTTTGGCAATCGTTCTTTCACTTATGCTGCTGGTAGTATTCGCAGTTGGCTGCAAGAAGGCTGAGCAGCCGGCTCCGGCTCCTGCTCCGGCACCAGCTCCTGCTCCGGCTCCTGTACCGACACCTGCTCCGGCACCTGAAAAGGCTCCTGAGAAGGCTCCGGAAAAAGCCCCCGAGGCAGCTCCTGAGAAGAAATAGTAACGCCTTTACGGACAACTGACACCATGAGAGACAGCAATGCCTCTCATGGTGTTGCTTTTTTAGAGAAAATGTTGCTATCATAAATCATTATTTCCGATGTTGAAAACGCTTAAGAGTGGGCCTTTCCCACTCTTTTGTTTTATGGGGCTTCAATGAACCGAAACGAAGATGCAAAAGAAAAGATTTATAACCTTGCAGGCCAAGTTGCCGATGATGAGGGGCTTGAGCTTATTGATGTCAATATACTGGGGTCTGGGCGCAAGATGCTATTACGCATTACTATCGACAAAGAAGGAGGAGTTACAATCGGAGATTGCGAGCGCGTGAGCAGAGGCATAGAAGCCCTGCTTGATGTTGAGGATCTAATCAAAAGCGCCTATACGCTTGAGGTATCGTCTCCGGGCCTGGACAGACCGCTGATAAAAATACAGGATTTTGAAAGGAGCCGGGGCAGACTCGCCAGGATAATCACGGCTGAAAAGATAAGTAACGAGACTTTTTTTATCGGCAGGTTAATAGATACCGGCGATAACTGGATAAGAATACTTATCGAAGAAAAACCTGTTAGGGGATCGGCAAAGAAAAAGACGGCTGTGGAGCCGAAGGATGTTTTCATCCCTTTGGACAAGATTTCGAAGGCCAAGCTAGAAATCGAGCCTTGAAATAGAGCGACAAGAGGAGTATTAATATGTCAAAAGAACTCTGTTTTGTGATAGACCAGATTGGCCGCGACAAGGGCCTCTCACGCGATGCCCTTGTAAAATTGTTGGAGGCTGCTTTATTGTCGGCAGCCAAAAAGCGTTTTGTCAATAAACCCAATATTGACCTGCGCATTGATCCAAAGAACTGCAACATTAGCGTTTTCGAGGCCAAGACAGTTGTTGAGACGGTTACAGTTCCGGATGCTGAGATCTCGATTGCTGATGCACAGGCAATAGATCCAGGCAAAACATTGGGAGACAAAATAGAACTGCCGGTTCTGCTGCAGGATTTTGGCCGTATAGCTGCCCAGACTGCTAAACAGGTGCTTTTTCAAAAAGTCAGGGAAGCAGAGCGAGATGTGATCTTTGAGGAATACAAAGACAAGATAGGTCAAATTATAAGCGGTACTGTCATTAGAAAAGAAAAAGGATTCTATTTTGTAGCGCTGGGGAAAACAGAGGCGTTGCTGCCTCATAGGGATACCCTTCCGAGCGAGACACTGAAAAGAGGCGATATAGTAAAAGCCTATCTTTCAGATGTTAAGCAAACCGCAAAAGGACCTGCTATCGTGCTTTCGAGGACGGATCCGAATTTTATTGCCGGCCTTTTCAAAATGGAAGTTCCCGAAATACACGACGGTATTGTCATGATAAAGGGTATAGCAAGAGAACCGGGCGAACGGACGAAGATAGCTGTCACATCTAGAGATTCTTCGGTAGATCCTGTCGGAGCATGCGTCGGAATGAAAGGCACGCGTGTTCAGTCGATTGTGAGGGAAGTAAAGGGTGAGCGCATTGATATAATTCCCTGGAGCGACGATCCGCGCATATTCATAGCCAGAGCACTGACGCCGGCAAACGTTGATAGGGTCGGCATAAATGAAGCAGGTGTCGACAAAAGTGCTATGGTTATTGCAGACGACCAGCAGCTTTCGCTGGCAATAGGCAAGCGTGGAGTAAACATCAAACTGGCTTCTAAGCTTACGGGATGGGAAATTGATATTCTGAGCGAATCTGAATATTCTAAACTTAAACTTGAAGAGGCTGACAAGGCGCTCGACGAGTCGCTCAAGAAAGACGCAGAAGAAAAAATGGAACCAGAATCATAATGACAGGGGGCAATCCACGGATTGCCCCTTTATTTACTGAATGGATATATTCTCCCCAATCCAGTATATAAAGGGTGTTGGTCCTCGGCGGGCTGCCATTCTGAAGAGACTGGGCATAGAGACTGTCAAAGACCTCCTCTTCCATCTGCCATCACGTTACGAAGACAGAAGCTCTATCAGAAAGATCACTCAGCTGACGATCGGTGACATTCAGACCGTCACAGGTAAAGTCGTGAAATCGGAATCAGCGCCTGCGAGCCCCAAAAAACCCCGTCTTAAACTGCTTTCAGTTGTGATTACAGATGGTTATGGAACCCTGACCGCCAAGTGGTTCAATCAGACATATCTTGCTAAGCTTTTCACACCGCCCCAGAAAGTCGTTTTTTATGGCACGGTAAAGGCAAGTTACTGGGGCAGCGGCGTGGAAATGATAAGTCCGGAATTCGAAATTATAGACGATGATAGTGAGGAATCCGATCATCTAAGCACCGGAAGAATAGTGCCTGTCTATGGTCTGACCGAAGGTATCAGCCAGAGACAGATGCGCAGCATAACCCATGCTGCCCTGGCAAATACGCTCTCAGATATTTCTGACCCTATGCCTGCGGATATCATAGCGGCATTGAAGCTGCCAGGGCTTCGGCAAAGCATCGAAGCTGTTCATTTTCCTCCTGTCGGAACATCCATAAATGACCTTAACGGAGGCACCAGCCCCTATCATCAGCGGCTTTCTTTTGATGAGCTTTTTACCCTGCAGCTTGGCCTTGCAGCTATCAAGAACAACGAGGTAGCAGAAAGAGGCATCCCTTTTAAGCCTACAGGCAAACTGTCAGAGAAGCTTCTTGAAAAATTGCCGTTCTGTCTAACCGCAGCTCAACAAAGAGTGATCGGGGACATAATGTGTGATATGGAATCGCCACACCCGATGAACCGTTTGATACAGGGAGATGTCGGATCCGGAAAGACTATAGTAGCATTCGTAGCAATGCTGGCTGCCGTTGAATGCGGCTATCAGGCAGCATTGATGGCTCCTACCGAAATACTTGCTGAACAGCATTATATGAACATCGGCAACCTCGCCGAAACATTAGGACTGAATGTCCATTTGCTGACCGGCAGCAAAAAAGACAAGGACTATGAAACCATCTCTTCGGGGAATGCCCAGCTTGTCATTGGAACTCATGCATTGATACAGGAGGCGGTTTCATTCAACAGGCTCGGCCTGATTGTGATAGATGAGCAGCACCGCTTCGGCGTCATGCAACGGGCCAAGTTGAGAAAGAAAGGGACGAATCCGGATACGCTTATCATGACGGCTACACCAATACCGCGGACTCTGGCTATAACACTGTATGGAGATTTGGACTATTCCCTTATCGATGAGCTGCCTCCCAACAGAACTCCTGTGCTAACAAGAATAATACGTGAGTCACAGAAGAGCACTGTATACGATATCATTGAGGAAGAGGCTAAATCAGGCAGGCAGGTATATGTCGTTTATCCGCTGATCGAGGAGTCTGATAAAAGCAATCTGAAAGCTGCCATTACGGGCATGGAAGCGCTTAAGAATAAATTCCCTGCGCTCAGGGTCAGCCTGATACATGGGAAGCTGCCGACCAATGAGCGGGCAGAGATTATGGCCGAATTCAAAAAAGGCAAAATACACATTCTCGTATCGACAACAGTTATAGAGGTTGGTGTAGATGTGCCTAACGCTACACTCATGATAATTATTCATGCTGAACGTTTTGGCCTGTCACAGCTGCACCAGCTGCGAGGCCGCGTTGGAAGGGGCGCTGCGCAATCGCATTGCGTGCTGCTGACATATGGCGGCTCTTCAGACGCAATGAAGCGGCTGGATGTCATGGCTCGCACAAATGATGGGTTTAAGATTGCGGAAAGAGATCTTGAAATCCGGGGGCCGGGAGAATTTTTTGGGACCAAGCAGTCTGGTCTGCCAGACCTGAAAGCGGCCAATCTGCTGCGCGATTACAAGCTCCTGGAGATAGCAAGAAGGCAGGCTTTTGACCTAATGTCTAAAGACCCATATCTTGCAAAATATCCGGGCCTGAGAAAGAACTTGGAATCCTTCTGGGGAAAGAGGCTCGATCTTTTCAAGACGGCATGATATGTCTCCCATTGACTCACGATCTGTAATATAGTAGATTTATTCACATGGACGATATGTCTGCCTCATCAGAAAATCATGTCGTGAGGCTCAAGAATTTCGGCAAGTCCCGAAGGGTAAGGATAGCTGGAATTATTCTGATAGTATTCTTCATCATCTTTTCCATAGTTGGCTTTTTTGTCCTGCCCCCTTACTTGAAAAAAACAGCTATGGCAAAAATCAGCGAGCAGATTGGAAGGCAGGTCAGCATTGAAGCAGTAACCATAAACCCTTATACGTGGGAAGCCGCTGTGAAAGGATTTGAGATCAAGGAATCCGACGGCAAGACCCCGTTTATCACTTTCAGCAACCTCTACGTAAATATTCAGTTCAAATCAATCTTCAAAGCCGCTCCGGTTTTCAAAGAGATAAGATTGGATAAACCGTATCTGCATCTGGTTAGAACTGCGCCCAATCTATACAATTTCTCAGATATAATTGACAAAGTCAGATCGGCACCTTCGGCACCTCAGAAGAAGGAGCCTTCGAAACCGTTTTATTTCCTGGTAAAAAACATACGAGTCGTTGACGGCAATATTCAATTCGATGACAGACCCGTTTCAACCAAACACACCATCGATAAAATAAATCTTACAGTGCCTTTCATTTCTGATCTTCCGGCTTTCAATGAGGCTTTTGTTGAACCTTACCTGAGCGCAATTGTTAACGGAACACCCTTCAACTTCAAAGGAGCGTCCAAGGTTTTTTCAAACTCTCGTGAGACGTCCTTCGATATCTCTTTCAGGGATATCGACATCCCACATTATCTGGCATACGCTCCGGCTCAGCTCAACATTAATGTACCCTCAGGAAAGCTGGACATACTCATGAAGCTGGCTTATCGTCAGTTTGCAGACAGATCACCGATATTAGTCTTGACCGGCGAGACTAAAGCAAGAGACCTGATCTTTTTACTGAAAAAGGAGAATGCTGAGTTCCTCAGAATTCCAAGTTTGGGCGTGAGGGATATTTCATTTGACCTGGACGCCCACAGGATTGAAATCGGATCGATATCAACTGAAAAAGGATGGCTTGCAGTTTCACGCTCGGCAGACAGGCACATTAACCTCGCCTCGCTAGTTGCCGGGAAACCACCGGCAAACGCTGCGCCTCAGGAAGATGAAGCTCCAGCAAAGCCTTCAGCGTGGACAGTGCTCTTAAAATCGCTTGCCGTTGACGGTTATACTCTAAACTTATCTGACAAGAGCAATGCTATGCCGTTTGGTGTTACAGTCGACGAAATTTCATGCAAAATAGACAATCTCTCAACAGCTAAAGATTCTAAAAGCTCCCTTGCCCTGTCAATGAAGGTTGACCATAGGGGAAGCATCGCCGCACAGGGCGACTTCGGGATTGAACCAGTTTCAGCAGATCTGTCGTTAGATGTCAAGAACCTTCCTCTAAAGCCTGCGCAGCCGTATCTGGCCGAGCGGCTTAAAGCTATCCTTGCTTCCGGCGCCCTTAATGTAAATGGAAAGATAAGCACAAGACAGGCGGACAAGGACCAGTTCAGGACATCTTTCAAAGGTAAGCTCTGGGTCAATAGATTCATTCTTCTCGATAAAGCCAATGCAGAAGACCTGTTAAAATGGGACACGCTTTATATGGGAGAAATGGATATAAATTACGCGCCGCTAACTGCGCGCATCCGCGAAATATCTTTGACTAATCCCTATTCGCGTATAATCGTCAATGCTAATCGGACCCTTAACCTTCAGGAAGTTTTTGTCCAGGACGAAAAACAGCAGGAATCTGGCCAGACAGCGCCTTCATCAAAACCGGATGAAAAAGCCGGTCCGGCTGATCAGCAGAAAACAGGCGCTAAGAAAGCGCAGCGTCAGGCCATTCGAATTGACAAGGTCACTGTGCAGGGCGGCACTGTCAATTTGACAGACAACAGCGTCAATCCAAGATTCAGCGGAAATATGCTGGATATCGGTGGACGCATATCCGGACTCTCATCCGAAGAAAATAAATTTGGTGATGTTGAATTGCGCGGCAAATATGATAAATATGCCCCTCTGGAAATAACGGGCAGGATTAATCCGCTTAGAGATGATCTCTATGTAGATTTGAAGGCAGATTTCAAGGATATGGACCTTACACCTGTCAGCCCTTATTCCGGGCGCTACGCTGGATATACTATCCAGAAAGGAAAGCTTTCATTCAGGCTGGAGTATCTGATAGTAAAAAACAAGCTTGATGCTAAAAATAATATCTTCCTTGACCAATTCAACTTCGGAGAGTCTGTCGAAAGTCCAGAAGCAACCAAACTGCCCGTGCGGCTTGCTGTTGCGCTTCTTAAAGATCGCAACGGACAAATAAAACTCGACATACCCGTCAGCGGTTATACGGACGACCCCAAATTCAGTCTGGGCGGCATCATACTGAAGATAATCATTAACCTGCTTGTTAAGGCCGCCACATCACCGTTTGCCTTGCTTGGTGCAATATTCGGCGGCGGAGAGCAGCTCAGCTATGCGGAGTTTGATTACGGATCAGCCTCTCTAACGCCTGACACTATAAAGAAGCTCGACACGCTTGGTAAGGCGCTGAACGATCGCCCCGCCCTTAAGATGGATATTTCCGGACATTTCGATGCGGAAAAGGACCGTGAAGGCCTCAAGCAATTCCTTCTTTCGCGGAAGGTTAAGGCTCAAAAGGTAAAAGAACTTGCAAAGGGAGGCACAGAGATACAATCCGTCGACGAAATAAAGGTGACCGATCAGGAGTATCCGGAATATCTGAAAAGGGCATACAAGCAGGAAAAATTTCCAAAACCTCGCAACTTCATCGGAATTGCGAAAGATATTCCAGCACCTGAGATGGAGAAACTGATACTGACAAACACAACGGTCAGCGAAGAAGATCTCAAAACGCTGGCAACCTCTCGCGCTCAGGCTGTCAGGAACTACCTGGTTCAGTCATCAAAAGTGGATCCGGAGCGCATTTTCATTGCCGAGACAAAGGCTACTAACAGCGAAAAGAAAGAAGGTCTAAAGTCCAGCCGAACTGATTTTAAATTAAAGTAAATTATTGCGTGACAGTGAACAATTGAGTTGTTTATTGAACTGCATACATATATTTCATCATAGTACAGTTGCGAAATCAGGGCTTTGCGCATTAAAATTATAAGATATGTATGCTAAGCTCAAGAATGATTTTGACGAAGGGCTGAATAAACTCAAGTTTTTTGGCAGCCTGCTATCAGACCGTTTACGGATTGAAATTGCCGTTTTCCGCCTAATGCACAAATCTGAAGAACTCAAGAAAAAACGCGACGCCCTTCTACAGAAGATCGGCGGAGAAACTTACAGAATGCACACCAACTCCGGCAGCTCACATCCGAATCAGGAGATGCTGGACGCAATTAAAGAAATTGAAGGGCTCGAAGCTGAGATAAAGGAGATTGCCGATAAAGTCTCTGAAATAAGCAGGGTTATGGCATGACCGTGATTGTAGCCGTATTCCTGGTGTTAGGGCTTGTTATAGGCTCTTTCCTTAACGTATGTATTTATAGAATACCAAGAGAACTTTCAATTGTAACTCCGGCTTCGTCCTGTCCCAATTGTAAAACACCGATAAAGCCATGGGACAATATACCCGTGATTAGCTATATATTGCTTGCCGGGAAATGCCGTAAGTGCGGACAGAAAATAGCATTGCGATATCCGTCAGTAGAGCTGCTTAACGGCCTGTTGTATGCGGCGGCAGCCTATCAATTCGGCTTGGGATGGCATTTGCCTCTGATCTGCGCACTCATTTCATCAATGATCGTCATAACTTTTATAGACCTGGATTTTCAGATTATACCCGACGTAATCACTTTACCTGGAATGCTCATAGGCCTGGCTGCCTCTTATTTCATTATGCCCGATCCCTTTTCGAGACATACTTTATTGAGTTTTACGACATCCATCATCGGACTGCTTGCCGGAGGTGTTACATTCTATTTAATCGCTCTGTTAAGCAGGGGCGGTATGGGTGGAGGCGATGTCAAAATGATGGCAATGCTGGGGTCATTCGTGGGATGGAAGGGCGTGTTCTTGACAACACTCATCGGAAGCTTATCAGGTTCATTAGTTGGCATTGCGCTGATGATCTTCAAGGGCAAAGGCAGAAAGACAAAAATACCTTTTGGCCCATTCCTGGCATTGGGATCACTGGTAACACTTTTTTTTGGGCGCATTATTCTGGATTGGTATTTTCCCGGCCGGATCGGCTAGAATACATACAGCACATCAATTAGGTTGCCGCCTTTTATCGTCATAAAGATCGAAATAACAGTAAAGGCCGGATTATCAAATAACACTTAACGGCCACCGGAGCAATAAAACCAATGAAAAGAGATGATTTAAGAAACGTAGCAATTATAGCCCATGTCGATCATGGAAAGACTACACTTGTTGACGGCATGCTGAGGCAGGCCGGTATTTTCAGGGCTAACCAACAGGTCCAGGAAAGGGTTATGGATTCAAATGACCTCGAGCGTGAACGGGGCATAACTATCATGGCCAAAAATACCGCAGTTGAGTACAACGGGGTAAAAATCAATATTGTGGATACTCCGGGCCATGCTGATTTCGGGGGGGAAGTTGAACGCATACTGAAGATGGTGGACGGAGTGCTGCTGCTCGTCGATGCATCTGAAGGCCCCCTGCCGCAAACGCGCTTCGTGCTCAGAAAGGCCCTTGAGTTGAAGCTGCAGCCTATACTTGTAATAAACAAGATCGACAGGCCAGATGCCCGCATCCAGGAAGTGCTGAACGAAGTCTATGACCTTTTCATCGATCTGGACGCTACTGATGATCAGCTCGAATTTCCGATAGTTTACACGAATGCAAAGCGTGGCATTGCAACTACTGATGTTTTAATTGACGGTACAGATCTCAAACCTCTTTTCGATCTGATTCTCAGCACAATCCCTTCTCCTGAAGGCAACCCCCAGGATATTTTGCAGTTGCTCGTCACAAATATAGACTACAATGACTATGTCGGCAGACTCGCCATCGGCAAGATATTCTCAGGCGTTGTAAAAGTCGGCAGCCACGTAGCAATGGTTGCGCGCGACCAAAAGATCACGAAGACAAAAATAACCTCCATATATACGTTTCAGGGACTGGAAAGGGTTGATGCAACTGAGGTCTCAGTCGGGGACATAGTAGCTCTCGCCGGACTGGAAGGCATCAATATCGGCGACACCATCACGGATATCGACAACCCGCGCCCCCTGCCGCGAATAACGGTAGACGAACCTACCATCTCTATGGTCTTTTCTGTAAACACATCTCCGTTCGCCGGACAGGACGGCAGATACGTCACTTCTCGCAACTTGCGGGAGCGCCTCGAAAAGGAACTCCTGTACAATGTTGCTATCAGAGTGGAATTTGATAACACGGATTCCTTCAAGGTAATGGGCAGAGGAGAGCTGCAGCTTGCCATCCTTATAGAGATGATGAGGCGCGAAGGGTATGAGCTTTCCGTATCCATGCCGGAAACAATCACAAAGGAGATAAAAGGCAAACTGCATGAGCCTATGGAACTGCTCGTAATAGACGTGCCTGAAGAATTTGTAGGCGTAGTTACTCAGCAGGCTGGTATGCGCAAAGGAAGGATGCAAAAAATGCTGAATAACGGACATGGTCGTGTGCGGCTTGAGTTCAGGATTCCGTCTCGCGGTCTTATCGGATTCAGATCGCAGTTTCTGACCGATACAAAGGGAACCGGGCTTCTGAACCATCTGTTCGACGGTTATGAACCGTGGCATGGCTTTATGTCGAAACGACAAACCGGAGTGCTTGTTGCAGACAGGCCGGGCAAATCAAACACATATGCATTATTCCATTTGCAGCCCAGAGGCATACTGTTTATTCGCGAAAACATTCCAGTTTACGAGGGCATGATAATCGGCGAAAATGCTAGAGAAGCTGACCTTGATGTCAATGTGACCAAGGAAAAGAAGCTGACTAATATGCGTGCCGCCAGTGCAGACGACATAATGCAGCTGATACCGCCGCGACTTCTCAACTTGGAACAGGCGATCGAATTTATAAAGGAAGACGAACTCGTAGAAGTAACGCCCCAGTCTGTAAGGCTGAGAAAAAAAGTTCTTGAAGCGAATAAAAGACCGCGACCTAATAAAGATTAACCTTTTGCCGAAGTGCAGACCATACACAACAGACAAACATGTATGCTTGAGGCATAGTGTAAATTATGAGTGTCAAAAAATTATTGCGAATTGTTTTGCTGCTCTGTGTTTTGGCCTTTATTTTAAGCATCGGCGTTTATTTAGTTTATCCGGATGTCTCAAAGCTGAAGAAAGAAAATCCAAAGAAAACATCCTTCATGGAATATCGTGAAAAACAATGGAAGGATGAGGGCAGAGAGATCACTATCCGACAATACTGGGTGCCGCTTTCACGCATTTCCAATTACATGACAAAAGCAGTTCTTATTGCCGAGGACGACAAATTCTGGTCTCATACCGGCTTTGACTTTGAGGCCATAGAAAAATCCTTCGAGAAAGACCTTAAAGAAAAGAAATTTAAATTCGGAGGAAGCACAATCAGTCAGCAATTGGCCAAGAACCTTTATCTCTCGCCTTCGAAAAACCCCCTCCGCAAGATCAAAGAAGCAATGCTTACCTGGCGGATTGAAAAGAATCTTTCCAAGAGGCGCATACTTGAGCTTTACCTGAATGTGGCCGAATGGGGAGAAGGCATTTTCGGCATCGAAGCGGCGTCACGTCACTATTATGGAAAAACAGCATCTGCACTCACTGCGGAAGAAGCAGCTCATCTGGCTGCGGTTCTTCCAAATCCGAAAAAATACAGTCCAGTCGCCAGTTCCAGATATGTGAACAACCGTTCAAGGATCATCTATGAGATCATGGT
Organism: Dissulfurispiraceae bacterium; assembly: GCA_035319125.1. Lineage (GTDB taxonomy): Bacteria > Nitrospirota > Thermodesulfovibrionia > Thermodesulfovibrionales > Dissulfurispiraceae > Fen-1308. The sequence continues at coordinate 29,352 of DATHDG010000014.1, read as the reverse complement.
AAGAAGGGGAATAGTTGTCGAAGAATACGAAGACTCAGCCAACGATGCTGACGATAAAAATACGAATCAGGAGCCTCCGCTCATCGACAAGATAACTGCTCCCGGAACACAGTAGTAGTCTGTTTCATATCAGAATGATTATGCAGAAAAGCACCTCGTCCCGCAGCCGTACAGTAACTTGATCACAAGATCATAAAAATAGGAAAGATGTTTCCAATCTGAATGCTGTTCCCTCGCTATGATCTTCTAGTTAAGGACGAACTCGAATTTCATCATTATGCTACCAGGAATAGTCAGTATCGGCATTGAACAAGTGCAATATAATATTCATATCGGCAAATTGAACAACTCAGTTTATGTCATTATATCAAATAGATATGCTATTAAAAACTAATATCTGTCATTGACAGTTTTTGTGATTAGTGATAATATCGGGAGACTATTTAATATATAGTTATGTTTGACTAAAAATGACATGAGCCACGATAACCGATACATTGAAAACGAACCTTCTTTCCTGGAGTATTCAAGGAATGCTCTCGGCCATCATTTTGTGTCTGGATCTGATTTTGATCAATATTACTGCCTCTTTCCCAACGACGAGTCAAAGAATGAATTTCTTAGGGTTGCATCATTCTATTTATTCCTGGTGAAGAACGGAAATTGGATTAATAACGTAGTCGGTAAAGGCTCGGTTACTGATTATCTTACAAACTCGTATAAGTTGGTTAGGATCTTCTCTCTCATAGAGTCACTCTCCGATCGGGAACACCAAGATTTTTTCCGGTGGCTGTGTACCTACAGCAAGACAAACAGTACCTTCCCCGTCGAATCGAGAAGTGGATTGGACGCACTTTTTCAACACGTACAACAGAGATTTCGGCGCGATCAATTTTTGCGTAACTTTTTTCGAGCGGCTCCCAGAGGAACAGCCGGTCACGCTGAGGCAAAAAATTCAGGTTCGTGGAAAACCTGTGTCGACAGTTAAGCGTGCAGTTCAGGTGCTTTATGGATTACGTAGTCGCTTTGTCCATGAGGGAATCCTACTTGTCCAACTGTCCGATGAGCCGCTGATGAGCAGAATCAAAAAGAAGGTTCATTATTTCAATATTAGTATGCCAGATATTGTTGAATGATTTGAGCATGCGCTCGTCCTTCACTTCGCTGCAAAACATGACATTACGCTACAACGGATTGCTAAAAGCTTCGCTTTTGCCGTCCGCTGAGCTTAACGCAATCATACATATTATTAGCCATATTTATATATTGCTCTATTAACCTTCCTCATAGTATAGTAATCCTATGAAGAAGGCCCATTTTGAATGGGACGATAATAAGGATAAGGAAAATCAGACAAAGCATAATGTGTCCTTTGCTTTGGCGCAACATGCTTTTCTTGATCCTAACCGCGTAATAGCTGAAGACATTAGTCACAGCTCAGAAGAAGATCGCTTTTCCTGCATAGGTCGCGTGGGCGAAGATATAATAACGGTAAGGTTTACATATAGGAGTAATATCATCCGCATTTACGGAGCTGGTTACTGGAGAAAAGGGAGGAAGATATATGAAGACCAAAATAAAGTACACTGAAGAACCGATAGGCGAATTGCGAGTTGTAAAGGATCTTCTGCCTAAGCCTGAGCAGTTAGCCTTGAAGGAAGAGAATATTAAAATTACAATTTCACTGAATAAATCGAGCATTGATTTCTTCAAGAAAAAGGCTAAAGAACAGCATACGTCATATCAGAAAATGATTCGGCGTCTTATAGACTGGTACGCTTCACAGCATCAAAAAAGTGCGTAACCTAGCGCTGTAAGGGATCGGCATAGAACTTGGGTGCGATTTCAGGTTTAGATTCGTTTTAAGTATTCACGCTTTATGCTCCAGTGCACGGCCTTCCCTTGGGCTTCGGTGTTATGCTTATAAATGAATATTGATCAAACCCTATTAATAATTGCTGTTCCTGCTGCCATGATTCATGTGGCGGAAGAATACAAGTATGGCTGGGTGTCGTGGTCGAATGCTTTCATCTCTGGAATCACGATCAAGCAATTTATTGTCATTAATGCAATGTTTGTAATTCTGTGTATTATTGCTGCCATATCAAGCAGGGGCTTCATAGCATTTAGCTCGTCAATATTTTCATTGTTTCTGATAAATTCATTGGTCCATATTGCGCCTGCAATCAAGCAAAAGCAGTATAGTCCCGGGCTTCTTAGTGCAGTTTTCTTATTTATCCCAATTGGTGTTGTTGGTTATACATCATTATTAGCTCACGATTTACTGTCATTGAAAAGTTTCATGTTTTCGATATTGCTTGGTTTGTTGTGGATGAGTATTCCATTTGTTTATCAGATTCTGCGGGCGGCATGTGGGAGATAAGTATAATAAGCGCTTCGAATACGATGTCTCTTCCGCTGCGTTGCATGGCAAGGTACGGCTCAAGCGCATGTTGGGCAAAGGAGCAAACGCTAACATGAGCATTAACCGCGATCGTGTTTGCCCAGTTGGAAGAGCGGGCAGTCTGGACAATATATTTAGACGGTGGCTGCAGAATCCACTAAAAATATTGGCTCCATTCATCCAGGATGGAATGGTTGCCCTGGACATTGGCTGTGGCCCAGGCTTCTTCACATTAACCATGGCGCAACTTGTTGGCACTACCGGCCGAGTCATTGGTGTTGACCTTCAGGAAGGAATGCTGGAGAAGATCCGGCGCAAGATTGAGAAGACAAACCTTGAGAGCCGGATCGCATTACACAAGTGCGAGAGGAACAGCATAGGTGTTGTCGAGCAAGTGGACTTTGTGCTTCTGTTCTATATGGTCCACGAGATTACGAATAAGGAACAATTCTTCAATGAGCTAGCAGGCATCTTAAAGTCTACGGGAAAAGCTCTCATTGTGGAGCCACCACTTCATGTCTCGAAGGCGGCTTTCGAGCGCACAATTAGAACTGCCGAAAAAGCAGGCTTCAAGCACTCATGTGGACCTCATATATTGCTGAGCAAGACAGCGATACTGCAGAAAGCCCAACAAGACCTTTGAGGAGACTCTTGATTGTCGTCACAGAATATCATAATCAAGCAATGCGCTTACAAAACGCGTAATGCAAACCCTGTCTGATACAACTAATGCCTATCTAAGAGATTCCACCTTAAGGCTCTCTGCCTTAACAATATCGATATCAGCCTGGATCTGCTTGACTGCCGTTGACAGTTCAGAGAAGATAGCCTGTGCCCGCCTGTCGTCGCCTGCCTTTTCAGATCTCACAGCTTCCTTGGCAAGCGTATGGATTCTGTCGTGTGTGGAAGAAAGCTTACCAAAGCCCGGTAAATGACCAAGCTGCGACTGCCCTTCTGTCGTATACCATTTGCCAAAACGGCATGTATGTTTTTCCAGATCTGCGTCTTCAATAGACTTTCGTCCATTAATTGCATCTCCAACTTTATACATGAAAGACCTTATATCTCCTTTTGCAATCTCCAGCATGGCTGCGCCGCTTCCTATGGTTTGGAATCCGGAAAATGATTGCGTCAAATCGCCTACCACACCGACTATCCTGTCGGTTCCCTTAAGGACCTCCGCCGCCCTGCTCTCAGTCTCTTTAGCGATAGAAGATGTGATCTCGATATTTCTAGCAACTTCTTCTGCCGCCGAAGACTGCTCCTCAACCGCCGTGGCTATCTGAGTTATTTTGTCGTTTGCGTTAGCTACTGCTTCTGTCATGCCTTCAATGGAACTCATGACCTGCTTGATTGCCTCATCAGCCCTTGTTACCTCTTCTGCCGTATCGCTCATTCTTCTGGTCGTCTCAGCTGATTCATTCTGAACCGCTCTTATTTCGGTCGTGATCTGTTCCGTAGCCTTAATCGTCTTTTCTGCGAGCTTTCTGACCTCATCAGCAACAACGGCAAACCCCCTGCCCTGCTCTCCAGCCCGTGCTGCTTCGATGGCAGCGTTCAGCGCAAGCAGGTTAGTCTGGTCGGCAATCTCCTTAATAACCGTCACTATGTTGCCGATATCGGCTGATTTAGAATTCAACTTGTCGATCAATTCAGCAAGCCCAACAGTTGACACATGAACCCCATTAACTGTCTCAACAGCGCCGAGAGCAATGTCCCTGCCTTTATTTGCCATGCTCATTGCGGTGGCGGATATTTCCGAAGCCGACGATGCATTCTTGGCTATTTCCGTGATGGTCTGACTCATCTCCTCCGCCGCAGCGGCGATCTGGTTGGCCTGCGCAGATTGCTTCCTTGCTCCGGATGTCATTTCATTAGCGTTATCTTTCAGCATGCCCGACGTTGTTACCACCTGCCCGGTGGAAACAAGCATGCTCTCTACCATCTTTCCGTAAGAATCAAGCACCTTGTTGATGTCATTAGCCAGCAAGCCTATTTCATCTTTACCCTTGGCAGTTAGTCTGCTCCTCAGATCGCCTCTGCCGTCGGATAAAGCCGATGAAAATCCGGTCATAATATGCTCATATTGCATCACAGGGCCGGAAATGAATCGTCCCCCCACAAAAAACGTCGTAGCAGTAACGACTACCGAGATAATGACCAGCACTATGCCCATCCCGGCTAAAATCTTAAAAACCGTTGTCATTACATCGTCCACATAGATCCCTGTCCCGATATACCAGCCCCAAGGTTTGAATGATTTTAAATAAGACAGCTTCTTGACAATCTTGGATCCTTCAGGTCTCGACCACATATAAACGGCAAATGCGTCACCGTCCTTCTTGGCGACGCTCACAGCATCATCTAAAAAAGACTTTCCCTCCGCATCCTTAACTGAAGAAATAGGTTTGCCTATCAACTCCGCTTTAGGATGGGCCAGCATTTTGTCAGCATCGTTGATCCAGATATATTCCCTGCCACTTTCACCGAACCTGAAATTGTTCAATCTGTTTAGAGCGCGTTGTTTTGCCTCCTCAACCGTAAATTCACCCTTTGAAGCACGCTGCTCATATTCCGCCACAAGATTGTATGCAATGGAAATGACATCCTGTACGTTACTTTTCTTTTCTGCCATAAGCTTCTCTTTGGTAACAGGCAGAACATATATAAATAATCCTATCATCATCAAGCCGACAGCCATTATCGGCATCAAAGACAACTTCCAGAAGACAGGCCAATTTTTGAAACTGAGAATGTCCCGGATATTAAACTTCATTGTCTTATTCCTCCCGCTGTTACTTTTTCAAAAAATTGGAATCAACAGCTACAAAAATGAATCACTACGGAACAAATTCAATTTGGGAGAGCTATAAAGTGCAAACTTGCCAATAAACATGCCCTAATAAAGCCTTAATAATGGCTGCCCCCCACTGCACATAAACTGCATGATTATAGCAAACTTGTCGGATGAAGCCCTTTTAAAGTTAAATGATATTTTTGCATAGAGCCATAATTATTTCTTATAAATGCTCAGCTACTGCTCCCGGCTCAACTTTCTTATTTCTTCCATCAGCTCCATCGGAGTGATGATCCCCTTCTTCAGCAAAAGGTTTATTAGAGCTTCCTGCTCAAGCGCGCTGCTAATAATAAGCTCTTCGAGCGACTCCATTCCCTCTTTTTCAGGTTCACCGCTCATCTCAGTCCTCCTTGTTCTTTCTTGTGGTCTCCACACCTCTACATAAACTGTCAATCTGACTATTCTGCGATGCCTGAGATTCATAGGAAACCGCTGAAACAATAAAAGATGCCGTGTCATTAGGCCTCTTCACTACAACCTCATCGCCTTCTGATTTTCGCAACAGTGCTTTAGCCATAGGAGAATCAATGCTTATGTATCCCCTGTCAGCATCACTTTCATCTGCGCCCACAATACGATAACGGTACGCAGTCCCTGAAGCATCCAGGAGCTCCACCCAGGCGCTAAAGTAAATGACAGATTCATCAGCCGGTTTGCGGTCAACAGGAACAAGCTCACCTAATCTCTTTGTCAGGAAACGCACGCGGGAATCTATCTGGCGCAACTGCTTCTTCCCGTATATATATTCTGCATTCTCGGAACGGTCACCCATTGCTGCAGCTTCGGCTACGGCTTGTGTCACTTGGGGTCGCTTGGTCTTCCACAGATATGACAGTTCATCAGAAAGGCGCCTGTATCCTTCCGGTGTTATATAGGGAGATGCCTTCGAGCCTGCCGATGTTCTCTTCATACCCATCGATTGTGAATTATACCATTTTAGCAAGTGATCGGATTTCAACAGACTCCTTGCTCATCCTGTTTCCATCAATGGCAAAATGTATGTTATTCTTTAAATTATGATTGCACGCAAATTAACGGTTCAACGCCTCAGCATGGATACTCTTTGCCTGAGAATTTTCCTGCTTTTTGGCGATAGCGTATAGCGATGGAAATGAACAAGATAGTGGTTTTCGTTCTTGGCCCTGACAGGCCGGGCATTATAGCCACAATATCAAAAGTGCTTTTCGAATTAGGATGCAACCTTGAGGATGTAAGTCAGACCATACTGCAAGGTGAATTCCTTGGAATCTTCATTGTTTCAACAGCAGCCCGCAGCAGCCGGGAAAAAGTGTTATCGGCATTGCAGAAGCAACTCGCACCTTCCGGCCTCTTCGTCCATTTAAGGTCAATGGATGCTCAGGCGTATTCTCAGGCGCATTTGAGCGAACCATTCATAATCACGACTGTCGGTCCTGACAGGCCCGGTCTGGTAGCCGGGATTACAGAAGTGCTTGCCCTTAATAACGTTAATATTACTAACCTTAAAGCTGTGACTCGGGCAGGAAATAACCGCCTTGATTACGTCATGATCTATGAGATTAATGTGCCACCCTCAGTAGATTATCACCAATTTAGAACAGCGCTGCATGACCGTGCATCGGAGCTTGGGCTGGACATCAATCTGCAACACAGAAATATATTCGAGCAAATCCACAGGGTGTGATTTTGTTAACTGAACGCGAGATAATAGCTACTCTTGAAATGCTGCGGAACGAGAACCTGGATGTCCGCACGGTAACGCTCGGTGTAAGTCTTTTTGATTGTGTGAGCCACGATCCGGAGCGTTTCATTGCCAATATTCGCACAAAACTATTCAGGATAGCAGGATCGCTTGTGGAGGTCTGCAACGAAATTGGCTTGAAATATGGCATACCGGTGGTCAACAAGAGAATAGCCATCAGTCCGATTGCGGTCGCAGCGTGCAGTTATTCTGCCGAACAAATGCTGAGCATTGCAGTAGCTCTTGATGATATTGCAAATAAGCTCAAGATCGATTTTATCGGTGGATTCGGAGCGCTGGTTGAAAAAGGATTCACAAAGGGAGACTATGCACTTATTGAAAGCATTCCTGATGCTTTAGCAAGCACTGAAAGAGTCTGCTCATCCGTAAATGTGGCTTCAACCCATGCGGGCATAAACATGGATGCTGTCTTACTGATGGGGAAAACGATTAAACGTGCTGCGGAGACCACCGCAGACCGGGACGGCCTTGGCTGTGCCAAGCTTGTAGTCTTTGCGAATATACCGCAGGATGTACCTTTTATGGCCGGCGCCTATCTCGGCATAGGCGAACCGGATTCAGTGATCAATGTGGGAGTCAGCGGTCCTGGTGTAGTTAAAAAGGCAATTGACCGTGCACGCTCTGCTGACCCATCGCTTGACCTTGGCAAACTGTCTGAGACGATAAAGCGTACTGCCTTCAAAGTCACCCGCGTAGGTGAACTCATTGGAAGGCAGGTTGCAGATAAGCTGGGGGTACCCTTTGGAGTTGTTGACCTCTCGCTCGCACCAACACCTAATGTAGGTGACAGCGTAGGCGAAATCTTTCAGAGCCTCGGACTTAAGAGTATCGGGGATCCGGGATCCACTGCCGTCCTGGCTATGCTTAACGATGCCGTAAAAAAAGGCGGCATTTTTGCCAGCTCATATGTCGGCGGTTTAAGCGGTGCATTCATTCCTGTTAGCGAGGACCTGAATATAGCGGAAGCTGCAAAGAACGGAAAGCTTTCACTGGAAAAGCTCGAGGCAATGACAAGCGTATGCTCTGTAGGACTCGACATGGTTGCGATCCCTGGAGACACATCGGCTGAAACAATAGCCGGAATTATAGCGGATGAAATGGCCATTGGTGTCATAAATAGTAAAGCCACAGCTGCCAGGCTCATACCAGTTCCGGGCAAGAAGGCAGGAGAGCATGTCTCTTATGGTGGATTGCTTGGCGAGGCGACTATAATGAACATGCGTGATGACGGCGGTTCAGCAGGTTTCATCAATCTCGGAGGAAGAATTCCGGCACCGGTGCAGAGTTTCAAAAATTAGAAACAAATACAGCTGATGACATCAAAATTAACAGCAAGCGATAAAATAAAGCAGGACTTTACTAAACGGCGCAAATTACAACTAATAGCCATATGTGTCACTTTAGCGCTTCTCTTATTGCCGGCCCTGCTTTATCATCATTCCCGGCTTTTGGAAGGGTTTTCCAAAAACAGCCTGTTAGCAGCTCAAGTTCTGGTCCTTTGCGTATTTATCGGCTTCACTGCCGCGAACTGGAAATGCCCTTCCTGCGGCAGCTATCTTGGCCCGGATATCAGCCGGCGGCAGTGCAAACGCTGCCGTTCACAATTACAATAGTCCCGCAATTCTTCATTCACGCTCTGCAAGCAGCTTATAATACTTCTTGCCCTTGAGCGATGTGACATATGAAGGCCTGATAATTCTTCCTTGTATGATTTCTTCGATTCTGTGAGCCGACCATCCGGCAACCCTTGCCATAGCAAAAATCGGCGTAAACAGTTCCATCGGGATGCCCATGCACCTGTAGACGAAACCCGAGTAGAAGTCTACATTTGTGCAGACGATCTTACCCTTCTTTTCTCTTAGCAATCTTGGTGCTATCCTGGCCACTTTTCTATAGAGAGAAAATTCTTCTTCTCGCCCGGCAACTTTTGCTAACTCACCGGCTCTTTCCTCAAGATAGACAGCTCTGGGATCCGATACCGTATATACTGCATGACCCATTCCGTAAATCTTGCCGGACTTGTCGCCGGCCTCCTTGTCAAGAATCATTTCAAGATATCGTGTCAATTCTTCGTTGCTATCCCAGTTTTTAACCTTTTTCTTGATATCATTCATCATTTTAATGACCGCTTCATTCGCACCACCATGAAGGTGACCCGAAAGAGAGCCTATGCCTGCACACAAAGCCATATAAGTATTCGCACCGGAAGAGGAAACGCATCGGGTGGAAAAAGTCGAGTTATTTCCGCCACCGTGCTCCGCATGGAATATCAGCATGGTATCGAACAGTTCGGCAGTGGCCCTGTCGGGGATGTCGCCCGTGAGCATATACAGAAAATTCTCCGCTGCGCTCAGTTGCGTCAAAGGTTCCCTCAACTTCTTGGCATCCTTTCTTTCCATTTTTGTGGTCAGGTAGTTATAGGCTATTATCGTAGGTAACTGAGCGATCAGTTCTATACACTGTCTTGTCACATCGTTCATGTCGGTCGAGTTCGATTGTCTGTCGAACATATGCATGGCTGAGACCATCGTATGCAGGGCCCCCATCTGGTCGTCATGCCTCGGCCTGTTCAATATCATCTCTCTGGCGCCGTCAGGGAGAGCTCTCTTCTTCGCGAGGAGCTGTGAAAACGCCCTGAGGTCGGAAACGGTCGGAAGCACACCCGTCAGCAGCAAATAGACGATTTCCTCGAATCCGACCCTTCCGTCCTTTTCCTTGCCGTGCACCAGGTCCGCGACATCGTAGCCGCAGTAAAAAAGCTTTCCGGGGACAGGATTGACCTTTTCGGTCCCGTCGCCGCGCGCGACCTTCTCGTAGCCGATTACCTGTCCCTTGCTGGTAATTCCTACAAAGACCCCTGTGCCGTTCTCATTCCGCAGACCGAGCTTTATGTTCTTCTCTTTGACGATTCGTGGGTCCACCTTGTCATGAAGCAAGGCAAGTTCCTGAATCTTCCTGAGTACTCCGTCCATATTACCGACCCCTTCTCACATTTCGATCTGTCTATTAAAATATTTTTATACTATACAATGCAAATCGTATACGGTATAGTATTGCTCATAATCTGGAGATAAGATACAATTTAGACATCACAGCATGTCATATCTAACTGAAACACGGAGGTGAACGATGACACTTAATGAACATGGACTGCCTCTGATACAAGATGCAGAATTAAACGGTAAAATCGTCTTAGTGCGCTTCGATCACAATGTAGTTAAGAAGGGAGAGATACGCGACCCATTCAGGATTGATCAGACTATTGGAACATTGTTTCATATAGTGGAGAGGGGTGGCAGGCCGATAATGATGACGCATATCGGCAGACCCAAAGATAAAAAAAGCGGGGATATAACTTGCAGGCCGGAAGAGTCAGTGGAACCCATAGTAAAATACCTGGAGCAGAAACTGCACACCAGGATTCATATCCCACGGTTTGCTACAGACCCGGCTAAAGGTATCACCGGCATAGATACATCAATTAATCTTGCTATTCGAGCTCTTCGAGACAGAAAGATTGGAGGTATTTATCTGCCGAATACCAGATGGTTTTATGGTGAAGAGGCCAAGGGTGAGTCTTGTGACAGCTTTGCAATTCAGCTTGCAGGACTCGGAGACATCTATGTCAACGATGCTTTCGGATCATGGCAGCCACACGCCTCTACATTTAACATAACAGGCCATCTTCCCTCCTATGCCGGATTCCTGATGCAGCAAGAAATTGCCAATCTGGATAGAGTGCTAAATCCGGACAGGCCATTTCTTGCTGTCGTTGCAGGATCGAAGTACGACACAAAGATCAGGCCTCTTTATGCAATATATGAGAAAGTCGACCGGCTCATACTCGGAGGAGTTATTTATAATACTTACCTCTGCGCAAAATATAATGTTCGAATGCAGGGAGTGCTTGAAGATGATATTGCGCTTGCAAGAGAACTGGTCGAAAAGGATAGGCACCAGAAAAAAATTGTCGAACTGCCTAGTATTATAGAATCGGACACTTTGGACGGAAAGATTGAAGGGAAATACCGTACTCTGTCTGTTAAAGATTTCAAAGCGGGTGCTTCATATGGCTATATCCTTGATATCGACCCGTCATCTTTTGACGATAAAGAGGTATCCGGGGCAATATATGCTGCAAAAACAATTTTCGTAAACGCCGTAATGGGCTTCACCCCGCACTTTACTGCCGGATCACAGGCGCTTGACAACGCAATAGACATGAACGCTTCTGCTATTAAAATGTACGGTGGAGGCGATACGCTACAGGAGTTCAAAGATCTCTGCCCAGGGCTATATCTTTCAGTAATGGACAACGCAAACTACTATTTCTTTACAGGTGGCGGAACAGTTCTGACAGCAATTGAGCAAGGCAGCCCTTATGGGCTAAAGCCTGTGCAGGCGCTGATCGAAACCGGCAAGAAAATGACCAACTCGAGGTAATCAGATCGAAAAAGCAACAACTGTTATATTGTCCGCTCCGCCCATGTCTAACGCGAGCCTGATAAGTTTCCGCCCTGCAACGTCCACAGGATTGTTCAGCAGCACCGCTGAAATGTCCTGATCAGTCACATAGCCGTGCAGACCGTCGGTGCATAATAGTATGGTATCTCCAGCCATGAGGTCATAGCGGCTTGTACTCGGCGACAGATGAGGCGAACTTCCGACTGCCTTGAGTATGATATTCCTTTGAGGATGCTTTTTGCCCTCATCAGAGGATATAAGACCGGCATCAAGAAGTTCTTGCACCAAAGTATCGTCTCTGGAGATGCAGCGCAGACATCGACCTCTGAGAAGATAAGCCCTGCTGTCTCCAGCATGACAAAGAAGTCCTAAGCCCCCTGCTGCGACAAATGCAGTACAGGTAGTTGCCATACCGCTCAATCGCCGATCTTCTATCGACTCACGGAAGATGCGCGCATTCGCCGCTTCCAGAGAGATTTGCAGGGCCTCTGGATTATCGTGTGCTGTATTAGAGTAGTAGGATTCTTTCACTGCTATAACGGCTTCAGAACTTGCTTTTTCCCCAGCTGGCCCTCCGCCGACACCGTCGGCCACTATCGCCAAGATGCCTTTGGAAGCAAGGATGTCTGCGTTATCGGGTATATAAAGAAGGTAAGAATCTTCATTCTCACGCCGTACCAAGCCCCTATCGCTTCCGGCAAAATATTGCATCGAATAGAGTTCCCGGCTTTCTGCTATTTCTTGTCCTTTATATATAGATACCAGGCGGCTGCACCGGCAAGCGTTGCAGCTCCAGTACCTAACCCAATCTTCCAGAGTTTTTTCTTGCGCACTATCCTGTCATCGACAATTTTCGAATACCTGGCAGCAACTATTTCACAGTGGTTGATGTCAGCTTCGCTGAAACCAAATATATCAGTGAAAAGCTCAATCCTTTCGTCTATCACTATGCGAAGCCGCGTCCAGTAACGCACTTTGTCCATGTGCGGCTTTCGTAATCGTAACTCTTTCTCATCCCTTATAGTGCCTATAAATCTTCCAAGCAGAGCCTTGTCAGCGCCTCTGTAAATAGGCAATTCAGGAGCATCAAGCTCACACAGGATCGGCCATTGATGCTGCTCTTCAATTCTAAATATTTCAGGCCATAACCTTTTGCCGGCAATCCTGAGTATCACCGTTTTGCTTACAGACTGATAAAAATCATGCAGCTCTTTTTCCGAAAAGCCAAGACCCTTGAATATAGTTAAGAATTTCTTAAATGAAAGCATTTTGTTAGTCCAGTTATTGTTTATTTAATTGTAACATTCTGGAGGCATTGGCTACAGCCAAATGCTACCGGTCACCTAAAAATAAGAAACAGCAGAAGGGTTATTCCTGCTCCAAGAACAGATCCGGCTATCACTTCCAGTGGAGTATGCGCTTTGATTGTGATCCTGCTCTGCGCAATAACAACTGCAAGAACGAAACCGATAAGCGAAATTGAAAAATTTTCAGTTATCAGCGTTAGGGCCAGCCATAGCGAGAAAGCAAAGGCGCTGTGCCCACTCGGCATACCGCCGCGCAGCGGGTGGCCGTGCCCAAACCTGGCCTTCATCACCACTACCAGAACTAGCACTATTACAACCGATATCAGACCAATCTCGTTGCTCGAATGCTTTGCTATGATAACACCCGTCTCGAAGGCACTCTGCACATAGGGGAATAAAACTATATAGCCGATTACCATGGCGCCGATGGCCGTAATCAGCACTGCTCCGGCAGCAACATCCTTTGCAATTCTGGCCCTTTCACTGTATTCAGGAGAGATCATGTCTACTATGAATTCAACAGCAGTATTCATCATCTCAGCCATCAGCACAAGTATTACCGTAAGAGCCACAATCAGAAAATCATGGCGCTGAACGCCTAACACATAGCTGAATATGAGAACGGTTACCGCGGAATAGAGGTGATATCTAAGGTGCCGCTGGGTCTTGGCAGCATAAAGTATTCCTTCAATAGCATTATTGGCGCTATCTACCCATTTTCTCAAGGGCATTCAGCAGCTCCTTTTCCTTTTTCCTCATTTTCATGGCATTGTAGCGATCCTTCTCATGGTCATATCCAATCAAGTGGAGCAATCCGTGCACCAGCAAATGCCGCATCTCTAAGCCAACATCAATTCCCCTATCTGCTGCTTGCCGTGCAGCCTGGACTGGATTTATCACTATATCGCCAATGTCCGTCGACACCTGTTCAACCACAATACCTTCGAGTTGAGAAAAAGAAAGGACGTCAGTAGTTTTATCTATACCCCTATATGCAAGGTTCAGCGCCCTCATTCTGTTATCCCCCACCAGCAGTACGCTGACATTTGCATCGGATGGATCAAACGAGGCGCCCGCAGAAAGATTGATACCTCTGATTCTTCTACCCCTGGAAAGATACATGAGCGCAGCTGCCAGTATGCGCTTGATCTCAGGCGGATTTACTTTTATCGATCTTTGGGAGTTCCTTACCGCTATTTCCATTATTATGTGTTGTTTTCTCGACGACCGCGTCAGTCTTTTGGTGCGAACCTCTGATTTCCACATCAGGATATTCTATCCTCTTATGGAATATGCTGGTTAGCACAAAGGTAAAGCGCCTCTTTATCTCAGACATATCCTTAAGAGTAAGCTCGCATTCATCAATCTGTCCGTCAAGGAATATCTCATTGATGATTTTTTCTACAAGTGCGCTTATGCGCGCAGATGTAGGATCAGTCAATGCTCTTGCAGCGGCTTCTACTGCATCAGCCATCATTACTAACGCCGCAACTCTCGTCTGCGGTTTCGGCCCCGGATAGCGATACTCATCCATGTTAGCAATCCCATTGCGCTCTTTCGCCTTCTGGTAGAAGAAGGTCATCAGGCGAGTACCGTGATGCTGCTGGATTATGTCCAAAACCATCTTGGGCATTTTATGCTGTCTGGCATGTTCAAGGCCTTCTTTAACGTGCGATACCAGTATCATTGCGCTCATGTGAGGCGCAAGACGCTCATGCCTATTCAAAGCGCCCTGCTGGTTCTCTACGAAATATTCAGGCATCTTGATCTTGCCGATGTCGTGATAGTAAGCCGTTACCCTCGCCAGCAGCGGATTTGCGCCCACAGCTTCCGCCGCAGCTTCAGCAAGGTTGCCAACTATGATGCTGTGATGATATGTACCAGGCGCGTTTATCATCAGATTCTTCATCAGCGGCTGGCCAAGATCGAGAAGTTCCAGAAGACTTATGTCAGTGCTGACTCCAAAGAAGTGTTCGATGAGCGGCAGTATGATAGATACAAGAGCCATAACAAAAAATCCCGACATCACAGCAAAGAAAATTCCAGCCGGTGCTGCATCCGTAAAGAGATTAGACGTCAGCAGCAGAATAATTCCAGATGTTACAACATTGACTGCGCTGACACAAAGGCCTCCTTTTATAAGTGCCGAGCGCTTCTTACACCTTATGACGCTGAAAGCAGCCGTTAAACTTCCTATGAAAATATATGCCGGGACATAAGGATTGTGAAACCAGACGCCTGTAATAAGGCTGATTATAAGGGCAAACATCAGCGCAGCATGAAAATCAAAAATCAGGGCAACAAGCATAGCGCCCACCGGGATGGGACTGCCGAACATGGACGTCATACCGACAGGAAAGCCGAGACCTCGGCCCATGCCGGCATTCAGATGGTCAAAGACCCTGCCGATAAAGAGTGTTGCCACCAGAAGTAAGCCCAGCAGCAGCACCATTTTATGATCATTGATAAAAAGCGGCTTATATCGTTTAATGTCCTTGAAGAAAATAAAATAAACGGTAACGCACAGGAAAAAGCTGCCGAGGAAAAAACTCGGATTAATCTCTTCCTGTATAATGATGGCGGATACAAAGGCAAGTCCGCTTAGAAACGATATGCTTGCAGACTGATCCGCATATTTTTCCTTCAGAGTGGCGATCAAGGACTGTATATCTTTTGAGACGCGCTGACCGCTACTCTTCTGTATCCCGTTTTTCATGTCTCTCATATGCTTGCACTATCTTCTGGACCAGTCTATGACGGACCACGTCCCTTTCAGTAAAATTGATGATCCTGATACCCTCAACGTCCTTGAGGATCCTAACCGCTTCAATAAGTCCAGACATCCTGCCGGACGGCAGGTCTATCTGCGTTATGTCTCCCGTAACAACAGTCTTGGACCCAAATCCCAACCGGGTGAGATACATCTTCATCTGCTCCGTTGTTGTGTTTTGAGCTTCATCAAGGATAATGAACGAATCGTTTAATGTACGGCCTCTCATGAAGGCGAGAGGCGCAATTTCTATTGTCCCTCTCTCTATAAGCTTTTGGGCTTTGTCTATCTCCATCATGTCAAAAAGAGCGTCATAAAGCGGTCTTAGATATGGGCTTACTTTCTCAGCAATGTCGCCGGGCAGAAAGCCGAGTTTTTCCCCCGCCTCTACAGCCGGTCGTACCAATACTATTCTTGAAACCTGTCTCTGGAGGAATGCATGTATTGCCATGGCCATAGCGAGATATGTTTTACCTGTACCGGCAGGACCAATGCCAAAAACAATATCACTTGTACCTATCGATTCAATGTATAATCGCTGCGTTTCGGTCTTTGGAATTATAAAACGCTTTTTGGATGACACGGGGATGCTGCTTGAAAACAGACTTTTGACGGAAACATCCTTGCCTTCAGAAATAGACCTGACTGCGTAAGTTACATCCTCAGGCCGCAAGGTGTAACCATTTCTATTAACCTCTCTTATCTCTCCTATGAGGCGCCCGGCCTTTTCCACTGATTCGTCCTCCCCTTGCAGAAAGAGCCGCGTGCCCCGTATGCTGATGGCGACTCCAAGGGATTCCTCAACCGATTTCAAAACCTTATCGGCTCCGCCGTGAATAAAAGGGTATTCTTTTTCCTGATCAAGATCCAGTTCTATAGTTTTCGTAAATCCCTCCGGCAACTACATGAAGTGAGTTGAGCCATTAAATCTTTCCGCATATAACAAGACCATCTATCCCTGCACTTTTGAGTCCTGCAAGCAGTTCATCGGCTTCCTTTTTTGTAGTGTAATGTCCTATCCTGACCCTCGACAAGGATTCACCTTCAGGTGACTTATATCCAGAAATTGACGCCTTGAAACCTTTTTTCAATAGCAAATGCTTAAGCTTGGTAGCCTTTTCAGGATCTTCAAACGCACCCAGCTGGACTGTATAGAACGGGCTGCCCCCATTCCTGGACTTCTGCAAATGTCTTCTTGCTACTTTTTTTGGCCTATCCTTGACCTTAGTGTTATCCACAATTCTCTTGCCGGATTTACCGGCATCACCCTTGACCTCAGCCGGCCTTGATACGCCGGACTTATTATTAACATCAAATACCTTCTTTTCGGTACCGGCTATTTCTTTTTTCGCAGGCTCTTTAGGGGCTTCGGATTTCTTTTCGTCAGACATTCTGGACGAGCGCCCATTGGCCTCCTTTGCGGCAGGTATAATATTGTCACTACGCTTTGCCATAGGCTGAAGCTCTTTCGGGATTATTCCCGGAGTCGCAGCAGGAGGTACAATTGTAGGCTTGCCAGATGAATCCAGAACAGTACGTTCTTCGGATAGGGCAACTTTATTGTCGGCTTCAACCTGTTTAACAATGCGAGGTGTGGTTGAGCCGCCATAGCCCAAAAAATAGCCCAGACCAAAGCTGAAAAGAGCCGTCCCTGCTATAACTGCTATCAGCATCTTTCTGCTGACAATTACTAGCGAAGAGGACGATTGGGTGCCCTTTCCGTTCATAAAATCAGCATAGCATCACCATAGGAAAAAAATCTATAACCTTTAGCGATGGCCTCACGATATGCAACCATAAGCTTATTATATCCGCAAAGTGCCGAAGCGAGCATCAGAGGCGTTGATTGCGGCAAATGAAAATTGGTGAGCAGCGCATCTATAGCCTTGAATTGATATCCGGGATATATAAAGATATCCGTTGATCCACGAACAACACCATTGCTGCCGACAGATGGGCTGTATCTACCGCTCAGATAACCTTCCAGTGCTCTTGCAGCAGTCGTGCCGACAGCGACGATCTTGCCTCCTGATTTCTTGACGCCCCTAATTTCATCGAGAACAGACTTTCCGATTTCAAAATATTCCGCCTGCATTTCATGATCATGCACGCGCTCAGTCTTTATCGGGATAAAGGTGCCTGCACCTACATGAAGGGTAAGTCTGCGCACAAGAACCCCCTTTGCCTTCAGATCCTGCAAAACATCTTCGGTAAAATGCAGTCCGGCTGTCGGTGCGGCAATAGAGCCGCTCTTTTCCGCATAAATAGTCTGATACCTCAGCATGTCGTCTTCGTCAGGCATCCTTCTGATGTATGGCGGCAAAGGCATTGCCCCGCATAATGCAAGGATCTCCGAAATATCAGAAATACCGTCATTGACAAACCGCAGACGCCTTGAATTGCCCCCGTTCAGAGAGATCTCGAATATTTCTGCTTTGATGCCTGATCTGAACGATACAAGCCCCACATACCTTCCCCGGCATAGTATCTCCCACGCACCTGCCCCGTCCCCCTTCACAAGTATCAGATCAATTCTTCCACCTGATGGCTTTTTGCCTATCAGCCTGACGGGCATTACTTTCGTATTGTTGAGTATCAACAGATCACCGCTGACGAAGTATTTTGAGATATCCTTGAAAAGCCTGTGTTCCAAAGTTCCGTCACGTTGCACAACAAGCATCCTTGAACCATCGCGCTCAGGCGAAGGTCGAAAGGCGATAATATTTTGCGGCAGATAAAAATCGAAATCAGCGGTCTTCAATTCTTTGTATCTTGGTGCCTTGATAGAAATATTCCAGGATTTGCCTGTACGTCATGCCATCCTTAGCCATTTCGAGGGCACTCCATTGACACATACCCACGCCATGTCCATAGCCCCTTCCTTCAAAAACCATCAGGCTATTGTTTCTCGATATCCTTGTGATCAGGGTGCTTGGCAATCGTTCCCATCCTAACCTCTTTCTCAGTTCGGTTGCAAGAATGCCGGTATTTCTATTTTCCATCCCGATTACAATATCCTTAGCCCTGCCGGAAGCAGTGCGCGACTCGATGTTGATATCGTTTATCCCCTGCAGATCAAGCGCCTTTTCTATTTCAGACACCGGTATTATTTTTTCCCACATAAAATACGGGGAAAGTTCGGAGTTCGTCTTTACCGGTTTAAGATAAGGGATATCCTTTCCGAAAACCTCGACGGCGTCTTCAGTCATACCACCGCTAGTTGAATGATAGAAGGCCGCTATCGGCTTTGCAGCAAACATCAATATCTCTCCTCGTGTAGCATTGACCGCCTGCTCAACGCCGGCAGATCCATTGGAACCTTTATACGCCTGATCAAGCACTGTGGATGTAAGATTATAAGGTGCGCCGGGAGCAGAATTGCCTATCTGATAAATCGCATAAGTTCTGGCTGCAACTGCCTGTGCTTTCAAGGCCTCAATATCCCAATTGCTTTTCATCTCGGACGCTACTACTCCCTTTACATAGTCTTCAAGCGGCAGGTCATTGATCACATACAGACCCTTATCGCCCTTCCAGACTTCTATCACTCCGGAGTATTTGACGCCACTTAGATGTACATCACCGGCAGCGCTGCCCATGCAAGTAAGTCTCTCATCCTTTGCGGGCAACTTAAGTTCTTTATTATCCATAAGCAAAACACGGACAGATGTTTCGGCATGAGCGGAGTTCTCCATGCAACAGATAACAAAAAGAACGAATGAAACAAACAGTAATGCTGCGTATGTTTGATTACCGCTGTTGATGTCACGCTGCACAGAAATAATTGTCTCGCGTTTCTCCACTTATTTCCGTCCCATAAACCAAAAGATAAGTGTAAGTATCAAGCTAAATAAAATACTGGTCGCTATCGGAAAATAAAAGGTGATGTTTTTTTTCTGTATAACAATATCGCCGGGCAACCTTCCGACCCACGGAAGCCTGCCCGAAATCGTCAGGAGCAGCCCGATGGCAACAATTACTATGCCGACTATAATAAGCAATTTGCCGAAATGTTCCATACCATTAAGTAGGCTTCAGAGTTGAGCTGTCTGAATTCAAGGGCGTCTCCATGTGCCTTTCCATTTCGGAATAGATGCACCCGCAGTATTTCTGTCGATACAGGTCCATTGCCTTTGCCATACGACGTCCTTCTCCAAATCCCACGCGAAAATCCTCAAAATAAAACTCGACCCCATACTTATTCTGTAGCGAGTATCCCACTTCTTTTATCATATCAATATTTTGATAAGGACTGACAAGAAGTGATGTGGTAAATGCATCAGCCCCTGACTCTTTGGCAATCTCCGCAGTTTTATCCATCCTGACCGAATAGCAGAACTTGCATCGATTTTTTTCATTGTTTACGACATTCTTCAGAAAATCGATCAATCCATAGTTGCCATAATATTCGACATCAAGCTTCCATATTTCCTGCAGCCTTCTAAGTGAGTCAAGCCTATTCCTGTATTCTGTATAAGGATGGATATTTGGATTAAACCAGAACCCTCTGATGTCAACTCCCCGCAGTTGTAATGTATGAATTGGGTAGATGGCGCAATTAGAACAGCAGATATGCATAAGGACCATCATGGCAGATAACTAAAACAACCCTTGAGGTATAGATTTGCCCAGATGCTCATAAGCTCGGCGAGTGGCGAGCCTTCCTCTCGCTGTTCTTTCAATCAGCCCCTCCTGCAGCAGAAAAGGCTCGTAAACATCTTCTATAGTGTCACGATCTTCTCTAAGTGTTGCGGCAATAGCATCAATGCCGGCAGGACCGCCGCTGAACTTTTCGATTATAGTAAGCAACAGCTTCCTGTCTATCTCATCAAGGCCCAGCGTGTCGACAGCAAGAGCATCGAGCGCTTCACGCGTGATCTTTATGTCTATAATGCCCTCACCCTTCACTTGGGCGAAATCTCGCACACGCTTGAGTATTCTGTTTGCAATTCTCGGAGTGCCGCGTGATCTGCGAGCGATCTCATCCGCGGCATCTTTATGCAATGAAATGCCAAGCAACCGTGCTGACCTGCCGGCGATCTCTTGCAGATCAGATGAGTCATAAAACTCAAGCCTGCAGATGACACCGAAACGGTCTCTGAGAGGAGATGTAAGCAAGCCTGTGCGGGTTGTTGCACCGACAAGCGTAAAGCGAGGGAGGTTAAGCTTTAGTGTCCTGGCATTCGGCCCCTGCCCGATAATTATATCAAGGCTATAGTCCTCCATGGCCGGATAAAGAACTTCTTCCACCACGCGAGACATCCTGTGTATCTCATCCACAAAGAGTATATCGCGATCGGAAAGATTAGTGAGGATAGCGGCAAGATCTCCAGGCCTCTCCAAAACAGGGCCTGAAGTAGTCTTTATGTTAACTCCCAGTTCATTTGCAATAATCGTAGCAAGAGTGGTTTTACCTAATCCTGGAGGACCAAAAAATAACACATGGTCAAGGGGCTCTTTCCTCATCAGAGCTGCATCTATGAAAACCTTAAGGTTTTCCTTAATCTTTGTTTGGCCGATAAAGTCGCACAGATTGCGAGGTCGCAGATTCACTTCATAAGAAGTTTCCTCCTGAAGAACTTCCGGAGTTAATGGCACTGTGCCGCTGTCTTCTATCTTCATTGTGCTACCTTCCGTATGCCGCGGGTATCTATTCCTTTGTTAGATATTTTAACGTCTCTTTCAATAAACTCTCAATGTCCCTTAATCCACTGTCATAAGCCTTGTCAAGAGCATCCTGAGCCACGTTCTTCTTGTACCCAAGATTGACCAGCGCAGAAAGTGTATCATCATACAGTGCATCTTTCCTTTCCTTAAGAGTCGGCAGTTTCTCTCTGAGTTCGAGAATAATGCGCTGGGCCGTCTTCTTTCCCAGTCCGGGCACCCGGCATAGCGCCTCGATATCTTCAGAGTGGACAAGTCCGTAAAAGGTTTCAGCAGGAATGGTTGAGAGTATGCTTAACCCAATCTTAGGACCAATACCCGACACGCCAATGAGGGTCATGAATATTCGCTTCTCCTCCTCAGATTGGAAGCCGAACAGTTGCAGCAGATCTTCACGCACATGCAAATATGTAAAAAGAAAAACCTCGGATGATTCATCAGGCATGGAGGATAAAGTTGAAAGCGGAACGCTGATTGAGTATCCCACGCCCCCGACGTCGACTATGATCCCCTCAGGTCTTTTTGATATAACTTTACCCCTCAGGGTTGCTATCATAAAGCCACGACCCTATGGCGCCCAGCCTTTCTGGTAAGGTCAGAAATTGCCCCCTGAGAATGTGAGTGACAAAGCGCAGCCGCGAGTGCATCGGCTCCGTCAGAAGATAGCTGATGATTTATGCCCAGAATCTCCCTGACCATGCACTGAACCTGGTTTTTATCAGCCCTGCCATAGCCTACCACTGCTTGCTTTACCTCAAGTGGAGTATATTCGAAGATTGGAAGCCCGCTAAGTGATGCGGCCAGCAAGACTACTCCGCGAGCCTGGCCAAGACTGAGCGCAGACTTGATCCCCTTGGCAAAAAACATCCTTTCTATGACAATTTCGTCAGGTTCAGACTCGGTTATAATTTCACTCAATGATTCATACAGATCGCGCAATCTTTCGTGCAAAAGCTTTGATTCAGTCATCACGATCCGGCCGGATTTTATATATGAACAAGCATTTAGACGTCGATTGCCGTTGAACCCGATTTTTTTGTTGCGTATCTCCTGTGCGCTGATCAGGCCGTACCCGCAACTGAGACTGCCGGGGTCAATGCCGAGGATTTTCATTACCGGATTCCAGTAGCGCTCCTGGATGTGCTGTTCCCTCTCGGAGCTTCAAAAAGAATCTCTTCTACTATCTGACATATAACATGCCCCAGAGTAATATGCACTTCCTGGATTCTTGGAGTATCTTCGGAAGGGACGACAAAAGCATAATCACACTTGGCGGCAAACTTGGAACCCTTGGCCCCCGTGAAGGCTACAATCTTTACGCCTTTCTTCCTGCCGACTTCTACAGCCTTAATGATATTCTTGGAACTGCCGCTTGTGCTGATTGCAATGGCTATGTCACCAGGCTCCGCCAACGTCTTGAGCTGCCGCGCAAAGATATCTGAAAAGTCGTAGTCATTCGCTATGGATGTTAGAACAGCCATATCCGTGTTCAGCGTGATAGCAGGCAAACCGGGCCGGTCTTTCTTAAAACGATTAACAAATTCAGCTGTTATATGCGAAGCATCGCATGAGCTGCCACCATTGCCGAAAAGGTACAATTTGTTCCCTTCGCTGAATGCCTCTGCAATTAAATTGGAAACCTTGGCTATAAGAGACAAATGTGTCTTGACAAATTTTTCTTTTATTGCTGCGCTTTCCGCAAAGGCTTCAAGTATCAATTTTTCCATCGGGATAGTTTACAGCCATGAATTAAAGCTAGTCAACCTTATAGAAACCCTGCTCAGTTCGTTTCGCTGCGGGCCGCAGCCCTGCGATAGAAGAATGACGTATAATTGATTTTATAGTCGTTAGGATCGAGAGTTTTGCTAATGCTGCGGATGTATTTGCCGTCCCCATCCCTGCGGCTAAGCGCTGCAATAAATGGCTTCACTGATCTGCCCTGAGCGTCTGTCAGAACCATTACTCGCGGTCTTTTCAACAGAACGCTATGGGGCTCCACGACAATCCCCAGTTCATTGCTGTCAAGCATCACCAGTGATCCAACCGGATATAGCCCCATCATGGAAACAAACGTCTTTAGCAGCACAGGGTCAAGCTCTTTGCCCGCCTTTTCAAGCATTAGCTTTATAGCCGAGTCTGGTGAACGGTACCCTTCTGTGTAGGATCGCGCTGTTGTCAGGGCGTCATACCATTCCGCAATAGCGATTATTCTTGCATAAAAATCCTGTTCGAAAATATGATGAACCGGCGGATACCCTGAAAGGTCGAAATGCAGGTGGTGTTCAAATGACGCAATAGCGGCTCGCGTTAGTTGATCATCAGCTTTCTGGATGCCATAAATAGCTTTGAATCCCTGAACAGTGTGGCGCTTCATTATTCGCCAATCATTTTCATCATAAGTTCCTTGCTTATTGAGAACTTCTGTCGGAACCAGGAGTTTGCCAATGTCAGCCAGAAATGCTGCCAGTCCAAGCTCTGCCAACTCCTTCTTGATGAGCCCCACCTTGCACCCAAGTGCTATTGCCAGTATTGCAGTGTTTACGCGATGGCGATAATTATAGTCATAGCGGTTCTCAATTAGCGCCATTCCCAGCAGCATTGGATCGCCGTTGGCGATCATGTCCGCCAGATGTTGAAGGATGCGCCTGGTGCTCCGCACATCAACTCGTTCCCCTGCAGTGAGCTGTTCCGGCATTTCCCGCGCCAGCGATACAAGACGGCTGTAAATGCCTGTTATCCGTTCCCTTACCCCCTGGCTGCCCGAATTTCCATTATTACCTTTATGTTCAGATGTCATGCTCTATATTCCTTATAGCATCTGTTACAGTCTGTCTCAGCGCTTCATTCTTACAATCGGCAAGTTTTTGCAGGCACGGTAGCAGTCTTTTGTCTCTCTTTGTCCCGATACTGTATGCTATAGCAGCCTTGTTCTCTTCATTTCTTGCCTTTCCAAACAGACTCCGTTTCCTTAGCTTTTGTTCCAGCAAATAGAGCACATCCTCACTATCGTACCGCAGCAAGGCATTGTAATATTCTTTTTTCTCTTCATAATCACGCTTGAGAAATCTTCTGCTCCGCACCGCATTCTTCATGAATGATTTAGCAGACGAATCGCCTAAAGAAGGGACAGCGCCCAATGCTGTCAATCTGACAGACAGATCCGGATCTTCCAGTGCCGTATTCAGAACCCCGCGCAACTCATTACCTCCGAGTTCAGCAAGGGATTTAACCACTTCTCGCCGGACTCTGGCATCCTGATGATCCAATATAGCCAAAAGCTCTCGTTTAGCCTGCCTGTCACCTATCTTTCTCAGTGCTATTACTACATTGCGAATAACATACCACCGCCCATCGGTCAGACCGCGCGTAACTTCATTTACGTCAGCCTTTCCTACCTCGCCGAGAATATTAACAACTGCTTTGCGCGCAGAAATCGTTTCAAGATAGCCCAAAATCGATATCAGATTAGGTATTGACCCTTTGTCCATCAGGCCGACCAGCTTTCCCCTGGTTTCATCGCTAATCCTCACGCCACCGTCAAGCATAGACCCAACCTTTACCAAAAATCTCTCAGAGCTGAAAAAAGAAAATATATTCGATAAATTTGTCTTAAAACGCAGGTCATTAGAAGCATCAACGTAAGCCTTCTTGACATTAATAAAAAAGTCAGCCAGCACATCAATCTTCCTTGCTTCAAGGGCCAGTTCCACTGCCTTCTTCATGATACTTTCTATTTCGTTATATTCAATTTCCGTCTCGGCCAGAAGGAAAAGCTCCAGTATGATCGCAAACAACCTCTCTGTTTTATCTGCCCGGTTTAGTTCGATGTCCTTTTTCAGTGTCAGCAACTCGGCATCGGTGAACTCTGCGTTATAGCCTATCTGTTCATCTGGCTGCCTTAAGACAGCATCGCTATGTGCTCTGCCAAGTTCGGAGGAAAGTTCAATACTGAGCGAATCTTCTCTACTAGAAAACTCTTCATCACTAGACATCTCGAATATGTCCGGCTCGTAAACAATGCAACGAATATGATTGAAGTCCTGGTCCCATATCTTAGTAACCAGATCGTCACCGCCGCGCTCCGTATCTCGTGATATTATGGCAACAAATCTTGTAACCTCATCTTTGGTCAGACCTTTTTTGAAAATTACTTCCCTGACGCCATCTCTAAATAAAATAAGAGGTACATTATTCTCCTGTGATTCAGAACGATATATCTCTTCGAGTTCGAAATGAATTTCGTCAAGGCTCACGTCGAACGCTATTTTTTCCTGAAATTGCAAAAGCCGTAGCAGTTCTGCGTAAAGATCTTCAATATATTTGTTAGTTACCGGGCTGTTGACTGGATATATTCTGACCGCCTTGCGAGCACGAAACAGATTCTCTATCACCTTCTTGGCTGAAAGAATTCTTTCGGCGTAGGTAAGCATAGAGTATTATATGCTTAACAAGGACGAAAAGTAACATTTTTTTATTAAATCTTAGCATCGATCAGTCAAATATGTGGATTCTCCCTTATTTGATGCGATTACGATTACCACAATGTCAGCTTAATAATTTTGGCTGAGAAAACATGACAAGAATGTCTGATGTGTTCGAGAAACCAAGATAGTGTTTAACAGTTTGATGCTGAGTTCCACAAGCAAAAGGGATAACCTTAATTTTAAATATCGGTTATCCCTCTTACAATTCAGTCTATTCTAATGCTGTCTTGCTATTCTAAAACTGTCTTGCTCACCCAGCCATCCACCTGAGAGCCGTCTTCTTTATCAACTCTAACTTTTACCCAGTCTTTATTAGAAGAAATCTTGGTTATTGTTGAACCACCCGGTATTGTAGCGATAACAGGCTTATTCGGGCCCGGTGCGGATCTCACATTGACGGAATTATATTTCGATTTGACTGTCACTGTTCCTTGTGAAGTTCCATCCAACTCCCTTGATGCATCAGTCTGGCCCCCTTGCACCCCTAATCTTCCGCCAGTGCCGAGCCCGCCTTTGACCGTCTGAGCTTTATAATTTCGCACAGCAATGACAATTTTATTGTAGGAGTCCATGAAGGCAGCAGTCAGAATCTTTCCTTCCGGCGTATTTGTATAGCCACCTGCCGCACCGCCACCACCGCTTCCAAACATGCCGCCGAAGAGGTTGAAGTCAAAATTCTTAGCGCTTCCTTCAGCAGCGGCAAGCTGAACACCCGACCTGTTATCTATCATAAGCAGCGTAGTTGAAGCTTCATTTGATCTCAAGCCTCCAGCCGCAACTGCACCAACTCTGCCTATAAGACCTCCCAATGCGGCACCTGCGCCGCCTGTCCCTTTCTGGCTAAAAGTGATACTTGGACTCATTGTATAGTCTGCAGCCACCATTTGTCCTTTGCCAAACTTACTGCCTCGGCGCATCTCGCCGCTGCTTTCCAATGCACGTTCTTGCATTAGGTTAGACATTGCGCGACCGCGCTCAACAACAACAAAACAGTTAGACTGCTGTATCAACATCCTAAGCACAGGCACTGTGGAGCCAAGCTTATATTGACTTGATAAATAACCATACCAAGGAGCTCCCTGATCTTCGACGACTGCAACAGTACCTAGAGATTCGCTGCATCTCTCAAGCTGGCTGCTGGCTCCCTGAGCGTTGGCGCCCCCAGCCGATCCTGTAGCTACTGTGCCTCCACCACCCATTGTAGGCATAGTTCCCTGGCAACCGGTGATAAACAGGACTGTTATCACAGCCACGACTGCGGCAAATGGAATCAAACGCTGGGTCCAGTGCATTCCTCCCATCTTCATCATATCTCCTTTGCAATCATTTCTTATCGACCATGAACCACGGCCATTTATAAACTTTAATACACGCATCAACCACCATTAAACAGCCACATACTCTTTTGCAATCCACTCCATGATTATTGTAACAGCTCTGCATTTTTGTCAATGCATAGTCAAGCCCCCAACATGCAAATTCAATCAAACATCGACCCAAATATACGGAAAAAAATTTACATTAAGTGATGTCAGGTCATACTTAAGATCGCCGATCTTTACAAAAGATCGAAAATGCATTATTCAAATCAGGCAGCCTTTCTCGGGCTCTCTGCATAACAATCATACTCTCTGCATTTTCTGCATTGCGGCAATACTATTATCAATGATCCTATTTAGAGGGCTTCATCTGTTCGCCGCAGCAGATTATATCGCAGAAATCAGTGCATCCGCAGACAGTGTCCACTGTCACTGCAAGTCCGCATACGGAACACTTATAATGGCCACCCGTTTTGAGTTCCTTCTGTTTTTTTGGCGAAGCTTTTCTTACATGTTTTTTCACGGTCTTTTGAGCCTTGGCTCTTCCTGCAGCTTTTGAAGCGGATGCTTTTTTAATAGTTGCCATTGTTCCTCCCGTCAAATTAGGTAGATTTTATAAATATAGCAACTTATTATGTTTCATAATAGCGTCAAGGGTTGCGATCGTATGGGGTAAATAATTGAACACTCAATAATTTAGGATTTCAACGATTATTTCGGTAACTGCCTGTTGACATCGCATTCACTGTCAATAGCCTTAAGATTAAAACAATCGTTTTTGCGGCGATTCTTGTCCCCTGCACAAATCCGGAAAAATTTTATAAAGCATATCATCGCTGATCCGGCTCATCAATTCTGCCTCATACGCTTCAACAAATTTACACTCTTCAATCACATCTTGCGGGAGATCACTTTTATTATTATCTGTGCAGCATTCTGCTGGAACTGCATCAGTCAAATCCGTGGTACTGTACTTGAAGCCTCTATGGCGCTCTATCCACCTAAAACAAGCATCGTGGGAACCCACAAATAAAAGGACAAGATGAAAGTCTTTAAGTATGCAGATGAGACGATAGCCATGCCCGAGCGCAATCTTTTTGCAGTTGTCTATCCTGTATTCACCTTTTCTTGTTATGCCGAACCTCTCTCTTGAATGACTGCGCCCTTGTTGTGCAAGAGTGCAGATAATCCGTTCGACTCTTCTTGCTGCCAGAGCAGCCGTTCCACCCTGACTAAATAAATCTCTCAAACACTGCTCAAATAAAGGTGTTCGGTGAATAAATTGGACGACGGCTCTGTCTTCAGTTTGCCCGGACATTCATTGCGTCTCCTGAGTGTTAGGAGTGCATGCGATCTGCAATTCTTTTAACTTGTCGATAACAACGGATATGAGATTGTCCATATTCTGCTTAACTGAATCTGACATTTCCAGCCCTAATGAAAAATCTTCGGGTGCCGGCTGCATTCCTATCAGACACAATCTGGACGGCATTATACCTTTTAGCCTGGCAACGGAAATGAGATCTGCAAGCCCGATCTGATGAACAGACAGTTTGGAAAATATTGCGGCAGGGATCTGTTCATCTTCGAGCACCCCGATGTAACCAGGCTCCCTGCCGAAATTCACTGCATCGACGATAATCATTCTGTCGTAATCTTCGAAAAGAGGAAGAAGGTCGAGGCCCAGCGTTCCGCCATCAATGATCGTCAGCCCGGAAGGGCAGTCAAATCTATCCCTGATGGCCCTGACCGCATGGACCCCTAGGCTTTCATCTTTCATCAGGACATTTCCTAGTCCTAAAAGTACTGTCTGCAAATTAATGTCCGTCCTCCATGTTCTTATAACCGCTGAACATCGAGCTTATCAGCCCGTTCTTTTCGATAAGATCGTTGTGCCACGAGATGTATACATGGGCTATCACGAAGAGCCAGATGACCCACATGATCAGGTGGTGTATGAGCCTCAAATAGGCAACGCTCATAATTCCGAGCGACCATCCGCCCATCAATGTAAACACCGCACCGCCTCCGTGGGCAAGCTTCAGCATTGCCGCTCCGGTTATAATCTCGACGATGTACAAGCAGAAAAGGAAGAAATATGAAACTCCGGCTAGACCCGTATGTCCCGGCGAATGCGGCAGGTCCTTTTTGCAGAAGGCGTAGAACATGGCCGTGCAGAGGGTGTTTTCGATTCTCTCGGCGGATGTAGGGATGAACTGGTTAAGCTTCGCATACTTATTGCCTGCAAACCACCAGTAAATCCTCACAAGGACGCAGACCGTAAACAGAAAGGCTGCGACAAAGTGCGCGAAGCGCACATAAGCCATTATAAGTGTGCCGGC